>CAZODI010000052.1:0-20772 GCA_964578535.1 uncultured Syntrophaceae bacterium
GCCATGACAGCACCCACGAAACCGACGCCCATGACCACCACAATCTCCCGGCCCAAGGCCCTCTGCGCCACTTCCAATTCGCGAAGGCGCCGATTCTCCTGATCATAATCCTCCGGACCGGGAAGGGGAAATGTCTCGCCACTCGGGGATGTGCTCACACCGTTGTCCACACTCATGTCCTTCTCCTCTTTTTCTTATGGTCGATTGTTCATTCGGTTCGCGCCCGTCCACCCGGAAGCCCGGGAGCAGGAACAAATCAGGCGAGCGGTACCATCGATTGCTCGTGAAAACGGAATATCGCGGCCGGTGTCGGATAAAGCTCCGCCCCCTGGATTCCATCCAGCCTTGGCCGATGATAGGATTTTTGTCATATTGGATACTTGCAAAACGACCCGCTCTGCCCAGCATTGAACAGATATGGATGTTTCCTTCCACCGCCGCGGCATGATTTCACCCCGAACAGGGGCGAAAAGGCTATTTACTGGCTGATATCCGCCGGGATGCCGCTTTCCCTTACCTCCTGTGTCAATCGTTGGATTTCCGTTTGCAGCCGCTCGTATTCCTCTATCTTTCGCCTCAGGAAATGGTAGGTGGCACGGGCCCTGGCTTCCATCCCCTGCGGAGTCAGAACATACAGATATGCAATTTTATTATTGGAATTCTTGAAGTTGTGGGCTTTGACGAACCCCTTGCCGACCAGGGACTTGATGAGGAAATTGGCCTTCCCGACGCTGATCCCCAGCCGGGCGGCAATCTCCCGCTGGGTCAACTCCGGGCTCTCTTTGATTTCCCGGAGGACTTTCAGGACTTCCTCGTTTTCCAGGCTGAAATACGACGATTCGGGCATCTTTTCCCTTTGTTCAAACGATGAACGAGTGCGAAGCTACTCGATTTTTCTATGGGAAGTCAAGATTTTTGTCGGAGGGGTGGGAAATGGGAAATCGAAAAACAGGTGCGTACCTACTCGATAGGATCGCTCGAAGTCAAGATAATTCTATGCAAGGAATGGCAAGGCCCGGGTGGCCCATCCACCGGACAGGCGTCATGCTCATCCGGGATGGAGCACAGACGAGCCCTGAGAGACACCAACCGCTGGCATGTCTGCGGATAGCGTCTATTGGTCTCCCCGGATCCATTGCCGGGCAGCTTCAGCCATCAGGATCCCAGAACCCTGTCTTTGGCCCGATAATACTGGGTCTTGATGAGGTTTCTCTCCTCGAGACCGACCTCCAGGATACGGTTGCAGCGCTTCAGGCCTTCCAGGACGTTCCTTTCGAATTCCTCGTCCATCATGGCGGTCATGTTGAGGCGCAGGTCCTGCCGGTCGCCCATCTTCAGGAGGTACTCTTCCTCCCCGTCGATGAATCCGTGCTCCCGGGCGTATTCATACATCTGAGATCCCGGCTGGGGGAGCAGGTATCCCGCCGAGGGATAGATCCGGTTTTCAATGCAGCAGTCGAAGGTCCGGCGGATCGTATCCGGCGTCTCCTGGGGGTAGCCCAACACAATGCTTGTCCCGACCGGTATGCCGGCCCGATGAAACAGGCCGGTCTGGGCGCTGAACTGTTCTGCGGAGACGCGCTTGTTCATCATATTCAGAATCGAGGGATCCGACGATTCCAGTGAATATGCCATGCTGACACATCCTGACTTCTTCATTTTCTCCATGATTTCAAGATCATCTTCACAGTCGAAAAGATTCCCCCGGCAGCTCCCGGCCCAATGGATCCGGAGGTCTTCTGCAAGCAGCCTGTCCACCAGGGCAACGGTCTGTTTCTTCGAGAAGAAAGTCAGTTCATCCCAGAACAGGATGTAATTGATCTGGTATCCGGAGATCAGCTCCTTTATTTCACGGACGATGGAATCCGGATTCCTGTAACGATAGGGAGCATTTTTGAAGACGTGATAACAGAACGTGCAGTTCGCGACACATCCTCTTGCCGTGTTCACAGGCATGGCCCTGATCTCGTCCCTTTTCATCGGCAGAGGATCGTTGGCATGCTGCCGGGAAGCCTCAATGTAGATGTCAATGTCGAAGAGGGAGAAATCGATGAACGGCAGCGACGAGATGTCCTTGATCAAGGGCCGGGCGGGGTTTCTGATCACTCCCCCATCGCGAAGAAAACAGATCCCCTTCACCTCATCCAGTGGGGTGTCTTCGGCAAAAGCGTGCAGCAGCTCGACGATCGTTTCATCCCCTTCCGAGATGACGGCGACATCGACCCCGGTCTTCATCAGAAGCGTTTCGGCAATCGAAGTCGCCACCGAGTTGCCGGCGACGATCTTTGCCCGCGGATGAATTTCTTTGATGACGCGGGCAAGGGATTTGACGATCCTGTAGCCCGTTACAATGCATCCCATGCAGACGACATCGTATTTCTTCTTTCCGACCAGCTTTCTCACCTCGGCGTCCGAATACCTGTGCGCATCGATGTCGAGTAGATCGAAGTCAAAACCGGCCCTCTTCATGACCGTCGTGATGAACCCCAGCCCGATCGGGAACAGCTTGACGGGCGACTGGGGCCTCAAAGACACATTGATGACAAGAATGTTCACAATTACCCCTTCCTCTTCAGGATCAGCAGCCGATCCAAAACACCTTCATCCGCCGTCCACTCAAAGAATCATCTCCCAGCCGAGCGGCGTCCCCCGTTCGATATCTCGTGCCGCCCTCTTTCCCAGGACATCCGGCAGGCATTTTGGCGGGAGGCCATGGCCGGGACGGATGGACCGGACGTTCTCCGGAGTAAAAACCTCGCCCTTCTTCACATCGCGGACGACGAACAGCGACCGGCGATACGCAAGGCTGGCAGCTTCGCTCTCGCCCGGACCGTACCGGACGCGGCCCAGGGCCTTCTCGACGCTCCTCACGGCATCGACCATGGCTTTAAACTCATGGGGTTCGAGAGAAAAGGCATGATCGGGTCCCCCGGCCGAGCGATCCAGAACCAGATGCTTCTCGATGATGCAGGCACCGACAGCCACGGCGGCAACGGGGATTTCGATGCCCAGGGAGTGGTCCGACAGACCGACGGGAACGCCGAAATCCTCCGCCATCCGCCGGATGGTGAGCAAGTTCATCTCGTCCGGAGGCGAGGGATACGCAGTCGTGCATTTCAGCAGGGCGACATGGGGCATGCCGGCATTCCGGACCGCGTTCAGGGCATCCGCGATCTCCTCCCGGCCGGCCATTCCCGTCGACAGGATTACCGGCTTCCCCTTCCGGGCGACATACTCGATCAGGGGAAGGTCGACGAGTTCGCAGGACGCGATCTTGTAGGCGGGCACCTCCATCATCTCCAGGAAATCCGCGGCCGAGGCATCGAAAGGCGTGCTGAAGCAGTGCATGCCCATGCCCTCCGCCAGTGTTTTCAGGCGTGGCTGCCATTCCCAGGGCGTATGGGCCTCCTGATAGAGATCGTAAAGGGTTCGCCCCGACCAGAGGTTCCCGGAGCCGACCCGGAACAGGCCGCTGTCGCAATCGATCGTGATCGTGTCCGCCGTATAGGTCTGAAGCTTGACGGCATCCGCCCCGCAGTCCCTTGCGGCCCTGACGATTCTCTCCGCCGTGCCGTAGTCCTGGTTATGATTTCCGGACATCTCCGCGACGATGTAAACCGGATGTCCGGGTCCAACGGGTCTCCCGGCGATCTCAAATCCGGACATGGCATCAACTCCCCACTGGCTCGGCCCCATCGGGCAACTCCCGTGCAGGCCGGGCAATCATGTCATCCCAGCTCGACCACTCCTCGTTGCCACCCTCGATCAGATCCCTGGTCCCGTCCGGCCCCACATTCATCAGTGCATCCAGAATCGAGAGATACGGGACGAACTGCCCGGGAGAGCCGATCTGATCGTAGGGCCGGGGAATGAAGCGTTGAAAGCAGGTTGGGATCGACGCAAGCGGAAACACACCGTCCTCCCTCATGTATTCGAAGGAACCGCGGGCAGAATAATACGAATCTCCACCGGCCCATTTCAGCAGTTCGACGACCCGGAGGGAACGCTCTCCGGCTCCCGGATATCCGGAGCTTGTTCGAAATTCCGGGGCATACCCGAGAAGGCCACAGACCCTGTGTATGAAGGCCATGTTCTGCTCCGCAAGGTTGTCCCAGGGCTTGAGGAGCCATTCTTGCAGCGGCCCCGCCAATTCGGTGAAAAAGGGAGCCTTCCGGTAATTCTGCTCGATGCGCTTCCACATCTTCTTTCGCCATGGACTCTTCTCATCGATTTTTGCCTTATTGAGGGGCGCCTGATAAGAAACGGCCTTCACAATCGGAACCGAATACCAGTCCACCTGGCCGGGGTTGACGAACAGGCGGTTGCGCTGATGGTAGCTCTGGACGGAAAACTGAAAGTCATCCAGCAGGATGAAGCAATCCACCTGCCGGATCAGACCGAAGAAACCCTGCCACGGCATGAAGGCCGGTTGCATCATGGCAACTTTCATGAATCGTTCCTCGCTTCCAATCGAATTACGGTACAGCCCCGGCCTTTCCAATCTTCATCGTCTCCAGGCAATGCCGGTTCGGCAAATCCCAATTTCCGGTACATCCGAATGGCCTGTTCATTGAAATCGGCAACATGGACACGGACGGCCCGCAGCCCCAGATTCCGGAATCCTTCCTGCATCAGGAGTTCCGTAGCCCGGGAACCGGCCCCTCCCCCCCGGTCGGCGAGGTCACCGATGTAGATCCAAAGTTCTCCGGACCGATCGTTCGTAGAAATGTTCTTGATGCCGCCATTGCCGATATGCCGTTCATCTTCCACAACGGCATATACCCGCTGACGTTTGTCAGCCAGAACCCTGCGGAAATAATCCAGGTGGCCCTCCCATGTCGGCGCCTGCCGCATGAGGAAGATCCTCTGGAAATCAGGCTCTCTGACCCATTCAAACGTCCTGCCGATGTGGGCCACGGAAAAGGGGGCAAGATGGATGCGGTCCTTCATATATCGTAATCCGTGCAACCCCTGCAGAAGGGGATTTCCGCCATCCTCCCCTGTCGGTTGAGATCGAGAATCCGACGTCGCTGCTCTCCGTTCCAGATGTCGTAGAGAGAAGATTCGTGGATATTGCCGAGGTACAGCTCGCCGTTGTAAGCGGCGTCACACAGCGTGACGTGGCCGTTCGAACAGATGAAACAGTCGTTCCGCGACACCCTCAGACATGAAGTCAGGGGCTTTCTTTCCCGTTGGCGCATTCCGTATTGGTTGTTCGGCAGGTTCACGTATTCAAGCATGTTGACGCTGACGATCTCACCCCTCTGGAAATGCCTGGAGATAAAGGCATCGACCTCATGGGCCGTCGTCTCCTGCTCGATCATCTGGCAGTGGAGATACGGCTTCCTGGGAAGCGCCTCGGTCCCCTTCAGGCGATAGAAGGTCTCGAGATTCCCCTGCACGACAGGGAAATCACCCTGGGACGCGACGGTCTTATAAGTCTCTTCCGTTACGGCATGGGCCGAGAAATTGACATAGTCGATGTTTGAATCGAGAACGCAGCGGATGTTTTCTTCGGTGAAATACTGCCCGTTCGTGCTCATCCAGATCACCCCGAGGTTCTTCTTGGTGCTGATGTGGCGGATATTATCCCTGAACTCGGGGTGAAGCAGGGACTCTCCCAAATGGTAAAGCCAGAGGCCCTCGATGCCGTGGCCGTCGATCTCGTCGATGACCCTGCGATACGCTTCCCCCGGCATGTCCATCCTGGGGCGCGTCAGGTTCTGCTGCGGGCACATGCGGCAGAAGAAATTGCATCGGCTCGTCATTTCAAAAATGACCCGGCGAGGGAATTCCTGCCGGTTCACAAAATTCGACTCCGGGGGCCGCCGGCGGATCGGAACGACCGCCAATCCCCGGGATGCGAGCTCCATCGCATACTCCCTGTTTTCCGCCTCCCCGTCGAGATTCAAATCCTGCGTGAAGAACAGGGGGGGCATTCTCCTCAACTCCGCAAAGGGAAGCAGCCTCGGGTTCGTTACGTTCAGATAGCGAGCAAGATGGATGAATTCCATGGTTCCATGACCTCAACGGTCCGATATCCGGACGGTCTTCATTTCGATAGGTCCGGCGTGGCAAAAACAACGATCTGGCGCCCGAGGTCGAGCTCGGCAAGGGCCTGATAGAACCGCGACAATTTCTCTCCTTTGCCTCGCTTCCGAAGAACGTTCTCGAAGGACACCCTTTTCTGATGGCAGGCCTTGCCTGCATCCCCGTTTCCGACGTAGACCTCCCCCATCAGCAGAAACATCTCCATCGGGAAGGAGGCCTCCCGATGAACGATCCGGTATCCGCACGCCTCCAGGAGGCGGCACAGGCTCGATCCGGAAAAATAGTTGATGTGGTTCGGCGGGCACAGCCACCATTTTCCGAGTCCGAACTCCTCGTCGGCGGCCGTCTGAAAGTCGTTGAACTCATTGGCTATATCGACGACGAGCAGCCCGTCCCCATGAAGGAGGCCGTTTCGCACGTTCAGGAGGGTCTCCGCGGGCTGCCTCAGGTGTTCGAGCACATTGATGATCGTCACGACATCGAAACGCCGCTCCCCGACGCATTCGATATCCTCGATGTTCGCCTGAAAAACATCCAGGCCCTTTCCACGGGCATAAGCCACGCCCTCCGGAGCCGGCTCCAGGCCGCTGACGTTCATCCCCCGGGTACGGAAATACAGCAGCGCCTGAGCGAACCCGAAGCCGACATCGAATGCCGAAAGGCCGGCCAGGCGGCCGAAGTGGCGTTCGCAGATCCTGCAGATCGCCTCCCAGCGGCTGTCGAAGAACTCCTTTTCCTCTTCCTGGACCGCCAGTTCGGAATCGTTGAATTGCGGAAGGGCCGAATAGAATTCCTCCCTGTAGTAGCGGTCGACCTCCTCCTGCGTCGGGACGGGATCGACGCGCAGATAACCGTAAGTCGGATCATTAACAAGCCGATAGCGACTGTCCATGGCTCCTCCTGGCCTCCCACTCATCCCTCAGGATCCGTTTCAGATTCATCCCGGCCGTCCCCCTGCCGATCGGCCGCGGCAGCCGGCTCAGATCCGGAGCCTGCCCCCGGTCACCGGCAAGGCCGGCAAGCACGTCACGGACCGGACCGGTTTCCGTGAGAACGGGAATCCCGAGATGGTCGAATATTCGGAGATATTCGAGCTTGTCCCGGTTGCGGCCCGGTTGAAAAGAGACCACCTTCTTCCCCAGGAGGGCCGCTTCGAACAGAAGGCTGGAACACATGCCGAAAACGCCGTCAGAGGCGCAGACTGCGTCCAGGGGTTCCGTATCCGGGAGGATCAGCGGCTCCCGGAGTCCGGACGCGGCCAGGAGGTCCCGCAAATCGGCCAGGGATTCCCGCGGGTGCGGTTTTACGGCCCATGAGACCGGCGGGCGGACATCGCTGTTATTCGACAATGAGGCGACCGCCCGGAACAAATCACCTTCATCGTAGCCCAGATCGAGCCCGAGGTTCCGGATGTTGCCCGACACGATCAGGATAAGCCGGGTCTCCGGGGAAACGTTGAGACAGGACCGCACCTTGTCCCGGGTTAACTCCCGATGCGAACGGGAAATCCCGACCAGGTCTTCCCAGTATGGATTCCCGGTAACGCGGATGGCTTCGGCTGGAATTCCTTCCGCAACACATCCCTCCCCTGCATCGCCATCGGGGATGGCAACGACATCGGGCAAGTACCGGAGATCCAGGGTCCCGGGCGTTGAAAAACGCTGCCCGAAATTGGACCACCAGTCCACCAGTCCCGCGGCGAGGATCCCCCGCTCCCGGGCCTCCGACACAAAAAACCTCTCCCCCTGTGAATCGAGGCTGGAGCCGAGCAGCAGAACATCCGGGCGGAAGGCGTCGAGCGTGTCGCAGACATCTTCCCTGGTCATGTCCGTCCGGAAGGCAATATCCTGCCGGAGACCCGCTTTCGAAAAGACCTGCGAGGCATAATGCATCGTGACCGCCCATACGGGGCTGCCCTCCCTTCTCCAGGATTCGGCGAGCCCGGAGAGGGCATTGGCGGCGCCTGTGTCATGGCAGGCGATAAGAATGGACGGGCGTTCCATGATGCCGGTCAATTTTTGATGAATTTGCCCGTCAATCGGCTGTCATGCACCCGATTGACCGTGACCAGGGATCCCACGATCCTCTGCTCGAGCCTGGGACTCATACGGTAGAGCGCATGAGAGGCCCAGCCCAGTGCGTATTTCCCATGCCGACGGACGCGGGAGAGGCTCTGTGCTTCGATTGCCTTGCGGCCGATGAGGAGCCCCATCCTGGCGACGGCCCTTTTGTACTCCGGGGTGAATCGGAAAAAGAAGTCCTCGGCCACATATGTGTCGTCGTAGAGGTTCCGCTGGAAATAGGTGCTCACCTTGTACGGGTTCGCCACGTTCTGATAGATGACCATGCCCGCACTTTGGAACTTATCCTGCAACCAGAAATCCGTGAATCCTGCTTTCTCATGGTAATCTTCGTAGATCGGCGTATCCGGGTATGGAATGACGGCACCGTACAGCTGAAAGCAGTTCACGTGCTTTTCTACGGACCTGATGAACCGGATGTCGTCTTCGACATGCTCCGGCGTCTCCCAGGGAAAACCGGTCATGAGATTGACATACATGGGAAGTCCCAGATTCCCCGTCATGACAACCGTCTCCAGGGCCTGCCTGGCGGTATAGCCCTTTCTCGTCCTCTTCAGGGTCTCGTCGTTCGCGCTCTCTATCCCATAGGTGACCTGGGTCAGACCGGCCTGCATCATTTTCCGTAGAAGCTTCTCGTCGACGCTCGTCGCCCTGGTGCCCATCATCCACTTGAAGGGAAGCTTCGCCGCGATGAATTTGTCGCAGAATTCATGGATGTGGTCCCGATCGACGGTGAAGGTCTCGTCGGACATCCAGAAGTCCGTGATGCCATATGCCTCGTTCCGACGGACCATCTCTTCGAGGATGCTGTCGGCGCTGCGTTTGGCGTGCTTCATCCAGTCCCTGTGCGAACAGAAGCTGCATTGAAACGGGCATCCCCTGCCGCAGCTGATGACGTTGAGGCCCTTTATGGAGCCGTCGGCAACCCGGAATTCATCCAGATCGATGGCGGAATAGTCCATCTCCCCCAGGTCATCCAGGTCCGTCAGCCTCGGCGGCTTCTCGTTGTGGACGACACGGCCCTCCGGGTCTATATAGCTCGTTCCGCGAAGGTCCGCCCGCCTTGCCGGATCCCGGCCGGCCACGAACCATGCCGAGAAGTCGTCGATGGCAAGCTCCCCCTCCCCGCGAACGACAAGATCGGCTCCGTTGCGCAGGGCTTCCTCCGGGCGGATGGACGGATGGTTGCCTCCGGCCATGACGAAGTAACCCTGTTCGCGGAGCTTCTGCTGCAGACGGTAGACCTCCAGGACGTTGAACGTGGCATAGGAGAGCCCGACAACATCTGGAGCGAAGGGCCGGACGATCTCCTGCAGGAGCTGGTCGACGGAGCGGAAGCTTCGAAACGTGTTGATGTGGATTTTCACATCGAATCCGTTTCTCTTGAATCGCTTGCCCACGTATGTCAGGCCGCCGGGGATCGTGGCGATCGGGTTGGGAAACAGAAGCAACAGACGTTTCTTATTGTACGGCATGAATTCTCCTTGTCATGACAGTGACGGAGAGGGCTGCAGCATGGCCTCCATGCAGCGCTTCGCCCCCAGGCCGTCCACCAGCGACTGTCCTTTCATGGCCATTTCCAGCACCCGCTTCGGATGCCCGGCAAGTTCTTCTATCGTATCCCGGATCTTTTCAGGTGTTACCCGTCCGCTTTCTCCAAGAAAATGAATGCACCCCGTAGCGGCCAGATCCCGGACGGCCTCCATTTGATTGAAGGCCGTCGCGATCACAAGAGCCGGCAGGCCCATACAGCATCTCTCCCATGTCGTGATCCCGCCTGCGCCTATCGCAAGATCGGCCCGGGCCATCAAGCGGGCCATGTTTTCCGCGCCCTCATGGATGTTGACGCGAGGCATCCCGGCGGCCATCGTCGCAAGGGCTTTCCTGTTCGCGTTGTTCGGGCCGAGAACGACGTCCGTTTCAAAATCCCGCCCGGCAAGCAGGCAAAGCCCCTGCAGGACGTTCCCCGTTTCATGACTCAGATCGCTGCCTCCGAAAAAAACAAAGAGGCGGCGGATGCAGCCATCCCTTTCGATCCCGGAAGACGCCGCCTCCGCAAACTCCTCCCTGAGGAGCGCAAAACCGGGACCGGTCAGCAGGCGGCATGGTTCAGGAACCAGCCGTTCGTAGCGCCCGGCCGCATTCACATAATAGTTCTGGTCGAGGAGGAGATCCGCGTCATGGGGACGATCCGCCAAGTCGTCGATGACCATGATCCTCCCTGCATGCGGCCGCAGCGATGATTCCCATGGCCGGCCGATGGCATAGTGATCGACGACGAGCCAGTCCGTGCCATGCCCGTCAGAAACAAGCGCTTCCATCGTCTCTCTTGAATCCGTCTGCCAGTCCGCACCGAGCCAATGGGCATGGACCGTTCCGGCCGGACGGGTCGCCGCCGAAAGGCCGGTCGATACGGCCGGCAGCCGGCATACCCGAAAACCCATTTTCTCGATCCGTGAGCAGAGATTCCCCGGCAGCTCCCGGCATAAAAACCGGACATCCGCTCCCCCTGCCCGTAGAACCCCGGCAAGCGTCAGACAGCGCATGACGTGGCCGGTCCCGATCTCCACCGAGGCGTCGGTGCGAATCGCAACATACATCAGTTGAGCCGCTTGAAGCCGGCAACGGCCGGATTCCCTTTCAGATACTTCTCGGGCCCGCCTTCCCGACAGACCTTGGCGATTCGCTCAAAAACCGAATCCGCCGCGGCAAGATACCCCTCCACATGCCCGTCCGTATGGGCCAGCATGGAATAGAAGGACGTCGAGGCGAGGTATCCCTTTTCCAGCATCCACTGCACGAAAAGGGCTTTCAGCACGGCCTGCCCCGAATCGACAAAGGAGAAATGGCTCAACGGAGGGATGCCGCCTACGTCAATGGAGAGGCCGTGCCTGGCCGCAATCGTCTTCCACCCGGCCTGGATTCTCTCTCCGACGGCCATCAGGTGCACTCCGGCGTTCATCCGCCGGTGCTTCCCGATCATGGCGAGGGCGGCCGCCGGTCCGATCCGCTCCGTCCAGTATGTGCTGCTGATAAAGGTCTTCTGGGCCGCATCCATGACCGCTTCGCGGCCGACAACGGCGCCGATGGGATAGCCGTTACCCAGCGCCTTGGAAAAAACCGCCACATCCGGCCGGATGCCCAGCTCCAGGTGAGCGCCCCCGGTGTTCATGCGAAAACCCGCCGATATCTCGTCGATGATGAGAACCGCGCCGTGCTTGTCCGCGAGCATCCTGATCCCGTCGAAGTATCCCGGCGCCGGACGGTCGTTTCGAATCGGCTCCATGATGATGGCCGCAATGTCCTTTCCCTGTTCCTCCATGATCGCCCGGATCTCCTCCGGCTGATTGTAACGAAACGGGATGGCGGTACCGGCCAGGGCTCTCGGAACACCCGCCGGATCAAGCCCCGGGAGCAGATGCTCGCCGAGAGCGTTTTCCGTCCCCACGTTGGCCGCCAGGTACCAGTCGTGCCAGCCGTGGTATCCGCAGAAAGCGACTTTGTCACGACCGGTTGCAGCCCGGGCAATGCGGACGGCGATCGCCATGGATTCGCCGCCTGTCCGGGCAAAGCGTACTTTCTGCGCCCACGGGTGGATCTCGCACAAAAGCTCGGCAAGGAGGACCTCTTCGGGGCAGTTGAGGGAGGAAGAGCTGCCCTGGCGGACGGCGGCCATGACGGCCGCATCGACATCGGGATCGGCGTAACCCAGGACGTTCGCCCCGATCCCTCCGATGCTCATATCGATGTAGCGGTTGTCGTCCAGATCCCACACCTCGACGCCGCTGGCCCTGCTGAAATAGCCGGGCCAGACACCCATCGAGAACAGGTCGGGCCGCTTGGAAAGAAGCTGGGTCATCCCCGGGATGCACTTCTTCGCCCGTTCCTGCATGCCGAGCGATTTCGTCAATGTGATGCCCGCCCCAGTCACCGGCCGGTCCTCCATGATGGATTTCCGAAAACCCTCGTTCCGGGAAATGTGCCGGTTCATTGTGGACAGCTCGGGCCTCTCCTTCAGGAGCGCGAGGATATCGTTCATGGAGAAGGACGGATTCCCGGGATACAGGGCCTCATAGACCTTCCTCACGAAGGCGAGGTCGGGCTCCTCGTCCACCGTCCAGCGCATGGCGGAGAGATCCCGGCTGTTTTTGAAGTTTGCGACCCGGAACCGTTCCGGGTGGTTCCGGATGAACGGCGTTACGTGCTCCCGCTCCGACTTGAGGGTGGCCTCGCTACATGCAGCCGTCAGGGCTTCCATCCGGAAGACTTCCGTATCGAGACCGTCGGGAAACGTCGGTTCGATGGCGTTGGACATATAGTCGAGATCACCGGCCTTGAATGCGGCAATGACCCGGTCCACGACTTCCGGATCGATCAGAGGGCAGTCGGCTGTCAGCCTGACACAGATATCCGCTTCGTAATGCAGGGCTGCCTTGTAAAAGCGATCCAGGACATCATCGAGGCTTCCACGGAAACAGGCAATGTGTTCCTGCCGGCAGAGGGTCTCGATCGCATTGTCTTCGCCGTCGGTCGATGTTGCAACGGCGACCAGGTCAATACTCCGGGCCCGGGCCACGCGACCGGCCATATGCCAGAGCAGGGGCTTGCCCAGGATGCTTGCCAGGACTTTCCCCGGCAGGCGGCTGGAACTCATGCGGGCTTGTATAATGGCCACCGTCTTCATCGGTTATCCCCTCCACAGGGATGGATTGACAACCCGTTCGTCCACTTCCTCAAACAGGCTCTCAACAGCGCCGATCAGCACCTCCGGTACATCATTTTGCCAGGAACGCAAATTCTCCCGCACCTGCTCCCTGGTCTCCGCGCCGAAAAGAACCGGGGACTCCGGAAAGCGCGTCTTGATGTATCCGATGGCCGCCTCGCGCCTGGTCAAGCCGAATTCGGCGATCAGCCGGCCGAACTGCTCGAGAACGGGCATGGAAAAAGCGACTCTCGGCGGCACATCCCGAGGATCCATGAGAAGGAGTCCCTGCAGAAATATGCTGCGGATGTGAATCTCCTTGTTCTTCTCTTTCGCCCTCGCGTCGATGCCCGCCCTCGCGGCACGCTGGTCGACGATGCTGGCCGGCAACTGGACGATGTCGATCACTTCCTCGTGCAAAGCCGCCAGGCCCCTTTCGGGAGAATAGACCGAGACGCCGATGTGCCCGACTTTTCCCTCGGCAACGAAGTGATAAAGGCTTTCCGCCAGGCCGTCTTTCAACAGATCCAACTGCTCCTCACGATGCAGGAGAAGTGCATGTATCCTGGGAACCCGCAGTCGGCCGATGCTGCTGTCGACAGCCTTGGCGAGAAGTGCAGCATTACGGTGGTCGATCCCGGGATCCAGTTTGGTGATGATGCAAATGTCATCCGCAAGACCCAGATCATGGATGATCGAGCCAAGGACGGCCTCGCTGTCCCCGTATCCCTGGGCCGTGTCGAAGGTCCGGATTCCGCCTTCCCAGGCGGCGGCGATCATCGCCCTGGCATCGGCCGTATCGGGCCGGCCGCTGCGGTTGGCCACCCCGTAGGGCATCCCCAGTTGCGCCGTTCCAAGGATGAGCCGTTCTGAAGGGCTGTCCATAAGCAGTCGGTTGAATCAGGTCATGTCACCGGCATCCGGGCGACACGACATGTGCAAGAGTGTCCACCACCCTGTCCATTTCGCTGTCCGTGAGCGTGGGGAACATGGGCAAAGACAGGATCTCCACGTACGCGGCCTCCGCCACCGGGCACAGGCCGGGGCCTGTTCCGAAGCGGTTCCTGTAAAAGGGGTGGAGATGAACGGGGATATAGTGAACGTTCACACCGATTCCGGCGGCGCGCAGGGCTTGGAAGACTCCGTCCCTTTCGATGCGCGCCTTCCGGCCGTCGACCCGGACGACATAGAGGTGATAGGCGTGGGAGACACCCGCCCGCACGGCGATCGGCCGAACGCCGGGAATGCCCGCCAGAGCCCGGTCATAGCGTTCGGCGATGGCCTGCCGCCGTCCGATCCAGACGGGCAGTTTTGCGAGCTGGCTCAATCCCAGGGCACACTGAAAGTCGGTGATGCGGTAATTGTAACCCAGCTCGATCATCTCGTAGAACCACTGCCCCTTCTCTTCCCGCTGCCGGTGGTCGGTATCGATGCCGTGATTGCGGAATCGCCGAAGCCGCTCGGCGAATTCCGGGCTGTCGGTGGTGACCATGCCTCCTTCCCCGGTCGTGATGTGCTTCACCGGATGGAAGCTGAATACCGTCATGTCGGCAAGGCACCCGGCGGGGCGGCCGTCCAGGGTCGCACCCAGGGCATGGCAGGCGTCGGCGACAAGAATCAGACCCCGCTCCCTCGCCAGTCCCTGAAGGACGCCGTAGTCACAGGGGTGGCCCGCGTAATCGACGGCGATCATGGCTTTTGTTTTCGGTCCGATTCGATCCGCGGCGCATCGCGGATCGATGAGCAGCGTTCCCGGGTCCACGTCTGCAAACACCGGGGTGCCCCCCTGGAAGACAATGGAGTTGGCACTCGCGGCAAAGGTCATGGGCGGGACGACGACTTCGTCGCCGGGCCCGATCCCGGCCGCATGCATGGATCCATGGAGTGCTGCGGTTCCGCTGCTGAAGGCCACGGCATGGCGGGCTCCAACCGCCTGCGCAAAGGTCTCCTCGAAGCGGCCCACCAGGGGACCCGTTGTCAGCCAGTCCGAACGCAGGACCTCCACGACGGCCCGGATGTCGTCTTCGTCCACTGCCTGCCTGCCATAGGGAATCATAACCTGCCGATGATCTCCTTCATCTCTTCCACGCTGAGGCGCCAGGGGTTCGTGTCGGAGCTGTATTCGAAGTCCTCCGGCAGCTGTTGAGCCCCGTTCCGGGTGTACCGGCGTTCCCAGAACCGGAAGTCCGGTTGAATCAGATAGTAGGAATCGAATTCCAGGGAACGGCGCGCATCGTCCCGGGGGATCATGAGCTCGTGGAGTTTCTCCCCGGGCCGGACGCCGATGACCCGGACCGGGCACTCCGGCGCGATGGCCTTCGCAAGGTCCATGATATTCATGCTCGGCAGCTTCGGCACGAACATTTCACCGCCCACCATGCGATCCAGGCTGTCGAGGACGAAGTCCACCCCTTGCTGGAGGGTTATCCAGAAGCGGGTCATCCGGGGATCCGTCACAGGGATGGATCCCTCCTCGCGGCATTTCATGAAGAATGGGATCACGCTCCCCCTGCTTCCGATTACGTTGCCGTATCGGACAACGCTGAAGCGGGAATCCCCCATTCCGACATAGGAGTTGCCCGCTATGAAGAGCTTGTCCGAGCAGAGCTTCGTTGCTCCGTAAAGGTTGATCGGGTTCGCCGCCTTGTCCGTGCTGAGGGCGATGACCCGCTTCACCCCCTGGTCGATGGCTACGTTGATAATGTTCTGGGCTCCCAGGATGTTGGTCTTCACGGCCTCGAAGGGATTGTACTCCGCCGCCGGCACCTGCTTGAGGGCTGCGGCATGGATCACGTAATCCACGTCCCGGAAGGCCCGGTGGAGCCGCTCCTTGTCGCGGACGTCTCCGATGAAGAAGCTGACGCAGACATGATCTGCAAAGACCGGATTCTGGGACATCTCAAACTGCTTGAGCTCATCGCGGCTGAAGATGATAAGGCGTCTGGGCTTGTATCGCTGCAGTATGACTTCGGCACATTTTTTTCCGAAGGATCCGGTGCCTCCGGTAATGAGAATCGTTTTCCCGTTCAACATGTCATGCTCCGTCTTGATGCAAGGTCAGGATGGCTGACGACTGCTCATGGCCTTCCAGCGAGGGATCCGTCCTGCTTCCTTCATTCCCCCGGCGGCTCGCTCTGATGGGAAGGAGCAAGGACCGTCAACAGTCCATCACACAGGCGTCGAATTTCAGACACCGCTCATCATCCGGGAGCCTGGCCTTCCCTGGCCTTCCTCCAATGGACATCCCGGATCCCCGGCCGCTTTCTTCCACAGGAACGAAATCCTGTCGGAACTGAAATGATTCATATCGACCGGAGAGCCTGCATAATCCATACCATCCGACTTACTCGTGGCAGACGGAACAGCACTCATCCAAAACTCTGCAGAGATCCTGTGTCATCATCGCATGATCCCACTGCAAAGCGGTTTCAATGACCGTGCGACTCAGGGCTCAGGCTCCAACTCCCCTGCAAACAGACCATCCGCATGTTCACAGGGGGCGTCATCACGCTGATTCATCGAGCCGCGTCATCAAAGGCCTGCAGGACTTTGCGTCTTGTTTTCAGCAAAAAAAGTCAAGGATAATTAATGGATCCGACGGGTCGATCAGGGCAGCCCCCTCAGGTGCCAGGCCAGCAGTTCCTGGTACACGTCCGCCTTCCGGCGGAGACCCGTGTGCAGGCCCAGTGTGAGGATCATCCCCGCGGTGCTCAGGATGGCGTTGACGGTAAGGCGGAGGAAGAGAATGCAGCAGACTGCGACATAGTAAGGCTTGCCGAACCATTTCCGGAAGAAGGCATACCGGGAGCGGTAGAAGGACATCCGGGAAGCGATGCCGGTGCCGACGCTCTGTCCCTGGAGGTGATAGATCCGGGCCGCCGGCACGTGGAAGACCTTCCAGCCCTTCCGGGACATGGCGTAGGCCCAGTCGGTCTCCTCGAAATAGAAAAAATAGCGCTCATCCAGGAGTCCCGCGTCGTCCATGGCCTCCCGGCGGACCATCAGGCAGGCCCCGACCCCCGAATCCACCTCCAGCGGCTCCGTGTGGCGGTAACGCTTGCTGGGGAACCGCCGGGGGAAAAGGATTTCCAGGAGGGGCATGTTGGCCGTCAGCGCGAGCAGGGTGGGAAAGGCGGCGATGGAGTTCTGGAGGCTCCCGTCCCGATTGAGAAGCTGGCCGCAGGCCATGGCGGCGTCGGGTCGTCCTTCCATGAACCGGAACAGCGCCTCCACGGCGCCCTCCGTCAGGACCGCGTCCGTGTTCAGGAGCAGAGCGTACCGGCCTTCCATGACCCGGAAGGCCTGGTTGTTGGCGGCGGCAAATCCCCTGTTTTCAGCGTTTGCGACGACCCGGACACCGGGAAAGGATTCCCGGAGCATAGCCGCGCTGCCGTCGGAGGATCCGTTGTCCACCACGATGATCTCGAAGGCGATGTCCCGCACCGTGTCGTAAACCGATCGCAGGCAGTCGCGCAGGAGCTCCCGGGTGTTCCAGTTGACGATGACGAAGGAGATGTCCACTAGCGCTTCACCCGGTCCTTCTGGCGGGATAGTTCGCTCAGCTTCGCATACTTGAAGAACTTGTTGATCGAATCCGTCATGGCCAGGGTCAGCCCCTGGACCCCGTCGAGCATGCCCAGGCGCAGGATGTACCCCTGCAGAAAGGTGAAGCCCGCCCGGCCAAAGGCGGCCCAGACGGTGGCCCGCTTGCCCTCTTCGTAGGCCTCCAGGGCGCCCAGGGTGGAATAGCGGTCGATTTTCTGGAGGACGGCGCTCAGGCGGCTCTCGGTGAAGTGGTCGATGGGATCCTCCAGGGGTGCCACGCGCCCTTTCACCTCCAGACCCTCATGGACCCGGGCGGGGCTCATGCGCCCCCTTCCTCTCCGGAAAAGCCGTACGATCCGGTCCGGCCACCAGCCGTTGTGCCGGATCCAGCGGCCCTGGAAGTAGTTCCGCCGCGGGAAACTGTATCCCGCCGGATCCCCTTCCTTTTCCGGCTTCGTGACGATCTCCCGGATGGCCGCCGCCGTCTCGGTCGGAATGCGCTCGTCCGCATCCAGGACCAGGATCCAGGGCTGGGTGCACTGATCGATGGCAAACTGTTTCTGGACGCCGAACCCCTCCCAGCTGCGCGTGCACACCTGGCAACCCACCTCCGTGGCGACGCGGACCGTGTCGTCGGTGCTCCCCGAATCGACGACGACGATCTGCGTGGCGAAACGCACGCTCTCCAGGCATCCCGGGAGGTTGTCCCCCTCGTTCATGGTGATGACGGCAACGGAAAGGGGAACCTTTGAGGTCATAAGCGGTCCAGAACCGTGAATCCGTTGCAGGATGCCCGGTGGCGGATGAGCCAGCCCGGCCGGCCGGGCTCACCGAGCCCGCTGGGAATGATCCGGGTGAAGTTCTCCCCTTCCGGGAACGACTGCCCCAGGTGCTCCTCGACGGCCCGGATGACGCCCCGCTCGTTGTCCCAACCGGTGCCGACGCTCCCGTCCCGGCGGACGAAGGACTCCGTCATGTTCGTATCGTGAAAGACGACCCGCGCGGCCGACCCGAGGTGCGGAAACCAGGCGCGGATCTCCCGGACGGTGTGCTCATAGAGATGGCTCGTGTCGATGAAGAGGAGATCGATCTCCGGAGAAAGGCCCCGGCCCGCGCACCAGGAGGGAAAGGTCTCGCCGAAGGCCACGTCGTCGCCGTGGAGGAAGTGCCGCTTCCCGTAGGTCGAGACGTTCGCGCGGTCCTCGATGTCCACGCTCACGAGGACGGCGTCCCAGAGCTTCGCGGCCCGCTCGAAGACAAAGCTCGACTCGCCGTCCCCTACGCCCAGCTCCACGATCAGCCTGAGCTCCCTGTCCAGGCAGAGGAGAAAAAGCTCCTCCAGGTGGTCGCAGATGTCCGTCGGCCGGGCGGAGCGTCGCCGGACCTCCTCCAGGGCCTTCCGGAGCGCCCCCGCCGGCGTCTTTTTCAACGCCCATGCCTTTTCAAATGTTCCCACCCGGGTTGCTCCTTCCCTTCTCCAGAGGGTCCGGCAGGTACCGGTTGCGGCCGTAGCGCCCCTCGATCTCCGGGAAATCCCGGATCGTCCGGTCGCCCAGGGGCCGATAGATGTCCAGGTGCCGGTTCAGATCCGGCCACTTCTCGTCCCAGAGGCGCTTCATCACCGCCGTTCCGTCCTCGCCGTAGCACGCGAAGACGATCTGCCGGGAGTCGTTTTTCTCCGTCACCTTGTGGTGGTGCCAGACAAAGGAATCATAACTGACGGCCGTACAGCCTCCTGCCAGGAAACAGCGGAGGGAGAAGTCGTTGTTCTCGTAGCAGGCCTTCCAGCGCTCGTCGAAAAACCCGACCTCGTCGAATACGGAGCGGCGCCAGAACATGACGTTCAACTCCGCCCCGATGCACCGCAGGTAGCCTCTCCGCTTCCGCCCGGCGAGGCGGCCCAGGAGGGACAATTCCCTGTCCCGCAGGGGCGCCAGGTCGAGCCTGTCGGACCCGAAGGGCTCCGCCGGAGTCCAGGTGTGGCGCTCGACGTCGCTCTTGTCGGTGAAGGGCAGCGCCTGGAAAACCTCGGGGATCTGGACTTTCTCGAACAGGTCCTCGTCCATGCCCGTCGTGACGATCACATCGGACGTAACCAGAGCCGCCACCGGCGACTTCGCGGTCCGCGCGAGATGGTTGATGGCGCCGCTGATCCCGACGTTCTCATCCAGAAGGAGCAGGGAAAACCCGAAGCGGGCGGCCTGCCCCCGGAGCCATTCCCGGTGCCCCTCCGTCGTCCCCTGGTCCAGCAGGTGCACCTCCGCCTGCAACCGGGGGCTCTTCCGTTCATAAAAAGAGCGGATCGTCTCACCCAGGATCCCCTGGGCCGTTTCCTCCCCCCGGGGATTGTAGTTCAGGATCAGGTACGTCACATCGGGAATCATGCCGGAAACTCCCCCTCCTTCCACGCGGGGGCTGCATGCATACCACAAATAAGGCCTGAATTAAATAATGAATTTTCTCCGGCGGTATGGTAGACGGCCGGGAAACCGACCTTCCGCAAAGGACCCCATGACCAAACGACTCAAATCCCTTCTTTACCGGCGCTGGCCGGAACTGGCGGTCGCCAGCGAGGCCTACTCCGCCGCCCGGTCCATCCGGAAGGCCGGCGTCCGTGAGACGCCCTGGGGCTTCCGTTTCATCGGCCCGGTGGAGATGCAGGAGGGCCGCTTCGAGAAGGAAGAGGCCCAGGTCATACGGGATTGCATCTCCCGGGCGGATATCTTCGTCGACGTCGGGGCCAACGTAGGATACTATACCTGCCTCGCCCGCTCCCTGGGCCGGATTGTGATCGCCGTGGAACCGCTGTCCCAGAACCTCCAATTCCTCTATTCCAACCTGGAGGCAAACGGCTGGCGGGACGTGGAGGTGCACCCCCTGGGCCTGTCGGCCGAACCGGGCCTGGCCGTTCTTCACGGAACCGGCACGGCGGCCTCCCTCGTGGAGGGGTGGGCCGGTCCGTCAACGAAGCACCGGACGATCCCGCTCACCACCCTGGACGCTTTGCTGGCGGGGCGCTTCCGTGCCCGCAAGCTCTTCATCAAAGTCGACGTCGAGGGCGTGGAGTTCGACCTCCTCCGGGGGGCCGGGGAAACCCTCCACCGGGATCTGCCGCCGGTCTGGATCGTTGAGACGGGGATCGGAGGCTGGTGCCCCGAGAGCCACGACAGCCGCTTCCGGGAGATCTTCGAGCTTTTCTGGTCTCTCGGCTATGATTCCCGGACCGTGGGCCGGGAGACCGTCCCGGTAACGGAGAAGGAGGTCGCCTCCTGGCTCAGGCGGCAGTCCACCGACGGGTTCAGCAATTTCCTGTTCGAGAAGAGCGCATGACAGCCCCCGCGCCCCGGACAGGCCAACATTCGCGGGGGCGCGGCCGGGGATTCCCAGAGGAGC
>CAZODI010000053.1:0-19372 GCA_964578535.1 uncultured Syntrophaceae bacterium
GCGGAGCATCTTCGGGACGGGAGCCATCCCGGCGGCGAGCTTCAGGTTGCGCTCCGGATTGCGGGACACCTTCACGCCCCGGGCCGCCAACCGGTCCAGTTCGCTCTCCTCCATCCAGTTGCAATGGACGGCAATGGTCTTCTCATCGAGTACGCCGATGGAATCCAGGTACTCGACGGGAGCTTTCCCGAAGCGACCCCGGATAATGTCCACTTCCTCGCGGGTCTCCGAGAGGTGCGTCTGGAAGGGCACGCCGATCCGTCGGGCCGTCTCCTTGATGGTTGTGAGCGTTTGCGTCGAGCATGTGTAGGGCGTGTGGCAGAAGAGGGAAGGGGTGACCAGGGGCGAGCGGTCCCGCCAGGTCCCGACGAACGTCTCGGCGATCTCGATCTGCCGGGAGGGATCCGGGCTGTCGGGAGTGGGAAAATCGATGAATCCCTGGGCGACGACGGCGCGCATGCCTGCGTCCACGGCGGCCCGGGCGACGGAGCTGCTGTAGAAGTAGCTGTCGCAGAAGGTCGTGGTGCCGGACAGGATCATCTCCGCGACGGCCAGCATGGTTCCGGCATAGACCGTTTCCCGGTTCACGTACTTTGCCTCGGCGGGCCAGATGTGCCGCTCCAGCCACTCCATCAGGGGCAGGTCGTCGGCGAGGCCGCGGAAGCAGACCATGGCGGCGTGGGTGTGGGTGTTCACGAGGCCGGGCAGGATGGCGCAGCCCGAGGCGTCCAGGTGTTCCCGGGACGCAGGGAGTTCTTTCGTTCCCGTCCGGACGAAGGCGATCCGGTCTCCCCGGATCCCGATCGCCGGGTTTTCGACGATCTCAGCCTGTCCGTTCATCGTCATGAGGATGCCCCCTGTGACAAGCAGATCAAGGGGCTCCCGGGATTCCGGACCGGTCATGTCTCCATGCTCCGCCTGACGCGCTCGGCGATCTTCAGAACCCGCTCCATCGCCTCGTTCACGTCGATCGTGAGGAGCTTCCGCGCCTCCATGACCACCCTGCCGTTGATGAGGACGGTGTCGGCATCGGAGCCGTTCACGGCGTAAACCAGGTGGGAGTATTCGCTATACATGGGCGTCAGGTGCGGCTTGTCGAGCTTTACGAGAACGAGATCGGCCTTCATGCCGGGGCGGATCGAGCCGACAAGGCGATCCAGCCCCAGGACCTTCGCCCCGTTGCAGGTGGCCATCCGCAGGACCGTCCGGGCCGACATGACCGTCGGGTCCAGGCGGACCGATTTCTCCAGCTTGGCCGCCGTGTCCATCTCCTGGAACATGTCGAGGTTGTTGTTGCTGGCGCAGCCGTCGGTTCCCAGCCCGACGGCGATCCCGGCGTCGATCATCCTGGATACCGGGGCCACGCCGGAGGCCAGCTTCATGTTGCTCTCGGGGTTGTGGACCACTTTGCAGCCGTGGTCCGCGAAGAGCCGGATGTCCTCGTCATCCATGTAAACGCCGTGAAAGACGAAGAATCGCTCGTCCAGGTAGCCGATATTCATGAGGAAGTCGGAGGCCCGCATGCCCAGCTTCTCCTGGATGAGACCGGGCTCCGTCGTGTTCTCCAGGTAGTGGGTCGCCACCGGCACTCCGTAGGCGTCCGCCAGGGCCTTGGCATCCTTGAGAAGGGTTGGAGAGCATGTATAGAGGGCATGGGGCTCCACGACGATGTTCACCAGGGGGTCGTCGGCCCATTTCCGGATGAGCATCTCTGTATAGCGAAGGCCCTCACCGGGCGTTTTGACATTGGGGGAGGGGAAGTCGAAGAGGACCTCGCCCAGGAGGCACCGCATGCCCGCCTCCTTTGCCGCCCGGGCCGTCTCGTCCTCAAAGATGTACATGTCGCAGAAGGTGGTGGTGCCCGACAGGATCATCTCCGCGCAGGCCAGCATGCTGCCCCAGTAGGCCAGTTCGGGGTCGACGTTGCGGGCCTCGGCGGGGAAGATGTAGTTGCTCAGCCAGTCCATCAGGTCCAGGTCGTCGGCGATTCCCCGGAAGCAGGTCATGGCTGCGTGGGTGTGGGCGTTGACGAGGCCCGGGAGGAGAAGGCCGTTGGAGCAGTCGATACGCTTCCGGGCAGTAAAGTCCCGGTCTATCTCCGCCGCCGTTCCCACGGCGGCGATGGAGTCGCCGACGACGGCCACGGCTCCCCGTTCCAATATGGTGTCCTGATCGTCCAGGAGCAGGACTCGTCCCCCCGAGAGGACGATGTCAGCTTCTTTCATGGAGCTCCCCCGGAAATGGAATATAAGGCGACCTGCTTGTAGCACATCCGCCGGAGTCCCTTCAAGAAGGAACAGTCCGGAATTCCCGCGTTATTTCGGGTGTCCGGTCGCTGGGAGAAACGGATCGCGATTGACAGGCGGCCGGGGATGGTTTACCTGCCAAAGCATGAAATTCAACCAGCAGTATATTGGTGAACCGGCATGAAGGCCCTTGTTTTTGACGGTTCTCTCCGTTTCCGGACGGACGTACCCGAGCCTGAGCGCCCCAAAGGATGGGCGCGGATGCGGGTCCGGAATGCGGGTATCTGCGGAACGGACCTGCAGATCCTTTCCGGCTATCACGGTTACCGGGGAATCCCGGGGCATGAGTTCTCCGGGGTTGTGGAGGAAAGCGACGAAACAAGTCTGCGCGGCCGGCGGGTCGTCGGCGAGATCAACGTCGGCTGCGGCCATTGTGCGTCCTGCAGGACCGGTATGGAGCGGCACTGCAAGGATCGCTGTGCCATGGGAATCCTCGGACTTCAGGGGTGCATGGCCGAATTCTGCATGCTGCCGGATGCAAACCTTCATGCCTTGCCGGACGAAATCCCCGAAATTCGGGCCGTGTTCGTCGAGCCTCTCTCGGCGGCCTGCGAGATCCTGGAGCAGGTTCCACTCCGGGGGAGCGAGCGGGCCGTCGTCCTGGGAGACGGACGGATCGGCATTCTCTGCGCCTGGGTCCTCTCCACGGTCCTTGATGACGTAACCCTGGTGGGACGGCATCCGGCCAAGCTGGAGGCTGCCCGCTGGCGGTGCCTGAACACGTGCGAAAAGACCGGACCGCGGGAGGAGGATGCGGACCTTGTCGTCGAGGCGACCGGGGGCGTCCGGGGTCTTGCGGACGCACTCGCTCTCTGCCGGCCCCGCGGAACGGTCGTCCTGAAAACCACGGTCGCCGATTCCTTCCTCATCGATCTCGCGCCCGCCGTCGTGAAGGAGATATCCATTGTCGGCTCCCGCTGCGGCCACTTCTCCGAGGGGCTCCGGATCCTCATGAACCACCCGGACATGCCGCTGGAAAGGCTGATCACCGGCCGGTATCCCATGGAGCGGGGAATCGAAGCCTTCGAGCGGGCAAGACAAAGGGAAAGTCTGAAGGTCCTCCTGGAAATCCTTTAGAATCGGGTATTTTCAAGACAATCGCCTTGACACCCTCTGGCAAAACCGTTAAGAACCGCACCATGCCCGGGTGGCGGAACTGGTAGACGCAAGGGACTTAAAATCCCTCGGTCCTCGTGGCTGTGCGGGTTCGATTCCCGCCCCGGGCACCAAGAGCCAATCCAAACCAATCCGATGCAAAACGAAACCCGTTAGAAATAGCTGGTTTTACCTTGATTGCCCGTCCGAATCCGTGTTATGCAATCTATACCAATCGGGGGTACATGGGGGTACATTTCGGCAATTTATACCCCCACGGGAAAACAGATACCCCCAAACATGGAGATAACCCGCAATGGCATTGACAGACATAAGGGTCCGTACCTCTAAGCCGTCGGGAAAGCAGAGAAAACTTTTCGACGGAGACGGCCTTTTCCTCCTGGTCACGCCGCGAGGGGGGAAATACTGGCGTTTCAAGTACCGACTCGGGGGAAAGGAGAGGCTGCTCGCCCTCGGCACCTATCCCGAAATCAATCTATCCGACGCACGACAGCGGAGGGACGAAGCCCGCAGGCAGGTTGCTAAAGGCATTGATCCGGGGGCCGTCCGCAAGGCACAGAAACAAGCCGAGACGGACGAAAAGGAAACCTTCGAGGTGATCGCCCGGGAGTGGCACGCGAAATTCTCCCCGTCCTGGCGGCCCATTCACAGCATCACCATTATGAGGCGCTTGGAGAACGATTTGCTCCCTTGGGTTGGGAAGCGACCGATCAACGAAATCCGCGCCTCTGAATTGCTCGCCGCCCTCCGGCGTGTCGAATCCAGGGGGGCGCTAGATGCGGCCCATAAGTGCCGGATCATCGCCGGCCAGGTGTTCCGTTACGCCGTGGCAACGGGGCGGGCGGAGCGTGATCCTACTACAGACTTAAGGGGGGCTCTAGCGAAACGAAAGGGCGGCCATTATGCCGCCATCACAGACCCAAAGGAAATAGGGCCGCTCCTGCGGGCCATCGACGGCTACGAAGGGCACTTTGTCGTCAAGTGCGCCCTTCGCCTCGCCTCGCTTCTTTTTGTCCGTCCCGGCGAATTGAGGCACGCGGAATGGCCAGAGGTGGACCTTGACGAGGCGGTCTGGAACATCCCGCCGGGGAAAATGAAGATGAAGAACCCCCACGCCGTCCCCCTGTGCCATCAGGCCGTGGCGATCCTGGAGGAATTGCAACCCTTGACCGGCACGGGCCGGTACGTCTTCCCGTCCGCCCGATCTTTTGCCCGGCCCATGAGCAACAACGCCCTGCTCGCCGCCCTCCGGCGTATGGGGTATGACAAAGAGACCATGACGCCCCACGGCTTCCGGGCCATGGCGCGAACGATCCTTGACGAGGTGTTGCAGGTCCGTCCGGATTTCATCGAACACCAGTTAGGCCATGCGGTCAGAGACCCGAACGGGCGAGCCTACAACCGGACGGCACACATGGGTGAACGGAGAAAGATGATGCAACTATGGGCGGACTACCTGGACGGACTAAAGACCGGGGCAGTCGTCGTGCCCTTCCGGGCGACAGGACAGTAATGCACGATAAGGGAAAGCATCCCTTAAGAAACACCAGGGACGCATCGGGAGGACAAAATGGCGGCGAAGAAGAGAGCATCTGTTGATAGCACACAGGAGGTTTTCCGAAAACTTCTTGAGCAAAAAAGGGATTTCCTCACCACATTGAAGCACGAAATGGTGGAGGATTTTTTTAATTTGGTCAAATTGGGAAGAAAGCCGACGGAAAAGGAAACAGAGGAGATCATCAAACAATTCGAGAGGGCGCTGGAGTCTCCAGACATATTCAAGGCGATTGAATCGAACTATGAAAAAATTTACGAAATGAACTACGCTGACCGCATGATTGTTCTTATCTGCTTCTGCATCCTGTCGGAGGTATGCTATCACGCATTGTCCAAGAACCCTATGATTGTGCAGGAGGGCATCTTGACGTGGAGTGCCAACTTTGACGCCCTCTGTTACTGGGCATCGAAGCACATCGCCTATGCCGAAATGCTCGTTTTGCGACGGACGCAGCGAACAGGGACTGGGGGCGCGAAGGGGATGAAAGACAAGGGGTCCCTAAACGCTCGCGCCATCGAACAAATTATGCTGGATATGAACATTTCGTCCCCTGCTGAGTTTCGGTCCAAGAAAGCGTTGCGAGAGAAGTTTCTGGAAAGGGCAAGAAAGGCGACAGAGGGAATTGATGCCATCACGGCGGACTTAAGGGGAAGGACCTCGGTTCCGCTGTCAGACATGAGGATTATCGAAATCGCCCGCCGGGTTTCTAAGAACGGGACGTTTCGGCAGTAAGGCAACAGTTTAAACGCGAAGGCATCGCCTTATAGTCTAAATACCCGATATTGTTATTGAATATTCTATTTTATCGTCCTATGCTGTTTCCAACAAAACGAGGAGACAGCATATGCCACAAGGATCAAAAAACCAAAACACAGGCAGTCCAGTTAACCCCCTTGGCCTACTTCGGATCCGACAGGTCCTCGGGATCGTTCCGGTTTCCCCCAGCACATGGTGGGCTGGCGTGCGTACCGGACGGTTTCCAAAGCCCGTGAAGTTGTCCCCCGGAGTCACGTGCTGGCGGGCATCTGATGTGATGCGCCTGGTTGACGGCGACACCCCGGGCCGGTCAGAGGTCTAAGCTGTGACCGCCGACCTCAAGGCCGCCGCGGAAGACCACTTCCGGCCTGACTATCTGACCTTCTATCGCCATTTCCTGCCGGACCTCCGCCTTGGCAGCAACGGCCAGGCCATGGCCCGCTGTCCCTTCCACGACGACCGCTCCCCCTCCTTGTCCATCGCCACGACAACCGGCCTCTACAAGTGTTTTGGCTGCAACGCTGCGGGGGATCTTTTCACCTTCTATGCTCGGTTGAACAACCTAGCCCTGCCGGAGGATTTCCCCAAGGTCCTGGCCGGTATCGCGGCCGACTTCAGCATCCGCACCGACGAGAAGGTGAAGCCCCGAGTGGTTGCCCGGTATGACTATCGGGATGAAGCCGGCCGTCTTGTGTACCAAGTGGAACGCCTGGAGCCGAAGTCTTTCCGGATTCGGCAACCGGAGGGGAACGGCTGGGTCTACAATGCCAAGGGCCCGAAGATCATCCCTTACCGCCTGCCGGAGATCCTGAAGGCTGACGAGACAATCGTCGTGGAGGGCGAGAAGGACGCCGACCGCTTGGCCGCCCTGAGATTCACGACTACAACAAACCCCTTCGGCGCCGGGAAATGGCCGGATCACTTCGGCCCCTTGTTCGCCGGCAAGCATGTTGTCCTGGTGCCCGACAACGACGAGCCGGGCCGTGATCACATGCGGAAAGTCGCCGCGAATCTCCAGGGGCACGCCGCCACGATCAAGTGGCTTTCCCTTCCGGACCTTCCCGAGAAAGGCGATGTTTCCGACTTCCTGGACAGGTACGAGGACAAGGCCGAAGCTGCCGAACGCCTGGCCGTCCTGATTGACGGAGCTCCGCTATACCGGGACGACGACACGAGCCGGGAGGATCGCCGGGGGTTTCATTTCCGGTCCGCGAGTGACATCTGCACTTCACCGAGGCCGATAAATTGGCTCATCAAACCTTACGTTGACTCGGATGCCCTGGGCGTCCTCTTCGGTGAGGCCGGCTCCATGAAGTCATTCATGGGCGTTGACTTTGGCCTGTGTACCGCCTTGGGGCGCGAATGGCATGACCATGCCGTTCAGAATCCCGGCCCCGTCTTCTATATTGCCGGGGAGGGCTTCGCAGGGATCCCGCGCCGGATCCGCGCCTGGGCTGACTACCATGGTGCCGACCTGTCCGGGGTTCCCTTCTTCGTTTCCGACCGCCCGGCCCGCTTCCTGGATCGGGAAGGCGAGGAGGAGGTGCTCCGGGCTGTTGACGAGCTCGCCGCCGTCCATGGGAATCCGGTGCTCGTGATCGTTGACACCCTCAATCGGAACTTCGGCCCGGGCGATGAAAACAGCACGGCGGACATGACCAGGTTTATCCTGGCCATGGATACGCTGAGGAGCCGTTACCGGTGCGCCGTGCTTGTGATCCATCATTCCGGCCTGGCCGCTGCGGACCGTGCCCGGGGAGCATCCGCCCTGAGGGCTGCCCTGGATTGGGAGTACCGCCTCCAAAAAAACGCCGACGGCACCAGGACCCTTACGTGCACGAAAGCGAAGGACCACGGGGAGCCCCCGGCGCTGTCCTTCATGCCGGAGACGATCCACCTGGAGGGATGGACAGACGAAGACGGGGAGGCTGTGACATCCTGCGTCCTACGCCTGGTGGACGGTGTGACCACTGACACAAAGCCTCTGACGGGATCTAAGAAAGTCGCCTTCGATGCGCTTGTGTCCATCGGCGAAGAGTATGTGCACGTTGAGAAGTGGAGGGCTGCCGCTTACGCCGCCGGGATTACCGCGTCCGTCTCCAGCGAGGCAAAAAAGAAGGCGTTTCAAAGGGCGGTTATGGATCTCCGGAATGGCGGTTTTGTGGATACCAAGAATGATTTTTGGTGGCCAAGCAACCGGGACACCGGGACATACGTATGATTACAATAACTTACATGACCACTTTTAACACAAATGTCCCGTCTTGTCCCGGTTTGTCCCGATTTGTCCCGCTATTTTGTCCCGGGACATACGGGACACACACCTTTAGGTGTGTCCCGGTTGTCCCGTTAGCGGGGGTGTCCCGATGAAAGAAAACCTGACCGAAAAAATCAACCGAGTGATCGACGCCTCCGGACGAATTGAACCGGGTACCGTCGTCCACGTGTCCGTTGAGCACGAGGAGGGTTGTCCGGCGATAAAAACGCAGCGGATGGAGGATTGCACCTGTAACCCGACGATTCGGAGGATGGGCACGTGCTGATGCCATTCGGAAAATACCGTGGCGAGCGGGTCCAGGATCTTCCTGAGAACTATTTGAATTGGCTTTGGGAGAACATCGACTTGCGGGAGCCGCTGCGATCCGAGGTCCTGTCCTGTCTCTTCGGCGATCCTCCGGCAACGGTGCCTGAAGACGCCCTGAAGGCGACATATCGAGACCTGGCGAAGAAATGGCATCCCGACATGGGCGGGACAACAGAGGCCATGCAGGCGGTCAACGAATTTTACGAGAGGTTGAGGCAATGAACGGGAAAGCAGCACAACCTGACACCCTGGCCGACACCCTGAAACAGCGAGTCAAGAAGGCCCTGAGCAGGTTCGAGTTGCGACGACAGGGCCGACGGAGGCCGACCAGGAGGGCGAAGACGACGGATCAAGGAGGATTTGAAGATGCGAAATGGTGAAGTGAGAGGGGTTATCATTGGAGTTTCCGAAATCGAACGCTTTTTCGGCAAACGGTTCTGTGTTTTGCAAGGTCTGTGTCGGCGGGGTCTGCCGATCAAGTACCGAGAAGATGGGCCGCCGTACCTGGACATGAAGGAATTTCGCGCCTGGGCTCGACAAATCGGCGTCGATCCCGACAGGCCCTGGGCCATTCATGCCGGTGACGGGTCTGATTCTATGCTCCAGACCAGACGTTATTTTTGAGCCTTGTCCTCCGTCGAAGGGGGTTCCGGTGAAGTCTGCCGGACCCCCGGGCGGGGGATAAAATAAAAAAACGGAGGACAGAAAAATGGCAACAAAGATCATTTATGGCATTGAAAACGTTTCGGATTTCATGGGGGCAAATGGGTCCGTGGATTCGCGGCACACAATCGTGCATCTCCTGCAAGACCTGCGGCGCAAGTTTGATTTCCCGATGGTTCGCCGCCGGGATCCCGTGCAGGAAACATCTGTCCCGTCCCTGGACCTGAAGGAATTCAAGGTCTGGTGCAAAGAGCACGAGGTCAATCCTTCGAAGCCGGAGGATCTCACGCTGGAGGCCCTGGAGCGGGGGCACATCAAGCGGGCCATTGAGAACGCATCAGACAGGACCCTGAAGGGCATGGGCGAAATCTGCAAATTTTCCGGTCTGGATGTCTGGTGGTTCCATGAAAAGAAGAACTACGTGGACTATCCCGTCCGGAAAGTGGCGCGGGGAGCGGAGGAAGTGGGCACCCGTGAGCTACTCCGATTTTTGTTCAAGCACGGCGCACCGCTGCCCCTGCATGAAATCTTCAGGAAGCGGAGGCCCGCGGCGTGAAGGCGGATCGGGAGCTTCGGAAGACGGCCGAGCACGAGGCCGCACACGCCCTTGTCGGCTGGCAAGGTGGACGCCGGATCGAGTCCATCACAATCGATCCACAGCGAGTGGGGATTGATGCCCGGGGGGTTTGCTTCCTGTCGGCCGGGCGTGTCGATTTGATCGGGGCGCCGGAAAGCCTCACGGCCGACCAGGCACATTACCTCATGGCTGGGCGGGTGTCCGACGATCTTTTCTTCCCCGGGGGGCGTCCCGGCCATGGGCAAGACTTCAAGCGTCTGGAGGCCCTGCTGTCCCTGGACGACGAGACCCTCCGGATGCACGCCTTTCCCAGGGAGGAGGGTATGGAGGCGTTCTACGAACGCTTCCGCGGCCCGGTCGTGAAGCTCCTGCGGTCCCGCCGGGGACGACGGGCACACAAAGCCTTGGCGGCGACGCTGATGGAACACCGGACGCTATCCGGTCGCCACGCTGCGGAGGTCCTCCGGGAGGCCTGGGGCACCCCCCTGCCCCCCCGTGCCCTTCCCCTGGATGATCATTGTTCCATCACCGACAAGCGGCCATCTTCACACGCGGAACTATTCCGGCATGTCCGGGGCCTGGTCGCCCTGGCGCTGTCAGACTGCGAGGCGATGAGAGGTTATGGGAAGCCGAAGGAGATTCTCCGCCGGCAAAGGGTAGAGAACCTCCTGCGCCTGCTGCTCGCCGCCGTCGATCCACCCCAGGGAGCAGCGGGGCGGGTCCTTCCCGGAGGTTAAAGCAATACGGTACGTAGAGGCTCGAAATATCGTTAGGTGCAAGAGGAAAATCAAGCCTTTACAGCGGCAACACTTTGAAAGGAGGATATTTTCGTGGAGATTCGAGGCAAATCCGGGCTGGCAAAGCATTTCGGGGTGAGTCGAACGACCGCTGACGCATGGTGTCGGCGGGGCTGCCCCCACGAGGAGGTGGCCGGGAAATTCATCTTTGACAGCGAGGTCGTGGAGGCCTGGAGGCGGAAGCGAGACCGCACCAGGGGTCCCGTCCGAAAGGTGCGGACCATTGCGGAAATCGAGGACGAGGCACGCATGGAGCGGGACGACCGGACGCCGGGCCTGGCCATTGCCGAGACATTCGCGGCGGCGATCCTGTTCATGGCCGCAAGTCGGGGCAAGGGTTGGGATTTCCGAACGGATCCGGAGGCAATGGAGCTCGTGCAACAAATTGCAGACACCATCGACGGAAAATAGCGCTTAAGCGCTGATTTACCAATGAAATCAGAAACGGAGGACGGAAACATGGAAAAAAATAGAATTGTAGCAAGAGCGGCAGAGGGATCCGGTTATCTCTACACCGGTCAGGCAATCGAGAAGCGGCTACAGAACATGGGCAGGGCTGAAATGATCGAGGCCGGGGGTGCCTGGAGCTCAACACCCCCGGCGAGAATCTCGAGTGCCGCCGCCGACACCCCCGCGGACGCCCTGGGGACCCTGGAGACGCCGGAAGGGTCACGTTCTGTGGATTTGAACATCCTGAGCGTCATGGTCGCGAACGGTTCCACCATCGACGCCCTGACGGCGCGGTTCGTGGCCCTGGGTTCTACCCAGGTGAAGGCAAGGGCGCGGGCATTTCGTGACTACCCCGAGGCCCGCCGGGTCTTCAACCTCGTCTTTCAGCGCGAGCAGGCGGCGAAGCAGGGGGTGCGATCATGAAGCTGACGAATGACGAAATGACGAAGGCAATCCTCCAGGCGGCTCCCGAGCTTTCCGTTAAGCGGAAGGCCATGACCGCCCTGGAGGCCGAAGTCAAGACGCTCCAGGAGCGGATCGAGGGCTACACCGCCCGGATGGATGAACTTCGGACGGAAACAGAAAGAATCAAAGCCGAGATAGTGAAGGCCGTTGCAGCCGGGCAGGACCCCGGGCCGATCCAGAAGAAGGCCCGGAAGGTCCGCGAGGACCTGGCCGACTTGGAGGTGCTGCAGGAAGCATCGGAAGACGTTCTGGAGGGCAAGGAAGCCGCCCTGCAGGAGGTCCGGCAGGAGTTGGAGGGGCTGCTTGCCCAGGGGGTCATCAGGGCTAAGGGGGAAGTCGAGGCCGCCCTGCAGGAACGATGCGGCGAGATCGAGGCAGTTTTGAAAGCCTGGCCGGAGTGTGTTTGGGAGGTTTCGCGGCAAGTCGGTTGTAATCCGCCTGTAGGTAGGACCGGCTTGACCATCGGTGGACGCTCTGACCTTCGGCACTCCCTGGGGCTATGACTTTGCGGTCGCCTCGTCCATGGGCGGCCGGCCCGGCGCTGGCACCGCAGCGTCCGGGCAGCCCGGGGGGTCGTAGGTGTACGGCCTGCCCGGGTTTCTATTCATGGCAGGCATCGCTCCCGCAGTCCACGGCCGCCCCGTTCAGAAAAAGAAAAAGGCCGGCGGCAAGCGGCGAGTGGGCGGACCGAAGGCGGGCGTTAAGCCAAAACGGAAGCGCGGGAAAAGGGGGAAATAAGCGATGAAGTCGAACGTCAAGGAAATGAGGCGGAACATTGAAGAGCGGATGGTGGAGGTCATACGGCAGGGCCAGGATGCCCTCAGGTCCGACACCCCGGAGCTTCAACAGGTCATGGGCGGGGAGTTGTCGCGCCTGGTCCGGGAATTCGTGAGGTTCACGGCTCAAGCGGCTGACATTTATGCAGAGATCCTGTCCGAGATCGACACCGTTTTTTTGGATGATGATGGGGCCGCGAAGGGGGCGGATTTCACGGAATACGTCCAGGAGATCACCGTCAAACTGGAGGAGGTGGATGCCGGCGTCAAGGCTATCCGCGAGAAGGTCCTGCAATACTCGGCACGAACCGCGAAGCCCGGGAATTGCTGAAAGAGGGAGGGCAAGACAATGGCCGATTTATCGAAAACAGTCGAAATCTTGTTTTCAGCAAAAGACAAGGTTTCTCCGTCCATTCAATCCATCGAGACCGGGTTCAGGTCCATGGGCGAACAGGTCAACGCAATCAACGGACCGCTGGCGGAGGCCGGAAGGGCGGTCCTTAAGCTCGGGACGGCCCTTGCCGGACTCACGGCGGGATCCCTTGGCGCGGCGGTCAAGACAGCCGGAGACTTCGGAAGCGGGTTTAAGGAAATCACAACCCTTTTCTCGGATACCGGCGCCCCTGTTGAAAAGTTTAAAACGGAGGTGCTGGATTATTCCACAACCTCCGTCAAGAGCATGGAAGATATTAACAAGGCGCTTTACAACGCCGTGTCGGCGGGCGTGAAGTATGGGGAGAGCGTCGATTTCGTGCGGCAGGCGGAAAAGCTGGCCGTAGCAGGCAAGGCGGACTTGTCGGACACCACGAAAGTTTTGATTTCAACCCTCAACGCCTACGGCGAAAGCACGGACAAGGCCGCCAGGTATTCGGATATTCTGTTCACCGCGGTTCGCATCGGGCAGACCACGCTCCCGGAGCTCAATCAATCGCTGGCACAGGTCACGCCGATAGCGGCCGGGGCGGGGATCCCCTTTGAGACCCTGGCGGCGGCCCTTGCGGCCCTCACGGTTCAGGGAATGCCGACGGAACAGGCCGTAACGGCCCTCAAAGGCACAATCTCCGCAATCATTGGGCCTTCCGCCCAGGCGGCGACCGCTGCAAAGGATATGGGGCTCGAATTCAGCGCCTCGGCTCTCAAGACGAAGGGCCTGGAGGGGGTCTTGAGGGATGTTCAGATGGTCACGGGTGGCAGCGTCGAGAAGCTGGACCTGCTTTTCGGCAACGTCCGGGGGCTTTCGGGTGTCCTGTCCCTGGCCACGAATGGCAGCGCCAAGTTTAACGAGGCCCTGGAGGGCATGAAAAATGCCGCCGGCGCGACAGAGGAGGCCTACCGGAAGCTCGCCGATGGCATGAGCAACACAAACCAGCGCATGATCAACTCCATGAAGGCCGTCCTTGTGGTGATCGGGGAAGAGATCATGCCCGCCTACAAAACCTTCGTCAATAACCTGTCGTCCATGTTCGCCGGGGTGCGCCTGGGGATGGACGCCGGCGCCTTCGATGAGCTGTACCAGGGATTCAATGACATCGGGCAACGGATCGATGTTGCGATGAAGAAGGTTGCCGAAAACATACCGGCGGCCCTGACGGGCGTGGATTGGGGGCCGATCATCGATTCTCTGAACGGCGTCGGGAAGGCGCTTGCAGACCTCTTTGAAGGAATGGATGACCCTGATTCTATCAAAGATGCCCTGCAGGATCTTGCCGATACCTTCGCATCCGTCGTTGAAGTCGGCCATGGAATGGGTGAAGTTTTTATCCCCATCATCAGCGGTATCCGCGAGCTCGTCTCCGCTTTCAATGATCTGGACGCCTCGACAAAACAGGGGATCGGAAACGCCGCAGGATTGAGCATGGCCTATAAGGCCTTCGGTCCGGTCATCGGGACCCTGCTGTTTGCCATCGGATCGGACGTGGAGGGCTTCGAAAAGCTCGTCAACGGCGCCTTTCAGGCCATCGAGAACGGGATGAATGTGCTCAAGACGGGCTTTTACGCCGTTGCCGGAACCATCGTCGGGGCCGCCTATTCCATCGGGAGCGCAATCCAGCTTGTTTCTGGTCAGTCACTTGTCAGCGATGAGGACATGGCGAAGCTCCGGGGGTGGGGTGAGTTTTTGGCGGATAAATTCCTCACCTCCGTTGACAAGACCGTACAGTCTTCCATGAAACTGGCCGACACAATCAACGGGACGTCGACGGCAGCCGATGCGGGAACGAAGGCGGCGAAGGGCTACAGTACGGAACTGGAGAAGATCCCCGGCAAGAAAGAGACGGCTCTTTCCATTCTTGGGGTTGATCCGGCCAAGGCATCAATCGGCGAGATCAAGACCGCTCTCGATAGACTCGATCCGACGAAGGACATTACTGTATCCGTCAAGGCCGACGGCACCGAGGTGGAGAAGGTCTACGGGATGCTTATATCCAGGCTTCCGGATCAGACGGTCACAATTGTTCCCGAGAAATATGGGGCAACCGTAACGGATCAGGCTTCAAAAAAACTGGATGGAATCCCGAAGGAAAAAGAAGTCGAGATCCAGGCAAAACTTGATGAAGCTGCGATCAGAGAACAGTCCGCCGTCGTTCAGAGCGCAATGGAATGGACCGCCAAGATTGACATCGCCCAGGCGGAAACGAACCTGAAAAGCCTGGAGGCCCTGTCGACCTCCATCAACAATTCAATGAATTCATCGGGCGATGTCATGAAGGGGCTGTCCACAACCTACTCGACGGCGAAAAGCGGTTCCTCGGCAATCTATGACCAGATCCAGGCGGAATCCAAGCGCCGGGATGAGGTGGTCACAATGCAAAAGAACCTGACCGCCGCGCAGATCGCCAACATCAACGCCCGGACGGATCTTCTGAAAAAGGGCGAGGCCATCATCAAAGTGGAGGCCAAGGGACTGCAGCCGCAGTTGGAGGCCTTCATGTTTGAGATTCTGAAGTCCCTCCAGGTCCGGGCGACCGAGGAAGGGGCAAGTTTCCTGCTCGGCATCTCGGGCGGGGCAGCACCAGCGGGAGGGACCGCAACATGACGATATCTCCGCATGAGGAAAACGCCATGAACAGCGATCGCGCCAAGTCCTTGGCGAACGAGGGAGAAGAGGACGGGCTCCGATGGGCCATGGGCGCCAGCGCCGCCGGCCTGGAGGAGATCCGGAGCGGCTCCCAATTCTACCAGCAAGCCAGGTACGGCACCCCGGACCTACTCGGCAATGCCCTTGTCGGGTCCTACTTCTCCGGCATCATCGAGACGAAGGAGCATCTCCGGGACGCGAACGCTTTTCTTGAATGGCTTGACGGTTGGCTTTCAGCCGTCGAAAAATTCATGGAGTCGATGGGAAAAGGTGCATAACGATCCGGATCCCTGCCTCCTGCAAGACTCCCCCGGCCTTGAATCGGGCGAGATCCGCCTATGGTTCCGCGTCTTCCTGGATGCCTTCGTTACCGTCCGGGACTGCGGCAGCGGGCAGAACACGGCCTGGGCGTGGCTGATGGATCCCGGAAACCAATTTCTCGAAAGCCTGGCGGAGCGTTTCGACTACACGCCGGAGGCCTTCCGGCAGAAGGTAAGACGAGCCCTTGAGCGGACCTTCAGCGCCCGGGAGAGGGTCCTGCAGGATAGCCTCCGGGCGGCATCGGCAAGGGCGGATCGAAGGTGAGAAGCGGGCACCGGACAAATCCGCCCGCCTCTACCCGCTGATGCCCGAAGCCGAAATGGGGCTCGGCTGCGGTTCAGTATTCCCGCTTTTTCTGCTCCAGCTCGCGATCGATCTTCTTCTTCTCGTCCAGATAGTATTGCTTTCGGGTATTCGAGTGGGCATCGGTTTGGTATTGTTGATAACGTCGGCTCTTTGCCTCCAGGTCCTCGATCTCCTGTCTCTTTCTTTCCTTGTCATCGGTAACACTGGAGGATCTCCGGGATGAATCGGCAGCTCTTTCCATGATGACATTGTCAACGTCGCGGCTCCGTTGTCGCCTGATTGCCCTTGGATGGGGCCTGTCATCGGGTGTCGAGTAACTTTCATTCCCGGACCCGCGTCTGAATTTATCCACGCTCTTGAGCCTCACGGGTTGCTGCGGCGGCGTGTCGCTGATATGGGTCACGCCGTGCCTGTCCGTCCAGGTATAGACTTCTGCCGCTTGGGAAAGCGGGGCGAGGAAAAGGAATGCCCCGATGATGATGGTGATGGAAATTATGACGTGCTTCATGACTCCCTCCTTCTGAGGGAATGCTTACCCCTCCTGCAGTTATTGTGAGAAGCGAAACCCGCCTATATCCACAGCCAAAGCATTGAAAAAGGCTTTTCGAAGCGGACGTTACGCCCTTCTCTTTCCACTGTCAAGACGGGCTCCCCTTGCCGTCGTTCGTTTTGCCCGGACCTACAGGCCCTGCCGGACCCGATCCCGCTGCCCTGGCCCGATCCGCTGCAGAGCCCTGGGGGCCGTCGGGAGCCCTTCCGGGCATCCTGGCCGGAAAACCGGCCCGCCAGGCGGCCACAGGAGGCCCGATCCCCCGCCGGCACGAGTGATCCCCTGTCCGGATCCCGGCGACACGGCCGGCTTATCCAGTCCGCCGTGCCTGATGAAGACCAGGGATGATCGGCTCTACCTGCACAAGAACGGCGCGAGTTATCAGACGTTCGAGGCTTACTGCCGGGGGGCGTGGGATTTCAACCGTGCTCATGCTTACCGCCTGATTGACTCCGCCAAGGTCATCGAAGTTTTGTCTCCCATGGGAGACGTTTCCCCGGCATCGGAACGTCAGGCCCGCCCCCTCACCCGCCTTGAACCGGAGAAACAGAAAGAAGCCTGGACCCGCGCCGTCGAGACCGCCCCGGAAGGCAAGGTCACCGCCGCCCACGTACAGAAGGTCGCGAGCTGTCCATGAAGGCGAATCGGCGTAATCAGACGAGAGCAGCTGGGGGAAATTAGTGTCAAGGGAGGCGAGCGGTAGGGGCTCTGTGAGGAGATCGCCCCCTCGGACGGGGGTTGATTCACCCCAGGGGGAGAAAACGCTCCTGGGGCGATATGAGGGCTATTTCTTTTTCGGTTGTGGCTTCTCGTACTTCTTCAGGAGATCGGTGATAGCCTCTTCGAGGAGATCATTATGCCGCTTGTTAAGCTCCACAGAAAGGAACTTCAGCTTCTTCATGAGGTCGGTGTCTATTGTGGTGTTGTAAGGGCTCCTGTTCTTTTCCATAAGCAGCTTTTAGCATGTGGTTATATGGTGGTCAATATCATCTTGACAATATGGCTATATGGTTATATGGCTAACCATAGATTTCTCAAAACCATAGGGCCATGAAAACGAAACCGAACAATTCCCCCGAAGACTCCCGCAGTCGTGAGGCTGTGGGCGGGTCCCTGTGGTCCGTGAGAGGTCTTCGGGGGTTTTTTATGGAGGGATGAACGATGAATCAAAAAGGATCCGAGAAGAAGATCGAATTGAGCGGCCACGAGAGAGCGGTTCGGTTTATGGAAAGCCTCAGGGAAAACGAAGATTACTTTGATACAATGGGGATCCCGGCAGACAAGAAGCTTGACGCGCGGAGCGTGCTCGACGCCATTGACTTGAACGTCATAACGCCTATTTGCTATGCGCACTCTGAACTGTTGGAAATAGTCGTCGGTCTCACGCCTGATGATACGCGAAAAGCAAACGACCTTCTCACAATCCAGAATTCCGCCCTTATGCTGTACCAGCAGATCGCGGTAAGGGCATGGCATTTTGCCATGCTGCAGGAAAAGGAGGGATGACCGATGAAGGGTAAAGGAGGAGGGAAACGGGGACAAGGGACAGGGGCCGCAATGGCAAAATTTGAACCGCCAAAACCCGAGGTTTTGACCCGAGAAGGTTTGCACCGTCGTGTGGATGAGCTATTGAGATCGTCAGAATTTTTTAAGAGTGATAGATATTCTCCGGTGATTTTGCCGAAGTATGAATACGATGGTCTTGTGAATCGCGAGGAGTTCCTAAGAGACGAAAACAAGCGATTGCGAGGGCTCTTGGACGATCTTAGAAAGGAACGAAACGAAAGATCAATGCGATCCTTGAACGAAATACAAGAGCTCTTGGCGCACGAAAGAAATCGGGCCAAGAAGACGGCCCCGAAGAAATCTTCCGCAATTCGCCTTGTTACAGATGAATTCAAGGCATTTAAGAAATCGAAGAAAAGCAAAGAGGGGCACGATGCCAAGGCATAAGGATAATTGCGGAATTCAGGGGAAGGCGACGAAATGGGATCATCTGAAAATCATCTACGGAGGACAATATCAGCCGCCGACATCTTGTGACAGGGACCGCATGTTATCCGATCAATTCAAAGATTTTCTCACCGGCAAGGATTCTTTCCACCAAAAAATGAAAAGGGAAGCCAGGGTAAGAAACGAAGAACTCGATAAAACCTTGAAAGATTTGGTGCAGATCTTTGGTTATGGAACTGCAGGGCAAAAGGAAGCGGCCAAGGGAACTCTAAGCGTACTGGCGAGGGCTTCAAGGGAAATGTTCACTACAGACTGATGCTGAGTGAGAATGAAAGGAGCTACAGAATGGATGCTGCAGAAAAAGTTACCGACAGCCTGAATCAGGCGGCTTGGAAACTCAAGGGGATTGCAGGACTGTTCAAAGCTGATGGCAGCGACGAAGGCCGGCCGTTGGAAAAAGACGAATCGGACGGGCTTTACTGGCTTATCAGGGGTATCGCCGAAGAGATCGAGGAAAACGCCGAGTTGATCACAGAGGTAAAGTCAGCGAATTGAAGGCTTATGGGGGCCGGTCTCAGGGCTGGCCCCCAAAGATGGAGAGGTGGAGGGCCATGGCAGACGTTGATAAGCGCTTAGCTGAGATTGAGAGGCAGCTCATAGCCTTCGGGAGAGAAGAGGCGGAAAATTATAAGCGCATAGAGGAAAAACTCGACGCCATCATATCGTTCTTCGGGATCGACAAGAGGAGGCTTGCCCCTTGCCAGGTTCAGCAAATGGCATCCGACGACGTTCAGGAGTTCTTGCGCCGTGAGCTTCAGAGGCGTTCCGGGAAGGCCGGGAGGAAGAAGCAATCCCCCAAAAAGGAAGGGCCGTGATTTGTACGACCGAAGGGAATTCAACCATCACACCTGAGGCAACCTGGGGCGTCCTGAGGGCGCTTAGAACGTTCGTTCTGGTCTGGTGAAATGATCCTGGCCGATTTCTCATTGACAACCTGGCCGGATTCGTTAATCTGGAGTCGCCTAAAATCATATCCGGGAGGCCATCCGTCAATGGCTATTTCTGTTTGTGGAACAGACTTCAATCTGGTCATGGACGCGGGTAGCAGCAATGCCCCG
>CAZODI010000054.1:0-19115 GCA_964578535.1 uncultured Syntrophaceae bacterium
GCACTTTCCTTAGGGTCGCCCCCAGTCGCCGTTAGCGACCATCCTGCCCTGTGGAGCTCGGACTTTCCTCCGTTCCCTCGAGGGAACGGCGACCACCTGATCTGCTCCGGCACCTTTTCAAAGATCCCTTCCTGTTCCGCTTCAACATGCGGAATGAGCCTGTACCGTAAAATATCCCATCAGGAAGGTGGAATCAAGAGCCCCGATGGTTCTTTTCATTGTCACCGTTGCTCTGGTCGTCCCAGTAGAGGATCCGGTTGCAATTGGGACAGTACCGGATTTCTTCCTCCCGCTGTATCTCATTGTAAAGCTGAGGAGGAAGGTTCATCCGGCACCCCTGGCAGACTTCCTTCCAGACGCCGATGACGGCTACGCCGGCATTGGCGTTGCGGATCGTATCGTACCTTTTGAGGATGCCAGGGGGGACCTTTTCTCGCAATGCCTGGTTCTTTTCTCTGGTCACACGCAGATCTTCATCGGCAAGGGCGAGTTCGTCGGCCCGTTCTTTCCGCTCCCCCTCGTAGCGCATCCTGGCCTGATCGAAGTCTCGCTCGATGTTCTGTACGAGGCCGCGTACCCGTTCGATTTCCTCCATTGCATCGAGAATCTCATCCTCCATCTGGCTGTTTCTGATTTCCAGGGTCTCGACTTCCTTCAGGATGGCCTCGTACTCCTTATTGGTCTTGACTTCAAACTGGCGAGCCTTTGCTTTTTTCAGGGATTCCTGTCCCCGCCGAAGGAGTTCTTCCTTTTCCCTGTGTTTTTTGGTTGCTTCCTGAAGCCTTTCTTTCTGTTCTTCCATCTCAGTCCGGGACGCCGTGAATTTCCCATCCAGTGCCTCCAGCAGGCTGGGTAATTGGGTCTTCCGGCCCTGAATCTTCTCGATTGCGGAATCGACGTTCTGCAGATCTCTTAAGAGAGAAAGCAGTTCTTTCAAGGATCATTCCCCTTTCAAACAAAGAGTCAAAAAAAATGCACCGAGACCGGTGCATTCATTCATTCCTGCGGGACGGGGGTTCCCTGTCGGGAACTTGCACCGCCGGCGATTGTCGATCGAACGGTCCGCCCCTTCCTGCCGCTTGCGGTTGAAACCGCCGATGAGTGTTCTGGTATCTTCATGGCCTTGAAAAAACGAATGGTGGGCCCACCTGGGATCGAACCAGGGACCGACCGGTTATGAGCCGGTGGCTCTACCAGTTGAGCTATGGGCCCTCTCTATTTACCCTGCGTCCGTGAACGCATGGTCCATCCATCCACGGCGCGTCTGTTTGCTATACCCGATGGTTGACGCTGTCAATGGTCTATTTTGTCACAAGTTTGAGGACCCGTCTCCGGGGCGGGTTGATCATTTTTTTCCCCGTAGATGCCGGCAGTGGACGCGGGGTCTCCCGTCGCGAGGATTCGAGGAGCTCTCGGGTTTCCTCGTCGGTATAGTCCATTCGCTCACTGATGCCGAACCGCATGCGGAGCACCTTTTCTTCCCGCGGGGTCAGGGTCGCCAGGATTTTTCTTGTCTGTTCCGCGAGGTCCATGCTGATGGTCGCCTCGGAGGGGGACATGATCTTCTTGTCCTCGATGAAGTCACCGAGATGGCTGTCCTCCTCCTCTCCGATGGGAGTCTCCAGGGAGATGGGCTCTTTGGCGATTTTCAATACCTTGCGGACCTTTTCCAGCGGGTACTCCATCTTGTTGGCGATTTCCTCGGGTGTGGGTTCCCGACCCAGTTCCTGCACAAGGTACCGGGAGGTGCGGATCAGTTTGTTGATCGTTTCGATCATGTGCACCGGGATCCGGATCGTTCGGGCCTGGTCCGCGATGGCCCTCGTGATGGCCTGACGGATCCACCAGGTGGCATACGTGGAAAACTTGTAGCCCCGTTGGTATTCGAACTTGTCCACAGCCTTCATGAGGCCAATGTTTCCTTCCTGGATCAGATCCAGAAACTGAAGGCCCCGATTCGTGTATTTCTTCGCAATACTGACCACAAGGCGGAGATTCGCCTCGACGAGTTTCCGCTTGGCGATCTCCGCTTCATATTCCCCCGTTTCGATCAGGTAGACAACCTTCTTCAACGTGGCCGCCGGGAGGCCCGTCGCCTGGATCACGGCCTTGATCTTCCGGGTCGCTTCCCGGTACTGCTCCTCGCACTCCCTGAGGCGCTCCTGCGAGATCCGCAGGCTCTTCGCGATGGCCTTGGCCTCCTTGGGGGATTGCCGCAGGCGTGACCAGATTTTCTCCATTTCCTTGACAGGAAGACCCGTTTTCTCCTTGCACTGGCGGATCATCCAGTCGGCCTCCTCCACTCCGGCGATATATTCCTTCAGTACGGCAACCATGGAATGGGTCTGCCTTTTGCTGAACCGGACCTTACGGCAGAGGCGAACGATGTTCTTCCTGTTTTTCTCAAGGTCGTCCCGGAGTTCTTTGCGGATTTCCTCCTCGAGACCCTTTTCCTTGAGTCGTTTGTGAATCTGGTCATTTTTCCGGTCCACGGTGGCGACCCGGTCGATCAGCTTGACGACTCTCTGCTTGTGGAGGTCTTCCTCGACGAAACCATCCTCGTCTTCCAGATTGTCGATGACGCTCTTGATGCGGATCTCGTCCCGTTTCAGTTTCGCGCCCAGCTCGACCACGTATTTGATGCAACAGTCCACGCTGAAGACCGAGTCCATGACGACCTTGTCGCCCGCCTCAATCTTCTTGGCGATCTCAACCTCCCCCTCGCGGCTGAGCAGGGACACCATTCCCATCTCCCGAAGGTACATTTTTACCGGGTCACCGGTCTTCCCGGCGATCGGCATCAGGGTGAGAACGTCTTCCTCCTTCGTTTCGATGATTTCGTCGGCGGCCTTCTTGACAATCAGCTTGTCGCCCTTGTCCGTATCGATGATATCGATGTTCTTTTCTCCAAAGAGCATAATGATGTCATCGATCTGATCGGAGGAGACGATATCCGACGGCAACAGATCGTTCACGTCGTCGTATGTGAGAAAACCCTTCTCCTCGCCGAGGGTAATCAGCTTTTTGAACTCATCGGACTGAATGTCTTTCGCCATATATTCTCTCCCTGTTTTTTGCCGGATCATCAAACCGGATGGAAACGAGCTTTCAGATTCCCTTCCGCAGATTCCTTTCCATGTTCAGCAGCCGCTCTTTCTCCCGGAGCAGGGCTTCACAAAGGACCCCGTCTTCCCGTTCCTGCGCGCCGAGCAGGTTTTGCCTTAACTGCTCGTGCTGCCTGCGAAACCATTTCCGACGAATCTGTCCGATGCTGTCACTTAGAAACCGCTCCACCAGGGTTTCATCCAGCGGCTGTTTCTGGACGAGCGATCTCAAAATGCTCTGCCGGACCCCTTCCTCGGGGATTTCCATGGCCAGTGTGGCCACGTCGATCCGTCCGTCTCTGCTGAAAGCGTCGGCAAGGGTCTCCGCGAAGGCATGCAGGGCCCCGTCTGCAAAATGGTCCAGAACGCCCGATCCGATCACGTCGGGAATCCGGAACGGATGCTCGATCATGAGCAGAACCAGAGTCAGCTCCAGCGGGTCCGGTTCAGGCTGCGGGTCCTTTGGATTCCCTGCGGCTACGGTCGTTTCCCGAGTACCCACGGTTTTGCCGACCTGCCTTTTCAGCACCGACTGGTCGAGGCCCGTCTTTTCGGATACCCGTTTCAAAAGCAGGTTCCGCTTGATGGGATCGTCAACTTTGGCCAGCATGGCCACGGCGCTCTGTGCCGCCGTCGTCCTTGCACTGACGGTGCTTCCGCTGCCGGCCAGCGTCTCCAGGTAATAATCCATGAACGTCGGGGATCCCTGCACCAGTTCTTCCAGCGGCTCTGCCCCGGAAGACCGGACGAAGTCGTCCGGATCCGCTCCATCGGGCAGAAATACGGCCCGGGCCTCCACGTCGGCCGCCAGAAACAATTCGAGGCTCCGGTCCAGGGCCTTGCGGCCCGCCGGATCGGAATCGAATATCACGGCAACGTCCCTTGTATAGCGCTTGAGCAGGTGAACCTGATCCGATGTCAGGGCCGTGCCCAGGGAAGCAAGGGCGTTCCGTACTCCGGCGTTCCAAAGGGAGATGACGTCGAAGTATCCTTCCACGAGAACAGCATAGCCTTTGCGTCGGATCGCTTCCTTTGCCTGCCTAATCCCGAACAGGTTGCGCCCCTTGATGAAGACGGCTGTCTCCGGTGAATTCAGATACTTTGGCTCACCGTCACCGATCACGCGGCCGCCGAAGGCGATCACGCGGCCCGAGGCGTCTTCGATCGGAAACATGACGCGTCCCCTGAAGCGGTCGTAGGAACTGCCGTCTTCGCGGGACAGAAGCAGTCCCGCCTGTTTCGCCATATCCAGGGGGACCCCCGCCCTCTCCAGTGCTTTCCGGAGACCCGTCCACTCGTTTCTTGCGAAGCCGAGGCGAAAGGACTTCCGCGTCTCCTCGCGGATCCCTCTTCTTTCAAGGTACTCGCGGGCATCCCTCCCTCCCGGACTTTGAAGGTTGCCCGTGAAGAAGGCGGCGGCCTTTTCGTTCATGTCCAGGATGGCGCTGCGCACCCCCCGAGTTTCCCCGGGGGGCGAAGGCTTGCGGGGGATGTGGATCCCCATCTTGCCCGCCAGGTGCCGCAGGGCCTCCGGGTAGGTCATGGCGTTCACCTTCATCAGGAAGGTGACGGCGTTTCCTCCCTCACCGCAGCCGAAGCAATGAAAGATCTGCTTTTCCGGATTGACCGTGAAGGACGGGGTTTTCTCCTGGTGGAAAGGGCACAGGCCCACATAGTTCCGGCCGGCCTTCCGCAGGGTCACAAAATCCGATACGACCTCCACGATGTCCGCGCGGCTTTTGATTTCCTCCACTTTCTCTTCGGGTATCAAGCCCATGGATATGTTTCGCCCCTTGCTTGAATCCCTGTTGCCGATCGATCCTCTTCGGCAGGAACCTCTTCTTCGTACAGCCCGTCACCGGTGCCCGCCCCGCGGACAGAATCACGTTTTAACAACCCGTGGGCTAACCGGCCAGTCTGGCCTTGACAAGGTCTCCCACCAATTTGCCGTCCGCCTTGCCGGTGATTCGGGGCATCAGGACCTTCATGACCTTGCCCATATCCTTGACGGACGAAGCCCCCACTTCACCGACCGCCTTGTCGATTTCTGCCTCGAGATCCTCCCGGGAAAGCTGCTGGGGCATGAAGGATTGGATGATGGCGAGCTCGGCCTCTTCCTGGGCCACCAGGTCCGCCCGTCCGCCCTTGGCAAACTGCTCGATCGAGTCTTTCCTCTGCTTTGCCATTCCGGAGAGAAGCTGGAGGATCTCCGTTTCGTTCAGCTCACGCTTGAGGTCGATCTCCCGATTATGCATGGCCGTCTTGATCAGGCGCAACGCGGAAAGCCGGATCTTGTCCCTGGCTTTCGCCGCCTCGATCATTCCCTGTTCCACCTGCTTTTTCACTGTCATCGCACGCACCTGTTTGTTAAATTTGTTTCCCGTTGCCTCTGTTGTCAACAGGGGCCGGATGGTTCCTTACATATCCTTCATGCGGATCGGTCCTCCTCCCACAACGTGGACATGGAGGTGGAAGATGACCTGTCCGCCTTCCTTATTGGTGTTGATGACGGTCTTGAAACCCCGCTGGTCGATTCCCTTGAGCCGGGCCACTTCCTGAACCGCATGGATCAGATGAGGGAGCAGCCTCGTCTTTTCGTCCTTCACATCGAGGAGGGTGGGAACGTGTTCCTTCGGTACAATCACGACATGAACCGGGGCCACCGGATGGATGTCGTCGAAGGCAAGGGCCCATTCGTCCTCGTAGACCTTGGTGCAGGGGATCGATCCGGCGATGATTTTACAAAAAATGCAGTCGTCCATGGCTTCAATCCTCCTTTCCGGCTGCTGCGATGTTGATTTTGAGCGTCTCGGCGACCGCGTCCTCCAGTTTCAGGGCTCCCGTATAAAGCGCCCGGCCCACGATAACCCCCAGGATGCCGGGACCTCCGGATGCCAGCAGCCGCTGGATGTCCTTCATCCCGGATACGCCTCCGGAGGCGATGACCGGGAGGCCCGTCTCATCCGCCAGGGCGCGCGTGGCCTCAACGTTGACTCCCTGCTCCATGCCGTCCCGGTGAATGTCCGTGTAGACGATGGCATGAAGGGCCTCCTGCCGGTACCGGTTCGCCAGTTCGACGGCGGGAATGTCCGATTGTTCCGTCCAGCCTTCGACGGAGACCCGGCCTCCGCGGGCGTCGATCCCCAGGATGATCCGGCCAGGATAGCGCCGGCAGGCTTCCCGGACCAGGGATTCATCCTTCAGAAGCGCGCTGCCCAGGATGACCCAGGCAACACCGGCCTCGATGTAGGAAACGATGGTTTCCATGCTGCGAATGCCGCCGCCGATCTGGACCGGTAGCCCGGTGGCTTTCACTGCGGCCGCAACGGCGTCGCCGTTCCTGGGCTTTCCCGCCAGGGATCCGTCCAGATCGACCATATGCAGACGGGAGGCTCCACTGTCCTTCCACATCCGGGCCACCTGGACGGGATCTTCGCCGTACACGGTTACCCGCTGAAAGTCTCCCTGGGCCAGCCGGACGCAGCGGCCGTCTTTCAGATCAATAGCGGGGATGATGATCAAGATGTAATCTCCCTTCCGGACGCCGGAGCCGATCCCTTACTCCTCCCCGCCGCACCCTGTTCAAGGCGCCGCCGGGAACGTCTTGCACACTTCCTCCATGCCTGCCGCGGTCAGTTCTTCCGCAGTGAGCCACCTCCCCTTTTCCTTGAAGAAGAAGGGCATCTGAAGCATGTCCTCCATCAGCGACGCCTGTGTCTGGTCGAAGAGGCCGCGCCAGAGAAGGGCGCCGTCGCCGGCCCGGTACAGGTGGATGTCAAAGGCGACGGAGGCCGGTTTCTCGACGGAGTAGGCAAGGCCTTTCCGCTCGCGCCACCGATATACATAACCCGCAACGATTCCGTCGACTTCCAGGTCACTGCCCATCTTGCGAAGGATCTCGGCGGCTTTCATCGTGAAAGAACCGGACGATGCGCTCTGGTAAGCGGCACCTGCCCGATCCGGGTACACGATCTGGATCCTGCCCAGGGCTTTCTGGCGATCGAGGAATATGCGCTCTGTGATTCGTTCCGGCGAGTCTTCCGGCCGATCGGCTCCCATGTCCCCCAGGATGACAGGCTCTCTGGCCACCCGGACCGCCACTTCCGACGGAGAGGCTTTCTGGAACGGAAGCACGGCAATCCGGCGGACGGTGATCTCACCTCCTGCTGCCGGGACGGAGGTCCGGGAAGAGGCGCAGCCGGCGATCATCAGGACTGGAATAATCGCGATCAGGATACGGGCAAACCGCTCCGCGATGGTTGATCTGTGCAAAAGGTCACCTCCTTACGGACGGGCAAGTCCGACGGTCGGGACCGGTCAGAGGCTGCCCTTTGTGGACGGAATCCCTTGGATCCGCTCGTTGGGGGTAACGGCCTTTCTCAGGGCACGGGCGAAGGCCTTGAAGATCGCCTCGGCCATGTGGTGGCTGTTTCCGCCGTGGATAATCTGGATGTGAAGCGTCGTTCCGCTGTGGTCTGCAAACGCCTTGAAGAATTCGCGGATGAGCGAGGGATCGAAATCCCCGATCCGGCCGTCTCCGAAATCGGCTTCGAAAACCAGGAAGGGCCGGCCTGACAGGTCCATCACGACCCGGCACAGACTCTCATCCATGGGCACGGTGGCCTCGCCGAAGCGTTCCAGGCCGCGCTTATTCCCAAGGGACTGCTTCAGGGCCTCTCCCATGCAGATGCCGAGATCTTCCACGAGGTGGTGGTCGTCGACTTCGCGGTCCCCTTTTCCCCGTACGGTCAGGTCGAACAGGCCGTGCCGGCTGAAAAGGTTCAGCATGTGGTCCAGAAAAGGGATGGATGTGGAGAGAGTCCCTTTTCCCGATCCATCCAACCCCAGTTCCAGGGCGATGTCGGTCTCCGTGGTCTTCCGCTTGATCTTCGCCTTCCTCGCCATGGGAATCCCTTCCGGTCAGATGACCTTGTTGAGAGAATATTCGATGATTCCCTCCGCCCCGGCTTCCTTGAGAAGCGGAATCAGGTCCCGGACGATGCCGGCGTCCACGATCGTTTCCACGGCATGCCATTCTTCGGAGAACAGGCTCGAAATGGTGGGTGCCTTCAGGGACGGGAGGAGAAGAATCACCCGTCCCAGGTTTTCCTTGGATACGTTCAGCTTGATGCCCACCTTTCCCATGGCCAGCAGCGATCCAACAAGAAGTGTCCGGATCTGTTCGATTTTCTGCCGTTTCCACGGATCTTCGAAGGCGTCCCGATTGGCCACAAGCTGCGTATTGGTTCTCATCATTTCCTCGACGATGCGCAGTTTGTTGGCTCGCAGGGTGGAACCCGTCTCCGTTACCTCCACGATGGCGTCCACGAGACCGTCCGCCACCTTGGCCTCCGTGGCGCCCCAGGAGAATTCGACATGGACGCGAATGTTCCGTTCCTGGAAATATTTCTTAGTGAAGTTCACCAACTCGGTTGAGATGCGTTTTCCCTCCAGATCCTCGATGGTGCGGACGGTCGAATCCTCCCGGACGACCAGCACCCAGCGGGCTTGGCGGGCGGAAACTTTTGAATAAACAAGGTTTTCAACGACAACAACGTCCGACTCGTTTTCGAGGATCCAGTCCCGACCCGTGAGGCCGAGATCGAGAACCCCGCTTTCGATGTAACGGGACATCTCCTGCGCCCGGACCAGGGAGCAGGAAATCTCGTCGTCATCGATATCGGGGAAATAGCTGCGGCCGTCGTAGGTGATCCGCCAGCCCGCCTTCCGGAACAGGTCGACGGTGCTTGCCTCCAGGCTTCCCTTGGGGATCCCGAGCTTCAGCGTCCTCATCGGTAGACCTCTTCCGGGTTGAACACGCGCTCGCCTACGATTTCCTCGCCGTCGGGGAAGACGCGGCGGTAGAAACAGGAGCGGTATCCCGTGTGGCAGGCCGCTCCTCCCACCTGGTCGACCTTCAGGAGGACCGTGTCGTTGTCGCAGTCGATATAGACGGCATGCACTTTCTGCATGTTGCCGGACGTTTCGCCTTTCACCCACAGGGAGTTCCGCGACCGGCTCCAGTAGGTGGCAATGCCCGTCTCCAGGGTTTTCTGCCAGGCCAGGCGGTTCATGTAGGCCATCATCAGGACTTCACCGGTGGACGCATCCTGGACCACCGCCGGGATCAATCCTTTCCCTTTGTCAAAATCGGGTTCCGTCACCAGGGACCTCCAAGCCATCCGGGAGCATGTTTCAATAAAGTATTTACACCTAATCGAATCGTTTCCGTTCGGCAAGCATTTTTTTATTCATTGGATATCGAGAGGAAGGCAGAGATGCACGACCCAGTCATCCAGTTTTTTCTTTACAAAGAAACACCGTTTATGTATGACGAATTCCCCTTTTGGGTTCCATTTGCGTGAGGTGTTGCCAATGTCTTCCCTGAAGCCGGACAAACTGTTATATTTCAGGAACTTGTTGATATCGAAAATCAACGAGCTTCTTAATGAAGCGGAGAAGACCGTTTCTGAAATGACCGACGGCAAGGAAAACTATCCAGATCCCACAGACCGGGCTTCCCTGGAAGCAGACCGGAATTTTGAGTTGCGAATCCGGGACCGGGAGCGGAAGCTCATCGCCAAGATGCAGGAAGCCATCAAGCGGATCGATGATGGCACGTACGGCATCTGCGAGATGTGTGGGAATCCCATCTCCGAAAAACGCCTCCAGGCCAGGCCGGTCACGACCTCCTGCATCGACTGCAAGACGAAGCAGGAACGTCTCGAAAAGCTCAAGGGCGAGTAGCGCCCGTCTTCAGGCTCGATCGATAGCCGGGCGGCGGAACGGCCTGGACGATCCGGTGTTGTGATGCGGCGGCTTCAGACCGGAGCCTTCGAGCTGTTTCCCTTCCTCCGATCCTGTCCTTGAAATCCCTCTGGGATTTCATCTCCGGGAATGAATCATGTCCTTTGTTCAGGTGGCACTCAACGTTCCGGCACGGCAGACGTTTACGTACCGGGTGCCGGAGGGAATGGACCTCTTCGCCGCCGTGGGCAAGCGCGTTCTGGTCCCCCTGGGCCGCAGAAGGCTGACGGGATACATCGTTGGGATCCTGACGGTCCCCGATTGTGACTCCGTCCGGGATGTCCTTGAGATCCTTGACGAGGACCCCCTCTTCTCCAGGGAGGATTTCCTGTTCTATGCCTGGATTGCCGATTATTACCTGTATCCCGTTGGAAGGGCTCTGGGAGAGATTCTGCCCGGCAGCATTCCTGCGCGGGACAGAACCCGGGTGACCCTCAACCGCGGAATTCCCCCGGCAGACGCCGGAACCATCCCCCCCCCGAAAGAGCGAATCCTGCAACTCCTGCGGGAATGCCCTCGTGGGCTGACCGTGAAGCGGCTGAAGGAGATGGTGATGATCCGGGAGATGGCTGGGCTCCTGGAAGAGATGGAGGATCGCGGGTGGATCCGTATCTCCGAGGGCGCCCGGGGGCCTGCCATCCGACATCGCACGGAACGGGTGTTGTCCCTGGCGTCGGGCAGCCCGGAAGGGCTGTCGCCACGACAGGAGGAGGCCGTCCGGGTCCTCCGGGGGCTCGGCGCCGTTCCTGCCGCCGAATTTTCCCGGATTCTCCCGGGAAGCGGGACCATCCTCGCCACCCTGAAAAAGAAGGGGATCGTCCTTGTCGAGGAGAGGCCGCTCATCCACCTGCCGGGCCTCGTTCCCTTAATCGAGGGGCCGCGGATCGATCTCTCGCTCAGCCCGGATCAGGCCTCCGCCCTGGAGGCCGTGCGCTCGGACCTTGCCCGGGACTCGGCATCCGTCATCCTGCTTCACGGGGTGACCGGCAGCGGAAAGACGGAAGTGTATCTCCGGGCCGCCGCCGAGGTGCTTGAGAGGGGGGGGAGCGTGCTTTTCCTGGTGCCGGAGATCGCCCTGACCCCGCAGCTGCTGAACCGGGTGGCATCCTTCTTCGATGCGGGCCGGATCGCCGTTCTCCACAGCGGAGTCTCGCGGGCCGACCGTTATTCCCAGTGGCGGCGCATCCAGCGGGGAGACGTGGACGTTGTCGTGGGTGCCCGCTCGGCCCTTTTTGCACCCCTGAAAAACCTGAAGCTCATCATCGTGGACGAGGAGCACGATCCCTCCTACAAGCAGGACGAACGGCTGTGCTACTCCGCCCGGGACATGGCCGTCGTCCGGGGGAAGATGGCCTCCGCCACGGTGATCCTGGGATCTGCGACCCCTTCCGTCCAGACGTATTTCAATGCCGAATCGGGACGATACCTGCGCCGGACCCTGCCCCTCCGGGTGGAGGACCGGGACCTGCCGGCCGTGGAGATCGTGGACATGAGGGTGGAAGGATGGAGGGCCGGCGAACTGCCGATTCTCTCCTACACCCTGCAGGAAGCAATGCGGGACAACCTCACCGCCCGGGGACAGACCCTCCTCTTCCTGAACAGGCGGGGTTTCCACACGCACCTGTTTTGCGCTTCCTGCGGCCACGTCTTTGCCTGCAGGAACTGCAGCCTTTCATTGATCTCGCATGTCCGGGCGAATGTTCTCCGCTGCCATGCCTGCGATTTTACCATGCCTTCGCCTACGGCCTGTCCCGCCTGCGGCAGTCCCGGCCTCGTTCGCCACGGCCTTGGAACGGAGCGGGTCGAAGGGGCCGTCCGGACCCTGTTCCCGCAGGCGCGGGTGGGTCGCATGGACAGCGACACTACGGCACGGAGGGGCGCTTCCGCCGATATCCTGAGGAGGCTCCTGCGCGGGGAGATCGACATTCTCGTGGGAACCCAGATGATCACCAAGGGCCACGACATCCCGGGCATTACCCTCGTGGGGGTTGTCTCCGCCGATACGAGTCTGCACACGGCCGATTTCCGGGCCGCCGAGCGGACCTTTCAGCTCCTCACGCAGGTGTCCGGGCGCAGCGGCCGCGGCGAAAAGCCGGGCCGGGTGGTCATTCAGACCTACAACCCGGGGCATTACGCGGTCCGGCATGCCCGCAGTCACGACTTCGAAGCCTTTTACCGCGATGAGATCCCCCAGCGGCAATCCCTGTTCTATCCGCCCTTCTCCCGGCTGGCCCAGGTGAGGCTCTCGGGACTGGATCCGCAGAGGACCCGGGAGGAAGCCGGGGCGGCGGCCTCCTTTGCATCCCGTTTCGCGGCCGAACGGGGCCTGTCGGGAAGGGTTGAAATCCTTGGACCCGCGGAGGCTCCCGTAGCCCGGGTCAGGAACCGGCATCGCTGGCAGATCCTGCTGAAGGGGAAGGACAGCCGGGCCGTCCATACCGTCGCGGAGGCGCTGCTGGCCCGTCGGTTCAAGGGTGTGGAATTGAAAATAGACGTGGATCCGATGGATTTCCTGTAATTGCGGAATCCGGTTTCTTCTTGACCGTCGTGGCCCGAGCAAGTAGGCTGATCCTGTCGGCCGCGCGCCATGCAGACCGAGGCGGGGCAGAAGCCTGCAGAGGGGAGGTAAAGACCTGATGAAGGGTTCCGGGCGATGGGTCCTTGCGGCCGCGATCGTCATGTTCCTGGCCGGTGCAGCCGGGGCCGAGGAGAAAAAGTCGATTTCCCTGCTCAAGCCCCAGATGGACAGCGGACGGCTCCTCATGCATGTTCTGAAGGAGCGCAAATCTTCCCGGTCTTTCAGCAAGGCAAAACTCCCCATCCGCGTTCTTTCCGGACTCCTTTGGGCCGCCAACGGCGTCAACCGTCCGGGTTCGGACGGCAGAACGGCCCCGTCGGCCAGAAACATGCAGGAAGTGGACGTCTACGTTGCGCTTCCCAAGGGGGTTTACCTGTATGACGCGAAGAACCATGTCCTGAGCCTCGTGTCGGAACGGGACGTCCGGGCTCTCACGGGTACGCAGCCGTATGTCAGGGATGCCGCCGTAAACCTTGTCTTCGTGTCCGACGGACGGAGAATGGAAGGCGTGGCACCGGAGGAACGCGACCTGTTCTCCTCCGTAACGGCCGGCGCCATAGCCCAGAACGTCTATCTGTATTGCGCATCCGAGGGACTGGCCACGGTCGTCCGGGCCTCCATCGATCGCTCCGCTCTGGCCGCGGCCATGGGGTTGCGACCGGAACAGAAGATCCTGCTTGCCCAGTCCGTCGGGTATCCCCGGAAATGACCCTCCATCCTCCGGCGACCCGGGAGCGCCCTGGCATGAACCGGATCATCCATTCCCGTTTCGGGCCGCTTGCCGTCTTCCTGGCCCTGCTGGTTTCATCCCCGTCCTTCGCGCTGCCCTGCGCGGATTCCGATCAAGCCTGCCTGCGACGGGCGGTGGAGGGGCATGCCGTCCGCCGGATCGCTTTCTGGAAGCCCTTCATGAAGGGTGTGGCGGCGGACCGGATTTACCGGGCGCCGGCGGAGCTCATCGATTACCTGATCCTTGACAACCGGTTGAACGGGTTTGCGGAAACCCCCGAACCGGTGGAGATTTCTCCTGGATTCGACGCCGATCTGAAGGCGGCCGTCGAAGAGTTGCCGGCCGTCGTTCGCGGCCTCATGGAACCGAAACTTGCCGGCATCTTCGTTGTCCGGAACCTTGGCGGCACGGGCTACCTGGAGGCCGTTCTCGATGAGCGCGAGACCCCGGCGGCGGGTTTCATCGTCCTGGATGAAAACGTCCTGACAAGAACGGCCAATGCCTGGTTCACCTGGCGGGAAAGCACGCCGTTTCGGCTCGATCCGAGATACCGCCTGGAAGGAAAGATCGAAACCAGGGCCGGCGACAACCGCAAGAACGCCATCCAGTTCATTCTGCTCCATGAAATCGGCCATCTCCTGTCCGTGGGGGAGCGTTTCCATCCCTTCTGGTTCAAAGGTCCACAGGCCGTTAATAGAAAGGGGGATTATCCCTTCCTGGACCTCTCCTGGACGGTCGCCCCCGGGCGAAAGGAGTTTGCGTCCCGGTATGAAAACGAGTTTCCGTACCGGAAAGACGTGGTTTTCTATGGGACACCGAGGCTGGACGGAGCGGTCGTCCCGGAGGTCTATCGGGCACTGGCGGCGACGAACTTCGCGACCCTCTACGGAGCGACCAATCCCTACGACGACTTTGCCGAGGCGTTCGCCACCTACGTTCATGGCGTCATGATGAAGAAGCCTTACGAGATTCGGATATTAAAGGACGGGGTGGAACGGATGGTATTCCGTTCCTGCTGGGCCGGGAAGAGGTGTGAGGCAAAGCGCCGGATCCTCTCGGAGATGCTGCAGGCGGACTAAGGCGTCACACCCCCCCGGTGGAAGTCCGTTTCGATGGAAGCGCATGTTCGACCATTTCGACTGGATCGCCTTCGTCTACGACCGGCTTCTGGGAAAGCCGGACATCAATCGGCTGAAACGGCTGCTCCGGCTGCCCGCGCCGGGATGGCTGCTGGATGCCGGGGGAGGGACGGGGCGCGTGTCGTTTCACCTGCGGCCCTGGACCGGAGGCGTCGTGGTCAGCGACCTGTCCTGGGGAATGCTGAACCGGGCCGGCATGAAAAAGGCGATTCAGCCCGTGAGGGCCCATGCCGAACACCTCCCCTTCCGGGACGGATCCTTCGACCGCGTCATGGTGGTTGACGCCCTGCACCATTTCTGTGATGCCGGGGAGGCAGTCGCCGACCTGCTCCGGGTTCTCCGACCCGGCGGCCGGCTTCTCATCGAGGAGCCGGACCTGAGGCTGCCCGTCGTGAAAGCCGTGGCGGTTCTGGAAAAGATGTTCCTGATGAGGAGCCGCTTCGAAACGCCGGAGAGGATCCGGGAGCGCATCGAGTCCCATGGCATGACGGCGTCCATCGAGCGGGGAGGGGGATTTCGGGCGTGGGTTTGGGCGGACAAGCCGTAAAGATGGAAGGCTGTTGAAAAAGGGTGTCTGCTGCGTTGCCCTCATCCCGCCCCGCTCGACGTACAAAAGAGTACGACTCGCGGCGCGGGATTTCGGGCGCCTTGCATTCAACCCTTTTTGAACAGCCTTCGGATGGTGGACTGGGCAGGCTGTTCCCGCTCCTTTTGAAACCCCCGGCCGCGCCCCCGCGAATGTTGGGGGTGAGCCTTACCGGCGCGTGGGGGAGACCATCTTCCCTCCATTGTTCAGATGCCCCCTTCCAAGGCGTCCGAGGGAGACAAAAAAGAAATGAAGGAGGTACGATGCGAATTTCCGAAGATGTTTACGCGTACGAGTGGACCGACTATTTCGATAACAATTGCAACAGCTTCTACATCGGCGGCGAGGTCGGGGCCCTCATCGATCCCGGCCTGACCCGCTACGTTCCCCAGCTCCTGGAGCAGATGCGCCTGGACGGGATCGAGCCGGACGACATCCGCTACATCGTCAACACCCACTCCCACCCGGACCATTTCGAGGGTTCGTCGTTCTTTGCAGGATCGGGGGCGAAGATCGCCCTGCACCAGAAGGAGATCGAATTCCTGAACGGCCCCGGCGTGCAGCTCTATTCCCTCTTCGGGATGCCGCGGCCCCGGATTCACATCGATCTGCCGCTGGACGGCGAGGAGTTGGTCCTGGGCGGGGAAACGTTTCAGGTTCTCCTCCTTCCGGGACACTCGCCTGGATCCATCGGTCTCTACAGCCCGGAGCGCAGGATCGTCTTCTGTGGTGACGTGATTTTCGAGCAGAACGTGGGGCGCACCGATTTCCCCGGCGGCGACGGGTCTCTCCTGAAGAAGAGCATTCGCTCCCTGGCGGGACTGGATCTGGATGCCCTCCTGCCCGGGCACATGGGCATCGTGGACGGGGCGGAGGCGGTCAAGCGGAACTTCGAAATCGTGATCCGGAACGTGTTCCCTTATATTTAAGAAACAGAAGGAAAGGTCCTTACCCGGCGGACGCGGAGATGGGGCGGGCCGGGAACGGCCCCTCGCGGGCGGCCCTGTCCGGATGGAAAACCGGTTCCCCGGCTCACGAAGTCTCTTTACCGTTCGGGCATTCCGGTCCGCCAGGAGGCGTCAAGAATCATGTACGTGGCGAGGCCTTTTGCCACGAGGTTTCCCTCGTCGTCCCGGACGTCCACCTCTCCCAGGGCCGTCCGGCTGCCCTTGTGGGTGATGACGGCCTCCGCCGTGATGGCGCCGCGTTCGAAAGGCTTCAGGTAGTTCAGCTTCATCTCGACCGTCGTGAATGTCTCCGAGCGGTCCACCAGCCCGATGAGGGCCATGGCCACCGCGGAGTCCGCGGCGGAGAAGACGGCCCCGCCATGGGCGATGCCCAGGGGATGAACGAGCTTCCGGTCGAAGGCGAGTCGAACCCGGGCCCATCCTTTCTTCACGTCCGTCAGCTCCAGGCCCAGGAGTTCCCAGTATGGCGAGGATGTCCGCATTTTCGTGAGCAGGGCGTCCCGGAATGCCGGGGCCAGCTCTTCGTGTTTGTCCATCGGCAATCTCCCTGTTGAGTGCCATCCCTGTAGCAGACCGGAGTTCTGCTGAAAAGGGCAAAAGCGGATCGCCTCCTTTACAATGGGATCATGGCGGCCTATTTTTAAACTCCAGACGTTTGTGAAAGGAGATGGAATACGATGAAGACGATTCGAATCGAAGGGATGAGCTGCCAGCACTGCGTCATGGCTGTCACGAAGGCCCTGAGTGCCGTGGCGGGTATCCGGAACGTGAAGGTCGATCTGGCGCGGGGCGAGGCGACCTATGAGGAGGATAAGCCCGTCGATATCGAACTGCTCCGCGAAGCCGTCCGGAAAGCCGGGTATAAAGCGGAGTAAGAGCCCATGGAATCGACGACCGTCTCGGTCGGCGGGATGACCTGCGCCGCTTGCGTCCGCCGGGTGGAAAACGCCCTGAAGGAGATCCCCGGCGTGACGGACGTTTCGGTGAACCTGGCCACCGCCCGGGCCACCCTTGTTCACGAGGGAGCCTGGGCGGGCGTGGAGGCTGTCCGGGAAGTCGTCACGGATAGCGGCTACGAGTACCTGGGCATCCCCGACGAAGACCGGGAGGACCCCATCACGGAGGCACGGGAGCGGGAGATCAGGGACCTGACGGTCCGTTTCTCCGTTGGCATCGTCCTGAGCATCCTGATTTTCCTGGGCTCCATGCAGCACTGGTTTCCATTCCTTCGGGATGTCCCCCATGCGCCCCTGCGCGTGGTCCTGTTCTTCCTGACGGTTCCGGTGATCTTCTGGGTCGGGGAGCGGTTCCTGGTCGGCGCCTGGAAGGCCGCCCTCCAGAAGACCAGCGACATGAACACCCTGGTGGCCGTGGGGGCCCTGTCAGCGTTCCTCTATTCCTCCGGAGCCACGTTCTTCCCCGGCTTTTTCGCCGCGGCCGGCGTGGCGCCGCACGTCTACTTCGACGGCGCCGCATTTATCGTGACCCTCATCCTCCTGGGACGGCTCCTGGAGGCAAGGGCCAAGGGAAGGACTTCCCGGGCGATTCAGCGTCTCGTGGGCCTGAAGCCGAAGACGGCCCGGGTCCTCCGGGGAGAGGAGGAAACGGACCTTCCCGTGGAGGCCGTTGTTCCCGGAGACCGCATCCGGGTGCGGCCGGGGGAGAAGATCCCCGTCGACGGCGTCGTGCTTTCGGGTGCCTCCGCCGTGGACGAATCGATGCTCACTGGTGAAAGCCTTCCCGTATCCAAGGAGGAGGGGGCGGAGGTCTTTGCCGCCACGCTGAACCGGACGGGAACCTTTACCTTCCGGGCGACCCGGGTGGGGAGGGAGACGGTCCTGGCCCAGATCATCCGGCTTGTGGAGGCTGCCCAGGGATCGAAGGCGCCGGTCCAGCGCCTGGCCGATCGGGTGGCATCGATTTTCGTTCCCGTCGTGTTCGCCATCGCCCTCGTCACCTTCGCCGTGTGGATGTTTTTCGTTCCGGACCCGCTCTTCAGCCTGGCCCTCCTGAACTTCGTATCCGTGCTCGTCATCGCCTGCCCCTGCGCCCTCGGTCTGGCCACCCCCACGGCGGTCATGGTCGGCACCGGCCTCGGCGCGGAGAACGGCATTCTCATCAAGGGCGGCGAGAGCCTGGAGCGGGCGGGCCGGCTGACGACGGTCGTCTTCGACAAGACGGGCACCCTGACGAAGGGGGAGCCGGAGGTGACGGACATCATTCCCGCTCCCGGCTTTGTCCGGGAGGACGTTCTGCAGGCGGCTATGTCCCTCGAGGTCGGATCGGAGCACCCTCTGGCAGCGGCGATCCTGGCCAGGGGAAAAGAGGAAGGACTGACTCCACAGCCGCTGGAGGAATTTGAGGCCCTTCCGGGAATGGGCGCGCGGGCCGTGCTGGCCGGCGACCGGCATCTCATCGGGAACCTCCGCCTGATGGAGCAGGAGGGGATCGATCTCTTGGGGCTTCGAGAGGTCGGGGAACGGCTGTCCGGGGAGGGGAAGACCTCCGTCTTCCTGGCCGCCGGAGGCCGCGCCGCCGGAATCATCGCCTTGGCGGACACCCCCCGGGAGTCGTCAGGGGCCGCCGTTGTCGCCCTGAAGAAAATGGGACTTCGGGTCGCCCTGATCACGGGGGACAACCGGGCGGCCGGGGAGGCGGCGGGACGCGCCCTCGGGATCGACCGTGTCCTGGCGGAGGTCCTGCCGGGAGACAAGGCGCAGGAGATCCGGCGACTCCAGGAGGCGGGAGAGGTGGTGGCCATGGTGGGAGACGGGATCAACGACGCCCCGGCCCTTGCCGCGGCCGACATAGGCATTGCCATCGGTACGGGAACGGACGTGGCCGTCGAGGCGAGCGACCTGACCCTCATGCGGAGCGACCTGACCCTTGTTCCCCGGTCCATCGCTCTTTCCCTGGCGACGATGAGAGTCATCCGCCAGAACCTCTTCTGGGCCTTCATTTACAACGTCGTCGGCATTCCCGTGGCAGCAGGCGTTCTCTATCCCTTTTTCGGAGTCCTCCTGAACCCGGAGTTCGCCGCCGCGGCCATGGCCTTCAGCTCCGTCTCCGTAGTCACCAACTCCCTGCGCCTCCGGCGGGTCTGGAAGAACCGGTAGCGCGGCCGGACGACCCGGAAAAGCAAAGGAGGAACGGATATCAAATCCGTTCCTCCTACCTCTATTTTTCCCCTTTTTTTTACAGAA
>CAZODI010000055.1:0-18335 GCA_964578535.1 uncultured Syntrophaceae bacterium
CTGATCGACGACATCCAGTTCATCGCCGGCAAGGAAAGGACCCAGGAGGAATTCTTCCATACCTTCAACACCCTTCACGACGCCGGAAAACAGATCGTCGTGACAAGCGACAAGTTCCCGAAGGACATCCCGAACCTGGAAGACCGGCTGCGCTCCCGGTTCGAATGGGGGCTCATCGCCGACATTCACGCCCCGGACATCGAGACCCGGATCGCGATCCTGCAGAAAAAAGCACAGGACAACAACATCCAGCTCCCCAGCAGCGTCGCCCACTACGTGGCTTCCAACGCCCAGTCGAACATCCGGGAACTCGAGGGTTTCCTGGTCCGGATCAGTGCCTATGCCTCCGTTACCGGACGCCCCATCGACCTGGATCTGGCCCGGGAGGTTCTCCGGAAAATCGTCCGCCAGAACGAGCGGGAAAACATCACCATCGACGAGATTATCCGCGCCGCGACGGGAAAATTCAACGTGAAGCTCTCCGATATGAAGTCGAAAAAGAAGAGCAAAAACATTGTTCTTGCCCGACAGGCCGCCATGTTCCTGTGTCGAAAGCTGACGAATGCCTCCTTCCCGGACATCGGCGACAAGCTCGGCGGCAGGGACCACTCCACGGTGATCTATGCCGTCAACAAGATCGGCGCCATGATCGAAAAGGATGCGAACCTGAAAAAGATGATCCAGGACCTTGAAGATGCCCTCCAGCAGTCTTCATAACAGCGGGATCAACGAGCTATCCACAGCTTCGTGATCACCTATCCAGTCATGCTCATTCAGAAAACAGATTTTTATGAAGGTATCAACACCCTTTACTAAGACTGCTGTTAGAATTCATTAAAGAGAAATTAAAGAAAAGACAAAGAAAGGGAGAGAGACATGGATTTCTGTATCAGGCGGGAACATCTCCTGGCCGGAATGCAAAGAACCGCGGGAATCGTTGAAAAGAAAACAACCATGCCCATCCTGAACAACGTCCTGATTACCGCCCAGACGGGGAAGGTGACCATCAGCGCCACGGATCTGGAAATCGCCATGATGGTCGGATACGAGGCGGATGTCAGAGTGGAAGGAACGATCACCCTTTCCGCCCGGAAACTCCATGAGCTGGTCCGCGAGACCCAGGGGGAAATGGTTCATTTCGTGAAGAACGAAAAGGATCTGGTCACCATCACCTGTGACAAGGCCGTATACCGGATCCCCGGCCTGGGAGCCGGGGAATACCCGAATATCGCTGAAGAGGAAGGAATCCGGTACGTTGTGGTATCCTCCGAGGATATCCTGGAGCTGATCCGGAAGACGTTCTTTGCCATTTCCACGGATCCCCTTCGCAAGAACCTGACGGGTGTCCTGTTCGAGTCGCAGAAAAAGGAAACCGGGGCGGAGATCCGGATGGTCGCCACGGACGGGCACCGGATGGCGATGGCCTGGAAGGCCCTCGGCCCGGATGTCGATTTCCTGGAGATGGAAAAGGGGGTCATTGTGCCTCGAAAAGGTCTGGGAGAAATCCGCAAGCTGCTGGACGATTCGAACGGCGAGGTAAGGATGGGGATTCACCAGGGGATGTGCATCTTCAAGACGGATAATGCGATGCTGAAGGTCCGGCTCATCGACAGCGAGTATCCGGATTACCGGAGGGTGATTCCCGTGGAGAAGGGATATTTCGTCCGGTTCGAGCGGGACAAGGTTCTCCATGCCCTCCGGAGAATGAGCGTCATCTCCAGCGAGGGATACAGCGGGGTCATCGTGAAGATGACGGCGGACAAAATGGTTCTTCACTCCACGAATCCGGATGTCGGGGAAGCCAGCGAGGAGGTGGAGGTTTCCTACCAGGATCCGAGCGTGGAGGTGGCCTATAACGTCAATTTCCTGATCGATGCCATTGAAGTGATCGGAGAGGGAGACGGGATGTTCGAGATCGGCGGGGCGAAGAAGCCGGGAATTGTCAGGCCGGTGGATTCGGAGCGCTACCTGTGCATCATCATGCCTCTGAAATTTTAGAAGATTGCATTGATAGAGCGATCGTTTGTCTTGGAAAGAGCGGGATAGAAGGTTTATGGCGGAAAATTACGATGCGGAAAGCATAAAGGTTCTGGAAGGACTGGAAGCGGTCCGCCGGCGGCCGGCCATGTACATCGGCTCCACCGGCAAGGAAGGGCTGCACCACCTGGTGTATGAAGTGGTGGACAACAGTGTGGATGAGGCATCGGCGGGTTATTGCGACACGATCGTCGTCAAGATCCGGTTGGACAACAGCATCATGGTGTCGGACAACGGCCGGGGCATCCCCGTGGACATGCATCCTACGGAAGGGGTCTCCGCCGCGGAGGTGGCGCTGACCAAGCTGCACGCGGGTGCAAAGTTTTCCAACGAAAGCTACAAGATATCCGGCGGCCTCCACGGCGTCGGTGTTTCTGTGGTCAACGCCCTCTCGGAATACCTGGAGCTCGAGGTTCGACGTGACGGCTACCTCTGGACCCAGTCCTTTGCGGCGGGAATTCCGAAAGCCCCGCTGGAGCAAGTCAGAAAGTCGAAGGGACGGGGAACGAAGGTCACCTTCAAACCGGACGCCGGGATCTTCGAAGAAACCGAATTCAGCTTCGACATCCTAGCCAACCGGCTCCGGGAGCTGGCTTTCCTGAACTCGGGCATCCGGATCACGCTGACGGACGAGCGGGACGAGCGGACCAGCGAATTTTATTACAAGGGCGGCATCGTGTCGTTCGTGGAGTACCTGAACCGGCACAAAAAGGTTTTGCATACCAAGCCGATCTACGTGGACGGCGCCCGGGAAGACTGCCAGGTCGAAGTGGCCCTCCAATACAACGACACGTACACGGAAAGCATCTTTTCCTATGCCAACAGCATCAACACCACGGAGGGCGGAACCCACCTGAGCGGATTTCGCGCCGCCCTTACGAGGGCCTTCAACAACTACGGAACGGCCAGCAACATCCTCAAGAACGGAAAGGAATCCCTCCGGGGCGAAGACCTGCGCGAGGGGCTCACCTGCGTCATCAGCGTCAAGATCCGGGCACCCCAGTTCGAGGGGCAGACCAAGACCAAGCTGGGGAACAGCGACGTGAAGGGCCTCGTGGAGGGAATCGTCTACGAGAAAATAAGCACGTACCTCGAAGAGAACCCCTCCGTCGGGCGTCAGCTCCTCGGAAAGTGCCTGGATGCCTCCCGAGCCCGGGAAGCCGCCCGGAAGGCCCGTGAGCTGACCCGGAGAAAAAGCGCCCTCGAAGTCGGGGCTCTTCCTGGAAAGCTGGCGGACTGCCAGGAGCGGGATCCGGCCCTGAGCGAGATCTTCTTTGTCGAGGGGGATTCGGCCGGGGGATCCGCCAAGCAGGGCCGGGACCGGAAAAACCAGGCCATCCTGCCTCTCCGGGGAAAAGTCCTGAACGTCGAGAAGGCCCGGTTCGACAAGATGCTCCAGAACGAGGAGCTGAAGGTCATTATCACGGCCCTGGGAACCGGCATCGGCCAGGAGGACTACGATGTGACCCGGCTGCGTTACCACAAGGTGATCATCATGACCGACGCCGACGTGGACGGTCTCCATATCCGGACGCTCCTACTCACGTTCTTCTTCCGTCAGATGCGGGAGCTGATCGAGCGAGGCCACCTGTATATCGCCCAGCCGCCCCTGTTCCGGGTCGTCGACAAGAAGCGGGAGATCTACATCCACAACGAAGAAGAGATGCGAAATTTCGTCCTCGAGAACGGCGTCGAGCGGATTCGCCTGGTTACCGAAAGCGGAGCCGTTTTCACCGGGGGAAGGCTTCTGGCAATGATCCGGAAAATCATGAGGATCCAGAGCATCGGCGAGCGTTTTGAAAAAGACGGCTTCGACCAGGACGTGATCCGTCTTCTGGCCGCCGATCCGGCTCTCACATCCGGAACCTTCCGGTCCCGGGAGTCCCTTCAGGAAATCGGGGAGCGCCTCTGCACACGGCTGGGGGGAGACGGCTGCGAAATCTCGTTCGTGGGCGATCCCGAGCAGGAGGAGAACGCCCTGGGCCTGCGGATCATCCGTCCGGGCAGGAAGAACGCCATGCTGCTCCAGCCGGAGATTGTCAAATCGGCCAAGTTCATCGAGCTCAGGAGCCTGCTCGGCCAGGTGACGGCCCTCGGGGAGACGCCATTCAAGCTGTCCATGGAAGGCGAAGAGGTCGGAAACGTGGAGCTGCCGTCTCTCGACGCCCTGGTGGAGCATGTGATGGCATCCGGAAAGAAGGGACTCTCCGTCCAGCGCTACAAGGGCCTGGGCGAGATGAACCCGGAGCAGCTCTGGTCCACCACCATGAACCCGGAAAAGCGGACGCTTCTCCAGGTCCGGGTGGACGACGCCGTCGTGGCCGACGAGATTTTCACCACCCTCATGGGGGATCAGGTCGAGCCGAGACGGGATTTCATCTACCGGAACGCCCTGTACGCGTCGAATCTGGATGTATAGCGGGCAGGAGCCCGAATTTCCCGACAGGTCAGGGCCGAGACGGTTCTGGCCGCGTTTTTTTCAAGAGAAACAAAAGGATAACGAGGAATGGAACAGTCTTTCCTGCAGAAGAGCCTTCCCATCAATATCGAAGACGAGATGAAGAAGTCCTACATGGACTACGCCATGAGCGTCATCATCGGGCGTGCCATTCCGGACGTCCGGGACGGCCTCAAGCCGGTCCACCGGCGGGCCCTGTTCGCCATGCACGAGATGGGGAACCGCTGGAACAAGGCCTACAAGAAATCGGCCCGCATCGTCGGGGACATCATCGGCAAGTACCATCCCCACGGAGATTCCGCCGCCTATGATACCATCGTCCGGATGGCCCAGGATTTCTCCATGCGCTACCCCCTCGTCGACGGCCAGGGAAACTTCGGCTCCATCGATGGGGACCCCCCGGCGGCCATGCGCTACACCGAGGTCCGCATGTCACGGATCGCCGAGGAGCTGCTGGCGGACCTGGAAAAGGACACCGTCGATTTTATCCCCAATTACGACGAATCCCTGGATGAGCCGACGGTTCTGCCCGCCAGGATTCCGGAACTCCTTCTGAACGGCACCGCCGGCATCGCCGTGGGGGTGGCCACGAACATTCCCCCCCACAACCTGGGAGAACTGGTGAATGGCATCATCGCCCTGATGGGCCGCCCGGAAATCACCGTGGAAGAACTGATGCGGATCATCCCCGGGCCCGACTTCCCCACCGCCGGCTTCATCAACGGGCGGGACGGGATCCTCGATGCGTATCGTACCGGCCGGGGGATCATCCGGCTTCGGGCCCGGGCCCTCATCGAACGAAACGCCCGGACGGACCGCGAGAGCATCGTCGTGACGGAGCTGCCCTACCAGGTCAACAAGGCGAACCTCATCGAGAAGATCTCCGAGCTCGTAAAGGAGAAAAAGATAGGAGGAATTGCCGACTTAAGAGATGAATCCGACCGGGAGGGCATCCGTGTGGTCATGGACCTCCGGAAGGACGAAATCGCCGGGGTCGTCCTGAACCAGCTCTACAAGCATACCCAGATGGAGAGCTCCTTCGGCATCATCCTCCTGGCCATCGACGGGGGGCAGCCCCGTGTGTTCAACCTCAAGGAGATTCTCCAGCGTTTCATCGAATTCCGGCAGGAGGTCGTAATCCGCAGGACCACCTTCGACCTGGCCCGGGCCAGGGAGCGGGCCCACATCCTGGAAGGGCTCCTGATCGCCCTCGGCCGGATCGACGAGGTCATCGCCGTCATCAAGGCTTCCGGCAGCCCCGCCGAGGCCTCCGAGGCCCTGATAAAGACCTTCGGGCTTTCGGACGTCCAGGCCAAGGCGATCCTGGAGATGAGGCTCCAGCGGCTTACCGGCCTGGAGCGGGACAAGATCCAGCAGGAGTACGACCAGACCATGGCGCTGATCGGCGAGCTCCAGGCCATTCTCGACGACCCGGCCAAGGTCCTGGAGGTCATCGAGAAGGAGCTGGTGGAGATCCGCGACCGGTTCGGCGACGAACGGCGTACGGAGATCGTTGCCAGCGTGGACGACATCGACGTGGAGGACCTGATCGTCGAGGAAGACATGGTGGTCACCGTTTCCAATTCCGGCTACATCAAGCGGAACGCCGCGACCCTCTACCGCAGCCAGCGCCGGGGCGGCCGGGGCAAGGTGGGGATGGCAACCAAGGAAGAGGACTTCGTGGAGAACGTCTTCATCGCCAACACCCACCACTACATCCTGATCTTCTCGACCCAGGGCCGGGTCTATTGGCTCAAGGTCTACCAGATTCCCCAGGCGGGCCGGGCCGCCAAGGGCAAGGCCATCGTGAACCTGATTTCCATGTCCCAGGAGGAGCGGGTGGCGGCCATCCTGCCGGTGCGCTCCTTTGAGGAAAAGAAGTCCGTGGTCATGGTCTCCAAAAAGGGGATCATCAAGAAAACGGAGCTCCTGGCTTTCTCCAACCCCCGCTCGACGGGGATCATCGCCGTCTCCGTCGACGAGGGGGACGAGCTGATGGACGTGAAGCTCACCAGCGGCGGGCAGGACATCTTCCTCGCCACCCGGCGGGGCATGTCCATCCGTTTCCAGGAAGACGAAGTCCGCGACATGGGAAGAATCGCCCGGGGGGTGCGGGGAATCCACCTGGAGGACGACGACGAGGTGGTGGGCGTCGACATTCCCGTCGAGGGCAGCACGATGCTCACCGTTTCCGAGAAAGGCTACGGGAAGCGGACGGACATCGCCGAATACCGGCTCCAGGGGCGGGGAGGGCGGGGGACCATCAACCTCAAGACGGTGCCCCGGATCGGGAACGTTTCGGGGATCCTGCAGGTGATGGGGACGGAAGACATCATGCTCATCTCCAGCGCCGGCAACATCATCCGGGTGAAGGTGGAGGAGATCCCCGTCATCGGCCGGTCCACCCAGGGGGTGAAGCTGATCGACCTGGCCCCGGAGGAAAAACTCGTCGGCATAGCCCGGGCGGACAAGGAAAGCGATGAGAAGGATGAGGGAAACGGGGAGAACGGCCATGACCTGTCCGGGGAGGATGCATGAAGCGCCGATCCCGGACGCGCGGGTAGGGGACAGGCTTCCAGAACGATTGTAGCCCGGGCGGAGGCAGGATGAAAAACCGACTGTGGTTGAGGCTGATTCTCCTGGCAGTCCTCGTGGCAATCGCGGCCTGGGCCTTTGTTCACTTCAATCTGGCCGATTTTTTCGGGAACCGTCAGCGGACGATTCACCTGCTGGAGTCCTACGGGCCCCTGTCGGTGGTCGTGTTCATCCTTCTGCAGATCCTGCAGGTCATCCTTGCGCCCATCCCGGGTGAGGTCACGGGCTTTATCGGGGGGTTCCTCTACGGCCCCATCCTGGGCACGCTCTACTCCACCATCGGACTCACCATCGGCTCCTGGCTGGCCTTCGGGCTGGCCCACTGGTTCGGCCTGCCCCTGGTGGAGCGGTTCGTCAGGCCCTCGCTGATTCAGCGGTATGATAAATTCATGGCCCGCCAGGGGACGGTGGTGGCCTTCTTCCTCTTCCTGATTCCCGGGTTCCCGAAGGACTCCCTCTGCTATATTCTCGGGCTCAGCCACATGAAAGCGGGCCCGTTCCTGGTCGTCTCCACCGTCGGCCGGCTCGTCGGGACCATCGGCCTGTCCATCAGCGGCATGATCGCCCGGGACCCCTGCCGGGAGAACATCCCGTGGATGATCGCCCTGGCGGTCGGATCGCTCGCTTTTCTCCTGGCCTATTTCTGGCGGCACGAGATCATCCGCTTTGTCCGGCAGGAGAAGCCGCCGGACCCCCCGCGGGGAACTCCGTGAGCTTCTACCGGATCGTCGACCACACCGCGGACCTGGGTATCGAGGTCACCGGGGATACGCCGGAAGACGTCCTCGCCCGGGCCGCCGAGGCCCTCTTCGACCTCCTGGCGGAGCGGGACGGGATCCGGGATGTCGAGACGCGGACCGTGCGCGCCGCGGGGGAGGACCCGGCGGATCTCCTGGTCAACTTCCTTCGGGAATGCCTCTATCTCTTCACGGGGGAAGGGTTTTTGATCCGGGCCGCCCGGGTCCGCCTGGGCGAGGAGACGAGTGTCGAGGCGGAGGTGCGGGGCGAGCCGTACGATCCGGGCCGCCACCGGCTCCGGACGGAGATCAAGGCCGTCACCTGGCACGGCGCATCCCTGGAGAAGGCGCCCGGGGACAGGATGCGGTGGAAGGGAAGGGTGATCTTCGATGTCTGAGATCCCGCTCAAGCAGGTCGACCCCTGCCGCTGGTTGATCGAGCCCGTCGGCGGCATGCGGGTTCCCGGGATCCTCTACTCGAGCCGGGAGCTGATGAAGACCGCCGACGAGGGGGTCCGCCAGGTGGCCAACGTGGCCCATCTACCGGGGATCGTGAAGGCCTCCCTGGCGATGCCGGACATGCACTGGGGATACGGATTCCCCATCGGCGGCGTGGCGGCCTTCGACCTGGACGAGGGGGTTGTGTCCCCCGGCGGGGTCGGCTACGACATCAACTGCGGCTGCCGCCTGGTGGCCACCCGCCTGTCCTTCCCGGAGATCCGGGATTCCCTGAAGGACCTGGTGGCGGCGCTTTTCCGGAACATCCCCTCCGGCGTGGGATCGACGGGGGTCCTGAGACTCTCCGAAAAGGAGCAGCGGCGCGTCTTGGTGGAGGGGGCCCGCTGGGCCGTGGCCCAGGGTTACGGAACCGAGTCGGATCTCGAAACGACGGAGGACCGGGGATGCCTCGCCGGGGCCGATCCGGAGAAGGTGAGCCCCCGGGCGATCGAGCGGGGGCGGCCGCAGCTGGGAACCCTGGGCTCGGGGAACCACTTCCTGGAGATCGAGGTGGTGGAGGAAATCTTCGACATCGAGGCGGCCCGGGCCTTCGGCCTGGAGGGAGGGCAGGTGGCCGTCATGATCCACAGCGGGTCCCGGGGACTGGGCTACCAGGTCTGCGACGATTTCCTGGCCCGGCTGGTGAAGCATGTCCGGACCCTGGATCTCAACCTCCCGGACCGCCAGCTTGCCTGTGCCTATATCCGCTCGCGGGAAGGAAAGGATTACCTGGCCGCCATGGCCTGTGCCGCCAACTATGCCTGGGCGAACCGCCAGATGCTGATGCACCGGACCCGGGAGACCTTCGAGAAAACCCTGAAAAAAAGTCCCCGCGAGCTGGGCATGCGCCTCCTCTACGACGTCTGCCACAACATCGCCAAGATCGAGACCTTTCCGGTGGAAGGCCGGGAGCGGACGCTGTGCGTACACCGGAAGGGGGCCACCCGGGCCTTCCCGCCGGGCCATCCGTCCCTGCCGGACCGCTACCGGGCGGCGGGACAGCCTGTCCTGATCCCCGGGGACATGGGCGCCGGATCCTACGTACTGGCTGGAACGGAGAAGGCCATGGCGGAGACCTTCGGAAGTTCCTGCCACGGCGCCGGGCGGGTCATGAGCCGCACCCAGGCGGTCAAGTCGAGCCGCGGCCGGGCCGTCGCCCGGGAACTGGCGGAGCAGGGTGTCATCGTCATGGCCAGCGGGAAGGAAACCCTGAGGGAAGAGATTCCCGAGGCCTACAAGGACCTGGAGGCTGTCGTGGACGTGGTTCACCGGGCGGGGATCGCCCGCAGGGTGGCCCGCCTGCGGGCCGTCGGCTGCATCAAGGGATAGCCGCGGGAGGGACCCCGGGCCGGCCGAACCTTCCGGCGCGACCCGGGGCGAGGGGGGTCTCCAACGCTCGCTTCCCCGGCGGATCGGATCCATTCCTGCCCGCCCGCCGGGCCGTCACTTTTTCCTCTTTTCTTCGAAATCCTTCTTCATGAGCTCCTCATACTTCTGGATGATGATGTACACCGCGTAGTCGAACATCAGGATCGTGCGGCTCTGGCTCTCCGCTGCGTGGTGGTGCTCCACCGCCGTGATGAAGACGGCCTGGGAGGTGGAGAACAGCCACATGTGTCGCCGCATGAGCGTCATGGCGTAGACGGCCTCGGGGAGGGGGATCTTTTCCCGGTAGCGGGCCTCCGCGTACCTGGAGAAGAGATCCTGCGCCTCCTCGAAGGGATTGTCCGAATAGAAGAGCTTTCGGAAGTTCGTGTAGAAGTACATGGCCTGCTTCTTGGCCTCCTCTTCCGTCATCTTGTGGTAAGACGGCGTCCGGGGATTCATTCTCACGTTGTTATACCATTGCTGGGCGATCGTCTCGGCGTTGCGCTCGGTGATCTCGATCAGCTTTGTGGCATAGGATGTGGTCATGGCCTGCCCCTCCTTTTCTCGGGAAAAAATCGCATGCGGAACAACGGATCTTCCGGGCCGCCTCCCGTAGCATCATGCCGGATCACTTCTTCACCCGGGCCGCCTTCTTCAGGCTTTCTTCCGCCTCTTTCTGCTCCGTGATGTCCTCCAGCGTCTCCACGGCCCCGACGAGCTCCCCGTGCGAGTCACGGATCGCCGCGGCGGTGAAGCGGAGCCAGCGTCCCTTCTTTCCCAGGGCGGGGAAGAAGTCCGTCGCCTCGTAGGACTCCTCGATGAGGTCCGATTTCCGATATTTCCCGGAGTACCATTTCGGGACCTTGGCAAGCGCGCTGTCCACCAGGAGGTCCGCCATGCAGGGCCGCTCCTTGTCGTAGAAGGCCCGCCAGTGCTGGTTGGTTCCGAGGATATCCGAGGCGGGGATCTTGCTCAGCTTCGCCAGGGCCCGGTTCCAGTAGAGCACCTTGTGGTCCTTCCCGATGACGAAGGCGGGAATGGAAAAGCCCTGGATCACGCTGTGCATCCGCTTTTCGCTCTCGACCAGCGACTGCTCGATCCGCTTGCGCTCGGTGATGTCCTCCAGGGTCTCGATGGCCCCGAGGAGTACGCGCTGGGAACTGCGGATGGGTACGGCGATGAAGCGCAGCCAGCGGCCGCCGTTGCCCAGGTCGGGGAAGAAGCCTTCCGCCTCGTAGGTCTCGTCCAGGAGCTGCGATTTGGATACCCCCCGATACCATTCCTGAATGATCTCAGGGGTTTCGTTGACCAGGAGGTCCGCCATGCAGGGTCGCTCCCTGGCGTAGAAGGCCCGCCAGTGACCGTTCGTGCCGATCATTTCCGCCGCGGGAAGCTTGCTGAGCTTTTCCAGGGCGCGGTTCCAATAGAGGATTTTGTGGTCCAGGCCGATGACGAAAGTGGGCATGGGAGATCCCTCGATGACGTGGAAGAGCCGCTGCTCGATCTCCCGCTGGTTCAGCTCGGCCACCTTCTGCTCCGTGATATCTTCCAGCGTCTCCATGGCCCCCACGAGCATGCCGCCCTCGTCCCGGACGGCCGCCGCGGTGAAGCGGAGCCAGCGCCCCTCCTCCCCCAGGTCGGGGAAGAAGTCCGTCGCCTCGTAGGCCTCCTCCAGGAGGTCCGATTTCCGGTATTTGCCGGCGTACCACTTGGGGATCCGCTCGTGGATGCCGTTGAGGATCAGGTCGGCCATGCAGGGCCGCTCCTCGCCGTAGAAGGCTCTCCAATGCCGGCTGGTGCCCACGATTTCCGCCGCGGGGATGCCGCTCAGCTTCTCCAGTGCCTGGTTCCAATAGAGAACCTTGTGGTCCTTCCCGATGACGAAGGCGGGAATGGAGAACCCCTGTATGACGCTGTGCATCAGGCTGGACCCCACCGGAGCGGCGGCGGTCCTGCCCCGGCGCGTCGCGCTTTCTTTCCCGCCGGATGTCCGCTTGGTCACGGATTTCTCTTTCATGAAGTCCTCCTTTCTTGAAACGGCCACCAACTGCAACAGGGACGGCAGTGAGAACCCGATTCGATCCCGTCCGGGAAGTCGCCGGCCGGTGGATTGCGCCGCGTTGCCGGCAGGCACCGTTCGGGCCGGGAAATGCCCCGGGCCGGCGAAGGCCGGCGACCGGCCCGGGGGCGGTGCCGGGGATGGCGCGGCCCCGGCTGGATTACAGGAACTTAGCCCGGAAGGAGGCCTTTGCAATCTCCGTGGCCTGGTCCACGGAGAGGCCCGCCGTGTTGAGGACCAGGTCGTAGTGGGACGGGTCGGCGATGTCCTCCCGGAAGTATTTCTTGATGAACGCGGCCCGGTCCGCATCCGCCTTGGTCACGTAGCTCTCCGCATCGTCCCGGTTGCATTTGCGGTCTTTCATGACCTTGGCGATGCGCTGCTCCATGGGGGCGATGAACCGAAGCCGGAAGATCCTATCCGCCGGCAGGATGAACTGGGCGCCCCGGCCGACGATGATGGCGTTTCCGTGTTCCCCGATGGTGCCGATTACCTTCGTCAGGTGCTTCAGGTAGACGTCCGGCCAGAGATGGCGGGCCGTGAAGAGCGACGCGAGCCACGTGTCCAGGGTGGTCACGCGCTTCTCGTCCAGGGTGGCCACGACCTTCTCGCTCATGCCGGTGCTTTCGGCCACCCGGGAGATGATCTGGCCTCCCATCAGATCCATCTTGAGGTCGGAGGCCAGCTTCCGGGCGATCTCGCTCCCTCCGGCGCCGGGTTCCCGGGATACGGTGATGCATGGACGGGGGCCGGCCAGCCCTTCCTTGCGCCACTTTTCCAGAACGGCCTCGACGACCTGCTTGTCCGCATCCAGGTCCCGGATTGTGTAATCTCTCGTAAAATCGGGGCAATGGATGTTGAGTGATCCGTTGTAGGTTACACTGAAACGCTTCTGGCAGTGCTCCCGCCAGGCACAGATCACACAAAGCCGTTTCTCCGTCGTCATGATCCGGTCCCTCCTTTCCGGGACGCCACCGGTCCGTCCCCGACCGTTTCGACCGTTTTTTCCTTCATCGCTTCAAATCCGCTCACGATGTCGAGCAGTTCCTCCGTGATGGTCATCTGGCGCTGGCGATGGAACTGGACGTGGAGCTCCTCGAGGCGCTCCTCGATGTTCTTCTCCGCATTCTGCATCGCCGCCAGCCGGCTGGCATTTTCGCTGGCCAGCGAGTTGGCGAAGGCCTGGTAGAGGGAGACGAACAGGTACTCCCGGATCATGGCACGGAAGAGGGGCTCCCAATCCATGGTGAACATCGGGATGGTTCGCGATTCCCATTTCCGCTTCCGAAGACCGGAAAGCCATTCCCGGTCGACGGGAAGGAGCTTCTGCGACCTCGGCCGGTAGTTCGCTCCGGATAGGTACTCGTTGTAATAAAGGGCCATATTTTCGACAAGATTCCGGAACCGCCAGGTCTCCAGGAAGAGCGTGATGTCCTGGACCATGGGCGTGATCCCCGCCGTCGAGCCCGGCGTCGGGAGGGTCTCGAAGACCTGCTGCCCCCCGTCCTCCAGGAGGTCCGCCGTCTTCACCCCAATCGCGATGACGATCCTGTTTTCCTCCGGGATGCCGGTTTTTGCCATCTCCTCCAGGGCGTGCTGGACAATGACGTTGTTGAGCTGGCCGCAGAGCCCCTGGTCGGTGCCGAAGACGATGGCCCCGAGGCGCGGGGTCCGGGATTGGGCGGAAGAGGCCTCGCGGCGGTCCTTCAGGAGAACCTGCAGGCCCAGCTCCACGGTCCGGTTGTAGTCCATCAGGGACTCGACGGCCCGCTGGTACTGACGGATGCTGACCGCCGCCAGGGCCTTCATGGTCCTCACCACCCCCAGGAGGTCCTGGGCGCTCTGGATTCTGCGCTTCAGGGCTTCAGCGGTCAGCACGTTCGGGCTCCTTCCGGAAACAGACGGCAGTTTCCTGGGCCACGCAGACGATCGTCTCCCGGTCCCTGTCGCTGAATTTCTCCCCGTCGCTGACACGGGAGCAGAAACCGGCCTGATTCTCCGCCACGTCCTTCCGGAGTTTGTCTTCCGCGGTCCGGATGTCCTCCACGGCGACGGCGTCGAACTGCCCGGACGTAACGGCCAGGATCGCCGCGATCTGCTCGGCCACGGGGATGGGTTTGTACTGGGGCTGCTTGAGGATCTCCCGAAGCCGCCAGCCCCGCTCCAGGATGTTGCGGGTCGCCTCGTCCAGGCGGGTTCCGAAGCGGGAGAAGGTCTCCAGCTCCTCAAACTGGGAGTAGGAGATCCGGACATCCCCGGCGACGGCCCGGTAGGCCGGGAGCTGGGCCTTACCGCCGACGCGGGAGACCGATTTCCCGACGTCCACGGCGGGGAGGATTCCCTTCTGGAAGAGGCGGGGCGACAGGTAGAGCTGCCCGTCGGTGATGGAGATCAGGTTCGTCGGGATGTACCCCGAGATGTCCTGGGCCTCCGTCTCCACGATGGGCAGCGACGTCAGCGAGCCGCCGCCGTGCTCTTTCCGCAAGTGGGTGGACCGTTCCAGGAGGCGCGAGTGAATGTAGAAGATGTCTCCCGGGAAGGCCTCCCGGCCCGGGGGGCGGCGCAGGAGCAGGGACAGCTCCCGGTAGGCCCGGGCGTGGCTGGTCAGGTCGTCGTAGATGATCAGGACGTCCCGCCCCAGGGCGATGAAGTACTCCGCCATGGAGGTGGCGGCGTAGGGCGCGATGAACTGGAGTCCCGGCGGGTCTTCCGCGGTGGCGACCACGACGGTGGTGTAGTCCATGGCGTTGTACTGCTTCAGGTCGGCGATGACCTTGGCCGTGTCGGAGGCCTTTTTCCCGATGGTGCAGTAGATGCAGAGGACGTCCTTGCCGGCCTGGTTGATGATGGTGTCGAGGGCGATGGCGGTCTTCCCGGTCTGGCGGTCGCCGACGATCAGCTCCCGCTGTCCGCGCCCGATCGGGAAGAGGGCGTCGATCACCTTGATGCCCGTCTGGAGGGGAACGGTCACCGGATCCCGGGCCATGACGCGGGGCGCCTCCCGCTCCACCGGAAGCCGCTTGGTCGTCCGGATCTCCCCGCCATTGTCCAGGGGCCGCCCCTGGGCGTCCACGACCCGGCCGATGATCGATTCCCCCACGGGAACATCCAGGACGCGTCCCGTCCTTCTGACCTCGGACCCCGCCGACAGGTGCTCGCTGTGGCCGAGGAGAATGACGCCGATCTCGTTGGGGTCGATGTTGAACACGAGCCCCTGCAGGTTCTCGGGAAACAGGACCAGCTCGTCGGAGCGGATGTTCGGCAGGCCGCTGACCTGGACGATTCCGTATCCGACGTACGTGACCGTGCCGATCTCGCGGTCTTTGAGTTCCGCCTCCTTGCCGGCGAGGACGGCGTCCATGGTCTTGAAGGTTCCGTCCAGAAAGGCCTTCATCTGTTCTTTTTCCGGTGTCGTATCCGTCATGGTGTTCTCTCCTTGGACCGGTTGGGAGCCCGGTTACCGTTCCGGCGTATCCTCGTAGAGTGCCGTGTAGAAGCTTTCCTCCAGGGTGTCGATGTAGTCCTTGATGCTCCAGGCGATCTTGTGGCCGTCCGACCGGAGCTCGCAGCCGGAGAGGATATCGTCGGACTCCTCGTACACCAGCTCGATATCCGGGGCGATGTGCCGCCGGAGAGCGGCGGTCAGTATTTCCCTTCTTGGCGGCGAAAGGTCGAAGGCGCTCGTGACGGTGACGACGCCCCCGTTCTCCAGGGGTTCCCGGAACTTTTCCCGCTCCCGGTCGTCCATGGAGGCGATCCGTTCCGCCAGGATCTCCACGATCCGCTCCTCCAGGTCCATCTCCGCCAGGTCGTAGAGCACGCGGCGGGTGATGGCGTAGGTCTGTTTCCCCGCCAGGTGCCGGAGCTCGCGGAGGAAGTTTTCCCGCTCCGACTTGACCGCCTCGATCCACCGGGTCTTTAAAAAGTCCGTCTCCTCCCGGGCTTTCTCCTCGAGCCGCTCGCGGTACTGCTCCACGTCCCGGCGGGTCTTCTCTGTCATCGACTCGTAGCTCTCGTCCAGTTCGCGGAGCTTCCGCTCACTGGTCAGGGCTGCGGTCTCGGCCACCCGGCGGGACTGCTCGGCCTCGTCGAAGAGCGCTGCGATCTTTGCCTCCCGGGCGTCCATGGCCCCGACGATCCTTCCGTAGAGGAACTTCTTCAGGAGGAACATCAGGATCATCAGGTTGACGATCTGGGAGAAAAAGACGAACCAGTCGATGTGCATGGAATCATCCTCCCGCCTTTTTGATGACATAGGCCCAGAAAGGGTTGGCGAAGACCAGGATCATGGAGATGACGAAGCAGTAGATGGCGATGGATTCAATCATGGCGAGACCCACAAAGAGCGTTCTCGTCAGGGAATTCCGCTCGTCCGGCTGCTGCGCGATCGATCCCAGCGCTCCCTGAACCGCCCGCCCCTGGCCGAGGGCGGGGCCGATGGCTCCGATCCCCATGCAGATGCCCGCTGTAATGATCGATGCCATTGCTACGATAGTCACGCTGTCCATACCGATACCTCCTCTGGTTTTGATGGTTATGATGGCTTGTGGGGGGAATGCTCCCCTTCCTCGTGCGTCTGTGTGGCTGATGCGATGTAGACCATGGCGAGAACCGCAAAAATGTAGGCCTGGATGAGCCCGATAAGAAGCCCCAGCGCCTGCATGACGATCGGGAAGAACAGGGGGGTCACGGCCAGAAGGATGGCGATGACCTTCTCGTGGCTCATCAGATTTCCGAAGAGCCGGACCGCCAGCGCCAGTGTGCGGGACAGCTCTCCCATGACGTGAAAGGGGAAGAAAATGGGATTCGGGCGGATGTATTCCTTCAGGTATTCGAGGATTCCCTGTTTGCTGATGCCGTAGATCGGCACGGCGAAGAAGACCAGGATCGCCAGGGCCGACGTGGTCGTCAGCGAGGACGTCGGAGCGACGTAGCCGGGGAGAAACGTGAACAGGTTGGAAAACAGGATGAAGAGGAAAATCGTGGCGATGAAGGGAAAGTAGGAATCCACCCCGTCCTTTACCATCTCCTTGATTTCCCCGCGGATCCCCAGGACGATCACCTCCATCAGGTTCTGCCAGCGGGACATCTTCCGGTCCGTCGCGAGGTTCCGGGTGATGAGGATGGAGCCCACGACCAGGACTCCCATGATCAGCCACGTGTAAACCAGGGTGGCGTTGATGGTGACGAACCGCCAGGCGAAGAGGATAACCTCGTCGGGACTGATCTGGTTGATGGCTACGATTTCCATGCATGTACTCCTTTCGGAGGAAGGGGATCCTTCGGGCCGAGTCCGCGGACCATCAGGGTCCGGATTGCGAGGAAGCCGATCACGGCTGCCACCAGGCGCTCCCACGCTCCATCCATGAGAAGGTAGAATCCACCCAGCGCCGCCGCCATCCTTGCGGCGTAGCTCATGGCGAAAAGCCGCCAGGGATGGCGGGCGCCGGGGAGGCGCTTTACCGTCTGCCAGAGGCCGGCGAAATAGACAAACCCGAGCAGGCTCCCCGCGAGAAGCGGAATCATCAGAGGCGTCAGGGAATCCATGAAAGGCATCCTCCTTATGCGTTCCTTTATCCTTTTGGCCGCGTCCTGCCCGGATACGCTCCGGTCAGTCCTTGATGATGTTTTCCCGGGCCTTTTTCACCCAGTACCAAGCATTGAGACTTCCCAGGGACACTCCCAGGATCAGGAGCATCAGGGTCCAGGAAAACCGGCTCGGCCAGGACTTGTCGATCCAGAGCCCGATGGCGACCCCGATAAGGGTGGGAATGGCCACGGACCAGCCGACGACGCCGATCATGCCCAGGCCGAACCAGACCGTTTCGTCCTTGTGGGTCTTCCCCTTGATGCGGCGCTTCTCCTTCGTATCCACCTTGCGGGTGAACTCCTCCGCCTGCTTCCGGCGCCTCTCCCGCGACGACAGTTTCTCTTCAGTCATGGCGCAACTCCATAAAGCGGCGAAGCAGATCGATCTCCAGCCTGGCCGCGGCGGCACGGGCCTTTTTCTCCCGCTCGTCGATCTCCTCGAACTGGCGGATCACCACGTCCTTCAAGTGACCAAGCTCCGGACTCTGGAAGGCGTTCCGTGTCGAGACCAGGATCTCGCTTCCCCTCTTGACCAGGGTGCCCACGTCAACGGCCAGGTAGTGCTCTGCACCGTCGGCAGCGGTGTAGGAAAACACGCTCGGGACCAGGGCCGCCGTGAAATCGACATGCTGGGGCATCAGGCAGAAGAATCCGTTTTCGGCCTCGGCCACCACCTTGGTTACCTCGGCGCTGAGAAAGACTTCCGACGGGAGCAGGACCTTCAGGTTCATGACGCCTCTTCCTTCTGTTTTGCGGCCTCCTCAATGGAGCCGATCATGTAGAGGACGTTTTCGGGGAAATCGGCGAACTCGTCGTTGAGGATGCGCTCGCAGCCGTCCAGTGAATCCTGCAGGGAGACGGTCTTGCCTGCCTTGCCGATGAACTGCTCCGTCACGTGAAAAGGCTGGGTGAAGAACCGCTCCAGGCGGCGGGCCCGGTAGACGGTGCGCTGGTCCTCCCGGGACAGCTCGTTGATGCCCAGCATGGCGATGAT
>CAZODI010000056.1:0-18078 GCA_964578535.1 uncultured Syntrophaceae bacterium
CACCGCCTGATTGAAATCTCTCATGGTCAGCGGCGACCGGCAGAACAGGAAAAGAACACGCCCCTCCCCGTCCATGCCCGCGGCAGATTCGCTCCACCGCCTGTCCGCCCGGTTCCAGACACTCACCCCATTCCCCTTGACCAGGCGAAGGTTTTGAACCACAGCGTCGTAGTCTTCCATGCGCCGGATCGCATCGGGCGTGTCAAGATCGGCCATGACGGCTCCGGGGATTCCGGACTTCCGGGGACCGAAGGCAAGGGCGGTCTTGTACTTTTTGTTCCAGCGCCGGTTCTGGACGCGGGAACCGTTGCGGAGATACCCCACATTGGTGAGATAGTCCTTGAAGAACATCCCGGCGTTGATCGCCGCTACCAGCTTGAAATCCCTGCACCACTCCCCCGTCGAGCGGCTCCTGCCGTCATGTTCCGAGGCAAGGCCCAGCTTCAGTTTCGCCTGCGCGGGATCGATGCGGACCACATGGATTTTCGCGCTCCCGATGTCCGGCAGCCGGTTCACGCTGAAAATCCCGTATTCGACCCCTCTGGCCAGGGTCTTCCACGATTCCCGGGGCTGGCCGGCATCCGCGGCGGAAAGCAGCACCGAGATCCCCGCCAGGACAAGGAGAATAGCGACACAACGCCCCGGCCTCACGCCGGTGAAGAAAACCCGAAAGCCCTGTTTCGGAACCGCCCGATCGTCCATGACCGCCACCACAACGAAGAATCCTCCCGCCGGGGATGGGTGATACGGTCTCCCCGGGAGAGGCTGTTGACGCTTCCATCACAACAAATATCCAATACATCACCCCCGGGGAAAGCACAAGAACCCCGCTCCGGAAGGACGCTCGACGGCAGACAGCGGTCCGTTCGGCAGATCGCGGCAAGCGCCCCAAATGCACCCGGAATCCGTTTCTTCTCCGCTCGTCCGGGCGCCGGAATCGCCTGGACTTCCCAATGATGCTGCGCTAATTTCGGGGGAAACGGCGGTCCTTCCCGGTGGATGCCAGGGCAACCGGAAACCGGAATCGATTCCCGCAGAGTGAGGCGAAGATGAAAACCGTGTCTCTCGTACTTGGAAGCGGCGGCGCCCGGGGGCTGGCGCACATCGGCGTGATTCACCGGCTCGAGGAAAACGGGTTCGTGATTCAGTCCATCGCCGGATCTTCCATCGGTGCGCTGATCGGGGGCATCCACGCGGCGGGGAGCCTGGACGAATACGAGCAATGGGTGCGCGCCGTCACGAAAGTCGACATCGTCACCCTGCTGGACCTCTCATGGGGCAAGAGCGGGCTGGTCAAGGGCGACAAGATCATCAACACCCTGGTCAATCTCGTCGGCGAGAAACGGATCGAGGAACTCCCGATCCAATATACAGCCGTGGCCACCGACGTGGGGAATCAGAGGGAAATCTGGATAAAATCGGGAAAGCTTTTCGATGCGATCCGGGCCTCCATCTCGATCCCCCTTCTCTTCACTCCCTTCCGGAAGAGAGGGATCGACCTGATCGACGGAGGGGTCCTGAATCCGGTGCCGGTCGCCCCGACAATCGGCGACGAAACGGACATCACGATTGCCGTCAACCTGGCCGGAGCCGAGGAGAGTCCGGAAAACCCGGAAAGCGCGGGTCCGTCGCCGGCGGTCCACCCGTCACCGCTGCACGAAAAGATCAACCGTTTCATCAACCGCCTGCAGCGATCCGCGGCAGCCAGCGGCCGGGACTGGGGTGCGTATGACATCGCCATGCAGGCGTTTGAAGCCATGCAGAGCAGCATCGCCCGACAGAAGCTCGCGGCCTACCCGCCGGACATCGTCATCGAGATTCCCAGAAACGCGTGCCAGACACTGGAATTCGACCGGGCGGCGGAGATGATCGAGATGGGATATCAAAAGACGGGAGAGTGCCTGGCCCAGGCAGGACGGATCCGGCGGATGTAGCATTCCGCGGGGCGGCTCCGAAAAAATCCCGCCGCGGCCGGAGCCGATCCGATGGGCCGGCATCACTCGGTTTTGTACATCTCCCGGAAGATCTGGGACTCGATGGCCTTGAAAATCTTCTTGTACTGGTCCGATTTGAGCAGCCGTCTCATCTGCCATCCCGTGGACGTCTTCTTCTCGGTGGTGACGGTGAGCGTCACTTCCGTCTCCTTCCAGTTGACCTGACGGGTCCGGGCAAGGCTCTTGGTTCTCCATTCCCCATCGTAGACGTAGTCCGACGTCACTTCGTGCGCTTCCGCGTTGACGGTGGCTTTCCCGAGGTTCTTTTCGTTGAAGACGACGGCCAGGGCCTGCAGCACAAACCTCTCCTTGGCCTCGAAGGTGCGGGTGACCTGTTCCGGCTGGTCGGTGGGCTCGCCTTCCTCCATGCAGGACCACAGGAACATGCTGAATACGGAGACGAGAAGAAGGACCAGGACCCGGAAACGGGGGGGACGGGATTTCTCAGCTTCCGGGCGAAAGGGGCGATGAAGGCCGCGAACCAGTTGGATTTTCATGAAGGCACCATAATTTCATCGAGGCGGCACGTCAAGCACGGACTAAAGGTGTTTTTTTATGAATTCGTAGATTTCCGGCTGGCTGCAGACCTCGTAGTATTTCCGGGACGTCTTTTCGATCACGTCAACGGTTTTCGGCTTGACCCGCAAGACCTCCGCTTCCCGGATGATGAGGCGCTGGGACCCTCCGGACAGGGTGGGAAACGTCCCGGTGTGGAGAGTCACCCTGTCGCTGCCGTTCATCGGATATTCCAGCCTCTTCAAGCTTATTTCCCTGGAGAGCTTGTCGAACCCTTCCGGACTCAGCTCGACCCCGTTGACGTTGTAGCGAAGGGAAAGGTCGTCCGCCGTGGCCTTGAGCTCATCGTCGGGGATGTCCTGGAACACGAACAGGTTGAACAGCCGGTTCTCGTCCCGGAGCTGTTTGCGAAGGGTCTTGCTGCAGCTCGACAGCCGGTCCGCCAGGTTGATGGCCGGAGAAATGATGATCCTCGAATCCCCGTCGAACAGGAACGAGGGAGGGCTCTGATGAAAGCAGATCCCGATCCCCAGTTCGAGGACCGGAAGCTTGTGCTTCTGGCTCGTCACATTGTACTGCTGCACGATCTGAAGGAGCCGGACGGCCAGGCCGCAGGCGCGGGCCACGCTGTACCAGCCCTCGGGGGTGTCCTCGTGCTCGAAGAGCGACATGATGATCGCGTCCCCTTCGATGAACTCCTTGGCCCCGCCGTAGTCGAAAAGGATCTCGGAGATCGGGTCGAAGAAATTGAGGCTGAAATAGGACGCCGGGTTCAGCCCCCGTTCGATCATCGTGTACGTGATGTCCACGGAGCCCCGGATATCCGCCTTCATGATGACGTGGTTGACGATCGGCCTCTCCCCCATGACCCGTTCGCTGGGAAGCAGGAACTCGTACAGGGACCGGTTTTCCTTTGACAGCAGGAGTTTCTTGTCTTCCCGGATGAGGTGGACCGCGTCCATGATCCCCTTCAGGAGATGGTAATTGCGGAGATCCCGGTGATAACGGGAGAAGTCTTTCAGAAACTGGATGAGGTGCTGCTTCTTTCTCCGGGTCGAGCATCCCCGTATTTCACTGACCGCCTGGTAAAAGGGATCCAGGAAATCCGCCTTCCTGCCCTTGAACTGCCGGGTGATGGGCTCCCCCGCGTCCGGCTCGATGAGGAATTCCCGCAACTGGTGAACACGCAGGGGAGGGCAATAGCGGCCATAGATGCCCTTGATTTCATAGGCCGCCACGATCCTCTTCATCACTGGCGAATCATCGAACCGGCGATAAAACAGGTCCAGCAGGCTCTCCTGGACATGCAACCGGGCCTTGATCCCGTCAAGGACCTCCCGGGATTCCCTGTTCCTTTTCAGGCGGTCGTACCGGTCCTCGCTCTCAAAGCAGTTGAACAGAAGGTCGATGTTTTCGACTTCCATCATCCATGCATCAAAGGCATGCCTCCCCGTCAGCAGCCTTTTTTCCACCTCTTTCAGTCCCGGCCCGTTTTCCCCGGAGGCTTCCTCTCCGTCGGCACTCCCGCCGGCCAGGTCCGTCTGCTCCAGCAGACCGTAAATCATATTCTTGATATTCGGATAATTGTCGGGATCTTCAGACCGCTGGCCGATGATCACATAGGCCTCGACCAGGAAGAGATCGTCCAGCACGTTGTCCGTGTAAAGAATCGGATTGAGGAAGAGATCGTCCGGCAGGACGCGGTCGGAATGGAAATTCGATTCACGGAGCATCCGCAGGTTCTTTGCGCTGACGTCCGCCAGGATCCGGAACAGCTCGTCGCCCGCGCGAAGAAGGGTTCGCCTCTGGTTGTACTTCAATTCATTCAGCTTCTCCTTCATTTTGAACGATTCAAAGGAGTCGCGCTCCAGGGACAGCTCGCCGCTTCGGATGATGTCTTTGAAATTGGCCAGGAACACTTCATACTGGTTCCTGATTTCCTGCAGGAACAGCTTGGCGAGGGAAATCTGCCCCAGATAGTCGATCTGCACTTCCGACGCCGACTTGGCCCGGTTGATCCCGTCCAGGAGGACATCCGTGCAGAGATTTCTTAATGCATTGATTTCATTCTTCAGGGTCTCTCTCTGGTAATCCTTGAAATGGGTTTCCGTATCGCTGTGCTTGATCATCAAAAGAGAAACCACCCGCTTGACGGCGTTTTGAACCTGGGGGCTGATGTGAACGTCAATGTGAATGTTGTCCACTCCTCGAACGAGACGATCCAGGGAGAAGTCGATCAGACTCTGCTTGAACGGGAGCTGCCGGATGCTCGGAAGTTTTGAGAAACGGTGGACAATGCTCAACATGTCTTTATCCTTCTGCAATGGTCGATGATGGCTGCGGCGGGAATGAATAGAGAGGGCGTCGCAGGAAGCCCGGCAATCGTATGCATACTTTTGTCCATCTCTCCAGAATAACGGAAATTACAGGCTTTTGAGATTGCATGTTCGATGCTTACGGAAAAATACAGATTCTGTCAAGCACGGCACAACACCGAGGGATACCCGGGTTGCCATCCTCCCGAATGGCTCATGTGCCGCCGGGGGAAAAGCGGTGAGGTTCGCCTCCCGCCGCCGGCCCATCCCGAGGTTGTACCTCAACGCCGCGGGTGCCGAAGATTCAAAATCTGCCGGGTGCAGCCGGATGCCGGAAAATAATGGTTGCTGCTCGAGGAAGTTGCTGCGAAAAGGAAGAGAACCATGCCATCGGTTGTCCCGGTCCGGAGTTTTCTCTCCACGGAATCCGGAGGCACGATGCCATGATCTCCTTTGAAGGGGAGGCGTTATGAGCATGGCCGCCGGGGGGAGCGCCCCCGATCTGCAGACCCTGCTGGATGAAGTTCCTTCCGACAGGCTGGTCGCCTGCGTGCCGACCCATGAATCCCTCATCCTGCACGACGGCGAAAGGGAACTTGGCCGCATCCCCCTCGACGGAATCACCGAGGTCTCGCTCGCCGACGATTCGAAAGTCGAAAAGAGGTATCCCCTGGGCCGGTTCCTTTTCCTGGGACCGCTGGCGCTCCTGTTTCCCCGGAAAACCGTCCGTGAGGCCTACAAGCTCAGCATTCAATGGATGGATGCCGACGGCGGCTACCACTTCACCCATATCCGGCTTCCGTCGCGCATCCTGGCCAACCACACGCTCGGCACGATCGAGCGCGCGCGGATCCCCGATGTGAGGGAAGAACTGGCGGAGCGGGCCGCGAAGGCCAGGGAACGGGCCGCCAGAATCAAGGAACAGGTACCGCACCCCGTCGAGACCTCACCGTTCGTCACCTGCCCGCACTGCACCATGGAGTTCAGGAGAGCGGACCTCCCGCCTGGCGGCAGGTGCCCGGTGTGCGGGAACCCGCTCTGAACCCGTCCGCCGAGGCTCCGGGCCGCTCCCTACCACGCCCGGTCTTCGCCGATGTGGCTGAAGTACTCTCGCCGGAACGTCTCGTAGTCTTTCTTCAGGGTCCTGTAGAGCCTGCAGTTCTCAATGGCGATCGCCCCCAGGTTGGCGACGGCCCCGATGAAATAGATGTCGTCGATGGTGAACTGCCTCGGCTCCGCCGAGTACACCCGGATGACGCCGACAATGTCCTCTCTCAGCATCATCGGCACGGACAGGATCGACTCGATGCCCTCCTTCCGGGCCTCCTCGGGGTACTGGATCCGGTCGTCATCCGCCGCGTGGAGGACATTCACCACCTTGCCCGCCAGGGCTTCCGCAAGGCTCTTGTCCGCCAGCACGGGACCCTTCGTCCGGTAGCCCTCACTCAACCCGTATGACGCCACATGGCTGAGCACCCTCCGGTTCCGCGACAGGAGCATCAGCGAGCACCCCTTGGCTGCCACTCTCTTCGCGACAATCTCCACGATGGAATGAAGAATGTCCCGGATCTGGCGGGTGGAATTCAGGACAGCCGCCGCTTCGTACAGTCCGTGATAATAGGCCTCGATACGCTTTTCCATGTCGGCACCTCCTTGTCCTGAAACGTTTCGTTCACGGACTCCCTGATGCACCAATGTTTGCGAGAAATCCTTCACTGGTTGCCGTTTGCGAGTCTTGTTGAGGTGATGAACGGGTCAGATCGTTGCCGGTGTATTAAGCGTTGTTCGGAAGGTTATGATCACAAACGCGCGGACATAAGCAGCCTTTTCACAATCTTAATGCCATTCACGGCATTCGTCAATGCAATGGGGAACGACAGGTGGAGGCAGTCGATACGCCTTCCCGTTCCCATGATCGGCTTTCAATTCTTCCCGATGGCGGGTAAAATTCCGGCCGGGCGATTTGCCCCCGGGAGGTGCGTCCATGCGGAAACCGTTGCTGATGCTTGCCGTTGCGGCAGTTCTATCCATTTCTTTCACGGCGGCATCCGCACCGGCTGCCGCGTCCGATTCCAGGAAAAGCGCAAGGCAGGCATCGCCCGCCAGGAAAGTCCCCCAGACCGTCGCCTTCACCCGTATTGCAGAGCCCAGGGAGCACGCCTTCACAATGCTGGTGCCGAGGGGATGGATCGTGGAGGGCGGGATCTTCCGCGTGGACCCGAATGTGGCCGGAGGAACCGGAAACTCCATCGAGGCCAAGTGTGACATCACGGTCAAGAGCGATGCCGGAGGTACGGTCATGCTGCGGAGGCTGCCCAAGATCCACTACGCCGACGGCCCCATGATCCCGCCGACGCACGGCCCCGGGATGAACTACAACGGGATGACCGTCGTCCGCATGCCCGGCTGGGAGGACTACCTCCTGTACGTATTGTCCCAGACCAGGCAGGGAGCAGCCGGCGTCCGGGTCGTGCAGAAGGAACCACTGCCGAAGCTCGCTCAGGTTGTGAGCCGCCTGTCGGAGCCGGTCGCCCGGGCGCTGATGCAGGTCGGCGTCCAGCCTCCCATCTACCAGGCGGGTTTCATCATCGTCGAGTACACGGAGAACGGCAGGGCCTACAAGGAGCTGCTCTACACGGTCCTGGTCGACGCCCGCCGATCCATGGGACTGTGGGCGAACGACTTCACGACGGCGATGCGCTCGCCGGCGGCCGAAGTGGACCGCTGGAAACCCGTGCTGGACATCGTTTCCAACTCCGTCCGCCTGAACTCGCAGTGGGTGGCGGGAGAGCTGAGGGGGCAGGGGGAGAGGGCGGAGATATCCCGGAAGGTCATCGAGGACCTGAACCGGATCGACCGCGAGATCACGGCGCATCGGACCCGCACCCAGCAGTCCATCCAGAAGGACCAGTACCTGACCCTAACCGGCCAGGAGGACTACGTCAATCCCATCACCGGGAAGGTCGAACGGGACACGGGCGACTGGAGCCGCCGCTGGGTCAACGCGAACGGCGATTACATCTATTCGAACGACACGACCTACGACCCGAACCGTGATCCGGGCCTGCCACGGCAGGATTTCCGGCTGACCCGGCCGAAGCGGCCATGAAGACGGCGGCGTTCTGACACGGCCCGCAAACCCGGCACCCGCATCAGGATTCATCGGCCGTGGCGACGGGAAGAGCCCGCGTCTCGAAGAGCCGCTTTACCCAGCCGACGGACCAGGCGGCGGACTGGACCTGGACGAGATAGGCCGCACAGATGACCAGGGCCGCCTCGGCGCCCCCCTCTCCAAAGGCGTTCATGGCCACGGCCATGGCGATGGACAGGTTCCGCATGACCGTCCCGTAAACGAGTGAAACGGCGTCTTCCCGCTTCAGGAAGGCCTTCCCCAGGAGCGCTCCCAGAACGTAATTCCCCCCGTAGAGGAGAATCACCGGAACAAGAATCTCCCCAAGCAGGAGCGGATGGGCGGCGATCTCCCGCGCCTTCAGGGCCATGGCAACAAAGACGATCCCCAGGACCCCCAGGGTTGAAAAGGCGGGAAAGCGGGGCGCCAGGCGCTGTTCAAACGCAGGCAGGCCGAAGCGCCGGACCAGGGTGTTCCGGGTTGCGTACCCCGCCGCCATGGGAAGAAACACCGTCAGGAGGATCTGCCCGAATACGTCCAGGAGGTTGACGGCCACCTTCGCCCCCAGGAGGGCGTTTAGATAGAGGGGCGTCAGGAGCGAACCCAGGATCAGCCCCACAACGGTCATCTTCACCGCTGCCTCGACGTTCCCCTTTGCGAAGCCCGTCCAGGCGATGGTCATCCCGCTCGTCGGCAGAAGCGCCGCCAGGAGCAGGCCCAGGGCGAGGAAGGGTTGGCCCGGGAAAAAGATCATGCCCAGCCCGAAGGCGGCGAAGGGAATGATCCCGAAGTTCACGGCCTGGGCCATGACCTGGGCCCTTCCATCCCCGCCTTCCAGGATCTTCCGGAGCTTCATCGTCACCATCATGGGATAAACCATAAGGAAGGTGAGCGGCAGGATCCATCCTTTCAGGGCCCGCGCATCCGCCGCCATGCCGGCGGCGAATCCCAGCGCCATGGCCGCCGGAATCGCCACCGCCAGGTTCCGGTTCAGGGTTCCCAGGATCTTCATCATCGTTCATTCCCCGCGTTGGAAGGGTTTGCCGCCCCTTTCCCGGCACCCGGAAACCGGGCACCGGGAAGGGACTTCAGGCATCGGGAAGTGATCGGCCCGGCGGGACCGGGACCGGGTCGCCCTTCACTGGAGACTGCGGTCCACAATGGCAGCCAGTTGCTCCCGGGGCAGCATGCCGACTCGCGTCTCCCGAATCTCACCGTCCTTGATCAGAAGGAGCGTCGGGATGCTGCGCACTCCGTACAATAGTGAAATCTTTGGGTTTTCGTCTACGTTCACCTTCACCACGTTCAGGCGCCCTTCGTAATCCCGGGCAATCTCCTCCAACACGGGCCCCATCGCCCGGCAGGGGCCGCACCAGGGGGCCCAGAAGTCGACCAGCGTCGGCTGTTCCGCCTTCAATACCTCCGTATCGAAGGACGCATCGCTCACGGATTTCAAATGCTCTTTCGTGTCCATCTTTCCTTCCTCCTTGCATGGAAACTTTCTTGGTTTCAGCGGGACGGCTGTGTTAATAATTTCCCGTCCGTTGATTCCGTTCCTACAGGAAGACGCGGAACGCGTCATTGATCTGGATCAACGCCGGCAAAATTTTTCATGGACACCATTGCGCAGATTCGTGAGATCGCCCTGTTTGAGGGAATCGGCCGGGAGCGGCTGAACTCCCTGGCGGAAAAGGTCGCCCGGAAGCCCTTTCGCCCGGGGGATCTGATCATCGGGGAGGAAGACCCAGCCCGTTCCTTCTACGTGGTTCTCTCGGGGAGGGTGAAGCTCTACAAAAGCTCCGCCGAGGGAAAGGAGCAGACGCTTTACGTGCTCGGCCCGGGAGAACCCTTCGGACTCTGCACGGCCTTCGCCGTCGAGTCTTTCCCCGCGAGCGCCATGGCTCTCGAGGAAGGCTCCCTGCTGGTCATTCCCGGTCCCGTCATTGAGGAGATCGCCGTCCGGGAACCGTCCCTTCTCCTGAACATCATCCGGGTGCTCTCCCGCCGCCTGAAGGAGTCCATGGCGCTTGTGGAGTCGCTGTCCCTGATGGAAATCCCCCGGCGCCTGGCGACGTATCTGCTGAGCCTGTCTCCGGGGGTGTCCGATGAATCCGTCACGTTGCCCGTTACCCAGCGCGAGCTGGCCAAAATCCTGGGGGCCACGCCGGAGGCCCTCTCGAGGGCGATCAAAAAGATGAGTACGGAAGGCCTTCTGCGCCCGGAAGGGAAGGTAATCCACATGCCGGACCGGCGGGCGCTCGCGAGGCTGGCGGAGGGAAACTGATCCGCCGGCGGCGGATTCATGCCCCGGCGGAGGAACGGCAGGACAGGAAATGATCTCCCCTTGATGGAGGTGAAGCGCATGATCGACATAGAACGGATGAAGATGGAAATCGAGGAGCGGCTGAAGGAGATGCAGCAGCTCTTCTCCAAAAAGAAGTCGGAGCTCAGCCCGGAGCGAAGCCTCCAGCGGGCCTTCGCCCTGGCCAGGGCCATCGCCGTCAGCCACGAGGTACGGGACACCTACAAGGAAGGGCACCAATTTCGAGTGGCCGACCTCGCCCGCACCATCGGCGAACAGATGAACCTGGACAAGAACCGGATCACGGGTCTCAGGCTGGCGGGCCTGATTCACGATATCGGCAAGATCGACGTTCCGGCGGCGATCCTCAACAAGGAGGCGAGACTGGACGATAATGAGGCCCGGTTGATGCAGACCCATGTCGATACCGGACACAACATGCTAAAGGGAATCCGCTTCCCCTGGCCGGTGGCGAGGATGGTCTGGGAGCACCACGAGAGGCTGGACGGCTCCGGATACCCGAGAGGGCTGAAGGGGAAGCGCATCCTCCTGGAATCGCGGATCCTGGGGGTTGCGGACGTGGTGGATGCCATCACGTCCCCGCGGGCCTACCGGCCGGCCCGGGAGGTTCACGTGGCCATCTATTCCATGAAGGGGGACCGGGGCAGCCTCTTCGACCAGGACGTCGTGGACGCCTGCCTGCATGTGTTCGACGTGCAGGGCTACAAGATGCTGGAAATGGATTGAGCCCCCGCCCGACGGACGGCTCCCCAACGGCGGCCGGGCCGGATCGCCGGAAAGGATGATGGTTCCTTGATCAGCCGACTGATTCGATTCCTCGGGAGCGACATCTGGCGGATCCGCCTCCGGGACCTGCCCCGGGGAAGGGCTCTCCTCATCGGCAACCTGCGGATCCTGCTGGCCGCCGGAAGGGGGTTCGGTGAGCATCGCGGCCCTCTCCAGGCCAGCGCACTGACCTTCTACACCCTTCTCTCCATCGTCCCGGTCGTAGCCCTGGCCTTCGGCATCGCCAAGGGCTTCGATTTCCAGTCCGTGCTCCAGCAGCGACTCCTGGAGAAGTTCCCGGGGCAGGAGGAGATCCTGACCAATGTCTTCTCCTTCGCCAACTCCCTCCTGGCCAGGACAAAGGGGGGGCTCGTGGCCGGCGTCGGCGTGGGTCTCCTGTTCTGGACGATCATAAAGCTCGTCGGCAACATCGAGAGCGCCCTCAACGCCATCTGGGGCGTCCGGAAAGACCGCTCCCTCTCCCGGAAGATCACGGATTACCTGTCGGTCATGTTCGTGGCCCCGGTGCTTCTCGTGGTGTCCGGCAGCGCGACGGTCTTCCTCGCCTCGCAGGCTAAGATGCTGACGCAGAAAATCGAGGTTCTCGGCGCTCTCCAGCCGCTGATCCTGTTCGCGCTCAAGTACGCGCCGTACGGCGTCATGTGGGGCCTGTTCACGTTCCTGTACATGTTCCTGCCGAACACGAAAGTCCGCTGGCAGTCGGGTCTCTTCGCCGGGATCCTGGCCGGGACGGTCTACCAGCTCGTCCAGTGGGCCTACATCACATTCCAGGTGGGCGTCGCCGAGTACAATGCCATCTACGGCAGCTTCGCCGCCCTGCCTCTTCTCCTGGCCTGGCTGCAGATCAGCTGGCTCATCGTCCTGGCCGGCGCCGAGGTCTCCCAGGCGCACCAGCATGCCGATTTCCTGGAATTCGGCCCCGATGCGGAGCGGATCAGCCCGGCATTCCGCAAGACCCTCGCCCTCTGGGTGGTGAACCGCGTCTGCCGGAACTTCTCCGAGCCGGGGGAGCCCCTCACGGCAACGAGACTCAATGTCCTGACGGAAATCCCCCCGAAGCTTCTATCTTCGATCCTGGAGGAGTTGAAAGACTGCGGCATCCTGGCGGAAGTATCGCCGGAGCGGCCGGGCGAGCCGGGATTCCAGCCGGCCGTGGACCCGGACATCCTGACCGTTTCGTACGTCCTGGCCGCCGTGGACAGGCGGGGATCGGACAACATCCCCGTCCTCCGGACGGAGGCACTGGAGGAGCTGTCCGCCGGCCTGCGGGCATTCGAGACGGCCCTCCGGGAATCGCCGTCCAACCGGCTGCTCAAGTCCGTCTGACGGCGGATCCGCCGCGGGCATTTTCCCGGCACGGGATCCCGGTCACCCCTGTTTCCGGCCCACTACATCAGGCGGGACCGGGCCAAAGCCCCAGACCCTCAATCCAGCCGGTGGTTGTAGGGTGCATAGGTATACGGCATCTGGATGTAATTGAACCGCTGCGTGTCCCAGAGCGGTTTCAGCAGCCTTCCCACGTTCAGGCCGACCCCGACGTAGACCGTCCGGAAACGCTCGTCAACCTGCCACGGCAGCCCGTCGTACTGGTCGTACCCCCGGGCGTAATACCCCAGGTGCAACTCCAGGTACCTGAGGGGCGTGTCCCGGAAGGTGTCGAACCCGTCCAGCTTGAAGGCCAGCAGGTACTTGTGGCGGTCGTAGTCGGTGGTTACGTCGGTCTTGCGGGTGGTGGAAAGGCGGTTGTCTGTCAGATCCGGGAATCCTCCCCGGAATCCCTTTTCCCATTTCCCGGCAGATGTGATAGAGTCCGGGCCAGTCAATCCCATCCCAAGGAGGCGGACATCATGGATCGAAACGGCAAGCGGCGAAGCACGAACCGCGGCGTCATGTTTTTTTCTCTCCTGCTCGCGGCGGTCTGGGTGCTGGCGGGCTGCGTCGTGGCGGAACACAAGATCTCGCTGCAGCGGCACCTGTACAAACCGGAAATCCCCAAGGACATCGTTTCGTTTTACAGTGGTAAGTCCGTCGACCTGAACGACTTCGTCAACAACGACCAGAAGACTAAGAGGTACGCCTACTTCAGCACCGACACCAAGACGGCCTACGAGGTCTCCGTGCCGCTGGACTACTTCGTCATGGACTGCTTCCGGGACGCCATGTGGATGGCGGGCATGCAGGTCGCCCACATCAGCCCGATCGCACACATTCCGGATCTTAAGCTGATCATCGACCGCTGGACCGAGGAAGAGTTCACCTTCAGCATCCGGATCGAGCGGGACGGGGTCCTGAAGTACAAGAACCAGTACGCGATCAAGACGGCCCGGGTGGGTGATCCGAATGATTTCACCCAAAAGGAGAAGAACGCCTATGCCACGATCAACCAGGCCGTCGTGACCGTCCTGCGGGATCCCGGCGTCAAGGCCGCCTTTAAATAAGGCTTCCCATCTGTCCGGATTGCGATCGCAGCGTCAAATACCCGCCGGGTTTCCGTCAACGGAACCCGGCGTTTTTCTGCCGTCCGCACAGGGGAACCCCCTGGCAATCAAGAGAAAACGGCTTGGAATCATGATGAAGTTGGAACGAAAGGGGAGGACGTGCAGCAAATCATCGGGAGAAGAGCCGGGCGGCCCTTCCCCGCGGCCGGTCTTCAGCCGATGGTATGCAGCTTCAGGAGAAAGTCCTTGAACCGGTCCCGGGTCGTTTCCTTGATGTCGCTGATCTGGACATCGATCGCCCGGTTGTAGAAGGAAAAGCCGCCGTCGATCTGCTCGGGGCTCTCGTCGTCGTCAAAAAACCGCTCGACGAACCGCATGGCCAGCCTCCTGGCCTCGACGTCACTCTTCGCCGCAACCAGATAGTGGTGGTGCTGAATCTCTTCCTCTTCCCGTTCGGTAATTTTCACCCAGTAATCCGGCATTCCCTTCCTCCTCCGTCTGCGAGAGCCCTTCTACTCTGTTTTTTCCGAAGAAGTCAAACAATTCCTCGGGATCTGCACACGAAGACGGGCGTGGGAGAGGTTGGAAAGGCGCTTCCCATCAGGCCGGCAATTTCCGATATTCCCGCATGATTCCGGCCACATATTCCCTGGTTTCCGACGGGAGGCGGTCGGGACGGCGGTCCACGTTTCCCATGCCCCAGTTGTAGGCGGCCAATGCCCGGGGGACGTCTCCGCTGTAACGATCCAGGAGGGATTTCAGGTACCGCGTACCGGCCAGGACGTTCTGCTCGGGATCATAGGCGTTCGTGACCCCCAGGTCGCGCGCCGTGGCGGGCATCAGCTGCATGAGCCCCATGGCGCCCTTGGGAGAAGTGCTCTGGGGGCGGAAAGCGCTCTCCGCGCGGATCACGCACCGGACCAGGAGGGGATCGACCCCGTAACGGTCCGCGGCTTTTTCGATGATCGAGTTCAGCTCCGGCGAGGCCGCCAGGCTGCCTTTCCGTGCGGCCCCGCTCCGGGCGGGAGACGCTGCCGGTTCCGGAACGGGTTGCAGCGGCGCATCGGGAGCCGGCCGGTTCTCCGCTCCCTGAATGGTCCGGGCCGCCGCCTCGAGGAGCTGCTCCAGCACCTTCCCGTCCTGCTCACGAACCTCCCCCGCCTCACTACCGGACATCAACCGGAGGAGCCGGTCCGCCGAGCGGATCTGCATCCTTTCCATGAGTGTCCGGGCGAGCGCCGCAGGGTCCTGCATCGCTCCCGCACCCGAACCTGCTCCTGCGCCCAAGGCCTGCTTCAGGAGGGACTCGAAGGCCGCTTCACCCCGGAATGCCGATCCGCCGGCTCCCGCCGTAAGGTTGCCGCCCGTCGGGAGGGCCTTCCCGATCAGACCCGGCTCCCGGTTGTTCATGTTTTCGACCATGGCATACTCTCCCCTGGGAATATCGAGGATATCCATACAAATTCCATGCCGCATTCTTCCGGCCAAAGCGGGACAAACGGCTTTTCAGCCACCGCGCCCGGAAGAGGGCGCAGAACCGCAACGGCCTTGACATCATTCTGGAATCGGGAAACGGATCGGGAAGGAAAGAGTGCGTCAGTAAAGGCTGAGGAACGCGTCGGCCACGTCCGGATCGAACTGGGTTCCCCGGTTGCGCCGGATCTCATCCAGCGCTATGCCGACGTCCAGTGCATTCCGGTACGGCCTGCTGTTGGTCATGGCGTCAAAGGTATCCACGACGGCGATGATCCGGGACAGGAACGGAATGTCCGTCCCGGCCAGGCCGGAGGGGTATCCCTTCCCGTCCCACCGCTCGTGGTGGTGCAGGATAATCTCGCGCTCCCGGTCAAAGAGGGCGATGGGCTTCAGGACACTTTCCCCCAGGGCGGAATGCCGCTTGATGACCTCGTATTCTTCATCCGTCAGGCGTCCGGGCTTCAGCAGGACGGCGTCCGGAATGGCGATCTTCCCCACGTCATGAAGAACACCGGCCACCTTCAGGCACTCGCGGTCCTGCGTGTCGAGCCCCAGGACATCGGCCGTCCGGATGGACACCTTGGTCACGCGGCGGCAGTGCTCCTGCGTATAGTTGTCCCGCATCTGGACACAGGCGACCAGCGACTGGAACGTGTCAAGAACATTGGAGAACAGGCTCTCGTAAAGGAGCTTGTTCTCCAGGTTCAGCGAGGCCCGCTTGGTCAGGCTGACGATGTAATGGACATCCTTGCTGGTGAAGATTCCCGTGTATTTCTTTCTCCGCACCGTCAGCACACCGAAGACGGCGCCCCGGATGACCAGGGGGGCGCAGAGCAGGGAGGCGTCGCCGCCCTCCCCGTTGGGGGACTGGACGACCAGGGCTCCCCGTTTGTCCACCACCTGGTAGAGGAACGGGATGGCGTTGATCACGTTTCCGCCCGGCTCGTGAGCCTGGCCCTCGGCAAGGCGGATCACCTGGGGATGGAATTGGTCGGCCTCTGCGTCGAAGATCCAGATGGTCGCCTCCACCCCGTCGACAACCCGCAGGGCCAGTTCGGCCATCTTCTCGAAGACCTGCTGGTTCTCACCCTCGATGTTCTCGAATGAATCGTAGATATGGCTGTGGACGGACAGTTCCTTCTTCTTCTCCGTCAGCCGGGTCGTCGCGAGAGCGTTCTCGTGATCTTCCTCCGGCAGCAGGTGCCGCTCCCGCAGGCAGACTTCGACCTTGTAGAGGAGATCCTTGATATTGAACGGTTTTCGGACATAATCGACGGCCCCCCGCTTCATGGCCGCCACCCCGGCGTCGACTTCCGGCTGTCCCGTAACCAGGATGATGGAGGAGTCGGCGCGGATCTCCTGAAGACGGTCGAGAAGCTCCATCCCGTCCATGTGGGGCATCATGACGTCCGTGATGATCAGGTCATGGTTCCCGCTCTTGAAAAGGTCGAGGGCTTCCACCCCGTCCGTCGCCTCTTCGACGCGGGTGTAGCCGGTCTGGAGAAGGGCGTCGACGATCATCCGGCGGGTGATTTCGTAATCATCCACCACCAGGATTCGCCGGTCGAAGAGTCGTTCTTCGAGAGCAGCAGGAGCATTCATAGTCGTCCGATCCTTTACGGCTGGTTCCGTTTCCCGACCAGGACGTCCATCAGCGAGTAGGAAATCTTCTCGAAGGCCTCTTCCTTGACCTCTTTTCCGTTAGACAGGTTGACGACGTCCGCGGACGGGTCACGGGCGGGCTCATCCGACTGCCCCATGCGGATCCGCTCCCGGTACTGCTTCGTGTACGCCTTGATGACACTGTCTATCTGATAGGTTGAAATGGTCATGGGTGCCTCCTGCACCACCTGGATTGAGATTTCTTCTGCTCATACTATCGGCACCCGGCCGCTCCGACTTGAGCCCCGAATCCCAATTTGCGAAAATTTTCTTCTGGCACGAATCGTGAAGCAATACGGGTGTCCAAAATCCATTCCGGAGAGGCATGCCATGGCGGAAGCGGTACGGCGGGAAGACGCGGTACAGATCCTCAGAAAACTGGACGAATGCCGGATCCACATGAAAAAAGGGCAACTTAACGGATGCCTTCATCTTTTCAGGGATACCCTGGAGCGGATCCTGCGGACGCCGATGATCCCGGCGGACGAAAAGATGGTCCGGGAGGCCGTGAACACCCTCCAACACGACATTGCCGATTCCCGGGCGTTCCTGGACGAGTTCGGCCCCGTTTCTTTCCGGGACAACGACATCAGGACCTCCCTCGACTTTCTCCGCCAGATGCTCCAGGTCCAGGTGGAGGAAATGTCGATCCCCCTGACGACGCGTCAAGAATCTGACGAAGACGCTGAGGAGGGGAAACCGGCACCGGATGCATCGGAAGAGAAGGCCAAGGAGGCCCTGTCCCTGCTGGAAGGGGGAGACGAAAACAAGGCCTCGGAATTTATCCGGAACGACGAAGTGGCCCTGGCCATGGTCCTGCAGATCTGCAATACCGCCGGCATCGAATACCGGAAAGCCGGTCTCTTCGACCGCGCCATCACCGAGTTCAGGAAGGCCCTGTTCTTCCATCCCCAGGACGAGGGACTCTACTACAACCTTGCCCGGGCCTTCGCGGAAAAGAAAGACTGGGATCAGGCGGAGCAGACCATCCTGGAGGGGCTGAAGACGAAGCCGGATTTCCGGGAAGGAAAGGCACTCCTGAAGTATATCCGTTTCCAGGCCACCGCGCCCGAGGCGAGAGCCGAATGAACGGCCACCTGGATGCCAACCGGGCGGCCCTCCGGGAGCGCTGCCCCGATTTTCTCGCCTGGTGGGAGAAGTGCCCGTCCGAGCCGGGGGAGTACAATCTCCTTTCCAGCCTGTCGGGCCTGCCGGACCTCGAAATTGTGCGCCCCGGGGGGCACCGGACCATCCTTTACAATCGGGAAAATCCGTTCGAGGAGATTCAAAAGGAATTGGCAGACCAGTCCTTTCCAAAGGGCAGCCTGACGTTCCTGTTCGGCCTCGGGCTTGGCTACAGGGCGCTCCACATCCTGAGCACCATGGAGCCCGGCCACGCAGTGTATATCGTGGAGAGGGATTCGGACATCCTCCGCCT
>CAZODI010000057.1:0-4350 GCA_964578535.1 uncultured Syntrophaceae bacterium
GTGGCCAAGCTCGACAGCCAGCATCAGAAACTGTATTCCATCACGAACAGGCTGATCGACCTGTATGAACAGGGGGCCGGCGATACGATTGACGTGCTTGCGGACCTCGTTCATTATTCGATAGATCATTTCCGCGACGAAACCCTGATCATGTTTGAGTCAAGATATCCGGGACTGGATGCCCAGAAAACGGCCCATGACCGGTTTGTCGAGAAAATGCAGGAATTTTTGCGCGGATATGCCGACGGGCAGGAACAACTTACGTACGAGTTGTTGAACTACTGCCGGAACTGGCTGGTAGCGCACATTACGAACGATGACACGAAATTTGCCGCCTACCTGGTAAAAACGGGATTGAAAGATAAATACTGGAACCGGTAGATCCGATCCGGGCACCTCCCGTTGCAATCTCGAATCTTGCTCTCCCGGCCATGTCCGGCCGGGCCGCTTCATTCCCCCGTCCAGGCATCGTTGTGTGAAAAGGTATAGTAGTGCCAGTACTGGACGAGGGCGGGAACCGCCTTCGAGATGAGGCGGGGATTGATTTCCCAGGCCGCCTTCATGACGTTCCGGAACATGGTCCGGACAGGCGGGGGGACCCGGTGCGTGAAATGATGGAATATCTTCAGAATCATGACGATTCGGAACAAATCCTTTTTTCGGGTTGAATACAGGCCGGTCAGGTATTTGACGTTCTTCAGCCATCCGATCATGCGCCGCTCGAAGTGTTCCGGTTCGTAGATTTTCCGGAAGAGCGCCATCCGGCCGTTCTGAAGGTCATCCGGGCGGATCTGCTTAGGCATGATGTTTGACGAAAGATGCCAGAAACCGCTGAAATCCTCGATGAGGCGCCCCTCTCTTTTCATTCGCTCGTACAGGGGTGTTCCGTTGGGGGCGTTGAGCACGCTGATCGATGCGAAGGGGCTGGACGTCGCCTCGAGAAAATCCTCGATTTCCTGGAATACCGACGGCGCGTCGTGGTCGAAGCCGACGATCATTCCAAGGAATGGAAGGATCCCGTGGCTGGAGATGCGGGGAATGACCTGGAAGGGGTCGTACCGGGCCATCTGTCCCTTGTTCACTTCTTCGAGGCAGTCCTTGTTGATGGTCTCCAGCCCGAGAAAGATGACGCTGAAGCGCGCATCGGCGAGAAGCCTCACGATCTCGTCGTCTTCGCCGATCATGACGGTTGCCTGGGTGGCGAACGACACGGGCCGGGAGAGGGTCCTGTTCCACCGGATGATTTCCTGGAGCAGTTCCATTGTGAATTTCCGGTTCACGACGAAGTTGTCATCGGAAAAAAAGACCGTTTCCGCTCCCCAGGCCTGGGCGTTTCGAAGCTCCAGCATGATCCGCTCGATCGGCTTGCTCCGGTATTTCCTTCCCGAAACGCGGATGACGTCGCAGAAGTCGCAGCGGTTGGGGCAGCCGCGGCTTGTCTGAAGAGAGAAGTAGTGGTAGTCCCTCCTGTCGATCAAGGAGAGGTCCGGAACGGGCGTGTCCTTCAGATCGACGAATGATTCCTGCCGGTAAACGGTTTTGGCCCCGCCCCGAAGCCGGTCCCTCAGGAACTGCGGCCAGGTGTACTCCGCCTCGCCGATGAACAGGTGATCCGCTATGTCGCCCGCGCGGTCCTGCTGGATGGTGGCGTAGATTCCGCCGACGGCGACCGGTATGCCCCGTTCCCGGAACCGGCGGCTGACGGCCTCCATCCTCTCGGCCTGAAGGGTGTAGCCCGTGATGCCCACCAGGTCGCACTCCAGATTCCAGTCAATCGGGGAGATGTTCTCGTCACAGAGGGCGTATTCGACATCCAGGTCCCTGGGCGTCAGCGCGATCAGGGTCAGAAGGGCCGTGTTCTGCATGAGGGTCTTGCGCCTGCCCACGATGTCGAGGGCTCCCCGCATGGCCCAGAAATTCTCCGGTGTCTTCGGATTGATCAGATAGATTTTCATCGGTTGTCGGACTTGTGGAACGGCCGCTGTTCATCCTCCTGTAATCACTACGATCCTGCATGGCTCCTGTCTTTGTGAATCGCCGGATCAGGATAGCAGAAAGAAAGAGGGGCTGCAGCCTTTTTGACCGCAACCCCTCGTGAAACGGACTGCCGGGGCGGAGCCGGATGGCGTGCTCCCCCGGATGCCCACTCTTGTATGGCCGCAGTTCCGGCCCCCGGTTTTGCCCGATCCCGGGACTCAGTTGTTGGCGAAAAGCAGGAGGAAGCGGTCAAAGATATCCTTTTGAAAATGATTGGCCATCTTCGTCTTCATCATGACGAGCGCGTCATACGGTTTCATCGGGAGCTTGTAAGGCCTTTCGGCCGTCAGCGCCTCGTAGACGTAGGCAATGGCGCAGATCTTGGCGTACTGATGGATATCGCTCCCCCGGAGTCGCTTGGGATAGCCCGTTCCGTCATTCCGTTCATGGTGCTGGAGCGTGATCTCCCTGCACTCGGCGGTCAGCTGGTCGGTCTCCCTGAGGACCTGATACCCGAAAGACGGGTGCTTGCACATCGCTTCCATCTCTTCCTCGGAGAGTCTCCCGGGTTTGTTGATGATGGCGGTATCGACGCGCACCTTGCCGATGTCGTGAAGGAAGAACGCGGCTCCCAGTTCATGCAATCGTGCTCGTCGGAATTCCGGAAGAGGACCTTGGAGAGCGCAACGCCCAGAAGACCCGCCGTCACCGAGTGGGTGTACGTGTTGAAATCGTGCGATGTGATCTGTACCAGGTGCGAAGTGATCGAATGATTTTGAAGAATCAGGTCGACGATCCTGGCGATGGTCTGTTTGGCCTGCACGATGTTGGCAGCGGTCGGCTTGTCCATCAGATCGTGCATTATGTGGATGGACATATCCTGGACAGCCCGCACTTTCTCCTCCGGCGGGGCCTTCCGGTCGCGGACGATCTCGTCCATGGCCGCGTGGACCCGGATCTGCTCGTCTGAAGGCGTTGTGCTCTCGACGGCCTGCTCCTTCCGTCCGTCCGGCGGCTGGGTGTCGGCCGCGATCTGGAATTCTTCCTTCGGGGAAACCTCTTTTCCCGGATGGATCACCACCATCCGGATCCTGTGATCGACGATCTTCCGGATCTGACTCTCCGACTCGATGTGAAAACTGTTCGACAGAAACGGGTGTTTAAACCAGGCCTTCTCCAGATGGACAAACATGCCGACTTTCAACTGATCTACAGGAATGGTCTTCTTCATCTCTTGCTCTCACAGGGAATGGCTGTGAACGGCATCACCTCTATATTCCCTATCGAAAGAAAGATTGTCGTTCTTTAGGCCTTCGGTAAGTATTTTTTCCTTTCCCCTTGAGCGGGCCTGTTTTGGGGGAAGGTCAACATTCTTGTCTTGGAAAACACAGGCATTTTTTCTATAGTGCCTCATCCGAACATCACGTTTTCGGAATGCAAATAGACCATCACTCACGCGCGAAGGGAGACAATGCTCATGTCCAAGGTCGGTCTATGTGTGGCTGAAACGGTGATCGCGTTTACCCTGCTGGTCCTGGCAACCTACTGGATGAAGAGAAAGGGCGTGCTGAAACAGGAAGACAGTCCTGTGTTCGCGAGGCTGCTCACCCAGGCCGTCCTGCCCGCCACCATCCTGTACCAGCTGTGGACCCATCCCATGTCGAGCGAAAGCTTCACGCCAGTTCTCGTCATGTTTGCATCGGGGACCGCCGCTCTGGCGATCAGCTGGCTTGCGGGAGTCCTTCTGAAATTCGACCGCGAGAGCACGGGGGCGCTGATGATCGTCTCGTCTTTCGGCTCTTCGGCGCTGATCGGTTATCCCATCATCCAGTTCGCCTTCGAGAACAACACCTGGGCGCTCGCCGAAGGCATCGTCATCAGCGAACTGGGCGTGGGCCTGCCGATCTTTATCTTTTGCCCGGCCGTGGCCATGTACTTCGGGGGGACCTTCCGGGGGACGGAGGACCTGAAAAAACTGGCGAAAGAGTATTTCACGTCGCCCATCCTGATCGCGGTCGTCCTGGGGCTGGCCGGCGCCCAGATGCGCATTCCGGAAGGAATACCGGTGGTCGATACGCTCCGGGAAGCCCTGAAGATGGCCCAGGGCGCGACGGTGGTGGTTTCCGCGATCATTTTAGGCCTTCAGCTTTCCGTTCAGCCGCCGCGCGGCTTCTGGGCGCTGATCGTGGTGTCCATTGTCGTGCAGATGCTGTTCCAGCCCTGGATCTGCAATACGCTTGCGGGCTTCCTTGAGGTGGGGGCGGAAAACAGGCAGATCCTGATCCTCATCAGCACCATGCCCGCCGCGATCCTGGGACCCGTCTTCGCCTCCCGCTACAACTGCGCGGCGAAAACGGCCACCATGCTCACCTT
>CAZODI010000057.1:4450-17839 GCA_964578535.1 uncultured Syntrophaceae bacterium
AACCATTCCACCCGCCAGGTGCCGGCCATGCCGTTCATCACGTCCGCCAGGAAATAGACCGCGTGTCCGGGAGTGTAGAAACCGTAAGTCCCGTATTCATTCGCCTTCCCTTTCGGATTCGTCACCCGGACCTTGTAATGGAGCATGATCACGCCGCTGGGGCTCGTGAAGGTACGGGTGTGGGGTCCCCGATACCAGGCACCGAAGACCTTCGGGCCGTTGGTCCGGAAGGCGCCCGTCTCGACAAGATCCTTCAGCGACCACCGGTTTCCCGTCTGGACGATGCTCACCCTTTCTGCGTAATCGGACCGGCTGCCGTCATAAAGCCCGACATGAACCATACCCGCCTGGTGCGCGCCCGTTGCCCCGGGAGACGGAGCGGTCCTGCCCATCGTGAAGCGATCCGATGCCACCGTCCTTTCCTGTCGGCTGTCGCGGTTCACGAGGATCCAGTCGATCTGCCAGGTCCCTTCCTTGCCGTCCTGCACGTCCGCAAGAAAGAAGGTCGCAAAGCCGGGCGGGTAGAAATTGTAGGGTCCTTCCGTCCGGGATTCCCCGCCTGGATTCGTAATCCGCACCTTGTACAGGAACGCGGGCAGGCCGGATCGGTTCTTGAAGGTGTCCGTGGGGGGGCCCTGCAGCCAGGCGCCGAAGACCTTCGGGCCATTGGTTCTGAACGCCCCCATGTCTGCGAGCTCTTGAAGGGACCAGCGATCTCCGGTCTGAACGACACGCAGTGTCCGGTCATAATCGGAGCGGCTCCCGTCGTATAAACCTATCCCGTGGCCCTGTAGAAACCAGTCTTGTGCTCCAAGGCCGGTGGCGGCAAAGAGAATCACGATGCAACAAGCGATCGAGAAACGAAACGATTTCATGGCCAATCCCTTTCCTATTGCGCGATGAGGTGGAACCGCACCGTCGAGGCGATGCCCGTCTCGTCGAAGGCCCGGACGACGATGGCGTGGCGGCCGGGCGTGAGCCGGACCTTCGCCTCCCAGAAGGAGGTTCCCTCTGCGGCGTGAAACCTGTCTTCTCCGTCCACACGGAACTCCACCCGCTCGATGCCGACCGAGTCCTTGGCGAATCCCAGGATGCTCGTGGTCCGGTCTGCCGGGACCACCTGGTCCTCTGCATGGGAGGAGACAAGAATCTTCGGGGGATCCAGGAGATCCGTCCCGTCGGCGGGCAGGGCGTCCAGGAAACCCAGTGCCCCGGCCACGGTGGGCGCGATGTCGTCGATCTCGACCACCGAGCGCACGATGCTTTGCCGACCTCCGGAGGGATTCATGATCAGGAGGGGGACCTGGTCTTCCACGCGCTCGCCACGCCCGTGCTGTCCCAGGTAGATGCTTCCGCGGGGGGAGAAGTAGTAGGGGCTCTTCGCCTCCACCAGCAGGTCCCCCGAGCGGCCGGAACCCGACAACCCCAGGGCCCGCGTATTGAGGCGCTCCTCGCTGTCCCGCTCCAGCCTTTTTGTCACGATCTTTCCATTGTTTTCGCTCATCAGGAAGACGGCGGGCTCTTTGCCGGGGATGCCGGTCTCGCTGAAGAAGATCCGGGACACGTAAGGCTCCTTCAGCAGGAGGGCCGAAACCGCCTCGATGTCCGACCGGGCCGGCGGGGTAGACCACGGGGCTCCGGGGGGCCGGATGGAGACAAGGGCTGCATTGCCGTTGGAGTCGGCCATGACGGCAATGTCGAAGTCCGTGGCGTTTTCATCCAGGCGTCCCGACTTGTCCAGGGGTGGACGGTACGGGCTTCCGGCCAGGGCATGATAGACCCTCTCCGCATCGACGGTGATTTCGTCCTTCGCCACCGCGTCCGCCTGCCCATGGTCGGATGCCAGGAAGATCAGCGTCTCGTCCAGCAATCCGCGGTCTTCCAGGGCCTTTACGATTTCTCCGATCAGCGGATCGAGATGCTCCGCCAGGTAGTCCGCCTGCCGGTCTCCGGCGCCTCCAATGGGGCCGGGACCTTTCGCGTGGGACAACCCGTCCAGCCCTGAGAGCCATATGCCCATCAGCTCCGGCGGATTCTCGCTCCGGATCAGGGCCACGGCTTTCCGCGCGGCGGAGGTATCCAGGAGGGCGTACTGGTTGACGAAAGGCAGAACGTCGAGACTGATGAGGGCGTCGAAGAGGTCCGGATTCACGACCACGTCGGCACCCCGTCTCACGGGATCGAAAACGACCGCTGTCCGGGTCGTGCGGCCCCTCGCCGTCTCCGCCTCCTTGAACGCCTCGTAGATTGTCCGCACGTCCCGGGAGAGGTCCTGGTCGTGAACGGGAATACCCCCGAAGGACCAGGCGCGCCCCAGGCCGGGATCGTCCTCGCTGCCGTACTTCACGTATTCGCGCGTCCGCCGGTACAAGGGCACATTGGCGTCGAGGGTCCGGTCGAACCATTCATTGCCCGGAACTCCGTGACGGCCCGGGTAGACGCCCGTGAAAATTGTCGTGTGGTTGGGAAGGGTAATGGAGGGGAGGGCCGAAAGGCACTTCGCGAAGCGTACGACCCCCCGCTCCCGGATCAGGCGCTCCAGGTTCGGGAGCCTCTTTGCGTCAAGGGTGTTGTACGCCGACTCTCCCCGCAATGCGTCCACGACGATCACGATGGCCCGGCTCCGCGAGTCGAGGCGCTTTCTCAAAAGGCGAAAGGCCTGGAGGGACTCGACGCCCGTGATCGGTTTGACCGGATGAAATCTCGGCGGAGCGCCGGGGCCGGGAGCGAAGAGGCCCAGGCTCAGTGCGAGATCGGCGGCACTCTTGTACCAGGCGCTGGCATCCACGTCCTCGAAGCGGGAGGCCTTGTCCATCATCCCGGTGGCAAGCGTCTCGTCGCGGGTGGCCCTGGAAAGAACGTCCTCCAGGATGACGGCGAACTCGGCGCGGCTCACCGCGTCGGAGGGACGGAACGTTCCGTCGGGGAAGGGCTCGAGCCCCCGAACGCCCAGGGCGAGAACGCGCCGGATGTCGTCCCGATATGCACTGTCCTCAATATCTTTCAACGTCGGCGCCGCCGCCTGCTTCTCGACATAGGGTCGCCAGGTCGCCGATCCCCGGATCGTCCGGATCCGATCCACCCGCAGCTCATGCACCAGCAGGGCCGCCAGCTCGCCCCTGGTCACCTGGGGCAGGAGCCCCAGTTTCTTCCCCAGGTCGCTGCGGGGTGCGAAGGAGTAAACGGACCGGATGCGCTCAACCCGGCGATCGAGATCGACCTTCCCGGAGGGATGCGCTCCGCGGCCGGCGCGCTCCAGGGCCTCGATGGCCCTGGAAAGGTAAAGACCGCGCTGAAAGAGGTCTCCCAGCAGAAGAAGGCTCTTCCGATCCTCGGCCCCGTACCGGTTGAGGACTTCCCACTCCCGCTCGGCCAGGTCGAGGCCGTATGGCGGCAGCTCCCCGCGATTGCTCGCCGCGGCCAGGATCCGGATCGTCACCCTGGAGGTCCGGATGCGCTCCTCCCCGGACCCGGCCCGGATCATTGCCTGGCGAACCTCCGACAGGGCCTCCCCTGTTTTTCCCGTGTTCCCCAGGGCTTCCGACAGCCCCAGGCGTGCCTCGACCAGGTCCGGGTTCTTTTGCAGGACTACCTGGAAGCGCGGGACAGCCTTCTCGTCCATTCCCGCCGCGAGAAGGCGGTTTCCGGCCTCGAGGGCCGTCTCCATTTCCGGCGCCATGCGGACCTTTGTTTTCCTGCCGCCTGTCTCCAGATAGGACAACACGGACTTCTTCAGATCGAGGAACTGCCTGCCGAAACCGAAGGCCTTCATCTCCGCCACGGCCGCCTCCAGTGGCCAGCCCTGGACCTGCATGCGGTAGATCGCGGCCATCACACCGGTCCGGTCTTCGCCCTGCCGGCAATGGAAGAAAACCGGGCGGAGAGCGGGATCGGTAACAACGTCCAGAAAACGAAGGACCGACTCGCGGCTGAGAGTATCCAGCGCGGACAGGGGGATGTGCTCGATTCGAAGGCCCAATGCACCCGCCATTTCGCGGTAGGGAACGTCATCCCGGAGGCAGACCAGCGTCCTGACGCCGGCCCGCTTCAGCGACTTGAGTCCGCTGTCGGTGGGAGAGCTGCCCCGGTAAACGTCCGTGTCAACGCGGGCGAACCGCTCGATGCCGTCCACTTTGATGGTTTCGGCCATACCCGGAGGTTCTGTCATCTCTTTCCTGACCGCCGGGGTGCTGCTGCAGCCTGCCTGAAGGATGAGCAGCAGGGAAATGATCAGATACAGGGGGCCAATCATGAACGGCTTCCTTGGTTCCATGATTTGCACCGATTCATACCTCCTTTTGACAAGACGACGGTGCCGTTTTCGGACGGACACCAAGGAGAAAGGAGATGAATTGATTGACGTTTCAGCGATGCGGCAGCATTGCAAGGTTTCCGTGACGTTACCACAGACGTCACCAGGGGGGCAAACGTCAATTGTCTGATCGTACCTTTGTCATGACGACAGCCTCATTTACAGACCGGGAAGACGGGGTTGGATTCCATCGACTCTTCAAAAAAAGTTGAGGACACCGATGGACGAATCGCATGCAGCCAGGTTCGAGAGGCAAGGTCAAGGTCTCCTTCCAAGCGCTCCCAGCGAGTCAGTTCTTCTGATTATTGTGAGAGATGTGGATTTTCGATTCTCCGCATATGGAACAGTCTCCGCCTCCTTTGGCCGAGTGTTCTCCTTTTGCAGCGGACCTTCTTTATTTCAATCGCTCATAATCCCAGACTCCTGAATTGAAAACTGGATCCGCTTTTGGAGGCAGGTCGTCATTGACAATCACTACATGTTGTGGTTATCTGCAGGGCCTCATACAACATGTGGTGTTTGTCTGTCGAACTTTCTCTTCTATTTCCAAGGGGTTAATCTGCCATGAGAACAATGTCTGATTCTTTCGATAAGCCGGAGTTGGCAAAGAATGCCGTCACAGTGCTGGAAAGGCGGTATCTGAAACGGGATCTGGATGGCAACGTTCTGGAAACGCCAGCGGATATGTTTCGAAGGGTAGCGCAAACCATTGCCGAGGCAGATCGGAAATTCAGCAGGAAAAACGGCTTATCCCAACTTGCAAAGGAATTCTACCGCATGATGGCTTCCCTGGAATTTCTGCCCAACTCGCCGACCCTGATGAATGCCGGGCGTGAATTGGGGCAATTGTCAGCCTGCTTTGTGCTGCCGGTGGGTGATTCCATGGAGGAGATATTCGATGCCGTGAAATACACCGCCCTGATTCATAAATCCGGAGGAGGCACCGGTTTTGCCTTTTCCCGGCTGCGCCCCGCCAATGACGTTGTCCTGACGACAACCGGCATTTCCAGTGGTCCCATATCGTTCATGCGCGTCTTTGACATCGTCACGGAAACCATCAAGCAGGGCGGAACGCGGCGCGGCGCGAACATGGGCATCCTGCGGGTCGATCATCCGGACATCATGAATTTCATCATGTGCAAAGCCGACAAGAAGCAGCTCAACAACTTCAACATTTCCGTCGGGCTTACGGAAGCCTTCATGAAGGCCGTGGAAAAGGACGAAAATTACGAGCTGATCAATCCCCGTGACGGGCATGTCACCGGAACGCTCAATGCCCCAAAAGTATTCCATCGGATCATTTCTCAGGCCTGGGAAAACGGCGAGCCGGGGATTGTCTTTCTGGATCGCCTCAATCGCGACAATCCCACGCCCCACATCGGGGAGATCGAATCCACCAATCCCTGCGGCGAGCAGCCCCTTCTGCCCTACGAGTCATGCAACCTTGGCTCGATCAATCTATCCAGGATGGTGAAGGGAGACAAGGTGGATTGGGCGCGGCTGAAGAAGGTTGTCCACCAGGCCGTTCATTTTCTCGACAACGTGGTGGAAATCAACAACTACCCCTTGCCGCAAATCGCCGAGATGACCCTCGCCAATCGCAAGATCGGGCTTGGAGTCATGGGGTGGGCCGACATGCTGATTCTGCTGGGTATTCCTTACAATGCGGAAGAGGCGCTGGAGCTTGCCGGAAGGGTCATGAATTTCATCAACGAGGAGGGGCACAGGGCCTCGCATGCATTGGCCGAAATCCGCGGGCCGTTCCCGAACTTCAAGGGGTCGACCTATGATCAAAAAGGGATGCAGTCCATGCGCAACGCAACGGTCACAACCATCGCGCCGACCGGCACGATCTCGCTCATTGCCAATGCCTCGTCAGGCGTTGAACCGCTCTTCGCCGTCTCCTTTGTCCGGCAGGTCATGGATAACGACGTCCTCCTGGAAGTGCACCCGCATTTTGAAGCCATCGCAAAGCGCCGGGGCTTCTACTCGCCGGAATTGATGAAGCGAATTGCCGAAGAAGGATCCATTCACAATATGGAGGACATCCCGGAAGATATCCGCAAGCTGTTTGTTACGGCCCATGACATAACACCGGACGTGCATATTCGTATGCAGGCAGTCTTTCAGAAATATACGGACAACGCGGTGAGCAAGACCGTGAATTTCCCCAATGGTGCAACCATTCAGGATGTCACCCGCGTCTATGAGCTGGCCTATCAGCTCGATTGCAAAGGGGTTACGATCTATCGCGACGGATCGCGGGATCAGCAGGTATTGACCAGGGGCAGCAAGGAAGGTCAGGCGATTCCGGAAACCCCGGCTCCTGAAAAACCAACGACAAAGCGCGAGCGTCCCAAAGTGCTCAAAGGCTGGACCTACCAGATGCAGACCGGGTGCGGACCCCTGTATGTAACCGTCAACCAGGACAGCTCGGGTCTCTTTGAACTTTTCACCACGATGGGGAAGGCGGGAGGCTGTGCGGCCTCGCAGAGTGAAGCAATCGGCAGGATGGTGTCTCTGGCCTGGCGCAGCGGACTCCAGGCAAAACAGGTTATCAAACAGCTTCACGGCATTTCCTGCCACTCGCCATCGGGTTTCGGCGAGAATAGAGTCCTGTCTTGCGCGGATGCCGTGGCCAAGGCGATTCAGTACCATCTGTCGGCCAATGGCGGCAGCGGCAAGGTCCCGTATCAGGAAAAGAGTGTTCTGTTCAAGGGAGCCTGCCCCGAGTGCGGGGGAATCGTGGCGCACGAGGGCGGCTGCATGGTTTGCCGCATCTGTGGCTATAGCGAGTGTGCATAAGAAAAGCCCGCCGGGGTAAACCGGCCTGGAGAGGATGAAAACAAGATCAGCCTTTTGAGAAAAAGCGGGTTCGATTGGCCTCCCCGGGACACGTTCAATGTGTCCTTTCCTCACTTGGCGGCCTGGGGCAGAAGGGAACGACCGACACGCGGATCCAATCTTTGCAGCATCTCCTCACATCCAACCTTCCGGGTTTCCTGCAGCACCCTTGCCCCTCTCATGTCCCCTCCCCGGGGCTCTATGCCAACCGGACAATTCATACGCCACAAACCCCGGACATATTAGGTATTCTCCGCAGGAGAACACGTTTTCATTGACAATTCTTTTGTTTTCATATACTTCGCCACCATTCTTCCAAAGGAGGTAATAAATGAAAAGCAAATCGTTGCGGTTGCTTGGTTGCGTGGCGGTAGCGGCGGTATTGTGCCTGTTGCTCGCGGCAGGTCCAGTGGCAGCCCAGCAAAAAGTGATCAAGATCGGGACTATTTTCCCCCTGACCGGCCCGGTTGCGAACGCGGGTCAGCGCTGCCAGGCCGCGGTCCAGACGGCGGTTGAAATCGTCAACGGCCAGCATCCCGGAGTGAAAATCCCCCTGGCAAAGAAGGGTGGTCTGCTCGGCGGATACAAGATCCAGTTGGTCCATGCGGACAGCCAGGGCAAGCCGGACATCGGCAAGGCCGAGGCCGAGCGGCTCATCAACCAGGAAGGCGTGTGGGCCCTCATCGGGTCTTATAACAGCTCCGTAAGCGGCCCGGCGAGCCTGGTCGCCGAGCGCGCGAAAAAGATCTTCATGTGCGGCGCGTCCAGCAGTTCGGCGCTGACAAAGCGCAACCTGAACTACTTCTTCCGCCTGGCCCCGACCGACGCGACCGAGTCGGCGGAATTCGTCGAAGTCCTCAAATGGCTCAACCAGAAGCAGAATGCCAATATCAGGACGATAGGGATCATTTACGAGAATACCCTGTTCGGAAAGGGCGCCGCCGGTGAGGCGAAGAAAGCCGCCGCCGCCGCGGGATTCAGCGTCGTGGCGGACGTTCCCTACACCCCCGGGGCGACCAACCTCAACAGCGAGGTTCAGACCCTGAAGACCAAGAACCCCGACGCCCTCTTCGGAGCGGTGCTGGGTGCCGATTACGCCCTCATGGTGAAGACCATGAAGCAGGCAAACTGGGTCCCCAGAATGTCGATCAACTACTGCTCTGGCTACCAGGATCCGATCATCGCCAAACAGCTGGGCAAGGATGCCGATTTCTTCATGGGCTCCAACGCCTATACCCCGCAGTTTGCGTCCCTGTTGCCGGCCGTTGCCGCGGTTGAGAAGATCTTCAAGACCAAAACGAAGGGTGTGCCGTTTGACGGTGACAGCATTCAAGAAGCCGTGGCCGTGATCGTGCTGGCCCAGGCGATCGAGAAGGCCGGTAGCCTCGACCCGGAAAAGGTGGTCAAGGTGCTCCACGAGGGTACGTTCGACTCCCCGCTGTCCCTGGGCGGGAAAGTGCAATTCGCGAAGGGCGGCCAGAACATCAAGGCGTTCAGCATCGTGACGCAGCTTCAGAATGGAGAATACAAAAGGCTTTATCCTGCCGAGCTGGCGGATCCGAAAGCAAAGGCTGTTTTCCCCATGAAAGCCTGGGACAAGAGGTAACAAGGTGGACCGCGGGGCGACCGGCCGGTTGTCCCCGCGGCCCATATCCGATATCCGGTTTGCTCGCTTCGACAACGGATCGAGCGGACTTCGTACGGGAGCCTTTGGGAGCCCGATACACGGCTCTCAAAGGCTCCTGTTTGTGCGTTGAATGGAAACGGTTCTCCAGGTACTTATTGACGGGATTTTAAGCGGACTCCTGTACGCGCTGGTGGCCGCCGGCCTGTGCCTCATCTGGGGCGTCATGGACGTCATCAATTTCGCCCATGGCGAGTTTCTGATGGCGGCCATGTATGTCAGCTACTGGCTGGGGTTCCTGGTCGGTGTGGATCCCCTGGTGTCTCTTCTTGCCGCCGGCGTGTTTGTGTTTCTCCTCGGGGTGCTGACCTACCAGCTGATCGTCAAATATACCATCGGCAAACCATCGCTCGCGGCGCTCCTGGCCACCTTCGGGCTGGCCATGCTCATCAAGAATCTCTGCCTGAACCTCTTTTCGCCGAATTTCCGCATCCTCACCGATACGTGGCTGGGCGACAAGACCTATCAACTGGGGGCGCTGATCATCCCCATCCCCCAGCTGGTGACAGGCATCATCGCGCTGCTCGTCATCGGGCTTGTCTACGCCATGATCAACTCCACCCGGTTCGGCTGGGCCGTTCAGGCGACCGCCATGGACAAGGAGGCGGCCGAGCTGATGGGCATCAACACGGAGCGCATCTACCTCCTGATCTTCGGCATCGGCGGAGCGTGCGTGGGCATCGCCGGCGGCATCATGCCGACGTATCTTGCCGTGCATCCCGAGGTGGGCTCGCTTTTCGGGCTCATCGCCTTCATCTGCGTGGCCATGGGGGGGTTCGGAAGCATCCCGGGGGCGCTGTGTGCGGGCCTGCTCGTGGGGGTTGTGGAGTCGTTCGCCGGGTTTTACATCGCGCCCGTGTTCAAATACGTGGCCGTGTTCAGCCTGTACCTGGCGGTTGTCGCCTTTCGAAGGAAGGGGTTTTTCGGTTGGTAAATCCGACGAAAAACAGAATCTTGGGCAAGAATGCCGTGTGGCTGCTGTTCATTGCGGTCGTGGCCGTCCTGCCCATTGTGCCGGGTTTTGCGGACAACTCCTTCCGCATGCATGTCTTTATCCTGATCCTTTTGTACGCCAGCATGGCGCAGGCCTGGAATATCATCGGCGGCTACTGCGGCCAGGTGTCGTTCGGCCACTCGGTGTTTTTCGGGATCGGCGCCTACGGGGCGTCCATGGCCCTGGTGACCTACGGGACGACGCCCTGGCCCGGCATCCTGATCGGCATGGCGGCGGCCGGCCTGGTGGCGGTCATCATCAGTTATCCGTGCTTCAAGCTGAGCGGCCATTATTTCGCCATTGCCACCTTCGCCATCGTGGAGATTTTTTTCCGCATGTTCCAGGTGTGGGACTGGATCGGCGGGGCCATCGGACTGGACTATCCCGTAATCGAAGAGGGAATCCGGAACCTGGTCTGGTATTCGAAGACGGGGTATTATTATTTCGCCCTGATCCTGTTTGCGGTTGTCTTCGGGGTCGTGCGCTGGCTGGAAGGGCACCGGTTCGGGTATTACATGAAGGCCGTGCGGGAAGGGCAGGAGACGGCCGAATCGCTGGGTGTCAACAGCACCATGGTGAAACTCACGGCAATGGCCATCTCGGCGGTCCTGACGGCCCTTTGCGGGGTTTTCTTCGTGCAGTATAACCTGAGGGTGGACCCGTCCATGGTCATCTCCCTGGACATGGCGATGAAGTTCGTCCTCATCACCATCTTGGGCGGGGCCGGCACGCTCCTGGGGCCCCTGGCCGGTGCGGCGGTCCTCATCCCGCTGCAGGAATACACCCGCGCGTTCTGGGGCGGACTGGGCGGCGGCATCGACCTGATCATTTTCGGACTGATCATCATCCTCATGGTCATCAAGCAGCCCGCCGGGATCGTCGGGATTTTCCAGGGGATCCGGCAGCGGATTGCGAAAGCCCGCGGCAAGGGAGGTACGGAAGTTGGCGCTCCTTGAACTGAATGAAGTGACCATGAAGTTCGGCGAGCTTGTCGCCAACGACCGGGTCAGCTTTACCGTGGAGGCAGGTTCGATTGTCGGGCTCATCGGCCCGAACGGCGCGGGGAAAACGACCCTCTTCAACTGCATCTCCGGGCTCTACAAGCCATTCAGCGGGCGCATTTCCTTCGACGGCGAGGATATAACCGGGCTCACGCCGTATCAGATCGCCCGCAAAGGGGCGGTGCGCACCTTCCAGGTCGTGCGGCCCCTCAAGGAAATGACGGTTTTCGACAACGTTCTGGTCGGCGCTTTCCTGAAATGCCACGACAACAAATCGGCATTTGAAAAAGCTGCCGAATGCATCCGGCTGTGCGAGCTTACCCAAATCCAGGACAAGCTGGCCGGGGGGTTGCCCATCGCCGGGAAGAAGCGCCTGGAAATGGCGAGGGCGCTGGCTGCGGGCCCTAAGCTGCTCATGCTCGACGAGGTGATGGCGGGCCTCACGTCGACGGAAGTGAAGGCGGCCGTGGAAGTCATCCTGCGACTGAAAGACAGCGGCATCACCATGATGATCGTGGAACACGTCATGGAGGCCATCATGCCGATCGCTGACAAGGTCGTGGTGCTCGACAGCGGCCTCAAGATCGCCGAGGACGCGCCCGAGCGCATCGTCAACGACGACAGGGTCATCGAGGCCTATCTCGGGGTGAAATACTCCCAGCGCTTCAAGGAACAGAGGAGTGGAGCCGGTGCCTGAGCCCATCCTGAACGTTTCCGGCCTGGATGCGGGATATGACGGCATCCCCGTCGTCTTTGACGCCTCCCTGGAGGTCCTGCCGGGGGAGCTGGTCGCGATCGTCGGCGCGAACGGGGCGGGGAAGTCCACGATCATGCGAACCATCTGCGGCCTTATGCACCCTCTCAAAGGGAGCATCCTCTTCGAGGGCGCCGATATCTCCAAGCTCCCGGCGAACCGCACCGTCAAGCTCGGAATCAGCTACGTCCCGGAAGGCCGCCGGATTTTCGCCAAGCTCTCGGTTGAGAAAAACCTCGCCCTGGGGGCGTATGCCGAAGAATCCAAGACGGAGGTCAAGCGCCGCGTGGAGGAGATATTGCAGATATTCCCCGTACTCAGGGAGCGCGCCAGGCAAATCGGCGAGACGCTGAGCGGCGGGGAGCAGCAGATGCTGGCCATCGCACGCGGCCTCATGTCGCACCCCAAGCTGCTCATGCTCGACGAGATGTCGCTGGGCCTCATGCCCACCATGGTGGAGAAAATGATGGAGACGGTCATCGGCATCAACAAAGCCGGGACCACGGTCCTGCTGGTCGAACAGATGGTCCAGGAGACGCTCGAAATCGCCCACCGCGGCTACGTCATCCAGAGCGGGAATATCGTCCAGTCCGGCACGGGACGCGAACTGCTCGATTCACCCGATGTCCGCAAGGCCTACCTTGGTATGTGAGCCCGTCCCTTCTTCCATTCGTAAAAAGGAGTGGCGGGGCTGTTGAGACGACCCTGCCATTTTTTTGTGCTGAATGTGCTCATCATGCCGACCCATACGGAAATAGCTTGTTTCATGATCGGCGTTGTTCTTGCGTTTTATGGACTCATCGATGGATTGTTCAATTTCTTCGATTGGCGCCGTGATGAAAAGCTGCTCCGCACCGGGATCGAAACCACGGGAAAGATCACGGATGCAGCCACGTATCCGCAGATAGAGAACGTCAACTCCGGCCAATACCGCTTTTATGCGGAATTCAAGGCTGCCGACAATACGACCCATGTAGCGGCATCGCATTTTGCGAGCCATTCTCCAGAAAGATTTTTAAACACCGAGGTCGCCATCCTATACGATCCCAAGAATCCGGATCATTCCCGTTTTAAAACCGATATTTCTCTCGTTCGTGAAGTGATCATCAATATCGCTGTCTTCCTCATCGGCTTGGGACTGATCGTTTACTCGGCGTTATAGAATTGAAGGTCCGTTCTTCAGGGTGGACATGGTGTCAAGGGAAGCCGGTGATATCCTCATACAATGGGGTTCATGATTGAAACTTGTACTGGAATTGTTGATGGTGTGCCTGTTACAATGAATTATCCGACGAAGTAGTATGTTGTCAAAAATTCACTTATTAATGGATATTTATGCGGGAGGTGACTACAGATGAAAAAGCGTTTATTTATAATAATTGGAATCGTATTGTTGGTTGCTTATACATCTGTGAGCGTTGCCGCATCAGAAGCACAACGCAACGTTAAGGTAAAAGAAAAGCAGATAATATTAAAAGGTTTAAGCATTGGAATGGATATAAATGAAGCACGGAAGATATGTATAAACATAGTTGGCAAAAACTGGACTGTCAGTCAAGTCGAAGACTCTAATACTTTGATGACACATGACAGGGAGTATTTCAAAAAAAACAAGATGCGAATGTTTGGTAAGCAGGGCTTTCTTATGAAAAATAAGGACAGCAATCTGACCGGGTACGGGTTCATCATCGACGATGACGGAAACGGCAAGGTTACGGAGATTTTTTTAAGCGGAGAATTAACCGATTACATCTTTCTTACAAATGATGTTCACGCAGATTATTTTGTCGAGGAATTCAA
>CAZODI010000058.1:0-17613 GCA_964578535.1 uncultured Syntrophaceae bacterium
CCCCCTCCCGCATACATCCGCGGGGGCGCGGCCGGGGATTCCCAGAGGAGCAATTAGGAGAATTTTCCACTGGGACGGCCGTTCGGGCAGGCAATGCGCTTTGCGGAAAATTCTCCGCGACGGCGGGAACCCCGTGACAGCCCCCGCGCCGTGATACGAAGGGATGGAAAAGAGGGGAGCGGATTTGAAATCCGCTCCTCTGGCGTGCCGTTTCTACAGATGATCCACTCGGTTGTTGTGGGTCCAGAACCACCCGTACCGGTCGCTCTGCCGCTCCACCTTCAGGAATCCTTTGTCGGTGAACTCGCCGATCACCTTCTCCACCAGGGCCGGGCTCGCAGCGGATGCCTCCGTGATGCGGCGGCACAGCTCCGGCCGGGTCTCTTTCGGGTCCCCGGCGGCGGGAAACGATCCCAGGTTTTCGATCAGGTCCCCGGCCAGGATCTTGTAGATGAGCTGGGTGCGATAGTGACCCTCCACCTTGAAATGGTCCGACGGTGCGATGGTGCCGTCATGGTAGGCCCGGATCATGCGCTGCCATTCCTCGTCGATGGCCCCCTCGAACTTGGCCACAAAACCCTCGATGTCGGCCGGCCCCAGGGCGGAGGTCCTTGTCACGGCCCGGTTGGCGTCGTAAAGGGACCAGTCGCTGGTCAGGATTTCCAGGTCGTAGGATTCGATCTCCTCGCGGACGGTCGTTCCGGGGAACGGGGCCAGGATGTGGTAGCCGTACATGGCCCCGAGCCCCTGGGCAAAGGCGTCCGTCTCCTTCAGCGTTTCCATGGTTTCTCCGGGAAGGCCGGCGATGAACGAGGCGTGACAGATCATCCCCGCGTCGTTGCACATCCGGACGGCCTTCCGCACCTGATCCAGCTTGATGCCCTTCCGGATCCGGTCCAGCATCTCCTGGTTCCCCGACTCCACACCGTAGCTGATGCTGTCGCAGCCGTTCTCGCGCATGATCGCCAGGGTCTCCGGGTCCACCGTGTTCACCCGGGCGAAGGCGCTCCAGGCGAACTTCAGCCCCCGCCGCCGGATCTCGTCACAAACCTCCCGCACCTTCCTTTTGTTCGAGACGAAGAGATCGTCGGCCACGTTGATCCGGTCGATGCCGTAGGACAGGATGTGCTCGATCTCGTCCACCACCCGCGCCGCCGTCCGCTGGCGCACCGTTTTCCCCACCATCCGCCGGCCCTGGCAGAAGATGCAGGAGTACGGGCAGCCCCGGCTCGTGATGATGCTGACCGGATAGCCCAGGGCCCGGTAGCGCGAAAGGGGGAGGAGATGACGAGCCGGCATGGGCAGCTCGTCCAGGTCCGGGATGAAGGGCCTGGTTTCGGTTTCCACGAGGGACCCGTTTTCACGGAATGAGAGTCCCCGGATGTCTTTCCATCTCTTCCGGTCCCGGATCGCCCCCGCCAGTTCGGCGATGGTTTCCTCCCCTTCCCCGCGAACGACGAGGTCGATGCCGGGATAGGCGTTCAGGGTGCCCGCGGCGTCGAAGGACACATGGGGGCCTCCCATCATCGTGACGATGTCCGGATTGTGCTCCTTGACGGTGGCGACGATCCGCGCCGCCGCGGGAAAATTCAGGGTTACCGATGTCCCGCCCACGGCGTCGGGCTGGAAGGCTTCCAATTGGGCCTTCAGCTTTTCCGGGGTGTACCGGCTGACGATGTAGTCGAAAATCCGCACTTCCGCGCCGGCCCGCTCGAAGGCGGCGGCGACGTAGCTGACCCCCAGGGGCGGCGCCGGCGCCTCTTCCAGAGGATACGGCGGGGCGATGATGGCGATTTTCATGATATCGGTCTTCCCTTTCCTGGCTCGACTGCCATGGATGTTTCTTCTTTCCCTTGCCCGCACTCCCATTGAATCATCCAGCCGCGGGGGCGCGGCCGGCGGCCTCAGTCTCCCCGGCGGGGGAAAAGCATAGACCGGATCCAGCCGGTCCAGGTGTTTCCCTTCGTATGGTGCCGGTCGATGATCGCGAACTCCTCCGCCAGCCCCCGGGGATCGGCCATCCAGTCCGCCCGCGTCTTCATGGGCAACGCGGGGTCCAGATCCTTCACATAGGAGGCGGGGTTTCCCGCCACGACCGTGTAGGGGGGGACATCCCGCGTCACCACGGCACCGGCGCCGACGATGCTGTGGTCGCCGATGGTGACACCTTTGCAGACGATGGCGCTGTCCCCGATCCAGACATTGTTCCCGAGCTTCACGGGGGCCACCGCCAGGGAGGAGTCGGAGCGGTCATAGAGGCCGTGCCAGTCCGCGTCGGTGATATAGGCCCCGTGGGCCATCATGCAACTGTCACCGATGGTGATTTCCCGGGCGGCGGAGATTCTCACGCCGGGACACAGGAGACAGTAATCGCCGATATCGATCCGCCCCCCCGTCTCCAGGGTGGACCAGACGGTCAGGCGGACCCTCTTGTCCGGGGCGGCAATGACGTGGGCATAGTGGCCGAGCGTGATGGGACCTCCGAAGACCTCCACATACCAGGGCTTCATGTAGGTCCCCCCCCGGCCCAGGCGGTCGAAATGAGGTCGGAGATAGCGCTCGGCGTACCAGCACTGAAAGGCCTGGTCAAGGCGCTTGAGGATATACGGGCGGTGTTCTTTCAGCATGGGCCCCTCCGAACCGCCTCCGGACCTTCTCCCCTCAGCGTGGGCCCCCGTTTTCCCAGAAACCGTGACGGAACAAGCACCCCCCGGGCGTCAGCCCGTAGAGCGCATCATAGGCCATGAGCACCGCCGCCGCCGTCCATGCCGTCCGCTCCTCCGGCCAGATGACGGCATCGGGAAAGGTCACTCCCATCCAGTAGGACCCGTCGTCGTACTTCTTGTCCAGGATCCAGCTGAAGACGGCCTTGGCCCGTTCGTGTTCTCCCACCGCATCCAGGGCCAGGACCAGCTCCGACGTCTCCGCCATGGTCGCCCACGGCCGGTCGCAGACGCACCGGACCCCCCAGTCGGGAACCACGAACCGCTCCCAGTAACGGTCGATGCGCCGGCGGGCGTCCTGCCCCTGGAGGGCGCCGCAGAGAACCGGATAATACCAGTCCATGGAGAAGCGGGATTTGATCATGTTGAAGTGGTTCGGCTTATGCTGGATGGCGTGGCCGAGCTTCCCGATGGCTTTCTCCCAGCGGGGCATCTTCTTTCCCTGTCGCCCGGCCATGGCCAGGGCGCACTTGACGCTCATGAAGATCGAGCTGGATCCCGTCAAGAGGGCCATGGGATCGGCAACGCCCTCCTTGTTCCGGGCCCAGTAGATCTCTCCCGTCGGGGCCTGGAGACCCAGGGCGTATTCAATCCCCCCCTCGACCATCGGCCAGAAGGAAAGCGCCGCATCCCAGTCGCCGGTCACCAGGCCGTAGTGGAAAACGCCCACAGCGACGTAGGAGGAAAAGTTGGAGTCCTTCGTCGGGTCCTCCACGACGCCGCCCCGGACCGCCGACCACCAGCTTCCGTCCGGGAGCTGCGTATCCGCAAGCCACCGGTAGGCCCGCTGCGCCTCTTCCAGGCGCCCGGCCACGACGAGCCCCATGGCACTTTCCACATGGTCCCACGGGTCCGTCTTGCCGCCGACGGACCAGGGGATTTCCCCGTTTTCCTTCTGCACGCCGGCGATGAATCCGGCGGTGGCTTCCACGTCCAGTCTCAGGTCCGGCTTCAGGGCCGGGCGGGTCGAGGTTCGCTCCATATCAGCAACCCTTCTTCAGGTAGAGTACGATGCTCTTGGCGATCAGCGGGTTCAGCATTCGGTCGAGGATGACCGTGAGCCTGGGTTTTTCCATGATGTCCCATTCCAGAAAACGCTTGTAGAGATTCACGGGCCGCGAGTCTTCCCGCTTGTGGCCCACAAGGCACTTGAGCCACCAGTAGGGGGCGTGAAGGCCGTGGCGGTAATCGATCCCCCGGAAGTCGGCACCCGCATCTTCCAGGAGGCGTCGAATCTCCCGCTTCCGGTAGATCCGGATGTGGCCCCCCGGCTCGTTGTGGTAGGCCTCCGAGAGGGCCCAGCAGATCCGCTCCGGGAGCCAGCGGGGGACACTCACCACCAGATCCCCGCCCGGCCGGAGAACCCGCATCAGTTCGGACACGGCCTTCCGGTTGTCCGGGATGTGCTCCAGCACCTCCGAACAGATTACGACGTCGAAGGCCCCGTCGGGAAAAGGCAGCCGCGTCACGTCGGACTTGACGGCCATGACGGCGCCCCGGCAGCCGTTCTCCTGGCTCATGACCCAGAGCGTGCCCCCGGCCTTGCGGAGGTCCTCTTCGCTCAGGTCGAGCCCGACGGCGGTGATGTCGGCCCTCCGGAAGGCCTCACAGATATGACGGCCCGTCCCGCAGCCGGCGTCGAGAACCCTCATTCCCGGCCGCAGGTCCAGGCGCTCAAAGTCGACGGTGAGCATTCATGGCCTCCCGGTAGACATCCACACCCCGCTGGGCGGCATGCCGCCAGGTGAACGCCCCTTTCACGCGCTCCAGGCCGGCCCTTCCGAGTTCCTCCCTCTTTTTCGGGTTGTCCAGAAGCTCTTCGATGGCTCTCTCCAGGGCCTCCCGGTCACCCGGGGGCACCAGGATGCCGGCATCTCCCACCACTTCCGGGAGCGCCCCGCCGGTCGTGCTGATGACGGGCACGCCACAGGCCATCGCCTCGCCGGCGGGCATTCCGAACCCCTCGTACAGCGAGGGGATGACGGCCATCGTGGCCTTGGCGTAGTACCCGGCAAAGTCCTCCCAGGCGATGCGGCCGGTGAACGTCACCGTGTCGCCCAGCCGCAGCTCTTTGACGAGGCGCTCGATGGCCCCGTCCTTCTTGGGCTGGCCGATGACGGTCAGTTTCACCGGGCGGCGCCGCCGCAGGGAATCGACGGCCTCCAGGAGGTATCGCAGCCCCTTGAGGGGCGTGTCGGCGCTGTTGGTCACGAGGATCGTGTTCTCCGGGCGTCCGTTCCCGTTGGCGGGATAGAAGAAGTCCATGTTGATGCCGTTGGGCACCACCCGGAACTTCTCCTCCGGCACCCCGAACGCCCGGCTGATGTCGCCCTTCGAACACTCGGAGACGGTGATGATCTGCGAGAAGAGCCGGGAGACCTTGATCTGCATATCCAGGAAGGAGTACCAGCGGCGTACCTTGAGCCGCTTAAGCAGGTTCGGAGCGGCGTCGATTTCCGTATCGCGGTCCACCGTGATGGGATGGTGGATCGTTGCCACCGTCGGGTAGCCGAGCTTTTCCAGCTCCAGGATGCCCCAGGACAGGCACTGGTTGTCGTGGACGATGTCGTAGGCCGGCTTCCGTTCGCGGAACCAGCGGTGGACACGGCTGCCGAACGTCCTGGGCTCGGGGAACCCTCCCAGGCACATGTCCAGAAACTCCATGGTGTTGACCGGCGAAAGGAGATCCCGGTACCGGGTCGGGCGGAACAGGTGATCCGAATTGTACAGGTCGAGGCCCGGCAGCTTGTGAAGGGTGACTCCCTCGGGCACCTCCGGGTAGGGGGGACCGGAGATGACGTCCACCTTGTGCCCCAGTTCCCGGAGGGCGTGGCTCAGGTACTTGATGTAGACCCCCTGCCCGCCGCTGGCCGGATTGCCCCGGTAGGTCAGGAGGCAGATTTTGAGCGATCCGGTGGATCGTTTGGACTTCTTTCCTTTTGCTGCTTTTCTTGGTTTCATGACGCGTCTCTTCCAGGCAGGCGACAACCGCGGGGAGGGGCGATGGCGGGTACGGGGCGCGGCCCCGGACGGAATCAGGACCCCCCGGCGGTGGCCCGCCGGACAATCTCCTCGGAATTTCTCATCATCACTTCCACTTCCCGGAGGTTCATGCCGGCCCCGAGGGCCACCCGGATGGCCTGGTCGCGGGTGATGAGATCCTGCGGCCCGTGGCTGTCCGTGTTCAGAACCAGGGGAACTTCAAATCGGCGGGCCAAACCAAGCACATGCCCGTTCGTGAGGCTGTGCCCCTTCCGGGCGGAGATCTCGAGGTACACCCCCTGCTCCCTGGCCCGCATCACATCGGTCTCGGAAATCAGGCCCGGATGGGCCAGGATGTCCACGGCCGCCTCGATGGCCGCCCGGTTCGTTCCCGGCAGCACGGGTTCGGCGATGGTCTCCCCGTGAACGACAACGATGCGGGCTCCCAGATCCCGGGCCTCCCGGACCAGCTCAGCGATGTATTCCGGCGGGACGTGGGTCAGCTCGATTCCCGGGATGACGGGCATTCCCAATGCATCCGAAAGCTTCCGGCATGCCTTTGCAACCCGGGGCACGAGGAAATCCACGTTGGAGTGATCCCCATGATCGGTGATGGCCAGGGCGCGATATCCCCTGTCCTGGGCCCGCCGGGCCATTTCGGAAGGGATCAGTTCACCGTCACTGAAGATGGAATGAGTATGCAGATCGATCACAGAATCAACACGTTTCCCTGTAATATCGGTCAACTCCTGAACCGGAGCGGACTAATTAGCAGATTTCCGCAGGGAGGTCAACGAAATATCGTGCACGGCCAAGCGCGACTCTTGAAGAGTTTCGATGGGATGGATGGAATCACACCACCCGGGAGGGGCCGTTGCCGGTCCCGGGGATTCCGTCAGGAGGAGCGTTGGGGCAGACGGATTTGCCGCCGGTTCGGGTCCGGCTGCATCCGGTAGAAGATGGCCGTGTGCCCGATGAGCCCCACAAGCGACGCCCCGGTGGCCGTCCCGATCTGTGCGGCAAGATCCTCCTTCCGGTCCTTCTCCTTGAAATCGTTGAATTTGACCTTGATCAGCTCGTGTTCGGCCAGGGCTCCTTCCGCAGCCGCCAGGACGCCCCCGGTGAGGCCCGCCTGCCCGATCAGGACAAGCGGCTTGATCCCGTGGGCGAGGCCGCGGAGGTATTTCCGCTGAAACCCCTGCAGCTCCATCAGCGACCCCCCGGCCACGGCCTTGCCAGGCTCAGCATGACCTTCCACTGGAGATCCGCGACCTCAAGGAACAGGCGGGAGATGCGAAACCAGCCGTCGAACCACGACCGGCGGCAGAAGGACGGATCCGCGAAGGCCGCGCCATCCATCCCCGGAATGCAGCGGAAGAAGCCCGCCTTCCAGGCGTCCGGGCGGAACGGGCTTCCCGTCTCCGGCGAAACACCTTCCTGCTTTTCCGCCGGTTTGACCGGGGCTTCCGCCTTCCGGTCCTCCGGTGCCTTCCGTTTCCGGAGCTGCGCCGCGGGTTCCGGTGTCTTCTTCATCCCAGCCACCTTTACGGCGCTGGTCTTCGACGGAGCGCCCTTCCTGCCGGCGGCAGCGACCGTCTTCGCCCGATCCTTCTTCGTTCCCGCCGCATCCGGGGGAGAAGGCTTCGCCGCCGGCGCTTTCGCACGGCCGGAGGATCCGTTTTTTTCGCTCATCCCCGGGGACCCGCCACCGGCCTTTCCTTTCGCCGGTTTCGCAGGCCTCGTGCGGGTCGGCGCGGACGGCTTCAGGGCGCTCAGTTTGCTGAGCAGTTCCTCGTTCTTCCTAGCCATACAGTATCTCCTCCGTCAGGGCCTGGAAATCTTCCGCCCCGGCACTCCGGGGACCGTAATCGAAAATGCTTTTCTGGGCGATCTGGGCCTTCACCAGGTCCACGTTTACCCGGATGGCCGTGCGAAGAAGGCGCTCTCCCAGGTCGTCCCGGAGAACTTGCAGGATCTGGTCGGACAAGACCGTTCGCCGGTCGAACTTGGAAAGCAGGACTCCCCGGAACTTCAGGGTTCGGTTGTACTCCTTCCGGATCCCCTCGATCTCCTCCAGGAGCTGCTTGAGTCCAAGGATGGCGAAGAACCCCACCTCCACCGGGACGATGACCTCGTCCGCCGCCGCCAGGGCGCTCCGCGTGAAGATATTGATGCTGGGAGGGCAATCGTAGAGCATGAAGTCGTAGGAACGCTCCAGGGGGCCGAGGAGCTTCTTCAGGCGCCGTACGCCATCGTTCCGGTGCAGGACGGGCTCTATGTCCTTGAGGGCGTTGTTGGCCGGCAGGACATCCCCTTCCCCCGTGGCAACGACATAGTCCGAAGGATTTCCGCCCTCCGCCAGGAGATCCTTGACGGTCCGCCCTTCCCCCTCGATGATCAGTCCCAGGGAGGCCGAGGCGTTTCCCTGGGCGTCCAGGTCCACCAGGAGGACTCGCTTTCCCAGGCGGGTCAATCCGCCGGCGAGCCCCAGAGCGGCGGTTGTCTTGCCGACGCCGCCCTTCTGGTTCGTGAAGGCGATCTTTCTGGCCATGCTCCGCCTCCTTATCCGAGGGATGTAATGGAAGACAGACAACCGAGAGGCATTGATAATATCAATCGTCCCGCGGCGCAACCACTTTTCCTCCGGGCTTTTCCCTGAATCCCCGGAACCGGGACCCTCCTGCATTTCATGTCGCATTTCCACATTGGCCGCTATCACTCCGGCCGTGAAGTGTAGTATGATCCGCGCCGATCATGTCGACCCGCGGGCAGGAATCCCGGCCGTTCGCAAGGACCGCCCGCACGGCCTTTCCGGGAGGACAGACGATGGAATACAGGATCCAGGAGAACTGCAAGGGGGTGGACTGGCACCAGATCCAATCCACGCTCCGGGAGGCGGGGATGGGTTTCTACGATCACGCCCGCCATCGCCGGGCCTTCGAAAACAGCGAGGCCGTCGTTTTCGTCTACGAGGGCGAGCGGATGATCGGCTTCGGCAGGGCCATCTCCGACGGGGCCTACCAGGCGGCCGTGTACGATATGGCGGTCGTTCCGGAACACCGGGGCAAGGGCGTGGGAAAGCTCATCATGGGGACGATCCTGAAAAAGGTCGGGCCCTGCAACGTCATCCTTTACGCAAGCCCGGGGCGGGAGGGGTTTTACGAGACCATGGGGTTTGGCCGCCTGAAGACGGGCATGGGCCGTTTTCTCCAGCACGAGGAAAAACGGGAAAAGGGAATGGTGGAATAACTCTCGAAGTCCTGAGCCGCGAGTCGTACTTTTTGGTCCGTCGAGCGGCGAGGGACGAGAGAAACGCGGCAGATGGATTTCCCCATCTCCAGAAACCAGCCGAAACGGCATTCAGAAGACGGCCTCGAAAAAAACCCCGCAGACAAGGCGCGCAAGTCCTGAGGCGTGAGGCGTAATCCGGTGGAGTTCGAAGGCCGCTCAAAAGGGGTCGGATGCAAGGCCCTCGAAGTCCTGAGCCGCGAGTCGTACTTTTTGGTCCGTCGAGCGGCGAGGGACGAGAGAAACGCAGCAGACGGCCTCTTTTCAGCGGCCTTCGGTCAGAACAGCCAGAGGTGGTCCAGCTCCTCCCCCTCCCTCCCCTCCGTCTTTCGCATCCGGACGACCTGCGCGGGGATCCCGGCCACGAGTGCGTTGGCGGGGACGTCCTTGACGACCATGGAGTGTGAGGCCACGATCGCCTGTTCTCCGACGGTGACGCCGGGAAGGATGACGGCGCCGGAATAGATCTTCGCATAATCCCGGATGACGACCGGCCTGTATTCCCGGATGATGTGAGACGCCTCCGAGTGGCTGTGCGTAAAGATCTGCACATTCTCCGTCAGGGCCACGTGGCTGCCGATGGTGACTCCCCCCTTGGAATCCACGAATACGCCCCGGTTTAAAAAGACAAAATCGCCGACCTCGATATTCTGCCCGAAGTTGAACCTGCAGTTCTCCTCCGCGATGAACCCGGCACCGCACTTCTTGAACAGGCGCTCCGCGATCAGCCTCCGGAACAGGATCCCGAAATTCGCGTCCAGGCACACGGGGAGCCGGTCGAAAGCGTCCCACAGGAAGTGAAGGCAGCGCTGCTCCGGCGTGAAAGGATGCTCACGCCCCAGCGGGAGCAGCTCGCTGTAGAGCGTCATCTCCTCCAGGAATTCCTTCGGGTAGGCGGGACCATCGAGTATCCTCAGGATGTGGAGTGTCCCGTCCTCATCGAGGCCGCCCCGGATGATTCCGCCGATTTCGTCCAGCATCAAATCCACCGTCTTGCCCATGATTTGCTCCTCGAAGTCTTCGATTCAGGACTTCTTCCGGTTTCGCGCCATCTTTTCCAGGCCGATGGCAAGATAAACACCATATGATATCAACAAGATGATGCCCCAATCCCGGATGGAGACAGGGGCCGTCTGGAAGAGCCGGTTCATGACGGGGGTGTAGGTGAACAGAAGCTGGAGGACCACCATCACGGCGGATCCGACCAGGACCCAGGGGTTGGTGAAAAAGCCGATGCGGAAGGCGGAGCGGGTCAGGGACCGGCAGTTGAAGAGGTAGAAGAGCTCGATCATGACGAACAGGTTCACCGCCACCGTGCGAGCCACCTCGATGGGATACCCCTGGCCCCGCTGCCAGAGGAACGTGGTGAAGACAGCCCCCAGCATGAGGATCGTCACCAGGAGGATCCGGCCGATCATCACCTTGTCGAGCAGCGGCGCCCGGGGGTCACGGGGCGGTCGCTCCATGACGTCCTTCTCCTGGGGCTCGAAGGCCAGCATCAGGCCCAGGAGGACCGCCGTGGTCATGTTGATCCAGAGGATCTGGACGGGAAGAATCGGCAGGATCGTCCCCGTGAGGATGGCGGCCAGGATGACGAGCCCTTCGCCGCCGTTCGTCGGGAGTGTCCAGATGATGAACTTCACGAGGTTGTCGAAGACCCGTCGGCCCTCCTCCACGGCTCTTGTGATGGAGGCGAAGTTGTCGTCCGTGAGGACCATGTCCGCCGCCTCCTTGGCCACGTCGGTTCCGGTGATGCCCATGGCCACACCGATGTCGGCCTGCTTCAGGGCCGGGGCGTCGTTGACGCCGTCCCCCGTCATGGCCACGATCTGTCCGCGGGCCTGGAGCGCCTCCACGAGGCGCAGTTTCTGCTCCGGCGCCACGCGGGCAAAGACGGACACCTCCGCCGCGACCCGGATCATCTCGTCGTCGCCAAGACGGGCCAGGTCCTGGCCGGTCAGGGCCGCCGGGGCGGCCCCCTCCCCGTCATCCGGCCGTCCAATCCCGATCTGGCGGGCGATCGTCGCGGCCGTCAGGGCATGGTCCCCGGTGATCATCTTGACCTCGATCCCGGCGGCCCGGCAGAGCCGCACGGCCTCCAGGGCCTCCGGCCTCGGCGGATCGATCATTCCCTGAAACCCAAGAAACGTCAGGCCGGAGAATTCGTTCTCCCCGTCGATGCGGGTGCTCCCCGCCGGCCGTTCCTTCCTGGCAAGGGCCAGCACGCGGAGCCCCCCGGCGGCCATGTCCTCCGCCGCCCTGTGGGCCGCCGGTCCGTCAAGTGGTTTCAGGCCGCCGCCGGCGTCGAGGGTGTATTCGCACTTCGCCAGGATCCGTTCCACGGCCCCCTTGAAATAGACGATACCGGCGCCCCCCTCCCCGCCGCCGTGGAGCGTGGCCATGTACTGGCGCTCCGACTCGAAGGGGATGGAGTCGAGGCGTGGAAAGGCGTCGGCGGTCTCCTCCGCGTCCATTCCTCCCTTGGCGGCGGCAACGATCAGGGCCCCCTCCGTGGGATCTCCCTGAACCTTCCAGGCCTCGTCCTCCCGGAGGAGCCGGGCGTCGTTGCAGAGAAGGCCTGCCCGCAGGCACTCCTGCAGTGCCTCCGGGAGCGACACCTGTAGATCCTTCCCCGCGATCGAGAACGAACCTTCCGGGGTGTAGCCGACCCCCGAGACGTCGTAAAATTCGCCACCGGCATAGATCCGGCGGACCGTCATCTGGTTCTCCGTCAGGGTCCCCGTCTTGTCGGAGCAGATGACCGTGGTGCTGCCCAGGGTTTCCACGGCGGGAAGCTTCCGGATGATGGCCCGTTTCCGGGCCATGCGGCTCACGCCGATGGCCAGCGTGATCGTCACCGCTGCGGGGAGCCCTTCCGGGATGGCCCCCACCGCCAGGGCGACGGCAGCCATGAACATGTCGACGACGCTCTCGCCCCTCCAGAGTCCGACGCCGAAGGTCAGGCCCGCAAGGACCAGGATGGCCCAGAGGAGGATCGTACTGAACCGGGCTATTTTCTTCGTCAGGGGAGTCGAAAGGTCCGCCGCCCCGGCGACCAGCTCGGAGATCCGGCCCGTCTCCGTCTTGTCCCCCGTGGCGACGACGATCCCCCGGCCCTGTCCGTAGGCAACAAGCGTCCCGCCATAAGCCATGTTTTTCCGGTCGGCCAGGATCGTCTCCGGAGGCAGCTCCTCCTCCTTTTTCTCCACCGGTACCGATTCCCCCGTGAGGGCCGACTCGTCGATCCGCAGTTCCCGTGAAATGTGGAGGCGCAGGTCCGCCGGGACCTTGTCGCCCGACTGGAGGAGAACGATGTCGCCGGGCACGAGCTCCGCCGAGGGAACAGCGATGCGCTTTCCGTCCCGGAGAACCGTCGAGGCTGTGGTCATCAAATTCTTCAGGGACTCGATGGCCCGCTCCGCCTTGTCCTCCTGGATGTAGCCGATGACGGCGTTGACCAGGACGACCCCCAGGATGACCGAGGAATCGACCCATTCCCGAAGGAGTGCGGTGATCCCCCCGGCGGCCAGGAGGATGTAAACGAGGGGCTGGTGGAACTGCTTGAGGAATCGCAAGAGGGGACCGGTCCGCTTCTTGACGGTCACGGTGTTGGGACCGAACTTTTCCTGGCGGTGCCGGACCTCGAAAACCGAGAGTCCGCGCTCGGGGTCGGTGTCCAGGAAATCGGCCACATCCCGGGACCGGCAGTGGTGCCAGTGTTTACAGAGCAGGGTTTCCATTGTCGGGCTTCCTCCTTTCGCGAATTTCGCCGGCGTCTTTCCCCGTGCCGTTTGCCCCGCCTTGTTCAGCGGAAAGTCCGGAAGGCAGTTTAGCGATTACGATCCTTCGCGTCAACGAAATGGGTCGTTTCAGGCCTCGGTGGGGACAATCCCGGTAGAGTTACAGGAAATACTTGATGACGGCGAAGCCGCCGATGAGCAGCACGGTGAACAGGATGGCCAGCCAGTTGAAGTGCCGGTCGATGAAGCCCTTGATGGGTCCCCCGAACTTCCAGATCAGGAAGGCCACCAGGAAGAACCGGGCGCCCCGGGAGACGACCGACGCGAGCACGAACATGGGGAGATTCACGTCGAAGGCCCCGCCGGAGACGGTGAAGACCTTGTAGGGGATGGGGGTGAATCCGGCGGTGAAGATGATCCAGAAGTTCCAGGTCTCGAAAAGTCCCTGGATGTAGCGGAACATGTTTACGGTGAATCCGGGGACGTGATCGAAGAAAAACAGGGCCACCGGCGAGAATATGCCAGGTCCGTCCCACCAGACGAAGTACCCGATCCCGTAGCCCAGGAGCGCCCCCAGGACGGAGGCGATCGTACAGTTGGCTGCGAATCGGAAGGCCTTTGACTGGGCTCCCAGCACCAGGGCGATGAGCAGCGGGTCCGGCGGGATGGGGAAGAACGACGCCTCCGCAAAGGTGAGAACGAACAGGGCCGGCGCCCCGTAGGGTGTTTCGGCCCAGTGGAGGACCCAGTCGTATAGGCGTCTAAGGAGCTTCATCCGCTGGCGTGTCCGTGAGTTGGTATGGCCGGTCCACCATCGGGCGGACCGGCAGAGTTCCCTACCTCATTTCCCCGCTCCGGACAAGTCAATTGGCCATTTTTTTCAGGACCTGTTCCAGCTTCCGGATCTCCTCCCCGTAACCCGCCCAGTTGCCCTGTCGCTGCATTTCCAGGGCACGCTGGTAGGTTTTCATGGCCTCCGAGGCAAGATCGCGCAGAGACGCCTTCTGCTGCACGGTCGGTGTCGCCGCTCCCGTTGCGGCGGCGACGGCCGCCTTCCGGGCCCCGAAGAGCCGCTGCAGGGCCAGGTCGAGGTTCTCTTCCATGACCACCTCATTCTCGTAGGCGACGATGACCCGCCTGAGCTCCGGGAGCCCGACGGCGTCCGAGGCGGCAAGGTACAGCGGCTGTACGTAGAGGAGGGACCGCTCGATGGGGATGACCAGCAGGCTTCCACGGATTACCCTGGAGCCGTGCTGGCTCCAGAGGGTCAGCTGCTGGGAGATGTAGGAATCCTGGTTGATCCGCGCATCCACCTGCTTGGGCCCGAAGATGAGCCGGTCCCGGGGAAAGGTATAAACCACCAGATTTCCGTACCCGGGTGCATCGCAGCGCGCCGCCAGCCACGCCGCCAGGTTGTCCCGCTTGGCCGGCGTGTAGGGAAGGAGCAGGATGTACTCCTCCTTCTTCTCGTTGGGCAGCTTCATGATGGTGTAGTACGGCTGCATGTATTTGTCGTTGAAAATCGGGACATCCCAGAGGTCTTCCTTGTTGTAGAATACCTTCGGATCCGTCATGTGGTAGGCTGAATAAAGGGACGCCTGGAGCTGCAGGAGCGACTGGGGATAGCGGATGTGGCGCTTCAGGTCGGTCGGCATCTCATCGAGGCCCCGGAACAGCTTCGGGAAGATCCGCATGTAGGCCCGGATGATGCTGTCGCCGGGATCGCTGACATAGAAGAGAACGTTGCCGTCATAGGCATCCACGGTGACCTTGACGGCGTTCCGGATGTAGTTGGCGTTCCGCACCAGGGGGTTGTTGCGGGGGGCCGGCTTCGAATAAGGCATCCGGGACGAGGCCGTATAGGCGTCCACCATCCAGACCAGTTTCCCCCCCTCGTCGATCACCATGTACGGGTCCGCGTCGAAGAGGAGGAAGGGGGCGATTTTCCGGATCCGCTCCCGAACGTTCCGGTAGATCAGGATTTTGCTCTCGGAGGTGATGTCGGAGGAGAAAAAGATCTTTTCCGTCTGGAACTTCATGGAAAAAAGCAGCCGCCGGATCGGGGATCCCGTCGCCATCCCCCCGGTTCCCGCATAGGACGTGTAAATGTTGCCTTCGGGAGTCGGATAGCTGAACTCGGGGATCTTCGTCTTCACGATGACGTAGTCGTTGGACATCTCTCCGTAATAAATCTCCGGCCGCTTCACTTTCAGGTCCGTTTCGCTCGCCGGCGGGATGTCCTTGATGAAAAACTCCGGCAGCCCTTCCTTGCTGATCCGGCTTACCGGCCCCAGGGTCAAGCCGTTGCCATGGGTGAAGATCAAGCGCTCGTTGATCCAGGTTTTGCTCGGCAGGTCGGCGTAGGACAGCTCCCGTGGCGACAGCATAACCTGAAGGTACTTCCCGTCAACGGTGTAGCGGTCGTTGTCGACGTCGGTGAACCGGTAGTAGGTCCGGATCTGCTGCAACTGGCTGTAGGTGCGCAAGAGCGGGGCATGGTCCCAGAGGCGGATGTTCCGGATGGTCGCATCGTTCCGGTCGATGTCCCGTCCCGCGAGGTTGTAGGCGACGTCGAACGGGATTTCCTGGATGCGGTCCAGGTCATAGCCCAGCCGGGTCATGCGGATGTTGTTCTCGATGAACGGGGTCTCCAGAAGCAGCTCGTTCGGGGTTACCTTGAATTTCTGCAGGACCGCAGGATAGATCGCAATGCCCAGGAAATACACGACAAACACGAGCCCCAGAGGAGCCGCCGCCCACTTCATGTTTTTCCGGAATATTCCCGCGATCACACCGATGCCGGCCAGGGGGGTGAGCACCGTCAGGATCCTGTACCCGAGGAGCCGGGCATGGACGTCGGTGTAGCTCGCCCCGAAGACGACCCCGTGGTCGGAGTAGAGCATGCGCAGGGAATCAAGGTAGAAGCCGAAGCCCATGTTCACAATCAGGAGCCCCAGCAGGGTCCCCAGGTGCCGGGTGATCCGCGGATCGACGTGGATCTGCCGCTGTGTGAGCAGGACGCCGCCTCCCAGGAAGTAGAAAATCCCCGTCACAATGGCGGTCAGGATCAGGCAGAAATCCACGACCTGCTTGAAGGAATCAAGAAGAGAAAACTGAAAGAGATAAAACCCGATGTCGTATCCGAAGACCGGATCGTTGATGCCTACACTACCGGCGTTGAGGAACAGCAGGATGTCGTCCCAGAGGGAGGCCCCCCACTTGCCCGCCACAACCGTCATAAACAGCAGAATCAGGCCCATGACGATGAGGCGTACCCGCTTTACGGCCCCGGGAGGAATCGGGAGGGGGGCGCCGCCGATCTGGTACGGGGTGTGCGGGGGAAACACGACCCGGTTGGCAAGGAACAGGTTGGCCAGCGCGACGACGAGGAACAGCAGGGCGAGGACGGCTCCGGAGGCGACCTGCGTCGTCAGGGTCTTCGTAAAGACGCCCGTGTATCCCGTCTCCGAGAAAAAGAGCCAGTCGACATACAGGTCGACGAGCGACGAGACCATCGGCAGGACGATCAGCAGAACGGCGAATACGGCGGCGACGATCCATCGATTTGTTCTCATGTCAGTTCCTCTCTCTATTCAGGGTGGAGTCTCGGCGGCATGCTCCCGAAAGCCCGCGCCCTCAGACCGCACAAGGAAACGCCCGCCCCCGAAGAAGCTCCAGGCGGGGACGTCGCCGAGGCAGCGTCGCGGTATCCAGTTCCTCCTTCATCTCCCCGAGGGTCGCGATACGGCATCCCGCTGACCGGATCCGGTCAAGAAGGGCCATAAAGGGACGGTCCCAGATGCCCCCCTCCGCCTCGGCATGGACGGGAAGCACATGGCGTCCCCCTCTCCGGAGGGCCCGGAGGATCGTCTCCGTCGCCCCCTCGATGCCGGCCTCCTCGAAGCACGGCAGATCCGAGGGAATCTCGGGAATTCCCAGGGTATCGTATACAAAAGGCTCCGCCGCGCGGGTGCAGCTCAGGTAGTCGAACCGGTATCCCGCCAGGACGGCAAGGACCCGGTCGTCGATGCTCCACGACGGGGCGCCGAAGGCATCCGGAAGACGGCCCGTTAGGGAGCGGAATCCCCCGATCCCCCGCTCGAACCAGTCCGCGATCCACTCCCGGGGTTTCTCCGCGAGGTCGTCCTGCCAGCGCCTGTGGTCCCAGGCATGGAACTGGACCTCGTGTCCCTCGTCCAGGATGCGCCGCACGAGTCCAGGGAAAGACAGGGCGATCATGGGCGACGGCAGGAGGGTGCCGTAGAGTGCGGTCCGGAATCCATACAACCCCGGGGCGTTCGTCCGGAGCATCTTCTTCAGGAACCGGGGATTCTTCAGGAGCTGGAGGACCGCCCGGCCCGAGGCGTCGGGGCCGATGCTGAGGAAGAAGGTCCCCTTCAGGCCGAAGTCCCCGAGGATATCCAGAAGACGGGGAACCCCGTTCTTCATTCCCTGGTAGGTATCCACATCGATTTTCAGGCCCAGGACGGGATCCATCACCCTCCTCTTATCCTTTCACTCATCCACTTCCCACGGAATCGATCGGCGAGGGGTCGTACGACATTTGAGCATTCGGGGAGAGGGACTTCCCTCGCGCTCAGAAGCGTTTTTTCGACCCTGCAGCGTCTCGCTCCGCTGCAAAGTCATAACTCGCGCCCAGGGGCGCTCAGACAGATGACTTTGCGGGCGCTGCGCTGCGACGGCAGGGTGCCCCGAAAAAGCCGCTATTCGCGCTCCGGGAAGCCCCCACTCCCCGACCAATGTTCGCGGGGGCGCGACCGGGGGTTCCCAGAGGAGCAATTGGAACATCCCTGCCGGAAGCGTGTGGCGGGCTGTTCAAAAATGCCCGGATGCAAGGCCCCCGAAATCCTGAGCCATGA
>CAZODI010000059.1:0-17179 GCA_964578535.1 uncultured Syntrophaceae bacterium
TCCTTCGCCATTCGACGTACCGAAAAGGGTACGACTCATGGCTCAGGATATCGGGGGCCTTGCATCCGGGCATTTTTGAACAGCCCGCTCGGGTACTGCCCGCCGTTTCGAGGGTGATGGCGCAGGGGGCTGCCACGGGGGCTCCCGCCGTCGCGAAAACGTTTCCGCTCTTCGCCTTCTGAAACCGAAGAGCCTGGGGTCCGGAAACGTTTTCCAATTGCTCCTCTGGGAACCCCCGGTCGCGCCCCCGCGAACATTGGTCGGGGAGAGGGGGCTTCCCGGAGCGCGAATAGCGGCTTTTTCGGGGCACCCTGCCGTCGCAGCGAAGCGCCCGCAAAGTCATCTGTCTGAGCGCCGCCAGGCGCGAGTTATGACTTTGCAGCGGAGCGAGACGATGCAGGGTCGAAAAAACGCTTCTGAGCGCGAGGGAAGTCCCTCTCCCACCTACCGGCCTCCCATCCGCGCCTGATTCTCTATAAAAAGAAGAAATAAAAGGAAGGGGGAGCGGATTCGAAATCCGCTCCCCTTCTTTTTTCCTGATGCGTGTCGGTGCCGGGGTTATCCCGTCAGGAATCCGCCGCCAGCTTGACAAAGACTTTGCGCGTCCTCGGCCCGTCGAACTCGCAGAAGAAGACGGACTGCCACGTACCGAGCACAAGTTGCCCTCCTTCGATAATCACGGTTTCCGAGGCTCCGAAAAGCGAGGTCTTGATGTGGGCGTCCGAGTTCCCCTCCCGGTGGCGGTAGTGACCGTCGGCTGGAACGGTGCGTTCCATGGCGGCCGTAATGTCCCGCACGACGTCCGGATCGGCGTTCTCGTTGATCGTCACCGCCGCCGTCGTGTGGGGGACAAAAACGATGCAGATTCCCTGCCGGACACCCTGCTCCCGGACCAGAGACTGAATCGAATCGGTGATGTCGATCATCTGGATCCGCGCGGTGGACTTGACGCTGAGGGCTTTCATGGCTCCTCCGTTTCGCCGGATGCCGTGAGGGCGGTGTAGAGCCGGTGGCCGATGACAAGACCCCGATCGATGAAATCCGGTCCATAGAGGCGCCCGGTTTCCGTCCGGAAGGTCTCCCGGATTTTCCGGAGGCTGTCGAGTCCATGGAGAAAACGGGGAAGAACAACGTTCAGGGGGATTCGGCGCGGCGCGAGCATGGCCCAGAGGGTTTCCGTGAAATTGTCCGGTCCCCATCGGAACTTGTCGGCATCGTACAGGGCGTTCGAGATCAGCCGGGCCGCCGGATCTTCCGGTTCCTCGTGGGGCTGGAACGCTTCATGGTTCCGGATGGCCAGGGTGATGGCCCGGCGTTCCTCCTCGATGAGGGCGAACGGGCCGAGGACCCGAGCCGCCTCTTCCGCACCCCGCTGTGCGTGCTGCCGCTCCGTCCGCCGGATGTCGTGCAGGACGCCGGCGAGATGAGTCAGGAGGGTGATCCGCCGCAGTTCCTCATCTTCCCATGGCCGGCCGTCCTCCAGGAGGATGATGGCTCCTGCATCGACGGCGACTTTCTGCACGTGGGCCAGTCCGTGGCCGATCGGATCGTCCTGGCCGGCGATGATGCGGACCGCCTCCCTGGCCATGGTCTCGGAGGAGAACAGCTCCCTCGACAAATCGACGGCTCCTTCGCCTTCCCTGTAGAAGAGAGGGACGCCCGCCTCAGCGGCGAAACGCTCCGCCATCTCCCTTGCCTTCCGATACGGGTCTTCCAAAGCCGTCTTCCTCCCGCTTCACACCGGCCGGTCGCCGAAAATCGCGCGGCCGACCCGCACGATGGTTGCCCCTTCCTCCACGGCGATCCGGTAATCGTTGGTCATGCCCATGGAGAGCTCCTCCATGTGAACGTTCCCGATCCGTTCCCGGCGGATCGAATCCGCGAGATTCCGGAGGGTCGCGAAGTAGGGCCGCGCCTCCTCGGGATCGTCGAACCACGGTGGCATCGTCATCAGTCCCCGGATAGACAGGCCGGGCAATTCCGCGATCGATCGCACAAGCGCCAAGGCATCCCGGGCGGGGACGCCGCTCTTCGATGCCTCGCCGCTCACGCTGACCTCCACGAGGATCTTTAGGATCGTCCCCTGGGCGGCGGCCCGTCGGTCGAGTTCGCGGGCCAGGTCGACCCGGTCCACCGAATGAATCAGGTCGAAGAGCCGCACGGCGTACTTTGCCTTGTTCGTCTGCAGGTGCCCGATGAAATGCCACGGCAGCGGCCTGCCCAGAAGTTCGATCTTGCGCCGGGCCTCTTGGACGTAGTTCTCCCCGATGAGGTCCACGCCCGCCGCGATGGCCTCCCGGATCCGGTCGTCGTCGACGGTCTTTGTGACCGCCAGGAGGCGGACCTCCGCCGGCGAACGCCCGGCTTTCCGTGCTGCCCGGGCAATTTCCTCCCGGACAAAGGCGACGTTTTCGCTAACCGATCGGATCGTTTCCATTGGCCGAAAACCGGATGGCCCCCGCATCGCGGAGGACGTCGATGACTTCGCAGAGGGGGAGGCCCATGACGTTCGTGTAGGATCCCCTGATTTCCTGGATGAAGAAGGCTCCCATTCCCTGGACGGCATACCCCCCCGCCTTGTCGTAAGGCTCGTCCGAGAGGACGTACCAGTTCATTTCCTCGTCTGAAAGGTCCTTGAACAGAACGGCTGAGGAGATCGCCCGGGAGATCGCGCGGCTTCCGCCCCCGGACAGGACGGAAAAGCCCGTGTAGACCGTGTGCTCCCGACCGCTGAGTGTCCGGAGCATGGCCTTCGCCTCCACCCGGTCGGCGGGTTTTCCCAGCACCCGTCCATCGATGACGACGATCGTGTCGGCGCCCAACACCCAGGCGTCCGGATTCCGCCGGGCAAGGACACCCGCCTTGGCCGCCGAGAGCCGGAGCACATGCTCCTCCGGGGATTCCTCGGATCTCGCCTCCTCCTCCACGCCGCTGGGGAGCACCTGGAACGTCAGGCCGACCCTCTTTAGCAACTCGATCCGCCGCGGTGATGCGGATGCCAGGATCAGTCTGTTTTCTTGAATGATTCCCATCTGGTTGGACTCGACTTTCTTCAAGATGCATCGACTTTGTAACACAGTTCGTCTCGCCTTGACGACGGGATTTTGATATGGCTCGCGGGAGCGGGAGGTATACATGGAGGGACATTCGCTTACGTGGCGTCATGACGTGGATGCCGCCGACCGGGTTCGGATCCGGGATCTTGTTGCTTCCACGGGGGTGTTCTCAGAGGAAGAAGCCGATATCGCCGTGGAGCTGGTGGAAGAGCGCCAGTCCCGGGGCGAGGCAGGCGGCTACGAGTTTCTTCTGGTCGAAGTGGAGGGGCGCCTTGCCGGGTACACCTGCTTCGGCCGGATTCCCGGGACCGTCTCCAGCTTCGACCTGTACTGGATTGTCGTGGCCCCGGAATGGCAGCGCACCGGGATCGGAGTCTCGCTGCTCGCCGAAACGGAGAGCAGCTGCGCTGCATCCGGGGCTTCCCGGATGTATGCGGACACCTCTTCTCTTCCTCGCTACGAGGCCGCCCGCCGCTTCTACGAGGCGAACGGCTACCGCCGCGAAGCCTTCCTTCCCGATTTTTACCGGCCCGGCGACGGCAAGGTGATCTATGCCAAGGACCTGCCGGGGGGATGCGGGTGCGGGAAAAGTTCCTGAACTGCCGGACAGAGGGGATTTCCCCCGTTGCTCAGGGGTTTTCCGGCGGGTAGAGGGAGCATTCGTACATATCCAGGATGGACAGGAGGAGTGAGGCCACGATCGGCCCGATGACAAAGCCCGAAATGCCGAACAGGGCGATCCCGCCCAGGGTGGACAGGAAGATGAGGAGCGGGTGCATCTGCACGTCCCGACCCAGGAGAATGGGCCGCAAGAGATTGTCCACCATGCTGATGACCAGCACTCCCGCAAGAAGAACGACAATCCCTTCCCACATGTGTCCCGTCACCAGGAGAATCAGTCCGGCAGGTGCCCAGACGATGGAGCATCCGACACCCGGGATGATGGAGGTCAGGATCATGACGACTCCCCAGGTAAGGGCACCGTTGACTCCCACAAGGTAGAACAGAATCCCCCCGAGTAACCCCTGAATGCCGCCGATGATCAGGGTGACCTTCAGCGTCGCCCGGGCGGTGATGACGAACCGGTCATACAGGACGGACTCCCTGTCTTTGCCGAGGGCGAAGAGGACTTTGCCCCTCTGGAGCATCCGGTCCCCGTCGCGGATGAAGAAAAACAGCGCATAAAGCATCACGGCAAACTTCACGAGGAACATCAGGGTGTTCTGCGTGAGGCCCGTGAGGGTTTTGACGATGGCGTTCGCCAGGTTTTTGACCACCTCGGTGAAGCGTTCGATCAGGGTGTCGCTGTTCAGGTGGAACCGGGCCGTCGTAGGGTGGGCGGCAAGGCGGTCCGCCCACTCGCGGACCTTGTTTTCCAGGTTTGTGATGTCCGAATCGATGGATGTGTAGATCTCGACGGACTCGTTCACCAGCAGGGTGGCGAGGACTCCCGCCGGGATGATCAGGATGATGAAAATCAGGACCAGTACGGCGGCGGCGTTCAGGGAAGGCAGGTTTCGCTTTTGCTGGAGCCTTCGATAGAGGGGCTGGAACAGGCCGGCGATGACGACGGCCCAAAAGAGCGGGAAGAAAAAGGGCTTCAGGAGATAAAGGGACAAAACGGCGACCACGCCTGCCAGGGCGATGAAGAGGGTTCTGCGCGCCTTTACGGGATCCAGCATACCGGCCTGCCGCCTTCGTTGCGATCCGCTGAAATGCATCCCTTCCGGGGATTGGCTGAATATGCACCGGGAGCGCGTTTCCGCGTTCCCGGCGAATGAGTAAACGAATAATGGATTTCCCCGGCTCCGTCAACCGGGAACCGTGAGACAAGAGGAGGCGGAAGGGAAATCAGTCCCTGAAAATCGCGCCGGTGCTGGCGGAGGAGACCTGGCGGGCGTAGCGGGCCAGGTATCCGCCTGTCACCCGGGCCCGGAAGGGCTTCAGGGCCTTGCGACGCTTGTCCAGCTCCTGCTTCCCGACCTTCAGGGTGATCGCTTTTTTCGGGATGTCGATGGTGATGCGATCGCCTTCCCGGACGAGGGCAATGGGCCCGCCCTCGGCCGCCTCCGGCGAGATGTGCCCGATGGCGGCGCCCCGGGTCCCGCCGCTGAAGCGACCGTCCGTGAGAAGGGCCACGGTCTTGTCCAGGCCCATCCCGGCGATGGCGGAGGTGGGGCCCAGCATCTCCCGCATACCCGGGCCGCCGCGGGGACCCTCGTACCGGATCACGACGATGTCCCCCGCCTTGATCTTCCCTCCCAGGATGGCCGTGATGGCTTCGTCCTCGCTGTCGAAGACCCGCGCGGTTCCCTCGTTGACCAGCATGTCCTCTGCCACGGCAGACTGCTTTACCACCGCCCCGTCGGGGGCCAGATTGCCCCTCAAGACTGCCAGGCCGCCTTCCCGAAAGTAGGGATTCTCCAGGGGGCGGATCACCTCTCGATCGAGAATCCTCGCCGTTTTCAGGTTGTCGCCCACCGTTTTCCCCGTCACCGTCAAGGCATCCCTCTCGACGACGCCCAGTTCGCTGACGGCCAGGAGGACCGCCTGGATTCCCCCGGCCCTGTGAAGGTCCTCGATGTGATGAACACCGGCGGGGCTCAGTTTGCAGAGATTCGGCGTCCGGGCGCTGATCTCGTTGAACAGGTCCAGGTCAAGCCGGATTCCCGCCTCATGGGCGACGGCGGGGATGTGCAGGACCGTGTTCGTCGAGCAGCCCAGGGCCATGTCCACGGCGATGGCATTGCGGAAGGCCTTCAGGGTGGCTATGTCGCGGGGCCGGATCTCCTTCCGGACCAGCTCCATGATTTTCATTCCGGCCTCCTTGGCCAGGCGCCGCCGGGCCGCCTCCACCGCCGGGATGGTCCCGTTGCCGGGGAGCCCGAGGCCCAGGGCCTCGGTGACGCAGTTCATCGAGTTGGCCGTGTACATCCCTGAACAGGATCCGCAGCCGGGGCAGGCACAGTCCTCCAGGGCCTTGAGGGTCTTTTGGGTCATCCGGCCGGCCTTGACGGCCCCGACGCCCTCGAAGACGGTGATCAGGTCCGCCGCCTTGTCTCCCAGCCGGCCCGCCAGCATGGGGCCGCCGCTGACGAAGAGGGCGGGAATGTTCAGTCGCAGCGCCGCCATGAGCATTCCCGGGATGATCTTGTCGCAGTTGGGGACGAGAACCAGGCCGTCGAAGGGGTGGGCCATGGCCATGACCTCGACGGAGTCGGCGATGAGCTCCCGGCTGGCCAGGGAATATTTCATGCCCGTGTGGCCCATGGCGATGCCGTCGCAGACGCCGATGACGGGGAATTCGACGGGGGTGCCCCCGGCCAGGCGGATTCCCGCCTTGACGTCTTCCGCAATCGTCCGGAGATGGATGTGTCCCGGGATGATCTCGTTGAAAGAATTCACGACGCCGACAAGCGGGCGTGAAAGCTCTTCGTCGGTGTAGCCCATGGCCTTGAACAGGGACCGGTGGGGGGCCCGCTCCAGGCCCTTTTTCATCAGATCGCTCCGCATCGTCTCTTTTCCCCCTGATCGATGGTATGAAACGGCATGATGCCGTATCTCCCCGGCCTGTCGGGACCGGGGAGATACGGTGGGTGGCAAGTCGGCCGCAGCCGTTTATTTCTTGCGGTTTTCCGGGCGCAGGGACCGAACCGCCGAGCCGGCCCGCCACATCTCCGACTCGCGCATCGTGGCCAGCTCCTTGTCCAGCTTCTGGCGATAGTCCGGGGCGCTGTTGGCGTCCAGAACGATCTGGGTCTCCTCGCCGCTGATGACGCGCTCATAGAGCTCATCGAATACGGGGGCGACGGCATCGCGGAAGCGTCCCTTCCAGTCGAGGGCGCCCCGCTGGGCGGTGGTGCTGCAGTTCGCGTACATCCAGTCCATGCCGTTGTCCGCCACCAGGCGGATGAGGCTCTGGGTGAGCTCCTCGACGGTTTCGTTGAAGGCCTCGCTCGGGCTGTGGCCGTGCTTCCGGAGAACGTTGTACTGGGCCTCCATGATCCCCGCCAGGGCGCCCATGAGAACCCCCCGCTCGCCGGTGAGGTCACTGTGGACTTCGTTGGCGAAGGTCGTGGGGAAGAGGTAGCCCGACCCGATCGCGACCCCGAGGGCCAGTGTGCGCTCCAGGGCCCGGCCCGTGAAATCCTGGAAGACGGCATAGCTGGAATTGATGCCGCTTCCGGCCAGGAAGTTGGTCCGGACGGTCCGGCCCGACCCCTTGGGGGCCACCAGGATCACGTCCACGTCGGGCGGCGGGATGATGCCCGTCCGCTCCTTGTAGACGATGGAGAAGCCGTGGGAGAAGTACAGGGCGTCGCCTTTGTTCAGGCAGGCCTTGATGGCGGGCCACATGGTCTTCTGTCCCGCATCGGACAGGAGGTACTGGATGACCGTTCCCCGCCGCGCCGCCTCCTCCGGCGAAAACAGGGTCTCGCCGGGAACGAACCCGTCCGCGAGGGCCTTTTCCCAGGAAGCGCCCCCTTCCCGCTGGCCCACGATGACCCGGATTCCGTTGTCCCTCATGTTCAGGGCCTGTCCCGGTCCCTGGACCCCGTAGCCTACTACGGCGACGGTCTCGTCTTTCAGAACCTGCCGGGCCTTCTCCAGCGGAAACTCCTCCGCTGTGACCACCTCTTCCAGGACGCCGCCGAAGTCAATCTTTGCCATGGAACTCCTCCTGTTTCTCTCGAATATTCGAATGGGCCGTCTTCGCCCGCCCGGGCGGATCCGGTCTCATTCGGGTTTGAATTTTTCCAGCGCCACCATTCCCGATCGGGAGAAATCCTCGAGCCCGAGGGGATCGAGAAGCTGGATCGCCCGGTCGATGCTGTCCTTCCGGCCCGATACCTCGATGACGCAGTACTTGTCGTCCATGCAGACCACCTTCCAGTTGTAAAGGTCCACGGCGGCCATGACGGCGGAGCGGGTCTCGTCGCTCCATTTCATGCGGAACAGGACGAGCTCGCGCCGGGAGGCCATCCTTCCCGTTAGGTCGTCGACGGAAAGCACGTCCACGAGCCGGTTCAGCTGCTTCTTCAGCTTTTCCATGGTGGACGCCGATCCCTTGGTGGTGATGATGATCTTCGTCGTCTCCGGCGTCTTGGTGATGTTGGCCGTGATGCTCTCGATGTTGAATCCTCCCCCGCTGAAGGTGCCGGCGATCCGTGCCAGGACATCGGGACGGTTTCGTACAAGGAGGGCGATGGTGTTTTCTTTTGCTTTCATCGGTTCATGAACCTTTCTCGAAATGGATTCCGGACGACTCCGGGAAAGCACCTCCTGCCTCCAAGCTTTTGATCCCCGGCCGTTCCGTCTTTTCTGCAATCAGTTGAAGCTGCGCGTCTGGGGATCCTCCCCCCCGTTGGTCGGGGCGGCCTGGTCGGCCGGCAGTTCCACACCCAGTTCCATGTCTGCAATGGATGCACCGGGACGGACCATCGGGTAGACGCATTCTTCTTTCTCCACCCGGATGTCCATGACCACGACCCCCGGCGTTTCCAGCCCCTTCTTCAGGACCGTTTCCAGTTCCTCCGGGCGGCTGGCCCGGAGCCCCGTGGCCCCGTATGCCTCGGCGATCTTCACGAAGTCGGGGGCATAGGTCATGTCGGTATGGGAGTAGCGCCGCCCGTAGAACATCTGCTGCCACTGGCGGACCATTCCCAGGTACTGGTTGTTCAGGATCACGATCTTCACGGGGATATTGTACTGCACGGCCGTGGCCAGTTCCTGGATGTTCATCTGGATGCTGCCGTCCCCGGCGATGTCGACCACCGTCTTGTCCGGCATCGCCACCTGGGCGCCTACTGCGGCGGGGAAACCGAACCCCATGGTTCCGAGACCGCCGGAAGAAATGAAGGTGTGGGGGTGGTCGTAGGTGTAATACTGGGCCGCCCACATCTGGTTCTGGCCCACCTCGGTCGCGATCAGCGCCTCCCCTTTGGTCAGTTCATACAGCTTCCGGATGACCTGCTGCGGCTTGATCCGGTCCATTCCTTCGTTGAAACGGAGGGGGACCCGCTTCTTCCAGGCATCGATCTGCTCCACCCATTCCCGGGTCTGTTCTGCCGGGACAGGCTCTCCTCCGGCCAGGGCTGCATTCAACATGCCCAGCGCCGTCTTGGCGTCGCTGACGATGGAAAGGTGGGAGCGGACGATTCGGTCGATGGAGACGGGGTCGATGTCGATATGAATGATCTGCGCGTTGGGGGCGAAGGTGTCCACCTTGGAGGTCACCCGGTCGTCGAAGCGCATTCCTACGGCAACCAGCAGGTCGCAGCCGGTGATGGCCATGTTGGCGTAGTACGTGCCGTGCATTCCGGGCATCCCCAGCCAGAGGGGATCCGAGCCCGGGTAGGCGCCGAGGCCCATCAGGGTGGAGGTAATGGGAAAGCCGGTCCGCCGGACGAACTCCCGCAGTTCCTCCGATGCCTTCCCCAGGAGCACTCCTCCTCCGGAGACAATCACAGGTTTCCGGGCGGCCCGGATCATCTTCACGGCCTTCGCGATGTCCTCCGGCTGAGGCTTCTCCAGTCCGTTGAGGGTATTGAAGTCGTCGCGGATGTCTTCTTCTTCGATGGTTGCCTGGGACACATCCCGGGGCAGGTCCACCAGCACGGGGCCGGGACGTCCGGAGCGGGCGATGTGGAATGCCTCGTGGATCGTGGACGCGAGATCTTCAATCCGCCGGACCAGGAAGTTGTGCTTCGTGCAGGGCCGGGTGATCCCGGTGATGTCGACTTCCTGGAAGGCATCGCTGCCGATCAGTCCTGTCGGCACCTGGCCCGTGAAGATGACCACGGGGATGGAGTCCATATAGGCGTTGGCTATGCCCGTTACCGTGTTCGTGGCGCCGGGGCCGGAGGTGACGAGGCAGACACCGACCTTGCCGGATGCCCGTGCGTACCCGTCGGCGGCGTGAATGGCGCCCTGTTCGTGTCGGACGAGGAGATGGCGGAAATTCTCCTTGTACAGCTCGTCATAAATCGGAAGCACAACCCCGCCGGGATAGCCGAAGATGACGTCCACGTTTTCCCGGCGAAGCGTCCTCAACAATACTTGGGATCCAGTCAGTTTCACGATGTTCCTCCTGCAAATTGACAAGTGCGTTGGCCAGCGGATTCTGAAAACAAAAAAACCGTTACCCGGGAGCCGAGTAACGGTCTGTTGCTGTTTCAAAGTCTCTTACAAGTGCACCATTACCCGGCCCCCATATGAATGGGGATGATAATTATGCCGATGATGCCGATTACGTTTCTCCTCATGGTCATTTCGAACCTTTTCTCTTGAAACGAAGGCCCCTCTTAACAGCGGGGAAACTCATTGTCAAGCGTTTTTAGCCCGTTTTTCACCAGAGGCGCCGGGTTTTCACGCCATGCTCGCCGAGATAGGCCTTGATTCCGTCGATGGTGTACGTCCGGTAGTGGACCATGGAGGCAATCAGGGCCGCATCCGCCTTTCCCGCCGTCAGCACGTCCACGAGATGCTGCGGCGTGCCTGCTCCGCCGGAGGCGATGACGGGGATGCCGACGCAGGTTGAGATCCGTTCCGTCAGGGTGAGTTCGTAGCCGTCCTGGGTCCCGTCGGCGTCGATGGAGTTCAGGCAGATCTCGCCGGCGCCCAGGCGCTCCGCCTCACGGGCCCACCAGAGCGCGTCGATGCCGGTATACCGGCGGCCGCCGTGGATGACGATCTCGTATCCCGACGGGGTTGCCTGCGACGGTTCCACGCGCTTCACGTCCATGCCCAGGACGATGCACTGGCTGCCGAAGGCCCGCGCCCCCTCCGTGATGAGGGCCGGACTCTCCACCGCCGCGGAGTTGACACTCACTTTCTCGGCTCCCGCCAGGATCACCTCCCGCATGTCCTCCAGGGTCCGGATGCCTCCACCCACGGAGAAGGGGATGAAGATCGTCTCGGCCACCCGGCGGACCACGTCGATGAGGATATTCCGGCCGTCGGAGGAGGCGGTGATGTCGTAGAACACGATCTCGTCCGCCCCCTGCTCGTAATACTCCCTGGCCGCCTCCACGGGGTCCCCGATATCCACGTTTCCCTCGAACTTGATTCCCTTGGTCAGCAGCCCGTTGCGGACATCGAGGCAGGGAATGATCCGTTTACTCAGCATCGCTTCCCCTCCAGCGGCTGAAATTTTCCAGAATCTGAAGCCCCGGGCGGCCGCTCTTCTCGGGATGGAACTGGACAGCCACGAGATTCCGGTAAGCCACGGCAGCGCCGAAGGGGATCCCGTAGCGGGTCTCCCCGACGATCCGCTCCCGGTCCGCCGGGTCCGGATAGAAGGAGTGGACAAAGTAGAACTCCGCCTCCGTCGGGATCCCCGCGAACACGGGATGGCCTTTCAGAAAGTGCACGGAGTTCCAGCCCATGTGGGGGATCTTGAGCTTTTCCCCACCCTCCTCCAGGCCGGAGGGAAAGCGGCGGACGACGCCGGGGAGGATCCCCAGGCAGAGGGTTCCGCCGTCCTCTTCACTCTTCTCGAAGATCACCTGGGTTCCCAGACAGATCCCCAGGACCGGCCGGCCGTCGCCGACCCAGCGGCGGATCCACCCATCCAGTCCGGAGGCCTGCAGGTTGGCCATGGCCTCCCCGGCGGCGCCGACCCCCGGGAAGATGATGCGTTCCGCCCGGTCCAGACGGGCCGGGTCTCCTGTGATCTCGCAGGGCAGGTTCAGGGCGTGCAGGGCTCGGGCTACGCTGGTGAGGTTTCCGGCCCGGTAGTCCACGATGCCGATCATGTGTTTTCGTCCTTGCAGCGGATTCCCTGATGGGCGTCCCGCCGTTCCAGTTCGCGGTCGATGGCGCCCAGGACGGCCATCTTGTTGACGGTCCATCCGGGGGCGAGGAATATATCCCGGTACCCGTCGGCAGTCAACCGCTGGATGACCATCTGCGGAGGCAGGATCTCCAGGACGTCGCAGACGGTTTCCACATACTGTTCCCGGCTCCACAGCGGAAAGGGCTTCCGTTCGTAAAGTGTTCCGAGAGGCGTTCCCGAGAGCACCAGGAGGCAGTGGATCTTGATGCCGTTGATGGGAAGGGCTGCCAGGGTCCGGGCCGTTTCGAGAACATCCTCCCGGGTCTCTCCGGGCAGCCCGGCGATGATGTGTGTGCAGAGGTGAATGTTTCTTCCGGAGGCCCGGCGCACCGCGTCGAGGAACCGCTGTGCCGGGTGGCCGCGGTTGATCCGGGACAGGGTCCGGTCGTGGATCGACTGGAGGCCCAGTTCAAGCCAGACGTGGCGGTCCCGCGCCAGTTCCTCCAGGAGGTCCAGGACCTCGTCGGGCAGGCAGTCAGGCCGGGTTCCGATGGACAGGCCGGCCACGTCCGGCAGGGCCAGGGCCTCCCTGTAGAGGCGGCGCAGATGCTCCACCGGGGCATAGGTGTTCGTGAAGGTCTGGAAATAGGCGAGGAACCGGGCAGCCCGGCGATGCTCCCGATAGTACTCCATCCCCCTGAGCAGCTGGTCCGTAACGGACGGCAGGGGGCCTGCCATGCGGAGCCTGGAGCCGCGGCCGTCACAATACACGCAGCCGCCCGAGGCGACGGATCCGTCCCGGTTCGGGCAGGTGAATCCGGCGTCCACGGGCAGCTTGTAGACCCGGCAGCCGAACCGGTTCGTCCAGTAGCTTTTCAGGTCGTAATAACGCTTTGTGTTTTTCCAGAAATCCGGTTTGGTCAACGGCAGCTCCGGGGACCGGGCAGCCTTCCGGCGGTTCCGGTTCGGGGGATTGAAACGGATAAATCGATTGCCATTATTTTGAAATGTAGTATAGCAATTTTTTTTCCCGGGGCGACCGGCAGGGACGGAAGAATCCGCCGGCGGACGTTTTTCGGTCCGGAAGGTCCGCCACGTTCGGAACCGGGGAAAAGGATATCCCCTGCGGGAGGATTCCCGGCATGACCGTGCAAGCCATTCAGGAACCGGAGGTTTTCGTCTATCTGAGCCAGATTCTTGGCCGGCCGGTTCAGGATGGTCAGGGCCGGGAAATCGGGTCGATCGCCGATGTGTCCGCGAACCTGGCGGAGCTGTATCCCTCCGTCGGTACCCTCCGGATCCGCCGGAGGGGGGAAATGTCAGCCCTTTACATTTCCTGGCAGGACGTAACCCAGGCCAATGGATCCATCCTGAGCGAAGGATCGCTGAAGGAGGCGCCCGGCCTGGGTGAGAACGAGCTGTTTCTCCGCGACGCCCTCCTTGACAAGCAGATCGTCGATACGAACGGCGCCAAGGTCCGGCGGGTGAACGACCTGCAGTTTCTGCGCTCCCATGAGCGGCTCCATCTGGTGCACGTGGACGTGGGTTTCCGGGGGCTCATGCGGCGGGTCGGCCTGGAAAGGGCCATGGATTTCCTTCTCCAGTCCCTGTTCGATTACGAGTTGCCGAACCAGTTCATCTCCTGGAAATACGTCCAGCCCGTATCCTCACCGGACCTGCTCCGGCTCTCCATCACCCAGAACCGGCTGGCCCAGCTGCACCCGGCGGATCTCGCGGACATCATCGAAGACCTGGACATCCACCAGCGGGCGGCGGTTTTTCAGTCCCTGGACGTCGAGACCGCGGCGGAGACCCTGGAGGAGACGGATCCCAGGATCCAGGTCAGCCTGATCGAGACGGTGGCGGCAGACAAGGCCTCGGACATCATCGAAGAGATGTCTCTCAGCGAAGCCGCCGACCTTCTGGGGGACCTGCCGAAGGACAAGGCGGAAGGGATCCTCAATGAGATGGAGCAGGAAATCGCCGAAGACGTAAAGGAACTGCTGGCCCACCCCGAGGAGGAGGCCGGCGGGCTCATGACGACGGCGTTCCTCAGCGTCCCGCCGGAAGCCACCGCCGGGCAGGTCCTGGAGATCCTGCACCGGGAGGCCATGGATCTGGATTTTGTCTATTATGTTTATGTGATGGACCCGCGGGAGCGCCTGCTGGGCATGCTGAGCCTCCGGGAACTCCTGGCTGCCGCGCCGGAAGCGAGGGTCGCCGACCTGATGGATACCCGCTTCGTTACGGTCCGTCTGAACGAGGAACCCGACGAGATCGCGGAGCAGTTCGCCAAGTACGGTGTCATGGCCGTCCCGGTCGTGGACCGGGAGCAACGGATGAAAGGGGTCATCCCGTTCCGGAATCTCCTGGAACTGGTCGCCCCGAAACTGGGCAAGTGAGATCGATGGAAGAGGACGGAGACCACGCGTGTTTGAAAGGCTGTTCGGCAGGTCGGCGGGGAGCGTTTTTGCTACCCTGTCCCGCGGAGGCGCATGGCGGCGCTTTGCGGTGTTCTTCGCCCTCATCGGCCCGGGGATCATCACGTCCAACGTGGACAACGATGCCGGCGGGATCACCACCTACTCGCTTGCCGGCGCGGAGTACGGTCTCTCCCTCCTCTGGACCCTGATTCCCATCACGGTGGTCCTCATCATCATCCAGGAGATGGGGGCCCGCATGGGGGTGATCTCCGGCAAGGGCCTGTCGGACCTGATCCGGGAGCGCTTCGGAGCGAAGGTCACCTTCTACCTCATGATTGCCCTCCTCCTGACCAACCTGGGGAACACCGTTTCCGAATTCGCCGGCATCGCCGCAAGTCTCGAGATCTTCGGCATCAGCAAGTACGCGTCCGTTCCCCTCGGGGCGGCGTTCGTCTGGTGGCTTGTGGTGAAGGGGAACTACAAGTCCGTAGAGAAGGTTTTTCTTTTCGCCTGTGTGTTCTACCTGGCCTACATCGTTTCAGGATTCATGGGGAAACCGGACTGGGGAAAGGTCGGGTCGGCGCTGGTCACACCCTCCATCCGGTTCGATCCGGGGTTCCTGACCATGGCGATGGGTCTCATCGGAACCACCATCGCCCCCTGGATGCAGTTCTACCTCCAGTCTTCCGTGGTCGACAAGGGCCTCAAGGCGGAAAACTATCCCTACGCCAGGATGGATGTCATCGTCGGTTCCGTCATGGTCAACGTGGTGGCTTTTTTCATCATCATGCTCTGCGCCATCACCCTCCACACCAGCGGCGTGAAGATCGAATCCGCCAAGGACGCCGCCCTGGCGCTGGCCCCCTTGGCCGGGACCTACTGTTCCTGGCTGTTCGCCTTCGGCCTTCTGAACGCGTCCCTTTTCGCCGCCTCCATCCTGCCCCTCTCTACGGCCTATACGGTCTGCGAGGCCTTCGGCTGGGAGTCGGGACTGGACCATAAGTTCATGGATGCCCCCCAGTTCTACGGGCTCTATTCCCTGATGATCCTCCTGGGTGCCGGGATCATCCTCCTGCCCGACATTCCCCTCATCGCCATCATGTACTACTCCCAGGTCATCAACGGAATCCTCCTGCCGGTGATCCTCGTGGCCATGCTGCTCCTCGTCAACGACCGCACCATCATGGGTGAGCACGTCAACGGCCCGCTGATGAACGTCATTTCCTGGGCTGCCGTGGCGGGATTGATCGTCCTCTCGGCGGGTCTCCTGCTTTCTTCCATCTTCTCCTGAGGGGTTTCCGCGGACAGTTGACGGAGCCGCGGCGGCCGGCCGGACGCCCTCCTGACGGGTTCCGGGATTCCGGGCAGCCGGGACCGTACGGTTGAATCCGGAGCCGTTCCCGCGCGTTGGCGGTCCCCGGCCGGGTTTCCTCTTGCCAGGGGGCCGGGGCGCTTGCTATAAGGTCGGGAAAACGGGGGTTTCACGATGGAAATCGGCATTGTCGGACTTCCCCAGAGCGGAAAGAGCACCCTCTTCGAGATCATGACCGGGACCAAGAGCCGGGATCTCCACGGCGAGACGGTCGTCCGGGGGCAGGCGACAGTCCCGGACGCGCGCTTCGACCGGCTTGCATCCGTCTTTCCCGACCTCCGGGCCGTTCCGGCCCGGATCCCCGTGACCGACGTCCACGCGGCGGGCGAGAAGGCCTGGGAAACGCTCCGGCAGAGCCTGAGCGGGGCCGACGGCCTCCTGCATGTCGTGGACGGGTTCACCATTCCCGAGGTCGACGAGGTCATCGCCTCCTACCGCCGCCTTGAGGACGACCTGGTGCTGTCGGACCTGATGGTCGTGGAAAACCGCATCGAGAAGCTCCGGAAAATGTCCCGGACGGCCATGAAGCCCCTGGACCAGCTCCACCTGGCCATCCTGCCCCGGGCGCTGGAGCGGCTGGAGGCGGGCCTGCCGCTCCGGGAAGCCGGGTTTTCCGAGGAGGAGGCCTTTTCCCTCCGCAGCTTTTCCTTCTGGACGATCCGTCCCGAGCTCGTCGTGATCAACACCGCGGAAGACAACCTGGCCCTGGCGGAGGCATTCCGGGAGAAGGCGGCCCCATCGTCGCCGGTCATCGGGATCTGCTGCCAGCTCGAGGCCGACATGACAGGCCTCTCTCCGGAAGAGCAGAAGGAGTTCCTGGCCCCGCTGGGCCTGGAAGAGCCGGCCTTCGGGCGCGTCATCCGGGCGGCCTTCGCGCTCCTGAACCGCATCTCCTTCTTTACCATCGGCAAGGAGGAGGTGAAGGCCTGGGTCATCCCCGCGGAGACCAAAGCGCCGCGGGCCGCCGGGACGATACACAAGGATTTCGAGCGGGGCTTCATCAAGGCGGAGGTGATTCACTTCGAGGAGTTCGAGACCTCCGGGAAATCCTGGGCGGCCCTGAAGACGGCGGGAAAGCTGCGGCTGGAGGGGAAGGAATATGTTGTCCGGGATGGGGATATTATCCAGTTCCGCTTCAACGTCTGAGAGCGGGTCTGGAAAATGCCCGGATGCGGCGTTGCGCCGGTCCCAATGATCGGAGGGGGGAGCGGATTTCGAATCCGCTCCTCCTTTTTCTTTCTTTTTTTTCGTATCATGGCGCGGTGGCTGCCACGGGGGCTCCCGCCGTCGCGAAAACGTTTCCGATCTTCGCCTTCTGAAACCGAAGAGCCTGGGGTCCGGAAACGTTTTCTAATTGCTCCTCTGGGAACCCCCGGTCGCGCCCCCGCGGACGTCGGTCCGGGAGGGGGGCTTCCCGGAGCGCGAATAGCGGCTTTTTCGGGGTACCCTGCCGTCGCAGCGAAGCGCCCGCAAAGTCATCTGTCTGAGCGCCCCCTGGGCGCGAGTTATGACTTTGCAGCGGAGCGAGACGTTGCAGGGTCGAAAAAACGCT
>CAZODI010000060.1:0-17115 GCA_964578535.1 uncultured Syntrophaceae bacterium
TGGTGGAGGCGGCGGGAGTCGAACCCGCGTCCGGAAACCTTCCACTTCAGTTTCTCCGTGCGCATCCTCTGATTTGGTTTCGACCGTCACCCCTCCCAGAGGCAGGATGGATGCGGGCTAGCCTTTTTAGATTTTCGCCCCCTTCCCCCCAGGCAGAGGAAGTCGGTTATCCTGCCTGTATGACGCCCTCATCCGACCCGGCAGGCGAGATCGGGAGAACGCTGGCCTAGGCGGCCAGAGCGTAGTCGTAGTCGTTGGCGACTAAGTGTTTTCCTGCCTGTTTAACGAGGCCTGCAGGAACCTCGGCACGCTTCTGATAGCTTCAACGATCCCCGTCGAAACCGTGACGCCCCCATATTTGAATGTGGAAAGAACTTGCCCTTAGTATAACCTTCAACCGGCCATCGTCAAGCGGAATCCCGGCATCCTGGCCGGCAGACCTCACTCCCGTCCTCTGTCCCGGAACCCCCGCTCCATATCCCGCTTGTCCTCCCTGGCCCGGAGATCGTCCCGCTTGTCGTATAACTTCTTCCCCCGGCCGACCCCCAGCTCCACCTTTACCTTGCCCTTCTTGAAGTACATCCTGAGCGGTACGAGGGTGAGCCCCCTCTCCCGTGCCTTGCCGTAGAGCCGGCGGATCTCCTGCTTGTGGAGGAGGAGCTTCCGGGGCCGCAGCGGGTCGTGATTCCAGCGGTTGCCGAACTCGTAGGGGCTGATGTGCAGTTCGTAGAGGATCACCTCCCCGTTGTTCACGGTGGCGAAGCTGTCCTTCAGGTTGGCCCGGCCCTCGCGCAGGGACTTCACCTCCGTCCCCACCAGGGCGATTCCGGCCTCATAGGTTTCATCGATGAAATAGTTCCGCCGCGCCTGCTTGTTGGTGCAGATGGATTTTTCGGCAGCTTCACTCTTCTTGGCCATGATCGTTCCGCTCCCTCAGGGCCGGCCCGGCGCCTGCCGCAGGCCCGCCCCGGGAAGGTAATCGGGCTTGACGTGCCGCATGGCCAGGTTGATGTTGTGGCGGATCTGCGGATTGTCCCGCTCCAGCCGGTCCAGGAGGTCCTTGATATACTGCCGCTTGGAGGCGCCGCTGGTGGGGCACCGATTTTTCACGGCGGGGATCCCCTGCTCCCGGGCGTATTTCTTGACGAGCTCCTCTTCGACATACGCCAGGGGCCGGATCACGTGGAGCTTACCCCCGAAGAACTCCTGCATCGGCTTCATGGTGCTGATCTCGCGCCCGTAAAACAGGTTGATGAGCAGCGTCTCGATGATGTCGTCCCGGTGGTGGGCGAAGGCGATCTTGTTGCAGCCGCGCTCCTCGGCGATCTCGAAGATCCGCTTCCTCCGCAGGCGCGAACAGAGGAAGCACGGGTTCTTCCGGTTGACCTCGCTGTGAGCCAGGGGGCCATAGTCGGTCCGGTCAAGGATGTATTCGCAGCCGGTACCCTGGAGCCACGCTTCCACCGCCCGGATGTCCTCCCCCGTGGGATCGAAGCCCATGTCGACGTGAACGGCCAGGAGCGTGAAAGGCGGCGTGAAGACCATGGGCGAATCCAGGAGATCCAGGAGGACGAGGCTGTCGGCCCCGCCGGAGACCCCCACGAGCACCCGGTCACCCTCCTCGATCATTCCGTATTCCATGACGGCCCGCTCCAGCCACTTCTTCAGGTGGAGGAACAGGCGCGTCCTCTTACGCTCCCTTTCCATGCTCCCGTCCGGTTTCAGCCTTTCTTCCGGCCACCCCCCGACCGCGGGGCCGTCCGGAGTTCTCCCTCTATCCCAGATGGGTCTCCGAATCAAGCCCCAGAGCCCCGGACACCGCATCATTCCTTGATAACCGGGGCGGATTCCGGTACATAAGGACCGGCCCCGGCAGGGCGCCTGGAAGGATATCGAAAGCGGATTCCTGAAAAATCAAGCTCTTCCAGCGGAAGAGACGAGGAGGATTTATGACGGAAATCATCAACGTACACGCCAGGGAAATCCTGGATTCGAGAGGCAACCCCACGGTAGAGACGGAAGTCACGCTCTTCTCCGGCGTCACCGGCCGCGCGGCGGTCCCCTCCGGTGCATCCACGGGGGAGCACGAAATGCTGGAGCTGCGGGACGGGAACAAGAAGCGCTACCTCGGCAAGGGCGTGGAGAAGGCCGTGGCCAACGTGGTCGGCAAGATCGGCCCCGAGATCCTCGGCATGGACGCCCTGATGCAGAGGGAGATCGACTATGCCATGATCGCCCTGGACGGCACCGAGAACAAGAGCGCCCTCGGCGCCAACGCCATCCTCAGCGTCTCCCTGGCCTGCGCCAAGGCGGCGGCGATGACGCTCGAGCTTCCCCTGTACCGTTACATCGGCGGGGTGGCCGCGAAGGATATCCCGGTCCCCATGATGAACATCATCAACGGCGGCCAGCACGCCGACAACAACGTGGACATCCAGGAATTCATGATCATGCCGATCGGAGCCAAAACCTTCAAGGAAGGGCTCCGGATCTCCGCGGAGGTCTTCCATACCCTGAAGGCCGTCCTCAAGGGCAAGGGCTACAACACCGCCGTCGGCGACGAGGGCGGATTCGCCCCGAACCTGAAGTCCAACGAGGAGGCCCTGTCGCTCATCGTGGACGCCATCACAAAGGCGAAGTACAAGCCGGGCAAGGATGTCGCCATCGCCCTGGACTCGGCGGCCAGCTCCTTCTATGAAAAAGGCATTTACAGGCTCGCAGCGGAAAAGAAGCCGAACAAGACAGCGGCGGAGATGGTCCGGTATTACGAGGACCTCGTAAAGAGATACCCCATCGTCTCCATCGAGGACGGCCTGGACGAGAACGACTGGGACGGCTGGAAACTGCTCACGGCGGCCCTGGGAAAGACGATCCAGATCGTGGGCGACGACATCTTCGTGACGAACAAGAAGCTCCTCGAGAAGGGGATCAGCCTGGGCGTGGCCAACTCGATCCTCATCAAGCTGAACCAGATCGGGACGCTCACGGAAACCCTGGAGACGATCCAGACGGCGAAGGAAGCCGGCTACACCTGCGTCGTCTCCCACCGGTCCGGCGAAACGGAAGACGCCTGCATGGCGGACGTGGCCGTGGCGGCCAACTGCGGACAGATCAAGAGCGGCTCCCTCTCCCGCAGCGAGAGGCTGGCCAAGTACAACCAGCTGCTCCGGATCGAGGAGGAGCTGGGCGAGATGGCCGTCTACCGCGGCAAGGGGGCGTTTTATTCCGTTCGGGGCTGATTCGCTCCCGGCGACAGAAAACCGCTCCTTGACGGGAAAAGGGAATGAAACCGAAAGCCCCGGATGCATCCGCGCATCTGGGGCTTTTTTTGATGTCCTGAAGAACGGTGGAACCGGTTCCTGATCCCGCGGATGGGCCTGGGACCGGCATGACGAATACGGACAACGACCGGAGGAGCCTGCAGACACCTTGTCTTACAGGAACCGGAACAGGCGTCGCCTCAGCCCCTCCAGGAGCGCCCGGTCTTCCGAGAGGCTCCAGTAGCGGACAGGGCGCTTCTCCCCCTTCACCGCCTCCTCCGTCATGCTGGCGATGCCCATGTCCTCCAGGAAACGAAGCGCGTTGGTATAATTCGACTGGGAGAGCGCCTCGGAGCGGCGGATCTCTCCCTTCTGGAACATCCTTTCTCCAAGTCCCCGGATCTTCTTAAGAAAATCCTTTTCCGGCATCCGCCCCTGGGCAAGATAGGCACAGGCCCGGACGACCACCCAGTAGGACTCGATGTAATTGCGGATCAGGCCCGCGAAGGGGATGAGGTTCCGCTTCCCCTTCCCCTTCACTTCGATGGACGCAAAGCCCCCCGCCTCACCACCACTGATGGAGACCATGCTCTTCTGCGACAGGTACAGCAGGACCTCCCGGATCTCGTCCAGGTCGTCCACCCGGTCGTCGAAAATGAACTCGTGGCGGAACATCTTTTTGAAGAACCGGTAATCCTCCATGATCTCCTGGAGGGACAGGACATCCTCCCGGTGGAGCGCCACGGAAGCGGCCAGGAAACAGGCGGGAACAAAATAGTGCAGGATGTTGTTCTTGTAGTACTCCAGGTTCAGCCGGTTTTCCTCGGGCAGGGAGTAGACCACCTCCTCGCCCTCGTCCGGGAGGTCCTCATCCTCGCCAACCCGGGAAATCAGGCGGGACTCCTCGAACAGCCCCAGGGCGCTCGTCACGGCCTTTTCCATGTCGCCGAAGGTCTCGGAGAACCGGACCTTCCGGGCCTGGAGGTAGTCCCGGAAATGCCCCAGGACCTCCATCAGGTCTTCCACCGACATGCCCCGGCGGTCGGACCAGAGAAATCCCGCCGAAAGGAGCGAAAACGGAGTCACCACGGAGACCTGGTCGATGTTCAGCACGATCTCGTAGCCGATCTTCCGGTACAGCCGCTGCCGCTCCTCCGTGGACATGCCCTCGTAGGTCTTTTCCTGGCTTTCCAGGTATTGTTTCATGAGGATGGGCTCGCCGATGTTGACATAGACGTGGCCGTAGCGCTTCCGGAGAACCTTTCCGCTCTTGATCACGTCGGAGGCGCTTTCGTCATGCTTCTGTTCGCCCCCCAGTTCCTTCAGGTAGGCCTTTTCCTCGATGATGCGGTCATAGCCGAGGTAGACGGGGATAATCGCCAGGTCCTCGCAGGCACCGCTGGCGTAGGCCTGGACGATCATGGACAGGAGACCGTAGCGGGGCATGATCATCTTCCCGGTGCGGCTGCGCCCCCCCTCGATGAAGAACTCGACGGGCAGCCCCTCCTTGAGCAGGACGTTGAGATAGCCGTTGAACACCTCGCCGTAGAGCTCGTTCCCCCGGAAGCTGCGGCGCAGGAAGAAGGCGCCGGACTTGCGGAAGACGGAGCCCAGGGGCCAGAAGAGCATGTTGGTCCCGGCGGCGATGAAGGGCATCTGGATGTTGTGCTTGTAGAAGACGTACGACAGAAGCAGATAGTCGATGTGGCTCCGGTGGCAAGGCACGACCACGAATGGCATCTTCTTGGACAGGTTCCGGATCTTCGTCATGCCGTCGCGGTCCACGATGACGCCGTCATAGATGTTGTTCCAGAGCCAGCCGAGCACCTTGTCCCACAGCTCGATGAACATCTCGCTGTAATCGGAGGCGATCTCGTTCAGGTAGCGCTTGGCCTCCTTGAGGGCCGCCTCGTACCCCTTGCGGTTCTCGATCCCCCGCTGTTCGATGGCCTGCCGTACCTTTTCGTCCTTCAGGACCAGCGAAACCATCTCCTGCCGGGATTTGAGGATCGGGCCCACCGTGGCGGTCTTTTCCTCGTCGATCCGCTCGATGAGGTCGCCCCGGAGGCGGTTGATCATCTCCTCCCTGGACAGGTCCTTGTTGTCCGCCAGGAACGACTTGAGATTCACCGGCTCCGCACAGACAAGCGATGCCTTGTTGGAATAGCGGAAGAAGGTGATTACCCGCCGCATGGTGCCGGTGCCCTCCGTCTGGCCGAAGAGGATATTGATCACGCTCTCCCGCTCCATGTCGCGCCGCCGTCCATAGCTGACCAGCGCCGGAACGACGAGAACCGGCCGGTCCATTTCCCACTGGGCGTAAAGCAGCTGGGACAGGCCGTCTTCCACCTGTTTGTTCGGCGTCAGTTCGGACATTCCGAGGTGGACGACAACGCTCTCGCCCCGGCGGACGGACCTGCGGACGAAGGAGCGTTCGCGCGGGCCGGCGTTCCGGCGCCCGGAAAGGGGAAGCAGAATGAGGGCCAGAATGGTCCGGAGGGCCTTGCCGAAGGGCTGCCAGAACAGCATGTTCGTATCGTGGGAAAAGGTCGGCCGGGGGAAACCGCGGGTGCGGGCCGATTCTCGGATGATCAGCGTGTTCAGCTGGCTCTGCTGCTTGATCGCGTAGACGACCACACCATCGGAGGCGGCCCTGGCGATTCTTTTCTCCGTCTCCTCGGGAATGAGCACCTTGGAGAGAACTTTCTTTAGCAGGAGAATCAGGGGCAGGCTGTCTTTCCCGTACAGGCAGCCGCTGTGCTGTTCTTCAAGACCGGTGAGCCAGGATCTGAGTTTCTGAGATAGGGACAAGGCCGGTGCCTCCTGAAGATGTAAACGAAGTACGGGAGGTTTCCGGATGCTGCCTCCCCGATTCGCATTTTACGATTCCGCGGCGGGAAATGCCTCCGGAAACCGACTGTGCATATAATCCTCGACATGAGAGCGGATTTCCGCGGCGGAGGAAAAGGTAAGGATCCGCTTCAGGAGCTTCCGGGATTCCTTCCTCGTGGAGGCACGGATGATCCGCTTGACCCGCGGGATCGCCAGTGGATTCATGCTCAGTTCGTCCAGGCCGAATCCCAGCAGGATGAGGGTATACAGGGGATCTCCCGCCATTTCGCCGCACATGGCCACGGGGATGCCCGCCTTGTGCCCCGCCTCCACCACCTGCCGGATGAGGCGGAGCACGGCAGGGTGAAGCGGTTCGTAGAGGTAGGAGACCCGCTCGTTGATCCGGTCGATGGCCAGGGCATACTGGATCAGGTCGTTCGTGCCGATGCTGAAAAAGTCTGCTTCCCCGGCCAGTTCTTCGGCGATGACGACCGCGGACGGCACCTCGATCATGACGCCGACGGGCAGGTCCATTCCGGCGGGGATCCCTTCCCGCGCCAGATCGTCCTTCAGTTCCGCCAGAATTCGCTTCGCTTCCCGGATTTCCTCGATTCCGGAGACCATGGGAATCAGGATCCGGACCCTCTCATCGGCTCCGGCACGCAGAATCGCCCGCAGCTGTGCCCGGAAGATATTCTCCTCCCGGAGGCACAGGCGGATCGCCCGGAGACCCATCTGGGGATTCATTTCTTTCGCCAGCTTCGGGTCGGAGAAGAATTTGTCCCCTCCCAGGTCGAGGGTGCGAATGGTGGCCCAGCGAAGTTCCCTCTCCTCCAGAACCCGCCGGTAATTGTCCAGGTGGTCCTCTTCCGTCGGAAGTTTCTCCCGGTTGATGTAGAGGAACTCCGTCCGGTACAGGCCGATGCCGTCCGCCCCATGGGTAACGGCGGAAGGGATCTCTTCCATGAACTCGATATTGCAGCCGATGGCGACGTTGTGACCATCCTTTGTGACAGCGGGCAGGCGGGCGTCGGCGAGCAGTTCCAGCCTGGCCTCGTCAAAGTCCCTTTTCTTTCCTTCGTAGCGGAAGAGGATCTCCGGATCGGGGTTGACGATGACAAGCCCCGCGGAACCGTCGATGATCACGTCGTCATTGGTTTTCACGACTCGGGTGATCCTCTCCAGGCCGACAACGGCCGGTATCTCAAGCGAACGGGCCACGATGGCCGTGTGGGACGTCTTGCTTCCCATGTCGATGGCGAATCCCTGGACCCGGTCGATCTTCATCTGGGCCGTGTCCGCGGGGGACAGATCGGTCGCAATCACGATGATCCCCTCGTCCAGGTCCGGCACGGTCTCCCTTGGGCGGCCCCCCAGGTTCCGGAGAATCCGGTTGCCGGCGTACTGAATGTCGCTGAAACGCCCCCGGATGTATTCGTCCTCCACCTTGTCGAAGATCTCCCGGTACTTGTCGACGGCCATCCGGACGGCCCATTCGGCATTGACCTCCATGGTCCGGATGAACGAGGTGACCTGAGTGAGGAACGACCGGTCCTTCAGGAGCATGATGTGTACATCCAGGATGTAGAGGGGATCCACGCCTTCCACCCGGCCCAGTTTGCGGCGGATTTCCCGGAGCTGCCGGAGCGAGGCCGCGACGGCATCACGAAACCTCTTGATTTCATGGGACACATGGCTTTTGTCGCGGAGTTTGTAGAACGCCACCTGCGACTCCAGGCGGTCGAAATGAAAGGCCTTACCGATCGCTATGCCCGGGGATACGACGACCCCTCTCAAAACGGCTGTGTGTTTTTCCTGCCTGGATTTCATCCCGTCACTCTTCGCCGAATTTATCTTCGAAAAGGCGCGCGATTGCCTCTACCGCCTCCCCTGCATCGTTTCCCTCTGCCCGGATCGTGATAAAACTGCCCTGCGGACAGGCCATGGTGAGAATGCCAAGGAGACTCTTGGCATTCACCTCGTTGCCGTCCCTCTCGAAAAAAATCGTGGAACGGAAACGAACGGCCACGGAAACCAGTTTGGCAGCCACCCGGGCATGAATGCCCAATTTATTTCTGACCTCAAAGGTCCGAATCATCATCATGACACGACTGCTTGCACAATCAGGAACAGCACAAATATGCCGTAGGGAATCCAAACCCGGGGCACTCCCCGGCGAATGAGCCAGAAAACAGCCAGCAGGAAGGCCAGCACCGACACATACCCCTCAGGCAGGGGAAAAAGCCCTTCACGATGCAGGAATACCTTTGCCACGACGGCCCCGACAACGGCCAAAACAACCAGCCCGGCCCAGCGCATCCGGGATGTCCAGCGGGTCAGATCCAGCGTCTGGAAAAACTCGAAGGCCCAGCGCCCCCTCTTGTACCCCTCCCGGAGCCCCCTCCACCGGATCCAGAGGGACGGCACATTGTACAAACCGAGGAGGCACAGGGGAGCCGCCATCATCATCCCCAGGGCAAAAAAGAAAACACCGGAGACGGAGGAAAGAGGCCGTATTCCGCCCAGGAACAGCGGGTCCCCCAGGGCCGCATACGGCCCCATCAGGCTGTCCTTCAGGGCGACGGCATCGGCACCGTCGGACGCCCCCCCGGTCTCCTCGATGCACACGACCGAACCGAGGATCGAGGGCGCCATGCACGGATGGGTATGAAACCGCATCAAGTGACGGTTCAGACGTTCCGATACATCCTTTCGATCGCGGCTCAATCGGCGGATCACCGGAATCATGGCAAAGGCAAATCCGAGATTCTGCATCCGCCAGTAATTAAACGACGCCTGGATGAGAAGGGATCGGGCAAAAACCTGGATCAGGGGGGGGGCGGGTCATGAACGTTTGGGCCTCGTTGTTTCCCTGTCGGATCAATGCTTTCGTATTGGATCAATCGGCGCCGTATCTACCATGATCATCCCCGAAAGTCAAATCATTCAAAGGGTTATTCAAGATCAGGCAACCATGTTTTCCGTCCGGACGGGGACTTTTTCCTTGACAGTCCCCCCGTTATTTGTTAGCAAACCCAGCCTCGCGGAATTCCATCATCCCGGCCCATCCATCCGGGCCGACCGCGGAAATACAAGGCAACGGAAAGGAGTCTCGACCGTGATCTGTCAGACCGTGAAAGCGGGCAGCGAGTGTTCCTTCATGTCCAAAAAGGGTTGCAGTTTCACCGGAGGCAGCTGTCTGGTCATCGCCGAGCAGTGCAACGGCTGCAACAAGGTGATCGAGGTGAACGGCGGCGCATACTGCCGGATCTACCCGGACCCGGCCGCCCGCTGGGCCTACGGTATCTGCCCCATGGCTTCCCATGTCAAAAAGGAAGTCAAGGAAGTGGTGCAGAAACTGAACCCCCTGAAGGCATCCAAGCGATCCAAAAAGAAATAGGCCGCGAAATTCAGTCCAGGACAACAAAAAAGGCCGATCCGTACTTTGGCAGTCCGGATCGGCCTTTTTCATTTCCCTGCAGGTGAGAAATGCCCGGTTTTTCAGTTCAACAGATCGCGAATCTGGGTTAATCCCTCCTTGAGGGCCACCAGCCGATCTCTTCCCGGTTCGTTGTCGCTCATCCCCTCCGGATCTTCAGGCCTTGCCGGGTCTTCCCGGTCCTGCCCGGCACCCTGCTTCATCCGCCGCAGCTCTTTCTTCGCCCCGGCAATGGTGAACCGCTTCCCGTACAGGAGGTCTTTGATGACAAGAAGCTCCTCCACATCCTTCCTTCGGTATCGCCTTTGGTCGGAACTCGTCCTTTCCGGTCTGACCGACTTGAACACCGATTCCCAGTAGCGAATCACGTAGGGCTCTACGGCCAGGATCAGGCTGACCTCGCCGATTCTGAAGTAGGCCTTGTCGGGAATCATTTCGCGCATATCCGGCAGACAGGACGCTGCATCGCCGGCCGGGATCACCGGATGCCCGCGATCAGCTGTTGAGCGCCTTCCTCAGGACCTGACTGGATTTGAAGGTCAGGACCTTCCGGGCGGTGATGGTGATTTCCGTTCCCGTCTGGGGATTCCGGCCCCGGCGGGATTTCTTTTCCTTCACCATGAAGTTTCCAAATCCCGAGATCTTGATCTTCTCTCCCTTGGCGAGGGTTTCCTTCATGATTTCAAAGACGGATTCGACAATGCTGGCAGAATCCTTCTTGGAAAACCCGAGCTTCTCGTAAACTTCCTGAATGATGTCGATTTTCGTCATTTCTGCCCTCCTGCCCTGTGACCAAAAATGATGGCTTACCGGATTCTGGCGCCACTGGCCGCCATAATCCTCTCCATGATCCGGCTGTGAACTTCGTGAATCTCCTGATCGGTCAGTGTCCGATCCGGAGCGCGATAGGAAAATCGAAGGCCGAGGCTTTTCATTCCCTCGGGGATTCCCTGGCCGGCGTATACATCAAAAACATATATCTTTTCAAGCAATTCTTCTTCATTGCCGGCAGCCCAGCGGATCATGTCACCGCTGGTGATTTCGGCGTTGACCAGGAATGCCACGTCGCGTGAACTGGAGGGATATCGCGGGACCCCCCGGAACTTCAGTTCCCGCGAGGCAATCGTAGACAGCGCCTCGACGTCCAGTTCAAACACCATGGCCCGATTTTTCAAATCCAGGCGGCTCAGCACGTCGGGATGCACCTCACCGAGGAAACCGAGTCGAAGATCACCGTGAAACAGGTCACAGGAACGTCCCGGATGAAGGAACGGCTCCAACGAGCGCACCCGGAAATCCCCTTCCCGGATTCCCAATCCCTCCAGGACTCCCTCCAGGCATCCCTTGAGGTCGAAAAAATCAGACTGGACGGACGTGAAGTGCCAGCGGTCCTCGTATCGCCGGCCCGTGAGCAGGGCTCCGATGCGGTCTCTTTCCTCCGGGAGTTCACGGCCTTCCCGCGGATGAAACACTTTCCCGATTTCGAAGATCTTCAAATCCACGGTTCCGGCGTTGGCGTTATCCAGCATGGTCTTGAGCAGGCTCGGCACCAGGGCCGTTCTCATGACCGACTGGTCCTCCGTCAGAGGATTCATGATTTTGAGCATCCGGCGACGGAAATCATCCGGCCGAAAGGCCAGGAGATCCGCTGAACTCGGCGAAACGAAGCTGTATGTGATGACCTCCGAGTACCCGTAACCGTTCAGGAGGGCTCTGACCCGATCCTCCACGAGCCGCCCGGGATCCGGAGCAAACGGCGACGCCGTGACGGCGGGCAGGGTGACGGGGATACGGTCGTACCCATGCAGCCTCGCCACCTCCTCGATGAGGTCGATCTCCCGGGTGAGGTCCACCCGGCAGGTCGGCGGTGTGACCCGGTAAACCCCGGGGTTGCCGTCTTCAGGCCTCACCTTCATCTCCAGGGATTCCAGGATCGGGACGATCTCCTTCTCCGTCAGGGACAGTCCCAGGATGTCGTTGACCCGCGTGACCCGCAAGGGAATGTCTTTCGCGATTTGGACCTCTTGCGGATGGGCATCGATATAGCCGAGGCAGGATACGCCGTCCGCCAGCTCCGCCATCAACCCGGCCGCCCGGTCGAGCGCCCGCACAACCCCCTGCGGGTCGATTCCCCGTTCGAAGCGGAACGCCGCATCCGTGCCCATCCCGAGAAACCGGGAGGATCGCCGGATCGAGCCCGGATTGAAATAAGCGCTTTCGAGGAGGACCGTGGACGTGTCGTCCTTCACCTCCGAGTTGAGGCCGCCCATGATCCCGGCAATGGCCACCGGCTTGACGCCGTCGCAGATCAGGAGGGTTCCTTCCTTCAGGACGCGTTCTTTCTCATCAAGGGAGATGAAGATCTCGCCTTCCCGGGACTTCCGGACGACGATGCGTCCCTCCTCCAGGAAACGGAAATCGAACGCGTGCAGGGGCTGTCCGAGCTCCAGCATGACGAAATTGGTGATGTCCACGACGTTGTTGATGGCCCTCAGGCCGACGGCCTCCAGGCGCTGCCGCACCCAGAGGGGGGAGGGCCGGATTGCCACGTTGCGGACGATGCGGGCGGTGTACTCGGGGCAGAGATCGGGGTCCAGGATCGTAACGGAGGTGACATCGGATACCTTCTCCTCGCTCTCCGGTACCGAAATGGCCGGATAGCGCAACGACTTGCCGGTAATGGCCGCTACTTCCCGGGCGATGCCGACGATGCTGAGGCAATCGGAGCGATTGGGCGTCACGCCGACGTCCAGCACCGTATCCGTGAGATCCAGAGCCTGATCGAGAGGCATGCCCGGGATCAGTTCATCCGGCAGGACCATAATGCCCGTGTTGTCGGACCCGATGCCCAGTTCCTCCTCGGAACAGAACATCCCCTCGGAGACCTCCCCCCTGATTTTCGTCAGCTTGATCGTGTAGCCACCGGGAATGACGGCGCCCACGGTGGCAAGTGGAACGAGGATTCCCTCCCGGACGTTCGGTGCGCCGCAGACGATGGGGAGCGTCTTGTCCCCGATACTGGCCTCGCAAAGGGAGAGTTTGTCCGCATCGGGATGGCGTTTCGCGGAGACGATCCGGGCCACCACGACGCCGCTGAAATCGGCCCGTTTCTCCTCCAGGGCATCCACTTCCAGGCCGGCCATGGTCAGGCGATCCGCAAGTTCCTGCGCCGGCAGGTCAAAATCGACGTAGTCTTTCAGCCACTTGAGGGAAACCTTCATCCGAACTGCTCCAGGAATCGCCAGTCGTTTTCGAAGAAGAGGCGGATGTCGTTGATGCCGTACTTGAGCATGGTCAATCGCTCCACCCCGAGACCGAACGCGAATCCCGTCACTTCCTCCGGGTCGTAACCGACATTCTTGAAGACTTCCGGATCGACCATGCCCGACCCCAGGATCTCCAGCCATCCGCTCTGTCCGCAGACGCGGCATCCCGCGCCATGGCACATGACACAGCGGATATCCACTTCGGCGCTGGGCTCGGTAAAGGGAAAGAAGCTGGGGCGAAAGCGCAGGACCGTGTCCTCCCCGAAAAACTGGGTCAGAAAGGAGGTCAGGACTCCCTTGAGGTCGCCCAGGGTGACGCGGCGGTCTACCAGCAACCCTTCGACCTGGTGAAACATCGGCGAATGGGACACATCCGAATCGGGACGGTAGACGCGGCCGGGCGAAAGGATCCGGACGGGCGGTTTCATCCGCTCCATGGTCCGGATCTGCACGGGTGACGTGTGGGTCCGAAGGACTACGTTGCCCTCAACGTAGAACGTGTCCTGCATATCCCGGGCGGGATGGTCCTTCGGGATGTTCAGGGCCTCGAAGTTGTAATAATCCGTCTCGACCTCCGGCCCCTCGACGATCGAAAAGCCGAGTCCCGAGAAAATGGCATAAATTTCCTGCCTGACGCGGGTGATGGGATGAAGCCGGCCCGGCATGACCGCCCGTCCCGGCAGCGTGACATCGATCTGCTCCTTCAGGAGCGCCTGTTCACGCCCGGTGGACAGTTTTTCCTGCAGCGCGTCTTCAATCCGTCCGTCCAGGGCTGCCTTGATCTCATTCAGGCGCTTTCCGAAGGCAGGGCGGTCCGAAGGGGGCACGGAGGAAATGGTCCGCAGGAGACCTGTCAGCAGGCCTTTCCGCCCCAGGTAACGGGTGCGGATCTCCAGAAGCTGCTCTTCCGACACGGCTTCTGCAACCTCTGCTTCCGCCTGCTTTCTGAGCTCCTCCAGGTCGCTGGTCATGCCGCCGGAGTACCTTTAACCATGCCAACGATCCGCGAGAAGGCACCGGGATCGTGGATAGCCAGATCGGAGAGAATTTTCCGATCCAGGGCGATGCCCGCCTTGCGGACTCCTTCCATGAGCCGGCTGTAGGTAATGCCGTTCATGCGGGCTGCCGCGTTGATCCGGGCGATCCAGAGCACACGGAACTCACGCTTCCGTACCCTCCTGTCCCGGAAGGCATACTTCATGGCCCGGTTGACCGCCTCGGTGGCGGTCCTGAGTAGACGGCTCCGGGCACCAAAGTAGCCCTTGGCCATCTTGAATATCTTTCTTCTCTTCTTTTTTGCCGTAAGGCTGCGCTTTACTCTCGACATGATTTACCTTCTCCAGATGATAATCGATGATTCCATCACGGGAGCGGACGCCCCGACCGAGGTATCCGTGAAGTGATTCGACGAATCCGGGATTTACAGATAGGGCAGGAGCGCCTTGATCGCCCTTTCGTTGGTCTTGTCCACCAACGCGGATTTTCTCAGGTTCCTCTTCCGCTTGGTGCTCTTTGTCGTCAGGATGTGGCTGGAATAGGCCTTGCTCCGCTTTACCCTGCCCGTCCCGGTGAAACGGAACCGCTTGGCCGCTCCCCGGTGCGTTTTCAGTTTGCTCATGTCTCTTTCACCCCTTTTTCGTTCATTTTCCTTTTTCGACCGCTCAGCCCTGCTTTTTCGGGGCCAGGAACATGGTCATGTGTCGCCCTTCCAGCCTCGGAAACTGCTCCACGGTAGCTAAATCCACCAGCATGTTCCGAATCTGCTCCATGGTTCGGCGGGCATGATCGGCATAGGCAATCTCACGGCCGCGGAACATCATGGTGACTTTTACCTTGTTCTGCTCCTCCAGAAACTTCCGGATATGGCGGATCTTGACCTGAAGATCGTGCTCTTCCGTCTTCGGCCGCAACCTCATTTCCTTGATCTGGATTACGCTCGCGCTTTTCTTGGCGGTATGCAGTTTCTTGCTCTGCTGATACCGAAACTTCCCGTAATCCATCACCTTGCAGACCGGTGGATCCCCCTGGGGAGCAACTTCCACCAAGTCCAGCCCGGACTTTGCGGCGACATCCAGTGCATCCGCCAGCGTCAGGATTCCCAGCTGCTTCCCCTCGGCGTCAATCACGCGGACCGACGCTGCACGGATCTCCCGGTTGATTCTCCAATCCTTTTGGATAGGCCACCTCCCTGTATTGTCAGCCCCGGGTTACTGATACCGGGCGCAGAGATCCTCCACCATGCCGATGAAGGAATCCGCATCCATGGGGCCCAGATTCTTACCGTCCCTCTGGCGGGGCGAAACCTTCCGCCCTTCCACTTCCCGGTCTCCGATGACGAGCATGAAAGGAATCTTCTGACTCTGCGCTTCCCGCACCTTGTACCCCAGCTTTTCGTTCCGAAAATCCCTTTCCACCCGGATCCCGCTTTCCATCAGTTTCCGGTAGACTTCCTCCCCGAAGGGAATCTGCCTGTCCGTCACCGTCTGGATGACCGCCTGGACAGGGGACAGCCAGACCGGGAAGGCACCGGCATAATGCTCGATGAGAACGCCCATAAACCGCTCAATGGCACCGAGGATCACCCGGTGCAGCATGACCGGGCGATGGCGTTCTCCGTCCGCTCCGACGTAGGTCAGGTCGAAACGGTCCGGCAGGGTGAAATCGCACTGAATGGTGGCGCACTGCCATTTCCGTTTCAGCGCGTCCTTCAGTTTGAAGTCGATTTTCGGCCCGTAGAAAGCCCCGTCTCCCGGGTTGACGTCATAGGTCATCCGGTTGTCCTTGAGGGCCTGCTCCAAGGCGTTCGTTGCCATGTCCCAGTCGGCGTCGGAGCCGATGGATTTTTCCGGGCGCGTGCTCAGTTCGACCTCGTAATCGAAGCCAAAGATCTTCATGGCGTAGGCGACGAAATCGGCAATGTCCCGGATTTCCGAGTTCAGCTGCTCCGGCATGCACAGGATGTGGGCGTCGTCCTGGGTGAACTGGCGGACCCGCATCAGTCCGTGAAGGACCCCCGCTTTCTCGTGGCGGTGAACGGTCCCCAGTTCGAAGTACCGGAGGGGCAGGTCGCGGTAGCTGCGCACTTTCGACTTGTAGATCAGCATGTGGGAGAGGCAGTTCATCGGCTTGATGCCGTAGAGCTGGTTCTCCACTTCCGTGAAGTACATGTTCTCCCGGTAGTGATCGAAATGACCGGAGCGCCGCCAGAGATCCGCCTTGAGGATCTGCGGGCCCATGACCATGTCGTAACCGCGCTTCAGGTGCTCCTTGCGCTCCCACTCCTCGATCAGGTACCGAAGCAGCATTCCCTTGGGATGAAAGATGGCAAGCCCCGCGCCGGCTTCCTCGTTGACCTGGAACAGGTCGAGCTCCCGGCCCAGGCGCCGGTGGTCCCGTTTGCGCGCTTCTTCCAGGATGCGGAGATAGTCTTCCAGTTCCTCCCGCGTGGCGAACCCGGTTCCGTAGATCCGCTGGAGCATCTTGTTGTGCTCGTCGCCCCGCCAGTAGGCGCCCGCCACGTTCAGCAGCTTGAACGCCTTGATCATTCCGGTGGACGGAATGTGGGGACCGCGGCAGAGATCGACATAATCGCCCTGGCTGTAGAGGCTGACCGTATTCACATCCGGCGGAAGGTCTTCGATCAACTCCACCTTGTAGCTCTCGCCCTTTTCCCGGAACAGGGCAACGGCGTCCTCCCTGCTGATTTCCCGTCTCACAAAGGTGCTGTCATCGCGGACGATTTCCGTCATGCGCGCTTCCACCTTTGCGAGGTCCTCCGGGGTGAAGGTTTCGTCATAGTCGAAATCGTAGTAGAATCCGTCTTCAATGGAGGGACCGATGCTGACCCGGACACCCTGGAACGTGTCCTGAACGGCCTGGGCCATGACGTGGGATATACTGTGACGGAGGATCCCAAGCCCTTCCCGAGAGGCGATTCCGATCACCTCCAGGGCCCCGTCCTCGTGAAGCGTACGACTCAGATCCAGGGCATTGCCCCCGAACCGCACGGCCACCGCCGACGGCACCAGGTCATCCCGCCAGGAGGCCAGCGCCTCCTGCGCCGTTATCCCCGCCGGGTAGGTTCTTACCGATCCGTCAGGCAGGCTAACTCGGATTTCGCTCATCGCTTCGTCCATTTCGTCGGGCAAATATGCCACTCTCAGAACAATTTCTGCGAATTAAAGAAAGGGCATCATCAAGAAAATGCTGATGCCCTTTCCCTGAACCCAACCGGCACGGGACAAGAGCTGTACCGGTGTATTTTCATGGTAGGCACGCAGGGATTTGAACCCTGGACATCCACCGCGTCAGGATGGCG
>CAZODI010000061.1:0-15977 GCA_964578535.1 uncultured Syntrophaceae bacterium
GTCTGGACCGTGTCTCAGTTCCAGTGTGGCTGATCATCCTCTCAGACCAGCTACCCATCGTCGCCTTGGTAGGCCGTTACCCTACCAACAAGCTAATGGGACGCGGGCTCATCCTTCAGCGAAAGCTTGCAAGCAGAGGCTATCTTTGACGACCGAACCGCAGCCCGGCCGTATTATTCGGTATTAGCCCACCTTTCGATGGGTTATTCCCAGCTGAAGGGTAGATTACCCACGCGTTACTCACCCGTGCGCCACTCTACTCAGGTCCCGAAGGACCCTTTCTCGTTCGACTTGCATGTGTTAGGCACGCCGCCAGCGTTAGTTCTGAGCCAGGATCAAACTCTCCAGTTTGAATCCTTATAGGGAGATTGCTCTCCCCTGTTGTTTCTCAAAGCAGAGAACCCGCAAATCAATTACCCCACTATTCAATTGCCAAAGAACATCTTGGAAACGAGCCACGCTATTTACTTCAGAGACCGTTTCCTGTCAAGAACTTTTTAAAAACTTTTTTCAAGCGATCAAAGACTAAAATCGCAGTGCGCTTTTGGAATTTGAAGAACGGGTTCAGCGATCACTTCTTGAGTCCGTCATGCTGAGGACGCTTGAAAAATCCGGAAGCCCTTCAACAACCTTTCCCGCGAACAGGAGCAGGATAGTACGCGATCACTCCCGTGCAGTCAAGAGAAATTTTGTCGAGAATCAAAGAATCCTGATGACCGCGTGGCTCTTCTTCCCCTTTCTCAGCCTGATTTCGCCACGTTCGTTAGCATCGCCGAGTCCGATTTTCTCCTCCGGGGACTGAAGCGGTCTATCGTTCACATACCCTCCTCCCTGCGACAGGACACGTTTGGCTTCACCCTTGGACGCGCAGAGTCCCGACTCATGAAAGAGGTCGAAGGCGCTGATTCCTGCCTCCAGGGCCGTACGATCCTTTCCGATCGTGGGAATCGCCGCAAGGTCCTCCCCCGAAGCCGTTCGTGGGATCCCGCTGGACGGAAAAAGCTCCGGATCGACCGGCTTCAGCCGGAAGGCGGCGGCGGATGCGCTCCAGGCCGCTATCGCTTCTTCCGGCCCGTGGGTGATCTTCGTGGCCTCAAAGGCCAGTACGGTCTTGGCCATATTGAGTTGCGCGTCCGTCAGAGATTCGGCCTGCCGAACCTCCTCCATGGGCAGGAATGTAAAAAGCGCAAGAAAACGCGTGACATCCGCATCGTCCGTATTGATCCAGTATTGGAAATACTCGTAGGGCGACGTCATGGTTCCGTCGAGCCAGACGGTTCCCTTTTCCGTCTTCCCCATCTTGTGCCCCTGGGCTGTCGCCAGAAGCGGAAATGTAAGGCTGTGAGCCTGCCGGCTCTCCACGCGCCGGATCAGGTCAACCCCGGCCAGCATGTTTCCCCACTGGTCGTTGCCGCCGAACTGGATTTCACAGCCTAAATTCTTGAATAAATACAGAAAATCGTACGCCTGAAGGAGCATGTAGTTGAACTCGATAAAGCTCAGCCCCTTCTCCAGGCGGAGCCGGTAGCTCTCTGCCGCCAGCATCTTGTTGACGCTGAAGTGACGGCCGATGTCCCGCAGGAATGCAATGTAGTTCAGCTCCGTCAGCCAATCCGCATTGTTGACCAGAAGAGCCCTGCCTTCCCCGAAGTCCAGGTACCGGGACAGCTGCTTCCGCAGGCATCCCGCATTGAAATCAATCTCTTCCCTTGTAAGGACCCTGCGCATCTCCGTCTTGCCGCTCGGGTCGCCGATCAGCCCCGTTCCGCCACCCACCAGGGCGATGGGGCGATGGCCGCACTGCTGAAGATGGACCAGGGCCATGATGGGTACAAGACTGCCCACATGAAGGCTTGTCGCCGTGGGATCGAACCCGATGTAGCCCGCGACGGGGCCGCTGCCGAGCAGTTCCCGCACCTGCCCTTCATCCGTCACCTGCTCCAGGAAGCCACGTTCCGCGAACACGTCGAACACATTCTTCATGATCTGACTCCCAACCGTCTCAACCTTCGAGCCGAAGGCTGATCCTCTCGATCTTCAAAGCCCGGCCGCTCTTTTCGTCAACCTCCATGAGCACACCCTGGAGCCGGATATCACCTTTCGCCACATCGAACCGGTTCGGCACCTGCCGGAGAAACCGCTCCAGAATGGCCTCCTTCCGGGTCCCGATGACGGAATCGAACGGCCCCGTCATCCCGGCGTCGCTGATATAGGCCGAGCCGCCGGGCCGGATAGCCTCGTCCGCCGTCTGCACGTGGGTGTGGGTCCCGATCACCGCCGTGACCCGACCGTCAAGGAACCAGCTCAAGGCCTGTTTCTCCGACGTCGCCTCGGCATGAAAATCAACGATGACAATGGGTGTTTTGCGTCTGATTTTCTCGATCTCCCGTTCCGCCGTCCGGAAAGGACAGTCGACGGCGGGCATGAAAACCCTGCCCAGGAGGTTCAGGACGCCGACGTACACCCCTCCGGAAACGGGCATGACCACGGACCCGTGCCCCGGCACCCCGTCGGGATAATTGGCGGGACGGAGGAGTGTTTCGTAGTCGTCGATGAAATCATCCACTTCCCGCTTGTCCCAGACATGATTTCCCGACGTTAGGACATCGACCCGGTACCCGTAAAGGTCCTCAACAATCTCCCGGGTGACCCCAAAACCGGCGGCGGCGTTTTCACAGTTGGCAATGACGAAGTCCACCGCCCGCCCGGCCACGAGCTGCGGGAGAAGCTCCCGGACAGCCCGGCGGCCCGGCTTGCCGATGATGTCCCCGATGAACAGGATATTCATGGCCCGGCATTACCTCGCGTAATCCGAAACCCTGGTCTCCCGGATCACCGTCACCTTGATCTGCCCCGGATAGGTCAGGTCCTTTTCGATCTTCTTGACGATGTCCCGGCAGAGCATCACCGCATCGTTGTCGGAGATCTTGTCGTTCTCCACGAGTATGCGGATCTCCCGTCCCGCCTGGATGGCGAAGCATCGGTCTACGCCGCTGAAGGAGTTGGCGATTCCCTCCAGCTCCTCGAGGCGCTTGACGTACGTCTCCAGCATCTCCCGCCGGGCTCCCGGACGAGCCGCCGAGAGGGAATCCGCCACCTGGACGAGGGCCCCCAGCAATGTCGTCGTCCGGCTGTCGTCGTGGTGGGTCGCGATGGCCTGAACGATGCTCGGCGATTCGCCGAACCTCCGCGCATAATCGGCCCCTATGGCGGCATGGGTGCCCTCGATCTTGTGGTCGATGGCCTTCCCGATGTCGTGGAGCAGTCCGGCACGCTTGGCCTCCTTGACATTCATCTTCAGCTCCGAAGCCATGATGCCTGTCAGATACGCTACCTCAACGGAGTGCTGCAGGACGTTCTGGGAAAAACTTGTGCGATACTTGAGGCTTCCCAGAAGCGTGATGATCTCGGGATGCAGGTCGTGGACGCCCACGTCGAAGGAGACGTGCTCTCCCGTTTCCTGAACCACTTTGTCCACTTCCTGCGTCGCCTTCTTCACGATCTCTTCGATCCGTCCCGGGTGGATCCGGCCGTCCGTAATCAGCCGCTCCAGGGAAATGCGGGCCACCTCGCGGCGGATCGGGTCGAAGCTCGACAGGACAACCGCTTCCGGGGTATCATCGACGATCAGGTCGATCCCGGTTGCCGCCTCGATGGCCCGGATGTTCCTGCCTTCCCGGCCGATGATACGGCCCTTCATCTCGTCACTGGGGAGATTGACCACCGAGACCGTGCTTTCCGCCACGAAATCGCTGGCATAACGCTGCATCGCGTACACCATGACTTCCCGGGAGGCCTTCTCGGCATTCCTTTTTGCCTCTTCCTCCACCTTCCGGATCAGGAGTGCCGCATCCCGCTTGGCCTCCGATTCCATCGCCTGGACGAGCTGTTCCTTGGCCTCCTCCGACGAAATCCCGGCGACCCGCTCGAGCTTCTGCCGCTCCTCTTCGATCATCCGGCTCAGTCTGTCCGTTTTCTCCTGGATCTGGCCTTCCTTCGACACCAGCGACTTCTCTCTGCCTTCTATCTGGCTTTCTTTCTGAGCCAGTGCATCGGAGCGCTTGTCGACATGTTCCTCCCTGGCGCGGATCTTCCGCTCCATGGCGTCCATCTCCTGCCTGCGCTCCTTTCCTTCCCGCTCGGACTCGGCCTTTGCTTTGACCAGGGTTTCCCGGGCCTGCAGAACGCCCTCCTTCTTCAGGGTGTCCGCTTCTTTTTTCGCTTCTTCCACAATTCTCGAGGCCAGGCTCTCAGCCGACCTGATCCGCTTCCGGGAGAGGGCAGCCATCAGGCCGAAACCAACCCCGCCTCCCACCACAATCGACGCAACGATGATGAATATGGTCATGCCGCTCACGACAACTTCACCTCCTGTATATGGATACTCCGACGATGCGAGGACTTGGACCTCTACGCCGGGAGAAACACAACCGCATGAGATTAAATGGGATTTTGGAGAAAGCCCGGAATCCGGGAAAGAATTTTCACCGGGAGATCCTGGATGATTCAGATCATCCCCGGAAAAAGTCGGGAACCACAGGGGGTGGAAATATCCGGGATTCCGGATCCCGGCGGCAAGAGACGGGCCGGCTTGCCGGCGACAGTCACAGCACGGGTGAGGGGGTATTTGTTTCTTGCTACTAATCAACCTCGTCGATCAGCGAAAGCAGTTTTTCCGACCTCTCTTTCAGGTTTGTCGAGAAATCCTTGCTGCTTTCCTCCAGTTTCACGTATTCGTCGGCGATATTCAGCGCAGCCAGGATAGCGATGTGGAGGGCCGGCATCTTGGGTGACCGGGTACCGATCTGCTCAATCCGGTCGTTCACCAAGGCAACCACACGGGCAACGTGTTCCTCCCCATCATCGCTGGTTACAGAAAAATCTTGCCCCAGTATCTTGACTTGAAATCGTTTTTTCAAATCCTGCCCCTTGAATAACTACTGGCGGGCCGGAACGTCCCGGAGCAGTTCAAGAAGCGTATCCACCTTCGTGCGAATGAAGTCCCTCTCTTCCGTGAGCCCCCTGATATGGTTCTGTGCTTCCTCCAAATCCAGCAATTTTTTTTTGAGTTGCTCCTCCAGTTCCCCGTATTGCTTTTTTAACAGCGCGTAATCGCTGATAACAATCCGGATCTTCTTATCCAGTTCCTCGAAACTGGTCAGTTCCACCGGTTCCCCCTTATCCGCGCCGGCCGTCAGGCTGCCCGGACGGCCGGAGTGGTTCTTTTTTGGTGGCGAGTATGGCAACAAACCCCTGGAAAGTCAAGGCGGACTTTCCCTTTCAAGGGTGTAGAACGACCGGAGAAGTTCCAGAAGCTCGCGCTTCTCCGCAAGCTGGCCGGCAGCATTCCGGATCTGCGCCCCTCCCCGTTCTCCCTTGGTATACCAGAGCGCATGCTTTCGGAAGGAGCGAATACCGGCCTGCTCCCCCATGGCCTCGATCTCGAGATCGAGGTGACGGACAATGACCCGCATCTTCTCCTCCAGATCCGGAATCACGGGATCCCCCCCATCCTCCCTGTACGCCGCAATTCTCCCGAATATCCATGGATTTCCAAGACAGGCCCGTCCAACCATCACGGCATGACAACCTGTCCGGCGCATCATATTCAGGGCGTCCGAGGGCCGCCGGATGTCCCCGTTTCCAATGACCGGAACCGCCACCGCTTCCCGGACGGCACCGATCAGGGTCCAGTCGGCGGAGCCTCCGTATCCCTGCACGGCGGTCCGGGGGTGGACCGTGATGCCGTCGACTCCACAACTCTCTGCAATTTTTGCGATTTCTATCGCATTGATGGACCTGCTGTTCCAGCCGGCCCGGATCTTCACCGTCATGGGCAGCGGCGTCGCCTCACGGACGGCCGCCAGGACAGCCGCGACACGTGCTGGATCCTTCATCAGGGCCGCGCCGGATCCGGTCTTGACGACTTTCTTTACGGGACAGCCCATGTTGACATCCAGCAGGTCCGCCCCGGCGTCCGTTACGATCCGGGCCGCCCGGGCCATGACCTGCGGATCGGAGCCGAAGATCTGAACGCCCAGGGGCCGGTCCTCATCGGTGGAATCAAGATAATGGAGGGTCTTCCGGGTTGCCCGGATCAGGCCGTTGGCGCTCACCATTTCCGTGAAGGCCATCCCGCAGCCGCAGGAACGGGCGATCAGCCGGAAAGACAGGTTCGTCACGCCGGCCATAGGGGCCATCCATACCCGACTGCCCATGGCCAGGGAACCGATTTTCAGGATATCCGGAATGCTCATGAGGTGCAGGAGCCGAGAAACCCGGATCGGACAAGCCGCTCCGCTTCCCCGAGATCCTCCGGTGTATTGATGCCCATCACTTCCGGCGGAAAGTCCGCCACGACAGACCGTACCCGATATCCCCGACCCCGGGCGATCTCCACGATGTCCGTCAGATAATACTCCTTCTGTGCGTTTTCGTTCCGGATCTCCCCGACCGCCTCGGCCAGGAATCCTCCCCCGACGCAATAAATCCCGGCATTGATCTCCCGGACTCTTCTCTCCTCTTCGCTGGCGTCCCGGGCCTCGACGATGCGCAGGACTTCCCCGTCTTCCCCTTTGATCACGCGTCCGTAACTGCCAGGGTCTTCCAGAACGGTCGTCAGGACGGTCACCGCGGCCCCGCTGGCATGGTGCTCCAGCAGGAGTGACTCCAGCGTCTCCGGGGTCAGCAGGGGCACATCGCCGCAGAGGATCAGGATCGGCCCTTTCCAGTCCCGGAAGTTGTCCCGGGCGATGCGGACGGCATGGCCGGTTCCCAGCTGCTCCCTCTGTTCCACGAATACCAGGTCTTCTCCGCGGACGCTCTCCCGAACCCGTTCCGCCTGGTGACCGATGATGATCACCGTCCTGGCCGCACCGATCCGCCTGGCGGCATCCACGACATAGGCCAGGAGCGGCCGTCCGCAGAGGGAATGGAGTACCTTGGCCAGGTCCGACTTCATCCGGGTCCCCTTTCCCGCCGCCAGGACGAGACAAAGCAGGTCCCTCTCTTCCTTTTTCTGTTCCATCATGGCTTCTCCACTGCCTACGAACCGCCTCCGCCTCCTCCATCGCCGGTCAACCGTTCCAGTTCCGGCGAGAACCGGGCCGCGACTTCCCGCACAGCCCGCTCCCCCGCATCCTCGACGGTGAATATCACCGGGCCGATCGGGAACGTATCCCGCTTTTTCGGAATTCGTCCCATCCGGGCCAGGAGAAATCCCCCCAGGGTCTCGTAATCGCCCTCCGGGAACTCCACCGGCAGGATGGTCCGGATCCGCTCGATGCTGATCCTTGCATTGAAGAGATAGTGGCCCGGCCCCAGGCGCTTGAACAGCTTCTCGCCCGCATCGTACTCATCGTGGATCTCCCCCACGACCTCCTCCAGGATGTCTTCCAGGGTGACGATCCCGACGACCCCTCCGTATTCATCGACCACGGCGGCCATCCGCTCCCCCCGGGTCTTCATCTCCAGGAGCAGATCCTTCGCGGGCATTGTATCCGGGACGTAAAGCACATCCGTTTTCAGGCAGCCCTGGACGGATTCGGGGGGATCGTCCTGGTGCCGGCGATCCGGCCGCACGCATGCCATCAGGTCGAATGTATCGAGAATCCCGACAATGTTCAGCACCTGGTCGCGATACACGGGGATCCGCAGAAACCCCTCCTCCCTGACGAGCCGGACGGCGTCTTCCAGCGTCGCCGTTACCGGAAGGGCCGTCATGACCGACAGGGGCACCATGATTTCCCCGGCGGTTGTCTCGGAGAAATCGAACACCCGCCTGACCATGTCCTTCTCGGAACGAAGGATGTCCGTGTCCCCGTCGGAACCGCTGCTGATGAGCGACACCAGGGCGTCCCGGGTGATGTACGGGGAATAGCTGAGGTCCGTCTTTCCCGTCAGGAGCAGAACCACCCGCAGGGTCAACCGGGAAACGACGAAAACGAGGGGAGCCAGGAGCCAGGAGGCTCCGAGGAAGAACCAGGACAGCCGCTGTGCCGACCTCTCGGGCCTGGCTTGGCAGATACTCTTGGGAATGACCTCGCCGAACAGGAGAAGAACCGGAATCATGACCCCCACGGCCAGCCATTCCCCCCGAAGGGGGCCAAACAGGGAGATGAAAAGCAGGGTGGCCCCGGTGCTGGCCGTGACCTCGCAGAGATTGGTCCCGATGGGGGCCATGGACAGGAACAGGTGGGGTTTTTCGCGCAGTTCCAGTGCCATGCCGGCCGCCCGGGAACCCCTCTTCGCTTTCTGGCGGAGCTTGTGAATGTCCGATGACACCAGCGCAATCTCCCCCCCGGAGAACAATCCCTGCAGGAGCACACAGGCCGCAATGATCGCCAGGATGAAGGTCTGCTCAAGCGTCATGGTTTTCGCCTTGATCCCGAGCTTCCCGTGTGACCCAGATGTTGAGGATCCTGGCCGGTCCGACCTTCGTCACGAGGAAGCGGTACCCGCCGAAGGAGACCGCCTCTCCGCGATGCGGAAGCTTTCCGAACAGATGCAGCACAAATCCTCCCGCCGTATCGAACTCCTCCGGCGACAGGGACAGGCCGAGCAGCTCGTTCAGGTCCTCTGTCTCCATACGGCCCGAGACGACCCAGGCATTCTCCCCCACCTTCTCCCAGAGCCCCTTCCGGATGCCGTGCTCGTCGTAGAGGTCGCGGAAGAGGTGTTCCAGGATATCCTCCAGGGTGATGAGCCCGGACACACCCCCATATTCGTCCACCACGACCGCGGTCTGCAGGCGCCGCTTCTGGAACTCCCTCAGCAGCCTCCCCGCCGTCTTGCACTCCGGCACGAAATAGACTTTCCTCAGGTAGCTCTCGATGGAGGAGACTTTCTCCACCCCCTCGGGAATTTTCAGGAGGTCCGCCGCCAGGAGGAGCCCCCGGATGTCGTCCCGGTCCCGCCCATAAATGGGGATCCGCGAGTGCCGTGCCCGGATCACCTCCCGTTTCATCTCGGCGATGGGCATGGAGGAGGGGAGGCAGAATATATCGACCCGGGGCACCATCAGCTCCGAAACGGGACGGTCCTCCATCTCGAACACGGCATGAATGAGGGTCCGCTGGGTCTCCTCGAGGGCGCCCTCCTGGCGGCCCGCATCGATCATGGTCTTGAATTCGTCTTCCGTCAGGGCGGAGCGGCCCTGGGACTCCCGGCCGGCGAACCGGACAACAACCCCCCGGGATACGGCTTCCAGAAGCCATACAAAAGGGCGGACGAGGCCCGAGACAAGGGAAAGGAAGGGCGACAGCAGGGAAGAATAGCGGATGGAATCGGTCATGCCCAGGGTCTTTGGCACGGCCTCACAGAAAATCAGGAGGATCGGGATCGTCACGGCGATGGACAGCCACCCCAGATCGGCCCCCAGCAGGCTGACGATCAGGGAAGTGGCCAGGACGGAGACGCTGATGTTGACCGACTCGTTGCTGAAAATGATCGTCACGAGGAGCCGGCGGCGATTCACGAGAAGCCCCTGGACGGCCCGGAGAAAGGGGGTGCGTTCCTGGACCATCTTGTGGATATGCAGCGGGGTCAGGGAGAAAAGCGCCGCCTCGGAGCAGGACAGAAGCGCCGACAGAAAGAACAGGAGCGCGATGAAGACCAGTTTGAGGATGATCAGATTTTCCAAGGGTTCTCTACCCGTGCCGGGAAACCGGCGGCAATTGTGATGGAGAAATGTACCAGATTCGCAGCGGAAAGGACAAACGGATTTCCCTCCATGACGCCGGAGGGATTTGTTTGACGGGTCGCTTTTTTTTCGATAATGGGTCAATTCTATTCTGCGGACTGGGTCCCCTCGGGGATCCGCCGTCCGTTCAATCTTGTCCGGAGCGTCCCAAGGGAGGAAAGAAATGTCCAGCGTCCTGTTGATCGGAAATGGCGCGCGGGAGCACGCCATGGCCGAAACCCTTATCCGGTCGGCCACCCGCCCCCGGCTTTATGCCTGCATGAAGGCCAACAATCCCGGCATCGCCTCCCTCTCGCAGGACGTTCTCCTCGGAAGCTACAGCGACCTGAATGCCATCACTTCCTTTGCCCGGTCCGCCGGGGTCGATCTGGCCCTCGTCGGGCCGGAGGATCCCCTGAATCAAGGCGTCGTGGATGCCCTGATGGAGGCCGGTATCCCGGCGGTGGGACCGACGAAAGACCTGGCGCGGCTGGAGACGTCCAAGTCCTTCACCCGGGACCTTGTGGGTAAGTACGGCATTCCCGGGAACCCCCGGTACCGTGTCTTCACCTCCCCGGACGGTCTCGAGAAATTTTTGTCCGAACTGGAGGGGATCGTAATCAAGCCCGATGGCCTCACGGGGGGCAAGGGCGTCCTGGTCCAGGGAGACCATTTTGAGACCCGGGAGGAGGCCCTGGCTTACTGCCGGCAGGTCCTGGCTGAGCACCCCTCGGTGATCGTCGAGGAAAAGCTGGAGGGGGAGGAATTTTCCCTGCAGTGTTTCTGCGACGGGAAGACCGTCGTCGCGACACCGGCCGTGCAGGACCACAAGCGGCGCTTCGTCGGCGACCGGGGCCCCAACACGGGCGGCATGGGATCCTACTCCTGCGAGGATCACCTGCTGCCGTTTCTGACGGAGAAGGACGTGGCCGACGGCCTGGCGATCACGCGGCAGGTGGCGGAGGCCATCGCCCGGGAGACGGGCTCCCTGTACAAGGGCATCATGTACGGCGGCTTCATGGTCACGAAAAGCGGCGTGAAGCTCCTGGAGTACAATGCCCGTCTGGGAGACCCGGAAGCCATGAACATTCTCCCGCTCCTGAAGTCGGACTTCGTGGAACTGTGTAGGGCCATCACCGACGGAACCCTGGACCGGTTCCCGGTCTGCTTCGAGCAGAAGGCAACGGTGTGCAAGTACATCGTTCCCAAGGGATACGGCCTCCCGAAGGACCATCCCGACGCTTCCTCCACGGCCGCTCGGATCACCATCGGGGACCCGGGAGCCGCCCGTCTTTACTATTCATCCGTCGACCAGCGGTCCGACGGCCTGTACATGAGCACGTCCAGGGCCATCGGAGTCGTGGGCATCGCCGCGACCCTGGCCGGGGCGGAAGCCGTGGCGGAATGCGCCGCGAATGCCGTCAAGGGACCTGTAGACCACCGGCCCGACATCGGCACGGCGGACCTGATCGGACGACGCGTCGCCCGCATGAAACAGATCCGGGGACGATAGTCCCATTTTTTGATTCCAGGAAAGGAACCCAGGAGAATCCAGATGACAGCCAACGTAATCAAGAGAGCCCTCGTCAGCGTGACCGACAAGGGGGGAATCGTGGAATTCGCAAAGGGACTCGCCGCCGCCGGCGTGGAGATCCTGTCCACGGGCGGCACCGCCGCCCAGCTCCGCAAGAGCGGATTGACCGTGGTGGATGTGTCCGACTACACCGGCTTTCCGGAAATGATGGACGGGCGGCTCAAGACCCTTCATCCAAAAATCCACGGCGGCCTCCTGGCCCTCCGGGACAATCCCGGGCACATCGCCGCGGCCCGGGAGCACGGGATCGATCTGATCGACATGGTCGTCATCAACCTCTACCGTTTCGAGGACACCGTCGCCAAACCCGGCTGCACCCTCGAGGAGGCCGTAGAGAACATCGACATCGGCGGCCCGACGATGCTCCGGGCGGCGGCCAAGAACTGGCGGTTCGTCACCGTCGTCACCGATCCGGCGGATTACGCCCTCATCCTGAAGGAAATGCAGGAAACCGGCGGGAAGATATCCGAGGCCACGAACTACCACCTGGCGACAAAAACCTTCCAGCTCACGGCCCGCTATGACGCCGCGATCTCGAACTACCTCGGCCGGGTCCAGCCGGAAGGCGAATCGAAGGAATTCCCCGACACCTACACGGTCCAGTTCCAGCTTGCTCAAGGTCTCCGGTACGGCGAGAATCCCCACCAGAAGGCCGCCTTCTACCGGGAGCCGGCGGCGGCGTTCCCTGCCGTGGCGACTTCCCGGCAGATCCAGGGCAAGGAGCTCTCCTACAACAACATCATGGACGCCGACGCGGCCTGGCAGATGGTCTCCGATTTCGACCGGCCGGCGGCCATCGTCATCAAGCACGCCAATCCCTGCGGCGCCGCCACATCCGGAGGAGACCTCGTGGAGGCCTACCTGAAGGCCCTGAAGACGGATCCCGTCTCGGCCTACGGGGGCATTGTGGCCCTGAACCGCCCGGTGGACCCGAAAACCGCGGAGGAGCTGGCGAAGATCTTCCTGGAAGTGATCATCGCCCCGGGGTTCGACCCCAAGGCCCTGGAGATTCTCCAGCCCAAGAAAAATGTCCGTCTCCTGGAAATCCCGTCCGCCGGGGCAGGCTCCCCGGGCTTCGACTTCCGACGGGTCGTGGGGGGGCTTCTCCTGCAGGAGCGGGACACCGACGCCTTCGACCTCCGGCAGGCAAAGGTCGTCACGAAGCGTGCCCCCACGGAGGAGGAGTTCCAGGCCCTCGATTTCGCATGGCGGGTGGTGAAGCACGTCAAGTCCAACGCCATCGTCCTGGCGACGAAGGACCAGCTCGTGGGGGTCGGTGCCGGGCAGATGAGCCGGGTGGATTCCGTCAAGATCGCCCGGATGAAGGCCAACCTGCCGACGAAGGGAACCGTCCTCGGCTCGGACGCCTTCTTCCCGTTCCGTGATGGTGTGGACCTGGCGGCGGAGGCGGGCGTCACCGCCATCGTCCAGCCGGGGGGCTCCGTGCGGGACGAGGAGGCCATCCAGGCGGCGGACGAGCACGGCATGGCCATGGTCTTCACCGGCCGGCGGCATTTCAAGCACTGAGAAGATATATTCCGGCTCCCCGGGAGCATTCCACACCCGCGGGGGTCCCCGACAGAACCTTCCACATCACGGCCGGGGGGCGGCGGACAGACACCCGCCGCCCCGGCAGCCTCCTCTTCCCGGGCGATCCGCCCCCTGGAGGTGAACCATGATCCGGACAACCAGCCCCAGTTACAGCATCCTTCTCCGCCTGGAGATCCCGAACCGCCCCGGCATGCTGGCCCGCGTCCTGGCAGCCATCGGCCGGGCCGGGGGAAACATCGGCTCTTTGGATATCGCCGGATTCCGCGGCGAGGCGATCATCCGCGACATCGTCGTGAATGCCGCGGACACGGACATGCTGGACCGGGTCACCACGGCCGTCCGGAGGGTCCGGGACATCCGCCTGCTCCACGTGACGGACCGGACCTTCATGCTCCACGCGGGGGGAAAGATCGAAATCCGGAGCAAGCTCCCCCTCAAAACGAGAGCGGACCTGAGCATGGCCTACACCCCCGGCGTGGCACGGGTATCGACGGCCATCCACGAGGAGCCGGACCGGGTCTTCGACCTGACCATGAAGAAAAACATGGTGGCCGTCGTGACCGACGGAACCGCGGTGCTCGGCCTCGGCGACATCGGACCCCGGGCGGCCCTGCCGGTCATGGAGGGAAAGGCTCTGCTGTTCAAGGAGTTCGGGGGAGTGGACGCCTTCCCGATCTGCCTGGACACGAAAGATCCGGAGGAGATCGTCCAGGCGGTGAAATGGATCGCCCCGGGATTCGGCGGCGTGAACCTGGAGGACATCTCGGCACCCCGCTGCTTCGAGATCGAGGAGCGCCTGAAGGCGGAGCTGGACATCCCCGTCTTTCACGACGACCAGCACGGCACGGCGGTGGTCATCCTGGCGGGTCTCCTCAACGCCCTGAAAATCGTCGGCAAGCGTCTGGAGGATATCCGGATCGTCATCAACGGCCTCGGCGCCGCCGGCATCGCCACAATCCGGCTGCTCCTGGCGGCGGGGGCGGGGAACATCGTCGGCTGCGACCGCTCCGGTGCCCTGTACAAGGGAAGGAAGGAAAACATGAACCCGGTGAAGGAGGAGATCGCCTCCCTCACCAACCCGGAGCGGAGGAGAGGAAACCTCCGTCACGTCATGGAGGGGGCCGATGTCTTCATCGGTGTCTCCCAGGGAAACATCCTGCCGGCGTCGGCGGTGAAGCACATGGGGCTCGATCCGATCGTCTTCGCCCTGGCCAACCCGGTGCCGGAGGTGGCGACGGAGGCGATCCACAAGTATGCCCGGATCATTGCCACGGGCCGGTCGGACTATCCGAACCAGGTGAACAACGTCCTCTGCTTCCCGGGGCTGTTCCGGGGGGTCCTGGACTCGCGGGCCCGGTCCATCAGCCGGGAGATGCTCCTGGCCGCGGCCGACGCCATCGCCCGCTGCGTCGCCCCGCAGGAGCTGGGCGAGGACCACATCATCCCCGGCGTCTTCAACCGGAAGGTCCAGGAGGAAGTCGCAAAGGCCGTCTCCACGGCGGCCGCGGAGACCGGCTCCGCCCGCCCGCTGGAGTTCTTCCTGGCCATATGACCGCGGAGTCTTTCAGACAGCCGCAAAATCTCCTCGATCTTCGTTCTCGAGGCACGGCGCGCATCTTCCGAACCGGAACGATGCTCCTCGCCCATTCAACGGTTCCGGTCAGCCGTCATCTCGATCCATCCGATTCCACAGTCATTATCTATTGTCAAAAAGCGGACGCGCCGGTCAATTGAACGTCAAATTCCCGACGAGACAATCCGGGCAGCGACCTCTGTCCCGTCCCCGGGGCAAACGGCGCAGCCCGCACGAACGCATCTTCAGATTCCACCCCTCCGCCAACCGGCAAGCATCCGGATCTTCATGGCATCTCGGCGCTCCAACCCTTGCCGTGAAAGACTTTCCTCACGAATCTCCTGAGCGGCATGCACCTTGCTAAGAGGCGTTTGCTGCATCCATAAGCAACCAACATCCACTCGCCGGGAGGGCGACGATTATGAAAATCACGTTATCGGGGAAAATCCTGGGCCTGGTAGCCCTGACCATTCTTCTTGCCGGAGGTGCCGTCTTCACGACTTCCTACCTGCTGTTCAGTTCAGGACTGGACGACCAGGGACAGACGGAAACCAGGGCGATGTCGCATATCGTGCAGAGGCATGTGGAGGAGCGGCAGAAACTGGCAGTGGGTGCCGCAGCCAGTCTGGCATCCCATCCCAACCTGATCGCAGCCGTCGAAAGAAAAGACGGGGAGGCCGTCCGGAAAATCGGTAAGAGCGCCATGGAAAACCTTGGCATCGCCTTTGTCACCGTGGCGGACCGGGATGGCGTCGTAATTGGACGGGGACACTCCGACAAGAGCGGCGACAGTGTCATGGACCAGGTGAACGTCAAAAATGCCCTGTCCGGGAGAGCGTCCACCGGTGTCGAGCCGGGGACGGTGGTCAAGTTTTCCCTGCGGGCCGGACATCCCGTCCTCCAGGGGGGGCGGGTCATCGGATCGGTGACGACGGGATTCGACCTCTCGACGGACGCCTTCGTGGACGATATCAAGAAACGCTTCGGCGTGGAGTCTACGATTTTCCAGGGCGATACCCGGATCGCGACAACAATTATAAGGGACGGCAAGCGGGCCGTGGGAACGAAGATGGACAATCCCCGGGTGCTGGAGGCCGTGCTTCAGAAATCGGGACAATATCTCGACAGGAACAGGATCCTGAACAAGAACTTCCACACGGCCTATTGGCCCGTCACGAATGTGGACAACAAGACCGTCGGCATGTTCTTCATCGGCAAGGACCTCGACCTGATGAGCCGCGAACTGAACAGGATCCTGATGTTTAATTTCCTTGCACTCCTGGCCATCGGTGCACTCATGACATCCGCCAGTTTCTTCCTTGTCCGCTCCATCACCCGGCCCATCAATCGGGCCGCCGCCGGACTGACCGAGTCATCGGACCAGGTGGCATCCGCATCGGCGCAAGTGTCAGCGACGGCACAGCAACTGGCGGAGGGAGCGAACGACCAGGCATCTTCCCTGCAGGAGACCTCCTCCTCCCTGGAAAAGATGGCCTCCATGACCAGGCAGAACGCCGGCAGCGCCTCCCAGGCGGACGCCCTCATGAAGCAGGCCAACTCCGTCGTGAAGAAGGCCAACG
>CAZODI010000062.1:0-8669 GCA_964578535.1 uncultured Syntrophaceae bacterium
TCCAGTGCGTCTGCCAGTTCCGCCACTCTCGCAATTTAAAAGAGGTTTTTCCTTATACGTGGGATCGCACCGCTTGTCAACGAGGCGTTTCACGACGATTTCCAAGAATAACCGGCCGGCCGTCCTTCCGGATCCCTCGGGATCGTCCGGAAGTTGCAGGGGATATTCCCGCGGGCGAGGCGCACGATATGCCAGCATGTCCGGACGGTCAAGCAAAACATGCCGGCAATTCATCCCCGGATCCCGCCCTGCACATCTCAGATCCAGCCGGCTTTGCCGGCCGGTCCCGAAACCGCACACGATCCCGTCTTGCCGGCCTCGTGCCGCCATGGTAGAAGTTCCTGCAAAGGGATCGATCCAGGCATTCGAACCCAGGGAGGCCGGTGGATGAAGATTCGGAAACGGGCGATACGTTTTGCGGTTGTCTCCCTTTTCGCCGTCGTCTGTTGCTGCCTCGTTTCCGCCCATGCCGCCCATGCTCAGGAAAGCGGAAAAACCGCCGACCCGGCCTCTCCCTGCCTTTCCACGACCAGGATTCTCATCGTTTACATGAGCAAGTACGGCAGCACCCGCCAGTATTCCATCTGGCTCCACGAGGCCATCCCGGGCGACCTGGCGGAACTGGGCCGGGATAAACCGGACCTCTCCCGCTACGATTTGGTGATCGTGGGCAGCTATATCCGGAAAGGGGAGATCGCCGCCTCGTCCTTCCTGGAGAAGAGCTGGCCGATCCTCAGGGACCGGCCGGTCATTCTTTTCACCGTGTCGGGAACTCCCCCCGGCCATCCGGCCCTCAAAGCATCCTACAACAGAAGCATCCCTGCCGTGATGAGAGGCGGGATCACGCATTACGCCCTCCCCGGCCGGCTCATCCGCAAGGAGTTGAACCTGTTCGACAGAATCCTGCTTTTCTTCGGCAAAACCTTCGAGAAAGACGAGATCATCCGCCGGACCATGGAAAAAGACTACGATCATGTACGCCGGGAAAATTTGCAGCCCCTGATCTCCAGCATCCGGGAAATCATGCAGGCACGATGCAACCGGAATCTTCCCGGAACTTCCGATAAGCCGTTATTAAAGACCCCCTGAACGGCCGCACCGCAGACGCCCTCCCCTGCCCTCCGGACAGCAGGCAATCCCGCCCCTCCTGTTTTTGTCCAGGGACAACTCGATATTCTCCGATTCGAAAAAATACGAGAGTCACAATCGGCGGGTTGACTTACAATCGCAGTTTCAGTAGAGTCCTGTCTGATTTCCACATATTGCACACGATCGGCGAAGTGTCGCGATTCAGGATTCGGAAAAACCGTTTTGCCTGACCACGCGATCCGGACGCGGAATCAGTATGTTGCTTGAGTTGAGTTCACATTCCGCCGCTTTCATCAGGTGAACCGATGGCGCTCGTAAAATCCGTGGCCGGGAACCAATCCAGAAAGATCTTCCTCATTTTTTTCGTCCTATCGTCCCTTGTTCCGATCTTCTTTATGATCTACATGACCTATGAATATCTTCTTCCACAGGCCAATACGCGGGACCTGGACGAGATCAGGCAAACGATCATTTTCGGCCTTCTTGTGATGCTCCCGCTGCCGCTGGTCAGTTTTCTGCTCATGAACCGCTGGATCGCCTCCTTGGAGATTGTCACGGGCGAGATCCGGGCTCGATCGGAGGAAGTTGCGGACGGCCGGGTTTCCTTCTCCGCACAGGGCATCGACGTAGAGAAGAAAGTGCCGAAGGAAATGCTGGTCCGGGAAAAGAATTCAAGCCGTGACAATGAAATCCGCGTTTTGATCGACTCCTTCAACTCCGTTTTCCAGACTGCCGCGGACCAGATCGCGGAGCGACAGCGCCTCCGGGAGCTGCTGGCCAAGTTGATCGCCATCGCCTCCGACCTGACGTCGGAGCTGGACTTCGACCGGCTGCTCCCCCTGATTGTCGGCGAGGTGACGGCGGTGATGGGTGCGGAGCGAACCAGCCTGTACGTCATCGACTGGGACCAGAACGAGATATGGACAAAAGTGGCGGAGGGGATTCCCCCGATCCGTCTGCCCTTCGGCAAGGGCATCAGCGGCCGGGTCGCCCAGACCGGCGAGACCATCAATGCGCCCGATGCCTGGGAGCTGCCCTATTTTGACCGCACCTTCGACGAGAAGAACAATTTCCGGACCCGTTCCGTCCTGTGCGTCCCGATCAAGGGCCGCTTGGGCGAGCGGATCGGCGTACTTCAGGTCATCAACAAGCTCGACGGAAAGCAGTATTTCGACATGGAGGACGAGGTCTTCATGAGCGCCCTCAGCTCCCAGGTTGGGATCGCCCTGGAAAATTCCCTGCTGGTGGAGGAGGTCCGGCTCTCCTTCACCAGTTTCGTAGTCACCATGTCCGCCATCGTGGACGCCCGTCACCCTTACACGGCGGGCCACTCGGAACGGGTGACCGAATATTCGCTCTTGATCGCTTCGGACCTGAAGCGCCTGTCCATCGACCGGGAAGCCCTGCGTTACGCCGCCCTGCTTCACGACATCGGCAAGATCGGAGTCAGCGACGCCGTCCTGCTGAAGAATGGACCCTACACGCAGGAGGAACGGGAGGAGATGAACAAACACCCGGTCATGACGAGGAGCATCCTGGAGAAGCTGCGGTTTCCCAAGGCTCTTTCCCGGGTACCCGTCATTGCCTGCTACCACCATGAAAAGATGAGCGGACAGGGATATCCCGACGGGCTAACGGGGGAGCAGATCCCCATGGAATCGCGGATCATCGCTGTGGCGGACGTCTTCGATGCCCTTACCTCAAAACGGGATTATCCCAAGTACGACGAGGACTCGCTTTTGACCTCGGACCCGCTGCCGCTGGAGAAGGTGGTTTCCATCCTGAAGGATGGGGCGGGAACCCAGTTCGATCCCGTCATCGTGGAGAGTTTCCTGCGCTGCCTGCCCAAGGCCCTGATGATGTACCGGGAGACCCATTTCGACCCCTGGTATGTCGATTCGTTTCTGCGGACCGGGGAACATGCGGACGCGCGGGCCACGATCCATTGATCCGTTTTCTCCTTCTACCGGCCGTTCCAGCACATAAATTCTGAAACGAATCCGGCCCCGATATTCAAATTCCCTCCAGCCGGTTCTTTCTCCTGCGGCTGCACCAATCCCCTTCCCTGCAACAGGCGTGTAACGGCAAAACGGTTGTCCCGGTCCGCAAGACTCAGGGCACGATTCGGCGTGAACCGCGAACGGACCACATCCGGAAGATGCCTCCGTTCGACCGCTTCCGCGGCGGCCATCTTTTCCTCCGTCGGAAGCGGATAAGGCTGCCCGGTTCGAATACAAATGTGAAAAACACACAATATTGCACCACAGTCCCAGCCTTGAGTGGGGCATGAAAATATGTTCTCCTTCAATTCCAAGATGTTAGGCTTCCCCCATGCACTCTGGGAACCGCATCCCCGGCAGGGGAACCACCCCGCTTCTCCTTTCTTCATGAAACGAAATTGTTCCTGTTTTGCGATCCCACAAACACATTCACATTTGATTTCTTGATGTTGCAGACATGGCATGCCGTTGGCAACGGATCCGTCAAAGATCGTCGCCATTCCTCGGAAGGCCGCTTTTCTCAAAATCCTGTGAGGGGGAAATACGATGAAGACGCATCGCACAAGCTGGGGATTCGGATAAGCCGCTCCCTTGCATCGGTCAGCAGCCGTTTCATGCGATCCGTTCAATTTATGATTCGAACCGTGAGCCGGCTGAAACAGCATTTTTCGTATTTTGAAAAGGAAACGCAACCGGGAGGTGTTCCATGAAAAAAACCATCGGCATTCTGATCTTTCTGATCGGACTCATTGTCATTATGAATATGCCGGCTCTTGCCGAAGACGCGATGACAGGAACCGCGGGGACGGCCGTCGCCGGTGCGGCGCCGCCGGCGACTCCTCCACCGAAAGCCGTGACACAGGAGGCCCTGGACGCCGTAAAAAGTTCTCTCCAGGTGGGCATCGACACCACCTGGGTGCTCTTCACGGCCTTTCTGGTCTTCTTCATGAACCTGGGCTTCGCCATGGTGGAGTCGGGACTCTGCCGTGCCAAGAACACGGTGAACATCCTGACGAAAAACTTCATCGTCTTCGCGATTTCCTCGGCCGCCTTCTGGGTGATCGGCTGGGGACTCATGTTCGGAAACGGAAATTCCTTCGCGGGCCTGGAGGGGCTCTTCTTCGTAAGCGGGGCCGACAACAGCCCCGCCATCGGCGACACGTACAAGGGCGTCTATACGGCGATCAACTGGACCGGCGTGCCGCTGTGGGCGAAATTCTTCTTCCAGCTTGTTTTCGCCGGCACCGCGGCGACGATCGTCTCGGGTGCCGTGGCGGAGAGGATCAAGTTCCACTCCTTCGTCATTTTCTCCTTTCTGTTGGTCGGTATCCTGTACCCCATCACGGGCCACTGGATCTGGGGCGGCGGCTTCCTTGCATCGCTGGGCATGTTTGATTTCGCCGGCTCGACGGTCGTGCACTCCGTCGGCGGCTGGGCGGCCCTTGCGGGGGTGATCCTCCTGGGCTCCCGGATCGGCAAGTACCGAAAAGACGGCTCCATCAATCCGATCTTCGGGCACAGCATGTCCATGGCCACCCTTGGCGGAATCGTCCTGTGGTTCGGCTGGTTCGGGTTCAACCCCGGCTCCACGATGGGTGTCGGTGACGGCAGTGCCATCGCACATATAGCCGTCACCACCAACACCGCCGCCGCCATGGCGATCCTCAGCTCGACCGCAACATCTTGGTTCCTGCAGAAGAAGCCGGATCTTTCCATGATTATCAACGGATCACTGGCAGGCCTCGTCGCCATCACCGCTCCGTGCGCCTTTGTGAGCGTCGGCTCGGCCGCAATCATCGGCCTGATCGCCGGTGTCCTGGTTGTCCTGGCCGTCATGATGTTCGACCGGATCAGGATCGACGACCCTGTCGGCGCCCTCTCCGTCCACCTCGTCAACGGCATCTGGGGAACCCTGGCAGTGGGCCTGTTCGCGGTGGACAAGATCACTGGAACCGCCACGGGGAACGGTCTTTTCTACGGCGGCGGCTTCAAGCTCCTCGGCGCCCAGGCCACGGGTGTCGCGGCCGTCGGCGCATTCACGTTCATCGCGTCGCTGATCGTGTGGTACGTCATCAAGCAGGTGGCGGGTCTGAGGGTTTCACGTGAAGAAGAGATCACCGGACTGGACCTCGGTGAACACGGAGCGAAGGCTTACCCCGATTTCCAGGGATTCCTGACGAAGTAGGAACCGACGAAGGAAAGACCCTGCTTCTCAACAAAGGAGAATGATGATGAAACTGATTGTCGCAATCGTACAGCCGGAGAAGCTGACGGATGTGAAACAGGCCCTTTCCGAGGCCAGAGTGGGAAAAATGACCGTCTCCAATGTGATCGGCTGCGGATCGCAGGGGGGATATATGGAATCGTATCGGGGAACATTCACGGAGGTCAACCTCCTGGACAAGGTGCGATTCGAGATCGCCGTGAATGACGATTTCGTAAAACCCGCCATTGACGCGATCATCCGGGGCGCGCGTACGGGAAAGATCGGGGATGGAAAGATTTTCGTGGTCCCCCTGGAGGAATGCATCCGCGTGCGAACGGGAGAGTCGGGCACCGATGCAATCGGGTAAGGCCGCAGGCCGGCAATGATCATTTCTCTTCAAGGGGAGACCCCGGGGACCGGGGTCTCCCTCCGTCCGGTTCACCCATGCAACGCGACGTGCGTGCCATGAGCACCGCCACCCTGGTTCATTTTACCGGATCCGCCACCATGATGAGAATTCTCATCAGACAGGGGGAGGCTCGCGACGTCGAGATCCTGGTAACATTTCTCCAGGAGCTATTCACGCTGGAAAAGGATTTTGCAGCGGACACCGAGAATCAGCGGGCGGGACTGCTCCTGCTCCTTTCAAATCCCGGCGAGGCGGCCGTGTTTGTTGCCGAGGCGGATGGTGCCATCGTCGGTATGGTCACGGCCCAGATCGTCGTCTCGACGTCCATCGGCGGCTATTCGATCCTGCTGGAAGACATGTACGTTTCCTCCGGCTTCCGCAGGCAGGGGGTCGGATCGAAGCTCCTGGAACAGGTTCTCGCATGGGGATCGGAACGGGGTGCGAGCCGCGTTCAGCTTGTCGTCGCAACATCGAACGCCCGGGCATTCCGTTTTTACCGTCAGGCAGGCCTCCTGAAAAGCCACGTGACGGCGTTTTACGGAAAGCTGGACGTTATGAATCCCGCCGATTCTTGACGTCCCCGGGCCGGCCTGCCCCCGGTTCATGCTCCTCCGGCAGGCCGTTTTTTTCCTCGGTGCAGCCATTCCTCATAGTCCGCCATCCGGGCCAGGGTCTTGACCGCACGCTCCGGCGTCAGAAAGGCAATGCCCTTGTAACAGCTGTCCGGCACCTCCCGGATGGTCCTGCTTTTCTCGTCATCCAGGAACACGCCCAGGACCGGTTTTCCGTATTTTTCCATCAGCCTTGCGCTGAAGGCGAAGAATTCCTCTTCCGCCCCGTTGTACAGTTTCCGGCCCTCGTCATAGAAAACCGGTTCGATAGCCTGCCCCGAGGCTCGGGCCGCGTCGAGCGATTTGAGGACCATCCGGGTTCTCCCGACGACGCCCAGGTGGATGACGGCATCGCATTGATCCCACGCGATCAGGGCCTCCAGGATCTTCCCGGGCAGGGAGGGCTCGAATTCGCCGACGAGGTCGACGGGGTTCTCACGGCTCCAGTATGGCGGCAGGATCCCGTCGATCCGGGCAATGACGTCCGGGGTCAGGTTCGGCACCTGCAGACCCATCTCGATGCACACGTCCGTTGCCACCACGCCCCAGCCTCCTCCCAGGGTCATGACGGCCACCCGCTTTCCCCGCGGCAGGGGAAGCGAGGAAAAGGCGGCGGACAGGTCCAGAAGATCCATCGGCTGGTCCACGAGAACCACTCCCGCCTGCCTGCAAGCCGTATTGAAGATCCGGATGTTCGATGCCATGGCCCCCGTATGGCTGGCCGCCGCCCGGCTGCCCGCGTCGGTCCGGCCTCCCTTGAGGGCGACAATGGGCTTGTTCCCGGAGACCTGCCGGGCTGTCGAGAAGAACCGCCGCCCGTCCTTGATGCTCTCGATGTAAAGCACGACGGTCTTCGTGAGGTCGTCGTATTCGAACGTCCGCAGGTAGTCCTCGATGGTGATCATGGCCTCGTTGCCGGATCCGCAAAAGGCCCGGATTCCGATTCCTTCCGTCTCTGCAAAATCAAGGAGTTGGATTCCCAGGTTGCCGGACTGGGAAACGAGGCTCACCGACCCGGGATTGGGCCAGCAGGAAGTTCCCGTACAGAAAAATTTCATGTGGGGATTGCAGATGCCCATCGTGTTGGGGCCGAGAATCGTGATCCCCGCCTCCCGGGCGGCCTTTACAAGCTCTGCCTCCGCCTGCCGGCCCTCGCCTCCCAGTTCGCCGAAGCCCGACGTGATCAGGAGCATGCGCCGGATTCCTTTGGCCTTAAAATCCGGAATCAGGGCGGGGACATGGGCCGCCGGGATCGTGACGATGCCGAGGTCCACCTCGCCCGGAATATCCATGACGTTTCGGAAGACGCTCCGGCCGGCAATCTCCCCGCCCTTCGGATTTACCAGGTAAACCTCGCCCTCGTACCCGCCGGCCATGATGTTCGAGAAAAGCATGTTGCCCCATTTCCCGATCTGCGGTGAGGCCCCGATCAGGGCCACCGAGCGGGGATAGAAGATTCTCTCGACATCTCTGAGATCCGCCGGTTGGTGAGCGGCTGTTCCGGTGGGCCGCTCCCCGATGACGATGAGGGCGTCGACCGCCGTCACCCGGCCGTCGGCTCCGACGACGAGGGGGTTGATATCGACTTCCGTGATGTCGGCCACATCCTCCACCAGTCGCGACAACCCGACGAGCGTGCGGACGATCTCCTCTCTCCGGACTGCGGATTCTCCCCGGAAGGGTCCAAGCAGCTTCGAAGAGCGAAGCTCGTCAAGCATCAGGCCGGCCTCGTTTTCGTCCAGGGGGGCGATGCGGAAGACGACGTCCCCCAAGGCCTCCGTAAAGATGCCGCCCAGTCCGAACATGACAACCGGGCCGAACTGCGGGTCGCAGAACATCCCGGCCACGAATTCCCGGCGTCCCCGAATCATCGGTTGCACGAGATATCCCTCGAGATCTTCCCCGGCCGATTTGGCGACGGCCCTCGCCGCCGCCAGGACTTCCCGCCTGTTCCTGAGATTCAGGCGGACCAGCCCCCGCTCCGTCTTGTGCGTCAGTCTCGCACCCAATCCCTTGAGGACGACGGGGAACCCATATTTCCCCGCCAGTTGAGCCGCCTCATCGGGATCGGCCGCAACCGATTCCTCGACAACGGGTATGCCGTAAGCGCGCAGTACCTGCTTGGACTCCGCCTCCGTCAGGGCAGTCCGTCCGTCCTTCCTTGCCTTTTCGATCCGTGTCTTATCCATTTCCGTCTCCTGCTTCTTCCGGTGTGCCGGAATCCTCTCATTTCAATATGCAATTCATGCAAAGGATGGATGCACGGTTCGAGCCATGCATCACCATGTTTTTCCGCCAATCCGTCCTGGTTCTTGTCTACACATTCCCGTCCCGTTTATCAACGAATCATCCGC
>CAZODI010000062.1:8769-14357 GCA_964578535.1 uncultured Syntrophaceae bacterium
CGATCAAGGAGCAGGCATCCCGCTCCCATCTTCGATCAGCCCGGGTGTCCGGTCCGGGGAAGGCTTTTCACCGGCCCTTCCCCCATCGGCAATGGTTATACACCGGCCGCTGTCTCGACCTTCCGTTCCCGATCGAAGCATCCTTATCCGTTTCCCTTCTCTTTCTGCTTTTCCTCTAAAATGCCGATCAAAGGCCCGCCGTTACGCCAGACCCAGCATGTATTCACCAGGAAATGGAAATTCTCCAGCAGGAACCCGGGAATTTTGTGATCGCAATACGCTCCGTAGCCCTGCATGACGGAAGGCCCCATGGATGTCAACAGGGCCACGAGATGATTGCAGCCTTTGATGCCGCCACCGATGTCCTTCACCTTTGCCGTAAATCCGCTCGCGACCTTCAAGCCTTTTGCCTCCTCCAGGCAATGGATGGTCTCCAGGCAATCGCCGCGCGGAATCACGGGCATTTCAACCTGAAGATCCTCAATCTCGAGGCTCTCCTTGTTCACGAGCAGGGAAACGATCATCTGGTGCAGGATGCCCGGCGTTCTCTCTTCACCCGTTGCCATGCGAAATTCCTTGTGCCGGAAATCCGTCAGCGTGCCCTCGACAACAAATCTTGTATCGTCGTAATCATACGTATTCATTTCGATATTTCTGGTGTGATACTTTTCGCCTCTCGGCTTGCCGAATACGGACATCGTTGATTGCCTCCCGATATTCTGAATAGATCGATCCGGCGCATCGAATCCCCCTTTGGATCCGCTCCCCGGTCCCGACCTCTGTTCACCTATTTAAAAAGCTTAAAAAAAACCAACTCATCGCAGACGGCCTTTCCCGGTAAAGAGCTGGCAGTCCATTCCGGAATGAGCATACATCTCCCGGGAAGGCATGGAACGAGACTTGAAACCCGCCACGCGGCAACCGTAAGGAAAGCCGACATCGTAGGTGATATAGAAGTAGGCGCAGGAGAGGCAGTTGATCTCTTTTTCCTCCCCGTCCCTTGTATGATCTGAATCCGTCTCCTTTGTCATTCTTCGATATTTTTCACGGTTTGCGTCCGGCTTCTGATTCTGCCGTCTCTCTGCAGGAATGGATTTCCGCCACATCGATCCTCACGGAAACCGCGAACACTATACGTTGCAGAATGCACATGTCAAGTTCCCGACGATGCAATCATAGGCCATAAAACCCGGACAGGAACCCTGGCGTTTCATCCGCACCATGGATTTGAGTCTCTTTCCTCTCGGCCGTCTTCCATCGAAATGCGGTCTGTCAGCCTCTGCGACGCTGGCCGTTTCCGTGGAATGATCGGATGGTAGTGCCGGGACAGCAAAAAGGGGGGGGGAGGGAGCCGCTCTGCTTGACGCCGGCCCCCTCCAAGGAGGGCTCAATAATTCACGTTGGCAATGCCCTTGAGGCCCAGGATCTGACGAGCCTCGTCCGGCGTCGCCGGCTCGATGCCGAGTTCCTTGGTGACCCGGACCATCTTGGCCACCTGCTCGGCGTTGCTCTTGGCCATCCGGCCCTTCTCCAGCCAGAGGTTGTCCTCCAGGCCCACCCGGCAGTTCCCGCCCAACAGCAGCGACTGCGTGCAGATGGGAACCTGGGCCCGGCCGGCCACGCACACGGAGAACTCAAACTCGCCAATGTGCCGCTTCGCGTGCTCCACCAGGAACATCAGGTTCTCCGGACTCGCCGAGAGGCCGCCCAGGATGCCCAGGACGAACTGGATGTAGACGGGCGGCTTGATGTAGCCGGCCTGGATCAGGAAGGCCACGTTGTTCACCATGCCTGAATCGTAGATTTCGAACTCGGGCTTCGTGTTGTTTTCGTTGAAGACCGCGCAGTATTCCCGCAGCGTCTTGAAGGTGTTCGGGAAGATGAAGTCCTCCGTCATGTTCAGCATCATCTTTTCCCATTCGTACTTCCATTCCTTGTAACGGGTCAGCATCGGGAAGAGCCCCCAGTTCATGGACCCGGCATTGCAGGAGGCCAGCTCCGGTCTGTAGGCCGTAACCGGGGCAACCCGCTGCTCCAGGGTCATGCCCATTCCTCCTCCGGTGGTGATGCATACGACGGCGTTGCAGCGGCTCTTGATGCTCGTGATGATTTCCCTGATCAGGTTGATGTCCGGGGAGGGCATGCCGTTTTCCGGATTCCGGGCATGAATGTGGACGACCGCCGCCCCCGCCTCGCAGGCCCGGACAGCCTCGTCGGCGATCTGCTTGGGCGTGATGGGGAGATAGTCCGACATCGTCGGAGTGTGGATGCTGCCCGTGACAGCACAGGTGATAACGGCCTTCTCTTTCATGAATTCTTCCTTTCTCTCGTGATTTCCCTATCCAGGCAATTGGGTGCGCTCCATTCCGGATCGTGATCCGGAGTGTTTCCCCATAAGCAGAACCTGGAATATTTGTGTTACCTGCGAAGGAAAAGCACAAAAAGTGCCAAGGATTTCAGGGAAGAAAAGCACTTATTATAACAACGTGTTAATTATTAATTAGGACTTGATGGAAACGTCATGCAGGTCGTTATGCGGTCAGATGCTCTTATGTGGACACTCTTTTAGAATATCATCTTGTGGTCTGACCGGGGAAAGATCTCATGAGGCCAAACCATTGCAGAAGGTTCGATCATGATTATCAAATTGCATCAACATGATCAGAAAGAGCAGGATGCTTTAAAACGCTTTCATTTTGAAGCCTTTGCCTTAGAAGGGTATGTCGTTTCTCCGTTTTATTGTTCTTCACCGCGATGGCCATCGCTTTTTTTGTTCCGACAATCACCACCAGCTTCTTCCCCCTTGTCACAGCCGTGTAAAGCAGGTTTCTCTGCAGCAGGACATAATGCTGCGTGAGAATCGGAATCACCACGGCGGGGTATTCGGATCCCTGGGATTTGTGGACGGACACGGCGAAGGCATGGACCAGTTCATCAAGGTCCGAATAATCGTAGACAACCTCCCGATCATCGATCTTTACCCTGACTTCTTTTGACTCCTCATCGATGGCGGCAATTCTTCCAATGTCGCCGTTGTAGACCTCTTTGTCATAATTGTTCACAATCTGCATGACTTTGTCGTTGATCCGGAAGAGACGTCCGCCTCGAAAGATCCCCTCCTCCCCCGGATTCAAGGCCTTCTGGAGCTCAAGATTCAGATTTCCTGCACCGATGATCCCCCGGTGCATGGGGGTGAGCACCTGGATGTCGTCAACCGTATCGAAGCCGAACCGTTTCGGGATCCTCTCGGTTACGAGCTTGAGGATCATTTCCAAAGCCTTCTCGGGGTCTTCCTGCTCAACAAAATAGAAATCGTCCACCTTGTCCGGGCTGGCCTGAAGGTCCGGCATGCTGCCTTCATTGATCTTATGGGCGTTGACGATGATGGAGCTTTCCCCGGCCTGGCGGAAGATCTCGTTCAGCCGGACGACCGGGGCAATGCCGGAATCGATGATGTCCCTGAGGACATTGCCGGCACCGACAGAGGGAAGCTGATTCACATCGCCGACCATGATGAACGTGGCCGTGACGGGAATCGCCTTCAGAAGGTGGTGCATCAGCAGGGTGTCGATCATGGATGCTTCATCGACAATCAGCAGGTCGCAATCCAGAGGCGATTCTTCGTTCTTCTGAAAACCCCCCTTTCTCATGTTGAATTCAAGCATCCGGTGAATGGTCCTGGCTTCATTTCCGGCAGCCTCGCTCATGCGTTTTGCGGCTCTACCGGTAGGAGCGGCCAGCATGATCTTCGTTCTGATGGCAGAGAAGATTTTCAGGATGGCATTGATGATGGTCGTCTTCCCGGTTCCCGGACCACCGGTGATGACCATGACCTTGTTCTCTGCGGCACAACGGATCGCTTCGATCTGCCTGTCGGCAAGAGTGATGGAGAGCTTTTCCTGGACCCACTGGACGGCTTTCCCGGAATCGATCTTCCGGATGGCCTGGGGAGCGGACACAAGGGCTTGGAGCCGGGCGGCAAGATTGCTTTCCGCAAGGTGGTATCCGGCCAGATAGACCGCCTTGTTGTTTTCCTGGGGTCCGGAGAGGGTGTCGTTGATGTCTTCGATGGCAATCTGCTTTTCAACGGCCGCCTTCCCGATCGCCCTGGTGATGATCTCCCGGTCGATATCCAGCATCTCCCTGCATTTCTCGATCAACAGCTCATAGGGATAAAAGACATGGCCTTCATCGGTCAGTCCATGCAGGACGTAGAGGATGCCCGCGGACGCCCGAAAGTCCGAGTCCCTGGCAAATCCCAGTTTTTCCGCAATCTTGTCGGCTGTTATGAAACCAATGCCGAAGATCTCCGTGGCCAGGCGGTAGGGATTCTCCTGCACAACCTTGATGGCGTCGTTCCCATATTGCCTGAAGATCTTGGCGGCATAGCCGGAACCGACACCATGGGATTGGAGGAAGATCATGACCGCCCTGATTTCTTTCTGTTCTTCCCATGCCTTCCGGATCATCCCGATGCGCTTCCTGCCGATGCCTTCCACATCGGCAAGCTTATCAATCTCATCTTCGATGACCTCCAGGGTCTTTTCCCTGAACATCTTCACGATCCGCTTCGCCATGACCGGTCCGATGCCCTTGATGAGCCCGGATCCGAGGTACTTCTCGATTCCATGAACGCTGGCGGGAGTGGTTGTCTGGCAGGAGACGATCTTAAACTGTTCTCCGTATTTCGGGTGGTTCCCCCATTCCCCCTTCATCTTGATGATCTCGCCGGGAGTAGGATTGACGATGTTCCCGATGATGGTCACCAGTTCCCGTCGACCATAGACCTTGATCTTGGCGACGGTATAACCCGTTTCCTCACTGGTGAAGGTGATTCTTTCAATTTGTCCTTGAAGTTCGGCGAGCTTATCGGAAGGCATAGATGTTATTCGAAGTTATGTCTTATGGTTATAGGAATACCCTCAACCATTGCAAAAGAAACCGCTAAGCCGTTATAGATCTTATCGGACATGATTCATAGGCAAATCCATCGATCTGGAACCAACAAAAAAAGCAAAGGTCAAATCCCCTCCCATGACGAGTAATAACCCTGCGTGAGGCAAGAAAGATGATCAGCTTGACAGGGTGTGACGGAAGCGTTACACTTCCGTCCAAAGGAGAAGAAATATGCCTACGAAAAATCCTCGAGTGAACATTGTCGTCGAACCACCTCTGTATGTTGCCATGCATGAACTGGCGACCAGCCAGGGCGTTTCCATGTCAGCCATTGCCCGTGATCTGATCCTGGAGGCCATTAATTTGCGCGAAGATGTCGCCCTCTCAGCTTTTGCCGACGCACGCATGACTACGTTCGACAGAGAAGCAGCTCTTGCGCACGAAGACGTGTGGAAATGATCCATGCCCTTTACACTGCGCTACCATCCCGCCGTCCGTGATGACGATTTACCCCTCATCGACCGAAAATCAAAAGACAGGATCCGCAAGGCCATAGAGGAACGTTTACAGACAGCCCCTCATGACTATGGCGAGCCTCTGCGAAAGTCCCTCAAGGGCTACTGGAAGCTCCGTGTGGGTGATTACCGGATTGTGTTCAAGATCGTGGAATCCGAGGTATGGATTCTCGGCAT
>CAZODI010000063.1:0-13638 GCA_964578535.1 uncultured Syntrophaceae bacterium
TCCACCTGGAACTGCTCGCCCCGCGACAAGGGCGGGCGGCGAGGCCCCTACGAGGAGTCCCTGATCGGGCTGAAACTGGCCAAGGCCGACCAGCCGCTGGAGATCATCCGGACGATCCACTCCTTCGATCCCTGCATGGCCTGCGCCGTTCACATCATCGACCCGCAGACCAACGAGATCCGCAAGTACCGGGTGGCGTAGGAGAAAGGAGCCTGCCATGGAAAACATCGTCCCGAAAAAGGAATGGTCCGTGGCCATCCGCTACAACCACTGGATCATGGCCTTCTCCATCTTCGCCCTCATCGTGACGGGATTCTACATCGCCTTCCCCTTCACCCTGACCCAGGGCGAAACGGTCAGCAAGTTCTTCATGGGCAACACACGCGGCGTCCACGTACTCTTCGGCGTGTTGCTCCTGTTCCTCTTCATCTGGCGCCTCTACCTGGCCGTTTTCTCCCGATTCCATGCCGACTGGAAGGATTTCTTCGCCTGGACGGACATCAACAATACGATCAAGCAGATCAAGTTCTATCTGCTGGTCTCAAAGGAGCCGCCGGACCATAAGTACCTGTACGGACCGCTCCAGTCCCTGGCCTACGGCGGGCTCCTGTTCATGGTGTTCCTCATCTGCCTGACGGGCCTGATCCTCATGGGGGCGGGGTACCATGCCGGCTGGACGGCCCTGGTCTACCCGGTTGTCAAGCCTTTCGAGATCATCATGGGAGGGTTGGCCGCCGTCCGGTACATCCACCATGTCCTGACCTGGGCCTTCGTGCTGTTCATCATCGTCCATATCTACATGGCCTTCTGGTACGATGTGATCTTCAAGCAGGGCACCGTGTCCTCCATGATCAGCGGTGTTGTTTTCAAGAAGGGAGACCACTGATCGGACCGGGACAGAGCGTCGGCATGCCCGTCGAATCGTGAAAACGTTCCGGGGAAGGGGGAAGCGTTCGACGGCTTCCCCTTATTCTTGTTGAGAGCAGCCACTCCACAATGGAAAAGAAAAAACTCATCATCCTGGGACTGGGCAATATCATCATGAAGGATGAAGGCTTCGGGGTTCACTTCCTTCGCTGGTTCCTGGAGCGTCACCGTCTGCCCGGAGACGTGGAGGCCGTCGATGGCGGAACCCTGGGATACGTCCTCCTGGGCCTTTTCGATCAATGCGAGCGGATGATCGTCATCGACACGATCAAGCTGCCGGATCCGCCGGGATCGATCTACCGGTTCACCCACGAGGAGATGTCCCGGTATCTGCCCCCTCCCACGACGGCCCATGAAGTCAGCTTCTCCGACGTCCTGTGCAAGGCCGGGATGTTGGGCGACCTGCCGGAAATCGTTTTCCTGTGCATCGTCCCGCGCCAGTGGCGGGACATGGGGCTGGAGATGACGGAGGAGATGACGGGGCGGCTGCCGGTGATGGAACGGCTTCTCCTGAAGGAAATCGATGCCCTGGGCATCCGGACGGAACCGATGCGCGATGCATGAACTGTCCCTCGTTCAGTCGCTTCTGGAGATCGTGGAGGAGCAGGCACGGAAGGCCTCTTTCGAAAAGGTGGAAAGCCTGCTTCTGTCCTTCGGCCGCCTGTCCTGCATCGATCCGCAGGCCCTCCGGTTCGCCTTCTCCGTCCAGTCGCGCGGAACCAGGGCCGAGGGGGCCGCTCTCCGGTTCGACGTCCGGCCGGTGACCGTCTACTGCCTGAAGTGTGAAAAGGAACTGTCGCCGCCCTCCTTCACGGGAGAATGTCCCGCCTGCGGCGGCTGCGAGGTGCTGCTGACGGGGGGGACGGAGGAAATGAAACTGATTGAAATGGAAGTGGACGGCTGTTGAAAGGGCTGCCTGCTGCGTTGCCCTCATCCCTCGACGCCGGACGTACCCAGAAGCTCGACTCGTGGCTCGGTATTGCGGGCGTTTTGCATTCAAACCTTTTTGAGCAGCCTGAGAAATAACCATTTGGCAGTCCGTCAGGAGTAAAAAACCATGTGCATCGGCTTTCCGGGAAAGATTCTATCCATCGACGAAGACCATTTCGCCGTCATCGAGATCGGCGGCACGACGCGGGAGGTCTGCCTCGATATCGTGGACGAGCCGGTCCGGCGGGGGGACTACGTCATCTCCCACGCCGGCTATGCCATTCACCGGATCGACGAGGCCCTGGCCCTGGAAAAGCTGGCCTTCCTGAAAGAGCTGATCGACCATGAGATATATTGACGAATACCGGGACCCCTCGCTGATCCGCGGGCTGCTTGCCCGGATCGGGGAGACGGCCGGATCGCTCGCGGACCGGACCGTCACCCTGATGGAGGTCTGCGGGACCCATACCCAGGCCATCGCCCGCCACGGGCTGAAGGACCTTCTGCCCCGGAATCTTCGCCTGATCTCGGGCCCCGGCTGCCCCGTCTGCGTCACCTCCGCCCGCGACGTGGATGCGGCCCTCCATCTCGCCGGCAGGGAAAACGTGGTCTTCGCCACCTTCGGGGACATGCTGCGGATCCCCGGCTCGGGAGGGCAGAGCCTGCAGGCTCTCCGGGCCGGCGGCGCCGACGTCCGGGTGGTGTCTTCCACGACGGACTGCCTGTCCCTGGCGGCGGCCGATCCTTCAAAAGACATCGTCTTCATGGGCATCGGCTTCGAGACGACCTCGCCCACGGTGGCCTCCACGGTCCTGGCGGCCCGGAAGCGCGGCCTGTCCAACCTGACCGTCTTCTCCGTCCACAAGGTCGTCCCGCCGGTCCTCCGGGCCCTCCTGGACGACCCGGACCTCCACATCGACGGGTTTCTCTGCCCGGGCCACGTCAGCACCATCACGGGCACCGCCGCGTACGAACGGATCCCCGCCTCGGGCCGGGCGGCGGTCATTACCGGGTTCGAGCCGGCGGACATCCTGGAGGGAGTCCTGATGCTTCTCCGGCAGATCGCGGAGGAAACATTCGACGTGGAGATCCAATACGCCCGGGGGCTCAAACCGGAGGGAAACATCAGGGCCCGGGAGGTCATGGAGCGGGTGTTCCGTCCCTCCGATGCCGAGTGGCGGGGCCTTGGAACGATCCCGGAAAGCGGCCTCGCGTTCCGGGATGACTTCGGGGCCTGGGACGCCCGATCCCGCCATCCCGTCCCGGAAATGCCCCCGGAAGAAGTCAAGGGCTGTTCCTGCGGGGAGATCCTCCGGGGCGTCCGTACCCCCGAGGAATGTCCCCTGTTCCGCCGCATCTGCACACCCTCGCAGCCCGTGGGCCCCTGCATGGTCTCCTCCGAGGGGACCTGTGCAGCGCATTTCAAATATTCCTGAGCAACGGGAGGAATTACATGAAAGTCAGAGTCGTTCAGAACGTCCTCGACGCCAACGACCGGATCGCCAACGGAAACCGGGCGCTGTTCGACGAGAAGAACCTGTATGTCATGAACCTGATGAGCTCCCCCGGCGCCGGCAAGACCTCCCTGGTGGAGCGGACCATCCTGGCCCTCCGCGAGCGGGTCCGGATCGCCGTCATCGAGGGGGACATCCAGGACACCTTCGACGCCGACCGCGTGGCCGCCCTGGGCATCCCGGCGGTTCAGATCAACACCGGCGGGGGATGCCACCTGGACGGCAACATGGTCCGGGAGGCCCTGGCGGACCTGAGCCTGGACGAGACGGACCTCCTGATCGTGGAAAACGTGGGCAACCTCGTCTGCCCGGCGGAGTTCCGCATCGGGGAAAACGACAAGATCATGATCCTGAGCGTCCCCGAGGGCGCCGACAAGCCGGCCAAGTATCCCCTGATGTTCCGGGAGGCGTCGGTTCTCCTCATCAACAAGATCGATCTCCTCCCCTACGTCGATTTCGACCTCGCCAAGGCCCGCCGGGACGCCCGGGCCCTCCATCCCGGGATCGAGATCTTCGAGGTGTCCTGCAAAACCGGGGAAGGCCTGGAGGGGTGGATTGCGTGGCTGACCAAACGGATGGGAAGCCGGCGGGCGGAATAGGCATTCCGCTGCCCGGCCATAGCGCCGCCCGGGCGCTCGTAGCGATGCGCCTCGCCTGGCGTTTCTCCGGAATCGTCCAAGGCGTGGGATTCCGCCCCTTCATCTATCGACTGGCCCGGGAGCGGTCCCTGGCAGGATTCGTCCAGAACCGCACCGACGGGGTGCTCGTCGAGGTGGAGGGGGCCCCCGAGGCGGTCCGCCGGTTCGGCCGGGACGTGATCGAGGCCCTGCCCCCGCTGGCGGACGTCACTTCCGTTTCGTCCGTCGAAGTGCCCCTCCGGATGGACGACGACTTCCGGATCGCCCCCAGCGAAGATGCGGGGAGAGCGGAGGTCCGCCTGTCCCCCGACGTGGCCCCCTGCGCGGCCTGCCTGGCGGAGCTGGACGACCCCGGGGACCGGCGATACCGCTATCCCTTCATCAACTGCACCGACTGCGGCCCGCGGCTGACCATCATCCGGGATGTCCCCTACGACCGGGCAAACACGTCCATGGCCTGTTTTCCCCTCTGCCCGGACTGCCGGCGGGAATACGAGGACCCCCTCGACCGCCGGTTCCACGCGGAGCCGAACGCCTGCGCCGCCTGTGGGCCGTCCCTCCGCCTCCTGGACACCGAAGGCCTTCCCGTCGCCTGCGGGGACGAGATCGAGCAGGCGATCAGGCTCCTGAAGGGCGGCCGCATCCTGGCGATCAAGGGGCTGGGAGGCTTTCACCTGGGCGTCGACGCGGGAAACGAGGAGGCCGTCACCCGGCTCCGGCTGAGAAAATACCGCGAGGAGAAGCCCCTGGCGATCCTCGTCCGGGACGTGGAAGCGGCCCGCCGGCTGGCGGTCCTCAAACCGGAAGAGGAAAGGCTGCTCACTTCCCCCGAGCGGCCCATCGTCCTGGTCCCGAAGCGCCCGGGCATCCCCCTGGCACCGTCGGTGGCGCCCGGCATGGCTACCCTGGGGATCATGCTTCCCTCCACGCCCCTGCAGCACCTGCTCCTGAAGGGGAACTTCCCGGCCCTGGTCATGACCAGCGGCAACCGGACCGACGAACCCATCTGCATCGACAACCGGGAGGCCCTGTCGCACCTGAAGGGCATCGCCGATTCCTTTCTCGTCCACGACCGGGACATCCTGGTCCGGTGCGACGACTCCATCGCGATGGCCGCCGGCGGCGGACCCGCCGTCACCCGGCGCGCCAGGGGCTATGCCCCCCGGGCCGTAACGCTCCGGAGGAGATATCCCTCCGTCCTGGCCCTGGGTCCCCAGGTCAAGGCCACCGTCTGCATCGTTCGACAAGACGCCGCCTTTCTCAGCCCCCACATCGGAGACCTGGAAACGCCCCAGGCGAGGGATTTTCATGAAGAGAGCATCGCCCTCGTCCGGCGGATCACCGAATGCGACCCCGACCGGATCGCCTGCGACCTTCACCCCGGCTATTACACGTCGCTCCTTGCCGCCGGCCTGACAAACCGGCATGTCTGCCGCGTCCAGCACCATCACGCCCACATCGTGAGCTGCCTGGCGGAAAACCGCATCGGGGGCCCTGTGATCGGCCTCGCCATGGACGGTACGGGATATGGAACAGACGGCCGGGCCTGGGGAGGCGAGTTCCTGGTGGCCAAGGAGACGGACTTTACCCGCGCCGGGCACCTGAAGCCCTTTTCCCTTCCCGGGGGCGAGAAGGCGATCCGGGAGCCCTGGCGCACCGCCGCGAGCCTGCTGAGGGAGGCCTTCGGCGCCTCCTGGCCCGAGGCGGCCCGGCGGTCCGGCATCCTTCCGGACGGCACGGCACCGGACCTGCTGGAGCGGATCATGGACAGCGGCCTCGCCGGGCTTCCAACAACCAGTCTCGGCAGGGTCTTCGACGGCGTGTCGGCCCTCCTGGGCATCCGCCGCCGGGTCAGCTTCGAAGGACAGGCGGCGATGGAGCTGGAGGCCCTGGCCGGGACGGAGAGGGGGCGGCTTCTGGCCTTTGCCGTCGGAGAAGAAGACGGTGTGCTCGTCCTGGATCTCTTCCCGGCGATCCGGGAACTGGCGGAATGCCTTTTCCGTGGTGAAAACCCGGCGTCGTTGGCGGCATCGTTCCACCGCACCCTGGCCGCGGCCCTCACGGATCTGGCCGGGCGCATCCGCGAGACGAGCCGGCTCGGCACGGCTGCCCTGAGCGGCGGCTGCTTCCAGAACCGCAGGCTCCTGGAGGAGTGCACGGCCTCCCTGGAAGGGGCGGGCTTCGAGGTCCTGCGCCACCGCCTGGTTCCGGCCAACGACGGCGGGATCGCCCTCGGCCAGGCCGTCATCGCCGCCGCACGAGCCCTGAACGAAGCAGAATGAAAATAACCATCACGGAGGCACGAAACATGAGCAACGACCGGGTTCTGCTGGAGCACGGCGGGGGCGGCCTGCTGTCGCACGAGTTGATCGCCGCGCGGTTTGTCCCCCTCTTCCGGAACCCCTGGCTGGAAAGAATGGAAGACGGCGCCGTCGCAGAGATTGAAGGGTCGCAAATCTGCCTGACGACCGATTCCTACGTGATCCAGCCGCCCTTCTTTCCCGGCGGCGACATCGGCTCCCTGGCCGTCCACGGGACCGTGAACGACCTGTCCGTCTGCGGCGCGACGCCCCTGTTCCTGAGCGCTGCCTACATCCTGGAGGAGGGGTTCCCCCTGGCGGACCTGGACCGGATCGTCCGCTCCATGGCGGAGGCCGCCGAAAAGGCGGGGATCCGGATCGTCACCGGGGACACCAAGGTCGTCCCCCGGGGAGCCGCCGACGGGATCTTCATCAACACCTCCGGGATCGGCGTCGTCCGCTATCCCGCGCCTCTGTCGGTCCGGAGCATCGCCCCGGGAGACGCCGTGATCCTGAGCGGGTTTCTCGGCGACCACGGAGCGGCGGTCCTGAGCGTCCGCCAGGACCTGGGCCTTCGGACGGAGATCCTGTCCGACTCGGCGCCCCTGAACGGACTCGTCGCGGCGGCCCTCGGCGCCAGTACCCGGATTCACTGCATGCGGGACGCCACGCGCGGGGGGCTGGGGGCCATCCTGGCGGAAATCGCCGGCCAGTCCGGCCTGGAAATAACCATCGAAGAGCGGAGCCTGCCGATCCGGGACGAAGTGCGGGGGGTGTGCGAAATCCTCGGACTGGATCCGCTCTTCCTGGCGAACGAGGGCAAAATGGCCCTTTTCTGCCCGGCGGAGGAAGCGGATCGTGTCCTCTCGGCCATGAAAGGACATCCCCTGGGCCGGGACGCCGCCGTCATCGGAACCGTTGGAGCGGTGGGAAAAGGCCGGCTGATCCTTCGCACCGCCGTGGGCGGCTCCCGGGTCGTCGATCTCCCCACGGGGGAGCTGGTTCCCCGGATCTGCTGAAGGAACGGCACCCCCGGCAGAAACTCGCAGCCCATATCGCATTGACATAAAAGGCTTTTGCCTGATAGAAAGAAGCAAAAAATCAGGAGGGTTTCGCAATGTCCGAACTGGTCCGCTTCGGAGTTTCCCTTGACAAGAGCCTCCTCGACAAGTTCGACCGCCTGATCCGGGAGCGACGATACACCAACCGCTCCGAGGCCCTGCGGGACCTCATCCGCGAGGAACTGGTGAAGAAGGCCTGGGCGGAAGACATGGAGGTGGCCGGGGCTGTCACGTTCCTGTTCGATCATCATCAGCGGGACCTGCAAAACCGCATCACCGACATCCAGCACGATCACCAGAAACTCATCATCTCCACCCAGCATGTCCACCTGGATCACGACAACTGCCTGGAGATCATTGCCGTCCGCGGGAAGGCCGGAAAAATCCAGGAGTTGACGAACCGCCTGAAGGCAACCCGGGGCGTGCGCCACTGTTCCCTCTCCATCTCCAGCGCCGGAAAGGATGCCCGGTGAAGGCGGGAACCCACACAGGCAGAAAGGATGAAACCATGAACTCGGAAACAATCCGGAGAAGCCTGCATCGCGCTTCCATCCTTCTGGCACCGGTGCTCGTCCTGTTGTTTCTGTGGACGAACGTCTCTACCGGGGCCGAGTACTACCAGTGGACGGATGAAAACGGTACTCTGCACATCTCCAACATGCCCCCCGAAGAAACCCCGAAACAACAGAGGCGGATGAAGACCACCCGCTTCCAGGAGCCGGCCCCGGAAGCCGGCATCTCCGGCGGTCCGTCCGCCTCCCCTGCGGCCCCCGGCGCCGCCCCGGTCGGCAAGGCGCCTGGGGCGCCTCCACCTCCGGCGGCGGTCGACGCGGCAAAGGCGGCAACAGCGCCCGGCACATCCGCCGCATCACAGGCCCCGGCAGGCGGCGCAACAACGGGGAGACCACCGGCCGCATCTCCAGCGCCATCCGGCGCGGCATCCCCGTCGGAGCCCTTCCGGACCTCCCAGCCTCCCCCCGACAGCACGGGGCAGGACGCCGATACCGCCAGAGGAGCTGTGAATACACGGCAGCAATAGCGCAAATCCAGGCGCCCCAAGGCAGGCCGTCCCTGCATCAGCCGGGCAGCAGCACACGGCGGGAAGCCTCCAAAATCCGGGAAACGGCTTGCTTTTTTTCCCGGAAGCGAGTAGCATTCAGAGTGTTTGGAACATCCCGAGGGGGTTCCGTCTCTTTCGCAGATCAAGTTGGGTACCGACAGTGTTGAGGTGCAAGGTAGACCGCCGCGGACCCCAAGAGTCTCGGCGGTTTTTCTTTCTGCCGCGGTCACTATCCGACTTTGACAAATCCGGGAAAGGAGGAAGTCAGACCATGCCAGAAGGAAAGGTGAAGTGGTTCAACGAGAAGAAAGGCTTCGGATTCATCCAGACGGACGAGGGGGAAGACATTTTCGTTCACTTCAGCGCCATCCAGGACAGCGGATTCAAGACCTTGCAGGAGGGACAGCGGGTCTCGTTCGACATTGAGAAGGGCCGCAAGGGTCTCGCAGCGGCCAACGTAAAAGCCCTGTAAGGACCGTTTTCGGGAGAGGCGCATTTTCTTCACGGGAGCGCCTCTTTTTCGTTGCGGGGCATGTACCCACGAAAGGGGAAATCGCATGAGCAAAAAACTGTATGTAGGAAACCTGACGCAGAATGTCACCGAGGACGACCTGCGGTCCAATTTCTCGGAGGTTGGCAAGATCGTCTCCATCACGATCATCAAGGATCGGTACACGGGCTATTCGAAGGGCTTCGGCTTTGTGGAGATGGAAACCCCCGAGGAGGCCAAGGAAGCCATCGCACGCTTCAACGGTGGCCAGCTCGACGGGAAGACACTGACCGTCAGCGAGGCCAAACCGCGGAAGGACGAAGGCGGCGGGAGGCCGGGAGGCGGCGGCTATCGCGGCGGCGGTGGGCGTCCGGGCGGTGGCGGCGGCGGTTACCGAGGCGGCGGTGGCGGCGGACGCGGCCGGTATTGATCCCGCACAATAGACCCATTTTCCGGTGTAACCGGATAAAAAGGGCGGCCCCCGGGCCGCCTTTTTTGCGTTCTTCATCCCGCCCTGCTCCCGATCCGGGTTGTCGCGGCGGCGGGAGGTATGATAGGAGAGTCGGCTGACAAGAAAGGGGAGCGTGTATGGATTTCCTGGATCTGCGGGGTCGGACATTCAAGGGATTTCTGGCGGAGGATGAAGCGCAACGGCTCTACGATCTGGCCCGGGAGGCCAGCCGCCTGGGTGCCTGCCTGGAGATCGGCAGCTACTGCGGCCTCTCCGCGGCTTATCTTGGCCTGGGCTGCCGGGAAGAAGGGGGCGTTCTCTATTCCATCGACCACCACCGGGGCTCCGAGGAGCAGCAGCCGGGAGAGGCCTATTTCGATCCGGACCTCCTGGATGCGAAAACCGGACAAATCGACACGCTCCCCCTTTTCCGTGAGACCCTGGAGGAGCTCTCCCTGGTCGGAACGGTCATACCCATCATCGGCCGCTCCGCCGAGGTCGCCGCCCAGTGGAGAAGCCCCCTCGCCCTCGTCTTCATCGACGGCGGCCACACCTTCGAGGCAGCCTTCACCGATTACAACTCCTGGGTCTCCCACCTGATTCCGGGCGGTTATCTCGCCATTCACGACCTCTTCCCCGATCCCGCCAAGGGCGGCCAGGCCCCCTGGTGCGTCTACAACCTGGCCCTCGCTTCGGGTCTCTTCAAGGCGCTGCCCGTGACGGGAACCCTGGGAATCCTGCGGCGGGCCTCCTGCGGGACCGTAACGGCCGCTGCAGCGGCCGCCTGGGAAAAGATGCGGCCTTGAATCGGAACGCGAAAAGAGACGCCGGCCCGGCAGACGAGGCCCGGCTCCTGAAGAAGAGGATCGCCGCCCTCGAAAGCGACCTTGCCCGCCTGAAAGCCGTGGAGGGGCAGCTTCGGGAGAGCGAGGAAATCTACCGGACCATCTCCCAGAAATCCTTCGCCGGAATCTACGTCGTCCAGGACGGACGGTTCCGGAACATCAACCCCAACGCCGCCTCCTACGCCTCCTGCACAACGGAGGAGCTCCTGGAAAAAAATGCCGACGCGGTGATCCACCCCGACGACAAGGAGATCGTCAAGGCGAACGCCCGAAGCATGCTGCGGGGGGGGCGGACGGCGCCGCACGTCTTCCGGATCATCACAAAGACCGGAGAGATCCGCTGGATCATGGAAACGGTCACCTCCATTACCTTCGGCGGACGGCCGGCCATCCTGGGCAACTGCATGGACATCACGGAGATCAAGCTGGCGGAGGAACGGCTCCGGGACAGCGAGAACCTGTATCGGGCGATCTTCGAGAACACGGGGACGGCGACGATCATCATCGAGGAGGACACGACCATATCCCTGGTCAACGAAGAGTTCGTCCGGCTCTCGGGATACCGCCGCGAGGAATGGGAGGCCCGGAAAAGCTGGACCGAATTCGTCGACCCCGCGGATCTCGAACGTATGCGGACCTACCATGCCCTCCGGCGCCGGGACCCCGATGCCGCCCCGCGAAACTACGAGTTCGGCTTCATCGACAGCACCGGACGCCGTCGCGACGTCAGCCTCACCGTGGGAATGATCCCGGGAACGAAGAAGAGCGTCGCCTCCTTCGCCGACATCACCGACGCAAAGTCGGCGGAGCAGAAGATCCGGGAATCCGAAATTCTCTACCGCACGATCTTCGAGACGACCGGGACGGCGACGATCATCATCGAGGAGGACATGACCCTCTCCCTGGTCAACTCCGAGTTCGAGCGGCTTTCGGGGGCACCCAAGGACTACTGGGAGGGAAAACGCAAGTGGACGGAGTTCGTCACCGCACGGGACATGCCCCGGATGCTCGGATATCACAAGGCCCGGCGGGTCGATCCGGCGGCGGCCCCCCGCAATTACGAGTTCCTGTTCGCCGACAGGCATGGGAGCCGGAAGAACGTCATCATCACCATCGCCATGATCCCGGGGACAAAAAAGAGTGTCGCCTCCTTCGCCGACATCACGGAGCAGAAGCGCTCGGAGACGGCTCTCCGGAAGCGGGAGCGAGAAGTTCAGCGCAAGTCCCGGAGCCTCGAGGAAGTCAATACGGCCCTGAAGGTTCTCCTGAAGCAGCGGGAAGACGACCGGACGGAACTGGAGGAAAAGGTTCTCTCCAATTTCAAGGCCCTGGTCCTGCCCTACCTGGGAAAGCTGAAACGGGGCAGAGCGGGAGAGCGGGACGCTGCTCTCCTTGACGTTCTCGAAGCGAACCTGGCAAACATCATCTCGCCCTTTTCTCACCGCCTTTCATCGCGCAACCTGAACCTCACGCCCAAAGAGCTGCAGGTGGCAAACCTGGTCAAGGAGGGGAAAACAACAAAGGAAATTTCTGAACTGATGGGTGTGTGCCCGGGAGCCGTTTCCCTCCATCGCAGCCATATCCGCCATAAGCTCGGGCTGAACCGCAAGAAAAGCAACCTCCGGTCCTACCTCGGCTCGCTGTCCTGAATGTAAGGATTATCCTTATACTTCCTATCCAACCTTATTATATTGTCTCGTCCTCCAATTTCCCTTACAGAACATGAACATATGGATGAATACCGTCGCCGTCATCAGGAGGGATCCCCGGGGAGGTCTTCATCCAGGGGGAATGAATGAAAAAAGGAGGAGGGATGAAGATGGGATGGATGGATGAGTACAGGATGAAGCTGGTATCGGCGGAGCAGGCGGTCCAGGCCGTCAAGTCGGGCGACTGGGTCGAATACGGTGAATTCACAGGGATGCCCCGGGCCCTGGACAAGGCTCTGGCCGGCAGAAAGGACAGCCTCCGCGACGTCAAGATCCGGAGCACCGTCACGGCCTACCTCCCGGAGGTGCTTCAGGCGGACCCGACGGGGGAGCATTTCACCTGGCACAGCTGGCACTTTTCCGGGGCCGACCGGAGGTTCGCCGACAAGGGCGTTCCGGTCTACTACATTCCCATCAAGTACTCGGAAGTTCCCCGCTACGTGAGGGAGGAGATCCCCGATCTGGCCGTGTTCATGCTTCAGGCAGCCCCGATGGACAGGCACGGCTGGTTCAACTTCGGCCCCCAGAACTCCTTCACGAAGGCGACCTGCGAGCGCGCAAAAACCGTGATCGTGGAGGTGAACGAGAAGATGCCCCGCTGCCTCGGAGGCTACGAGGAGGCCGTCCATATCAGCGAGGTGGACATCATCGTGGAGGGCGACAACCCGCCCCTGACGCAACTTCCCTCTCCGCCGGCGACGGAGGTGGACCAGAAGGTGGCAAAGTACATCCTGGAAGAGATGAAGGACGGGAGCTGCATCCAGCTCGGCATCGGCGGCATGCCCAATGCCGTGGGCATGATGATCGCGGAGTCGGACCTGAAAAACCTGGGCTGCCACACGGAGATGCTCGTGGACGCCTATGTTCACATGGCCGAGGCCGGAAAGATCACCGGCTGCAAGAAGGGAATCGATCCCTACAAGATGGTTTACACCTTCGCCCTGGGAACGCAGATCCTCTATGACTTCATCGACAACAACCCCAGGTGCGCTATCTATCCCGTCAACTACACGAACAAACCCGCCGTCGCCGCCCTGAACAACGACCTGATCACCATCAACAACGCCGTCGAGGTGGACCTCTACGGCCAGGCCTGCTCCGAGTCCTCGGGCATCCGCCAGATCAGCGGCACCGGTGGACAGCTGGACTTCGTCCTCGCCGGCTACGAATCGAAGGGCGGCAAGTCCATCATCTGCCTCCCCTCCAGCTACAAGGGCAAGGACGGCTCCACAAAGTCCCGGATCGTTCCGACCCTGCAGGTGGGCGGCATCGTGACGGATTCCCGGAGCATCGTCCACTACATCGTCACGGAGTACGGGAAGGTGAACCTGAAGGGGAAATCCCTCTGGGAGCGGTCCGAAGCACTTATCGGCATCGCGCACCCGGACACGCGGGAGGACCTGATCAAGGCGGCGGAGGCCCAGGGAATCTGGCGCCGGAGCAACCGGCAGGGATGAAAACCAGGGAGACAGGATGAAACCAAAAGGGGAGGAGCGGATATCAAATTCGCTCCTCCTTCCTTCTTTTTCTTCTTTTCCCAAGAAAACATGACGCGGATGAGAAGCTGGCATGGGGGAGCAGGGCATCCCTCGCGCTCAGAAGCGTTTTTTCGACCCTGCAGCGTCTCGCTCCGCTGCAAAGTCATAACTCGCGCCTAAGGGCGCTCAGACAGATGACTTTGCGGGCGCTGCGCTGCGACGGCAGGGTGCCCCG
>CAZODI010000064.1:0-13581 GCA_964578535.1 uncultured Syntrophaceae bacterium
CAGCGGAGCGAGACGCTGCAGGGTCGAAAAAACGCTTCTGAGCGCGAGGGAAGCCTTGCTCCTTCTGGATTGGTGCTATCTCCACACAGGTCTTTCCGGGAATCCCCGTGGCAGCCCCCGCGCCCCGGAAGAATCTGCCAGCCGTGGGGGCTGATACAGGAGAGCCGTTGTTTCAGGCGTGGTTGCGGAGCTTCAGCTCCTGCGGGTGGGGATTCAGGTAGACCTGGTCCGCGAGGTAGGGCTCGTCGAACTTCCGGACGTAGTGGCGGATCAGGGTGACCGGGACGATCAGCGGGATGTCGCCCCGGCGGTAGTCGGCGATGACCTCCTGCAGCTCCTGCCGTTCGTCCGTAGAGAGCTGTTTCTTGAAATATCCCGCCATGTGCTGGAGAACGTTGGCGTTTTTGGCCGGCGTGGCCTTGAGCCGGAGGGCCTCCGCCATAAGTGCCCCGTACCGGGCGTACAGCTCGCCCGCCGGGATCGTTCCGGCCCGGGCCACGAGCTTCCCCATCTCGCGGTAGTGCTTTTCGCTGTGGGCCAGGATGAAGAGCTTGTGGGTGGAGTGAAACCGCACCAGCTGCGAGGGCTTTGGGCTCGCTGCGGTCGTTTCGCGCCAGCGGCGGCAGGCGAAGATCCGCTCGATGAAGTTCTCCCGGAGGACCGGGTCCTGGAGTCGCCCCTCTTCCTCCACCGGCAGGAGGGGAAAGCGCTCCATGAAGATCCTGGCGAAGATGCCGGAGCCCTTTTTGACTGCCTGCCCGCCCCCTTCCGGGAAGACGTTCACTCGCTCCATGCCGCTGGAGGGCGACCGGCTCTTGAAGACGAATCCGCAGAGCCCCTCCTTCTCCAGCTCGGCCACGCGGCGGCCGGCCCAGGCCTCCATGCGGTCGGTGAGATCCCGCCCTGATTTCGTGGTGACCAGGCGTGGCCTCGCCGGGTCACCCTCCAGGTGCATCGACTCCCGGGGAACCCCCAGCCCGCATTCCACTTCGGGACAGACGGGAACATACTCCACATGGGCTCCGAGGGTGTCCCGAAGGTAGCGGTCCAGCTTGTGGCCGCCGTCGTAGCGGACGTTTTCCCCCAGGAGACAGGTGCTGATGCCAAGACGGATTCTGCCCATGGACGCCTGCTCTCCCATGCGATTCCCTTTCTGATCCGGCATGGCCGCCTCCTTATGACCGGGCCCGTCAGGTTTTTTTCAGGTGCCGGACGCCCGCCGCGCCCGCCACGACCACTTCTGAAACGGAGTCCAGGAACAGTCCGTGCTCCACGATTCCGGCCCGCGACTCGAGGACCCGGACCAGCTCCCTGGGAGCCATGATGGGGCCGAAGCGGCAGTCCATGATCAGGTTGCCCTGATCGGTTTTGAAGAGGCTCTTGTCGGCGTTGCGCCGGTGGGATACCTTCGCCCCCAGGGACTCCAGGAAAGCCAGCTGGGAACGCCAACCGAAGGGGATCACCTCCACCGGGACGTTCCGCCGGGTTCCCAGCCGGGGAGAGAGTTTCGACTCGTCCACGACGATGACGACCCGCCGGCTGGCCTGGGCAACGATCTTTTCCCTGAGGAGAGCGCCCCCTCCGCCCTTGATGAGATTCAGGGCCGGGTCCACCTCGTCGGCCCCGTCGATGGTCAGGTCGATGGAAGGCCGGGCATCCAGGGTCGTCACCGGGACGCCATGCCGGAGGGCCTCCTCCTCCGCCTGGAACGAGCAGGGAATGCCCGTGATGTCCCGGAGCCTGCCGTCCTTCAGGCGCTCTGCGATCAGTTTCACGGCGTGGATGGCCGTGCTGCCGTGCCCGAGTCCCACCAGCATCCCGGATTCAATGAATTCCACGGCGAACGCCGTGGCCTGTCTTTTCCACTCCGCGGTGTCTGTCGTCATGGCGTTCCCTCCCTGTTCCCTGGTTTTCTGGCGGTCAAGAGGAATACCGTAAACTCCCGGATGCCGCCGCTTTTCGCCTCCTTCAGGACCCGGGCCGCCGTCGTGGTCCCGACGGACTCGAATCCCGCCGTCGCGGCGTCTCCGGCCAGCGAGGAGCGGTCGAATCCGAAATGGAAAACGCCCTGGTTGTCACGGTGGAAGCGCCCTTCTTCCGCGTCGAGGTCTGCCAGGGCGATCCGCCCGCCGGGATGGAGTACGGCGAAAATCCGCCGGAGGAGCGCGGGGATGTTCCGGATGTGGTGAAGGGTCATGCTGCTCATGACCAGGTGGTACGGACCGCCGGGGAGCGGACCGGTCTCGATGTCCACCTGCAGGGTCTTCACACCTTTCCAACCCATCCGCTCGATCTTTTTGTCCAGGACCTCCAGCATGCCGCGGGACCCGTCTGCGGCGGTCAGCGTCCCCACCTTCGGTGCCAAGAGGAGCGTGAGCAGGCCCGTTCCGCAGCCCAGTTCGAGGCAGTCCGTCCGGTGGTCCAGCGGGACCTCCCGCACGATCGCGCCGGCTACGTCCCCGGCGAGACGGACCCGCTCCGGCTTTTCGTCCCAGGACGATGCCGCATGGTCGAAATCGCGCCGCGGCGCTCCGTCGGATCCGGTCACGGAGTGACTCCTGGCATTTGAGTGAGGGTTGCTTGAGGGATGGAATACTATTGCATACTTTTCGCGTCGTGAAAAGGGCCGCGGCGTCTCCACGGCCGTCAGGCCGGGAGCGATCCTGCGGACGGAGGCGTGCCGCCGTTTTCAGCCGGACGTCCCTTCCCGCGCTTCAGCCACTGTCCGATGCGGTCGAAGAAGATGTAGAAGACGGGGGTTACATAGAGGGTGAGCATCTGGGAGAACAAGAGCCCTCCGACGACGGAGACGCCCATGGACATCCGGGCGTCGCCTCCGGCGCCGATGCCCAGCGCGATGGGCAGGGTTCCGAAGAGGGCCGCCATGGTCGTCATCATGATGGGGCGAAAGCGGACCACACAGGCCTTGTGGATGGCGCTCCGGGCGTCCAGCTTCTCCTCTTCCTCCGCTACGACGGCGAAGTCGACCATCATGATGCCGTTCTTCTTCACCAGCCCCACGAGCATGATGATACCCACGAAGGCGTAGAGATCCAGCTCCAGGCGGAACAGGAGAAGCGAAACGAGGGCCCCGAAGGCAGCCAGCGGCAGGGCCGACAGGATGGTGACGGGGTGGATGAAGCTCTCGTAGAGAATGCCCAGGACCACGTAGATGATGAAGATGGTGACGAAGAGAAGAAAGCCCAGGCTTCCGAAGGATTTCTGGAACTCCTCCGAGGCCCCCTCGAACTGGGCCGTCACGGACTGGGGCAGCACCTCGCGGGAGACGTTCCGGACGTCCGCCATGGCCTGGTCGATGGAGAAGCCCTGCTTGAGATTGAAAGAGATCGTGGCCGAGGGGAGCTGTCCCGAGTGGCTCACCGTCAGCGGTACCAGCTTCTCTTCCAGGCTGGCGAAGGCCTCCAGCGGCACCAGCTTGTTGTTGGAAGATTTGATGTAGACCAGGGACAGGACGGATGGATCTTCCCGGAATGCCGGGTCCAGCTCCAGGATCACGTTGTACTCGTTGCTCGCCCCATAGATGGTTGTGACCTGGCGGGATCCGAAGGACGTGTAGAGGCCGTCCTGGATCTGGGACGCCGTCAGCCCCAGGGACGAGGCCTTGTCCCGGTCGATGACGATCCGGATCCGGGGGCTCTGGATGTTGAGGTCTGAGTCCACGTCCGTCAGCGACGGGAGGGAGGCCATCTTTCCCTCCAGGATCAGCGCCGTCCGGTAGAGATCCTCCAGGGAGTTGCTCTGGAGGGTGTACTGCCAGTTGGCGGTGGAGTGCCGTCCGCCGATGGGGATGGGAGGCGGATTGTACGGGAAGGCAACGAGACCGGGGATGCTGTTCAGCTTCGGCCGGAGCTCGTTGATGATCTCGGCCACGCTCTCCTTTCTCTCGGAGCCCGGTTTCAGGGTTACGATGCAGAAGCCCGAGTTGGCAGCGTCGCTTCCGGCGATCGAGAAGAGGCCGCGCAGGTCCGGGTGGGCCTGAAGGATCCTGTTTGCCTGGTCCTGGTGCTCCACCATGTAGTCAAAGGAAGACCGGTCGCTGGCTTTTGTAAAGACGAGGAAGTAGTCCTGGTCCTGGGAGGGAACGAAGCCCTTGGGAATCCAGAAGAACAGAAGGACCGAAAGGGCCAGGATGAGGCCCGTCACGGCCAGGGTGGTCCGGGGGTGGTTGAGGGGCACCCAGAGGGTCCGGCCGTAGAAGGCGGCGGCCCGCTGGAAAAAGCGCTCCGTCCATTCCTGGAACCGCCGTCGCCGGCCGTCGCGATAGTGGCTGAGCAGCCGGCTGCAGAGCATCGGGGTCAGGGTCAGGGAGATGAACCCGGAGACGAGAATGGCTACACCGATGCTGACGGCGAACTCCCGGAACAGGCGGCCGATGATCCCGCCCATGAAGAGGATCGGGATGAAGACGACCACGAGCGAGAGGGTCATGGAGAGAATCGTGAAGCCGATCTCCCGGGAGCCCCGGAGGGATGCCGTCATGGCGTCCTCTCCTTCCTCCATCCGGCGGACGATGTTCTCCATCATGACGACGGCGTCGTCGACGACAAAGCCGACCGACAGGGTCAGGGCCATGAGGGACAGGTTGTTCAGGCTGAATCCCAGCAGGTGCATGACGGCGAAGGTGGCCACCAGCGAGAGGGGCACGGCGAGCCCGGGGATGAGGGTCGGCAGCAGGGACCCGAGAAACAGGAAAATCACCGCGACAACGAGGATAATGGTCAGGACCAGGGTAAACTGGACGTCGTCGATGGATTCCCGGATGTAGTCCGCCTGGTTGTAGAGCAGGATGAACTCGATGGCCTCGGGAATCATCTTCTGGAGCTGCGGGATCTTGGCCTTCATGTCCTCGGCGATCCGGACCGTGTTCTGGCCGGGCTGCTTGCTGACCGCCAGGACGATGGCGTTGTACTCCTGGTCCTTTGTGAGGAACCAGAGCCTCACCTTTTCATACTCGATCCCGTCCTCTGCGTGTCCGATGTCCTCAATCCGGAGAGGGATGCCGTTTTTGCTGGCCACGACGAGGCGGTTGTAGGCCTTCGCGTCGGGGAGCTGGCCCGTCGATTCCATCGTGTAGGACTGGAAAGACCCGTCGAGGGTCCCGCCGGGCCGGCTCACGTTTCCCTGCTTGATGGCGTCGGCCACCTCGTTCAGGCCGACGCCGCGGGCGGCGAGCTTCCGCGGATCCACCTGGACGCGGATGGCCTTTTTCTGGGCCCCCATGACCTTGACCTCCGCCACGCCGTCCACGGTGGACAGGGCGCCGCTGACGAAGTCCTCCGCCAGGTCCTGCACATCCGGCATGGGCATGGACCGGGAGGTCATGACGAAGTACATGATCGGCTGGTCGGCCGGGTTCGTCTTGGTGTACGACGGGGGTGTGGGCATGTCGGTGGGCAGGAGGTAGCGGGCGGCGGAGATGGCCGTATTCACGTCCTGGGCCGCGGCGTCGATGTTGCGCTCCAGTGAGAACTGGAGGGTGATGGTCGTGCTGCCCGTCCGGTTCGTCGAGGACATGGACTGGAGCCCGGCGATCTTCGTGAACTCCTTTTCCAGCGGCGTGGCCACGGTGGAGGCCATGATCTCGGGGCTGGCGCCGGTGAGGCTGGCGCTGACCTGGATCGTCGGGAAATCGACGTTGGGCAGGTTGTTGACGGGAAGATTCCGGTAACTGTGGATCCCGAAGAAGAGGATGCTCACCATGACCAGGATGGTCATGACGGGCCGCCGGATCCAGATTGCGGAGAGGTTCATGATCCTGCCTTCAGGGCTTTCCGGCGGTTGCCTTCTTGACCTCTTTGATCTCCACGGGGAACCCCTCACGGAGTTTCAGGTGGCCGTCGGTGACGACCGTCTCTCCGGGCTCCACGCCCTTGGCCAGGACCGTTTCCGGCCCCACGGTGCGGTCCACAGTCACGGGGCGCTGGACCACCGTCTTGTCCTGCCTGATCACGAAAACGTAATGTCCTTCCTGGCTTTTCTGGACGGCCGGTGACGGCACCACCAGGGCGTTTTTCTGGGTGGTGAGCTCCAGGGCCGCGTTGGCGAACTGTCCCGGCCACAGGAAGCCGTCCGCGTTGGCGAACTCCGCCTTGAGACGGATCATGCCCGAATCCGGGTCAACGGTGTTGTCGACAAAGACGAGAACCCCCACCCGGGCGTCCTTTTCCTTCCCCGGCAGCGTGGCCGTCACTTTCAGGGGCGATTGCTGCATCCGGCGGCGGATATCGGCCAGCTGGTTTTCTGCGATGGAAAAGCGCACGTAGACGGGGCGGATCTGGTTGACCGTGGTAAGGGTCCCGCTGTTGGCCGAGACGACGGCCCCCGGGTTAACTCCGTAGCTTCCCGTCTTGCCCGCAATGGGAGACTGTATGGAGCAGTACTGGAGGTTGAGCCGCGCTTTTTCGACGGCGGCGCGGTTGTCCCGGACGGTCTGGGACTGGGTGGTCTCAGTCGTCCGGTACCGGTCGTATTCGGACCGGGAGACGGCTCCCTTCTCCAGGAGGAAGGCATAGCGCCGGGACTCCGCCCGGTCGTGTTCGAACTGGGCCTCCTCCTTGGCCAGCCGGGCCTCCGCCTGGCGAAGCTCCTCGCGAAACGGGGCGGGGTCCAGGCTGAACAGGAGATCCCCCTTCCGGACCTCCTGGCCCTCCCGGAAATGAACGGCTGCGACCTTCCCGGTCACCTGGGGAACGACCGTCACGGTGCGGTACGCCTCCACGAGGCCGACGGCCTGGATCTGGACGGGCACGTCCTTCCGGACCGCCTCGCCGGCCGTGACGGGCACCGCCGGCGGCGCATGCTGCGCTTCCTTCTTTCCGCACCCGGTGGTCGAGAAACCGACAGCCAGCAGCAATACGATCCCGAGGAGAACACCTCTTTTCATATCTTCTTCCCCGTAGCCTTTTCGATGGCGGACTGGGCCTTCCGGTAGTCATAGAGGGCCTGGATATGTTTCAGTTTTGCATCGCTGAAGCCCACCGTTGCATCCGTGACCTCCACGGGCGTGCTCAGCCCCGCCGAATACTTGAGCGTGACGATTTCCAGGTTTTCCTCCGCCTGACGGACGGCCAGGGCTGCGTCGGAGATGCTTCTTTCCGCCTTCAGCAGGTTCAGGCAGGCCTTCTGGATCTCCGTTCGGACATCGAGCCGCTTGGAATCCAGCTGGGCCTGGAGCTTGTTCCGCTTCGCCAGGGCCTCCCGGATTCGGTTTTGCGTGGCCATACCCTCGAAAAGATTGACGGAGACCGTCACGCCGGCGTTCCAGCCCCGGGAGAGGGGCCTTTCGCTCCCGTCATAGGAATAGCCGGCCTTACCGCTGAGGCTGGGGAGGTACTCCTTCCGGGCCAGGTCGATTTCCCGCTCCGCCGCTTCGAGCTGTGCCGCCAGGGACTTCAGGTCCGACCTGGACTCCAGGGCCTGGGCCATCGCTTCGTCAAGGACGACCGGGTAGCGCTGGAACGCCAGGTTGTCCTCGATCCGGTAGGAGGGGGGAGAGGGGATGCCCATGACCTGATTCATGCTCACCCGGGCCAGCATCTCTTCGTTTTCCGCGGAGGTCAGCTCCAGCCTGGCATTGCTCAGGTCCACTTCCGCCTTGGTCACGTCGTAGCGGGACTTGGTTCCGGCCTCGAAGAAGACCTTTGCCTGCCGAAGATGCGCCTCGAACTTGCCGGCCTTCTCCATCTGCACCTCCCGGTTGCGGGAGGTCCGGAGGAGCTCGTAATAGGCCTCGCGGACGGAGTGGACCAGGGCCAGCCGCTGGTTTTCCAGGTCGTGCAGGGAGGCGTCCCGGGACAGGTCCTTCATCCGGATGGTCGTTTCCCGTTTCCCGAAATCGTAGATGTTCTGGGTGAGGGTGGCGGAAGCGCTGTAGTAGCTGTACGATTCCAGGGGAATCAGGGAGTAGTTGTCGGCGGCGTTCCGGTCGTCCGGGTTGTAGCGCGTGTAGCCGCCGGTGACGTCGATTTTAGGGAGGTAGTCCTTCCTTGCCTGGGCGGCCTGGGCCTCCCGGGCCTCCACTTCATACGCATAGGCCGCCAGGTCCGGATGCCGCTTCAGGGCGATCTCGATGCAGCGGGGAAGGGCGAGGGTCTCGCCTTCCCGGATGGCAGGCGCCTCAGCCCGGGCGTACACGGTCGTGAAAAGAAGGAAAAGCGCGATCGGGAACAGGGTGAGCCGGAGATTTCTGAGACCCATGGATCGCTCCGTGTCTTTTCCTTCCGCTGCAGGGAATGGCCGGAGGCGGCGGAGATGCGCCACCATACACAAGTTTCGTCCCGTGATCAAGGAGACCCATGGAAGGGTGAGCGGATGCCCGGTCTCTCTCCCACCGGCGGTTCACTGCAGAAGCATGCCCAGCCGGTCCCAGCGGACCCAGGTGTCGTCCCGGTTCCAGGACCAGTAGATGACAAAGGCCTTGCCCATGACGTCCTTGAGGTCGACGAACCCCCAGAACCGGCTGTCGTAACTCTGGTCGCGGTTGTCCCCCATCACGAAGATCGTGTCCCTGGGAACGGTGACAGGGCCGAAATTGTCCCGCGGCTGGATGGAGGCCGGAAAGATGACTTCATCCACGTGGACCCCGTGGCCGTCATCCTGGGGCTTGCCGTTCAGAAAGATCTTCTTGTTCTTGACTTCAACGGTGTCCCCCCCAACGGCGATGACCCGCTTGATGAAATCCTTGGAGCGGTCTTCCGGGTAGATGAAGACGACAATGTCGCCCCGCTTCGGATCCCCGATCGGGATCAGGGTCTTGCGGACGAAGGGGATCTTGACGCCGTAAAGAAACTTGTTCACCAGGATGTGGTCCCCGATCAGCAGGGTCGGCTTCATGGATCCCGAGGGGATTTTGAAGGCCTGTACGATGAAGGTGCGGATGAACAGGGCGATGAGAATGGCGATGATGATCGCCTCGGCGTATTCCTGAATCTTGGACTTTGGTTTCGACATGGTTCCCGTTACGAATAGATGTTGATAAGGGTCACGACAATCATGACCAGGGCGGTGCCTCCCTTTGCCAGGATGACCGCCATCCCGCCCAGAAGCGACCCCAGGCCGGCGCGCAGGGCCGGCCGGATCTTCCGCTGCTGCATCATCTCCACGGCAAAAACGCCGGCAAATCCTCCGGCGAAGGCCCCCAGCACCGTTCCCAGGCCGAACAGGAACGGGGTGAAGAGGAACATACCGGCGATGCTGCCCAGGACCGCCGCCCAGGCGCCTCTCCGGGAGGCTCCGAAACGGGCCGCGCCGACCGCCCGCAGGCCGAAGTCGAGCGCCTCCGCCAGGGCCGCGAGGAAGACCAGAATCAGGAGGACCTTCCAGCCCAGGGTGGCGAATCCCGTCGCGGCGGCGTACACAAAGGCCGCCGCCAGGATCAGGAACTGGCCGGGCAGTCCGAGCAGGGTAGCCAGCAATCCCACCAGGAAGGTGATGATGAGAAGAAAGATGCCGGCCGATTCCAGAAAGGACAAGTTACTTTTTCCCCTTTTTCCCGGCCGGCCGGAGCCTCTCCCAGGCCAGCACGACGGAGCTGGCGATGAAAATGGACGAGTAGGTTCCGATCACGATGCCGACGATGAGGGTAAAGGCAAAGTCGTGGATCACCGCTCCTCCCAGGAAGAAGAGCGCCACCAGGACGATGAAGACCGTCAGGGCGGTCAGGATGGTCCGGCTCAGGGTTTCGTTCACGCTGGTGTTGATCAGCGTGGCCAGGTCCTGCTTGATGTTTTTCCGGACGTTTTCCCGGATCCGGTCGAAGACGACGATGGTGTCGTTGATGGAGTAGCCGATGATCGTAAGCAGGGCCGCCACGATGGTGAGGTCGAACTCCTTGTCCAGGAGCGACAGCGCTCCCACGGTGATGATCGTGTCGTGCACAAGGGCCAGGATGCCGCCCACGCCGTAACGGAACTCGAACCGGAAGGCGATGTAGATGAGCATGCCGACCCAGGAAAAGAAGATCGCCAGGAGCGCCTTCTTCGTCAAGTCTTTCCCGACCTTGGGTCCCACGTACTCGACGCGGCGGATGTCGAAAGTCCCCGCCCCGAGGGCGGTCGTCAGGGCCTGCTGGATCTTATCGCTTGTTTCTTTTGTGTTTTCAGCCGAGTCACCGATGCGCACGACCACCTCGTTCTCGCCGTACTGCTGGATGGTGCTGCCTTCCATGCCGATGGGCTTGAAGGCCGCCCGGATCTTCTCCGGGGCCGGCTCCTGCTGGAACTTGATCTGGATGAGGGTCCCCCCGGCGAAGTCGATGCCGTAGTTGAGACCTCCGTGCCAGACGATGGAGGCGATGCTGATGATGATCAGCGCCAGGGATATGCCGAAGGCGATCTTCATCTTGCCGACGAAATCGAAGTTGGTACCCGCCTTGATCAGTTCCATGCGGTGCTCCTCAGTTTGGGAAATGGCGTCCGGGGTTCTTTCCGCCCCGGGTTCATACGCTGATCTGGGAGATCTTCCGGTTCAGGACGAAGTGGTCGAAGACGATCCGCGTCACGAAGACGGCGGTGAACATGCTGGCGATGATGCCGATGGTGAGCGTCACGGCGAAGCCCTTCACGGGGCCGGTCCCGAAGCCGAACAGGAACAGGGCGGCGATGAGGGTCGTCACGTTCGAGTCGAGAATCGTCAGGAACGCTTTGCCATAGCCCGCCTCGACGGCCATCTTGGGGGTCTTTCCGTTCCTCACCTCCTCGCGGATCCGCTCGAAGATGAGAACGTTGGCGTCCACGGCCATGCCGATGACGAGAACGATGCCGGCGATGCCCGGCAGGGTCAGCGTCGCCTTGAAGGCCGAGAGGGTCCCCATGAGGAGGATGATGTTGAGAATGACGGCGCTGTTGGCGATGACGCCGGCCCACTTGTAGTAGATGCCCATGAACAGGATCACCAGGAGGCCGCCGATGGCGACGGACCAGAGACCCTTGTTGATGGAGTCCTGGCCCAGGGACGGTCCCACGGTCCGCTCCTCCAGGATGACGACCGGCGCCGGCAGGGCACCCGCCCGAAGAACGATGGCAAGGTCCTTGGCCTCGTCCATGGTGAAGGTCCCTGTGATCTGGGCCTGGCCCCCGGAGATCTTCTCCTGGATGACCGGCGCCGAGTGGACGACGCCGTCCAGAACGATGGCGAGTCTCTTCTTGACGTTTTCCCCGGTGATCCGCTCGAATTCGTTGGCTCCCTGGCTGTTGAACTTGATGGCCACGTAAGGCTCGCCGAAGCGGTCGCTGATCTTGACCTGGGCGTTCTCCAGCGCCCCGCCGGTCAGGAGGGTCTTGTTCCGCACGAGATAGGGCACGTCAGTCCGGCGGCCCGATTCCGGCTCCACCTTATAGCCGCGGAGGATCGCGCTTCCCTCGGGTACGTTGCCCCGGAGGGCGTCGTCCAGGGAATGCTCCTCGTCGAGGAGCTTGAACTCCAGAAGCGCCGTCTTGCCGATCAGGTTCTTCGCCCGGGCGGGGTCCTGGATCCCCGGAAGCTGGACGACGATCCGGTCGTCCCCCTGGGGCATGATTTCCGGTTCGGAGATGCCGAACTGGTCCACCCGGTTCCGGATGGTCTCCAGGCTCTGCTCGACGACAAACGTCTTCATCTCCGCGACCCGTTTGTCCTTGATCTTCAGGGTCACCAGGTCGCGCCCTTCCCGGGTCTCCGATTTGGCCACCTCCAGATCGGGGTAGCTGTCCTTCAGGATCTTGTCGAAGGCCCCCCGCGAGGCCGGATCCGGCAGCTCCAGGCTGATGCCCGCCTTCGTCCGCTCGATGTTGCGGAAGCGTACGCGCTTGTCCATCAGGGTTTCCTTCAGGTCGTTGGACGTGCGCTCCATCGTGCTTTCAAGGGCTTTCGCGGTGTCCACCTCCAGGATGAGGTGCATTCCGCCCTGCAGGTCCAGCCCCAGGTGGATCCGGTCCGAGGGAAGGTTTTTCTTCCAGAACTCGGGCAGGTCCGGAATCAGGGTCGGCGTCAGGTAAAACAGCGCCCCCAGGCAGATGACAACGGTAATGGCGACACGGATGCGGATGCTCTTGATCATGGCAAACCCCTGGTTATTCCTTCGATTCCTTCCCGGCCTTCTGGAGGACGGTGCTGATGAAGCTCTTGCCCACCTTGATTCTCACCTTGTCGGCGATCTCCAGGGTCACGACGTTGTCCGCGACGGCGGTGATTTTCCCCTGGATTCCCCCCGAGGTCATGACCAGATCCCCGTGGATCAGGTTGGCCAGCATGTCCTTGTGCTCTTTCTGCTGTTTCATCTGGGGCCGGATGAGCAGGAAGTAGAAGATGGCGAACAGGACGCCCATCATGATGATGAAGCTCCAGTCCCCTCCTGCGCCCACGCCTCCGGGCATCCCCATGGCATATGCGGTTCCGATCACGAAAATATCCTCCCTGATTTATTCGGGAATCTCCGATTTTGCGTCGGCATTCCCCGCCGGTTCGTCTTTCCACCGGTCCAGAAACTCCCGTTGCCAGACCGTATAACTACCCCCCCGGATCTTTTCCCGGATCCGTTCCATCAGTCGGAGATAGAACCGGACATTGTGAATCGTGTTGAGCACCATGGCCAGGATCTCCCGGGCCATGTAGAGATGCCGGAGGTAAGCACGCGAATAGTGCCTGCAGGTGTAGCAGTCGCAGGCTTCATCGATGGGAAGCTCGTCCTCCCGCCAGCGGGCGTGCTTTATAACAACCTTTTGGGTGTTTGTAAATAATAATCCATTCCTTGCGCATCGCGTGGGGAGCACGCAGTCGAAGAGATCGATGCCGGCGGAGACGCTCTTGACGATGTCGGCGGGGGTCCCCACGCCCATCAGGTAGCGGGGCTTCTCCCGGGGGAGGAGCGGAGCCGTTCCGCCCACGATTTCCTCCATGATGTCCTTCGGCTCCCCGACGCTGAGGCCCCCCAGGGCATAACCCTCGAAGTCCATGGCCGCCAGCTCCTCCAGGGCCTGCCGGCGCAGGTCCGGGTACATCCCCCCCTGGACGATGGCAAAGAGTATCTGGGAGCGGTTCGTCCGGGCCTCCAGGGACCGCCGGGCCCAGCGGTTCGTCCGCTCCATGGAGACCCGGGCCTCCCGGACCGTCGCCGGGTAGGGAGTGCACTCGTCGAGGCACATCATGATGTCCGACCCGAGGGCCTCCTGGATGGCCACGGCGGTCTCGGGGGTGAGGTCGTGCTTCGATCCGTCGATGTGGGACTGGAAGGTGACGCCCTCCTCCGTAATCTTCCGGAGGGCTCCGAGGCTGAAGACCTGGAACCCGCCGCTGTCGGTGAGGATCGGGGCGGGCCAGTTCATGAACCGGTGAAGCCCCCCCAGGCGGCGGATCAACTCGTGGCCGGGTCTCAAGTATAAATGATACGTGTTCCCGAGGATGACGTCCGCGCCCAGTTCCCGGACCGTCTCCGGAAGCAGGGCCTTGACGGTCCCCTGGGTCCCCACGGGCATGAACGCGGGCGTCCGGATCTCCCCGTGGGGCGTGGTGATCCGCCCCAGCCGTGCCTTTGTTCCGGTGTCTTCTTTTAACAATTCAAAGCCTGGTTCTGTCATGGACATCCTT
>CAZODI010000065.1:0-13472 GCA_964578535.1 uncultured Syntrophaceae bacterium
AGGAGTGAAAAAGGTTCAGACGGGACTCCCGGGGCGCGGGGGCTGTCACGGGGGCTCCCGCCGTCGCGAAAACGTTTCCGCTCTTCGCCTTCTGAAACCGAAGAGCCCGGGAGCCGGAAACGTTTTCCAATTGCTCCTCTGGGAACCCCCGGCCGCGCCCCCGCGGAGTAAGCTTAAAGAGGCACGAAAAAGTTCAGTTGGGTAGTTTTTTAAATCTGTGCCCGGGCGTTTCGGGAAGCCCGCCTGAACAAAAGATAGAAGAAAAAGAAATGTAAGGCGACGCCATCGCCTCCCGTCCCCGGCCGGCGGGGGAAACGGACGTCCGGTCTCCGGCGCAACCGTTTCCCCCCAAGGCGCGGGGTTTGAGACAGCGGAAGGGCGAACGTGCAGGGCGGCGCCGGCGGAAACGATCCTTCCCGGCGGGCGGGTTGCTCCACAACAGGAGCGCCCGTCCGCACCGGGACGATAAGGGGAAACCAACCGACATCCATGCAGGGAGCCAGACAAAAGGAGGGCAAAACCATGGTGCTGGGAGATTTTCTCAAAAAATACGCTGCGGAACGTCCAAACCGGGAAGCCGTTGTCTTCCAGGACCGGCGCTTTACATTCCGGGATTACGACGAACAGACGGACCGTGTTGCCGCGGGGCTCCTCCGGCTCGGGGTCCGGAAGGGGGACCGGGTCGGCATCTACATCCCCAACTGGCCGGAAAATGTCTTTCTCTACCTCGGAGCGGCAAAGATCGGTGCCGTGGCGGTCCCCGTGAGCTGGCGCTTCACGCCCCAGGAGGTCCGCTTCGTCGTCGACGACGCCGGGATCTCCGTCCTCGCCATGACGGCGGGATTCCTGGGACTGGACTTCCTTCAGGGCCTGGCCTCCGTCCGGAGCGAGCTCTCCTCCCTCCGGCAGGTCGTGATCCTGGAGCACGACAAGGCCGCGGCCGGAATGATTCCGTACGAGGATTTCCTCTCCGATCCGGGACCGGATCTGACGAAGGCGAAAGCGGCCGTGCAGCCGGACGATCCGACCCTGTTCATCTACACGTCCGGAACCACCGGCGTGCCCAAGGCCTCCGTTTTGACCCACCGGAATCTGATCTCCTATACCGACGGCCAGATCGCCAGCACCGGCTTCTCCGGAGACCATCGGCTCCTCCTGAACATCCCGCTGAACCACGTCGGGGGAGCCGTCATGGCCGTCATCGCCTGCCTGAACGCGGGCAACACCCTCGTCATGATGGACATGTTCAACCCCGAGGAGACCCTCAAGATCATCGATAAGGAGAAGATCACCGTGATCGGTCAGGTGCCGGCCCAGTACGCCCTGGAGCTCCTGAACCCGAACGTGGAGAAATACAGCCTGACGTCCATCCAGGTGGCCATCGTCTCCAGCCAGCCCTGCCCATCGGAGCTGATCCTGGCGATCCGGGGAAAGATGGGCGTCATGCCCCGGAACGCCTACGGGCTCACCGAGGTGAGCGGGGCCGTCACCTTCACCCACCCGGACCACGGCGAGGAGAAGCTGAAATACGCCGTCGGCCGGGCCATCCCCGGGGTGGACCTCGTCATCATGGACGAGCGGAACACCATCCTCCCCCAGGGCGAGGTGGGCGAGATCGCCATCAAGGGCGAACCCGTGATGAAGGGCTACTGGAGGCGGCCCGACGAGGACCGGCGGGTCTTCGACGACAAGGGATACTTTCACACCGGCGACATGGGCCGCCTCGAAGAGGACGACTCCCTCGTCATCGTGGGCCGGAAAAAGGAAATGTTCATCCGCGGAGGCGAGAACGTCTACCCGCCGGAGGTGGAGGAGGCCCTGGCAAAGCATCCCGACGTCCTGATGAGCGCCGTCGTCGGGAGGCCCGATCCCGTCATGGGCGAGGTGGGCCGCGCCTACATCATGCCGAAGCCGGGGACGAGCCCGACGGCTGAGGGCATCCGGGAGTTCCTCAAGGACAGGCTGGCGAACTACAAGATCCCCGAGGACGTCATTTTCCGGGCCCAGCTTCCCCTCACCCTGCTGGGCAAGGTGAAGAAGCTCGACCTTTATGAAGAAATGAAGAAGGAGTTTGAGAAGACGGCCTGATCCACAAACGAGATTTTTGCGCCATTCTCCTTGGATGAAAGGGAGGGAAGGACCGGTCTCCACCCCTCCGGAGCCGCCTTCCGCCCTTCATCCGCAGGGGGGCGCCCGAAACAGCCCGTTCCACCCAAGCGGACGGGAACGGATAACCCAAGAAAGGAGTCATCATCATGGAAGTAAAAAAATTCACCGTTCTGGGAGCCGGAACCATGGGCCACGGCATCGCCCAGGCCGCCGTCCAGGCGGGTTTTGACGCAGTTCTCTACGACGTCAGCACGGAGTTCGTCGAGAAGGGAGCCGCCAGGATCCAGAAGAGCCTCGCCAAGCGGGTTGCAAAGGGGAAACTGGCGGAAGACCAGATGAAAGCCATCCTGGGCCGCCTGAAAACCTCGACGGACCTGGCAGAGGCCGTGAAGGACGCCGACTTCGTCATCGAGGCCGTGCCGGAAAACCTGGACCTGAAAAAGAAGATCTTCGCGGAGCTGGACAAGCTCTGCAAGCCCGAGACGATCCTGGCCACAAACACCTCCGTCCTGTCGGTCACGGCCGTGGCGGGAGCGACCAACCGGAAGGACCAGGTCGTGGGAACCCACTTCTTCAATCCCGCCGCGGTGATGAAGCTTGTCGAAATCATCTGCCCCGTCGGCGTCGCGGACAAGACCGTGGAGATCGCCCTGGACACGATGAAGCGCCTGGGAAAGACCCCGATCAAGGTCAAGGACACGCCCGGGTTCATCGTGAACCGCCTGCTGGGTCCCCTCTACATGACGGCCGCCCAGATGGTCCTCGAGGGGACCGCCACGGCGGAGGACATCGACACGGCCATGAAGCTGGGTGCGGGACATCCCATGGGGCCCTGCGAGCTGGCCGACTTCGGCGGCTTCGATGTCATCCAGATGGCCCAGGATTCGGTCTTCGAGTACACCCATTCCGAGGCGGACAAGCTGAACATCCTGTACCGCAAGATGATCGAGGCGGGCCGCCTGGGATTCAAGAACGGCAAGGGCTTCTATGACTACCTGCCGGACGGGACGAAGAAACCCTTCAAGGTTTTCTGAACCGGATCCGTCCAGATCCGCGGGCAAGACGGACGCTTCCCCCGGACCGGCGGCGAAACGGATGAAGAAGAAAATTCAGATACGGAAAGAAAGGATCATCCTATGGAGTACAAAGACATCATTGTAACGAAGGACGGGGCCGTGGCGACGATCGCCATCAACCGGCCGGAAGTGCTCAACGCCATCCGCTACGAGACCATGCTGGAGATCCAGGATGCCCTGGACGGCATCGCCGTGGACGACGCGATCCGCGTGGTCGTCCTCACCGGCTCTGGCGACAAGGCCTTCGTGGCGGGAGGGGACATCTCCGTCATGGCCAAGGGGGCAGGCTACCTGGACGTCCTCCACACCCTTCCGGAGGGGCAGCAGATCACCTGGAACATCGAGCACTTCCGGAAGCCCGTCATCGCCCGGATCAACGGCATCGCCCTGGGCGGCGGCACCGAGCTGGCCCTGTGCTGCGACATCCGCGTCGCCGCCGACACGGCCATCATGGGCGTCCCGGAGATCAACCTGGGCATCATTCCCGGATACGGCGGAACCCAGCGCCTGCCCCGCATCGTAGGAGTCGGCATGGCGAAAAAGCTGGTCCTGTCGGGCGAGCACATCAAGGCCGAGGAGGCCTACCGCATCGGCCTGGTGGACATGCTGGTCCCGAAGGCGGAACTGGACGACGCCGTGGCGAAGCTGGCAAAGCGCATCGCTTCCAAGAGCCCCATCGCCCTGGCCATGGGCAAGGAAGCGATCAACATGGGCGTCCAGGCGGACCTCCGGACGGGACTCTCCATCGAGGCGCGCTGTTTCAGCCTGTGCTTCGGGTCGCAGGACCGCGTCGAGGGCATGAACGCCTTCCTGGAGAAGAGGAAGCCCGCCTTCACGGGCAAGTAAGGAGGATTGGAAATGAGAGAAGTATACATCGTCGACGGCGTCCGGACGCCCATCGGCCGGATGGGCGGCGCTCTCTCCGGGTTCCGCCCCGAGGAGCTGGCCGCCTTCGCCCTCAAAGGCCTCATTGAAAAAACCAAGATCGACCCGGCCATCGTGGAGGACGTCCTCATCGGCCACGCCTGCACGAACAACGCTGCCGTCAACATCGCCCGCTGGGCGGTCCTGAAGGCGGGATTCCCCGTCACCGTGACGGCCCAGACGGTGGAGCGGCAGTGCGGATCGGCCCTGCAGACCGTCAATTCCGCCGCCATGGCCATCCTGGCGGGATTCGGCGACACCTACATCGCCGGCGGATGCGAAAGCTGGAGCAACGCGCCGTACCTGATGGAGCGCCAGAAGGTCCCCTTCTCCCTGGCACCCAACGCCTTCATCACCAAGGAAGTCGGCCCGACGCCGGAGACGAACGCCCCCATGGGAATCGTGGCGGAGATCCTGGCGGAGGAGTGGGGCATCTCCCGGGAGGAGCAGGACGTATTTGGGCTCCGGAGCCAGACCCTGGCCATCAAAGCCATCGAGGCGGGGTATTTCAAGGACGAGATCGTTCCCGTCACGATCCCCCAGCGGAAGGGCGATCCCGTCGTTTTTGACCGGGACGAGCATCCCCGGGCGACGACGCTGGAGAAGCTGGCGTCACTCAAGCCCGTCTTCAAGAAAGGCGGCACCGTCACCGCCGGGAGTTCCTCGGGCATGAACGACGGGGGCGTGGCCCTCCTGCTCATGGAAAAGGGAACATGCGAATCCTTGGGACTCAAGCCCCTGGGCCGCTTCATCACCTGCGCCCTGGCCGGCGTGGAGCCGAAATACATGGGCATCGGACCGGCCTATGCCATTCCGAAGGCCCTGGACCGGGCCGGCCTGAAACTGTCGGACATGGAAATCGTGGAATGCAACGAGGCCTTCGCCTCCCAGACCCTGGCCGTCATGAAGGAGCTGAAGAAGAACGGCCATGCCGTCGATCCGGAAAAGTGGAACCCCTACGGGGGCGCCATCGCCTTCGGACACCCCAACGGCATGAGCGGCGGCCGCCTCGCCCTGGCGGTTCTCAAGCACCTGCAGAGGACCGGCGGGCGCTACGGGCTGGCCACGCTCTGCATCGGCGGAGGCCAGGGAATCGCAACGATTTTCGAGCGGCTATAGAGAAAGACCATCTATCTTTGCCCCCGGTGCGCCCGTGAAAGCGCGCGCACCGGGGCATCTTTGCACGACCGGCGTCCCGGCGCCGTCTCCGCCGCTCCGGCAGAGACACGGCAGGCCGCCGGTGAAGGAGGCAGGCATGACCGAACGAGTCGCCATTGTGGGCGTGGCCCAGACCCGCTTCGCGCCGAAGCGGCCCGACGTCAACTACGGAGAGATGGCCTACGAGGCCATCTCCCAGGTTCTCAAGGACACGGGACTGGCCCTGCCCGGGGACATAGACAGCGCCATCAGCTGTTCTCACGACATCTGGGACGGCCAAACCATATCGGACATCGGCATCACCGACGTCATCGGCGGACATCTCCGGGCGGAGGAAAAGATGGCCATGGACGGCTCGACGGCCGTCTTCTACGGGGCCGTCGGAATTCTCTCCGGGGAATGTTCCTGTACGCTGATCATGGCCCACACCAAGATGTCCCAGACCAACCGCAACATCGTCAACAACGTCGCTTTCGACCCCATCTACACAAGGATGCTCGGATTCGACTTCACCTCCGCCGCGGCCCTCCAGGCCCGGCGATACATGTACAAGTACGGCATCACACGGGAGGACGCGGCCCGGGTTGTTGTGAAGAACCTGGCCAACGCGAAGCGCAATCCCTGCGCCTCCCAGTCCGGCGATCTCACCGTCGCCGACGTCCTCTCCTCCCCCGCTGTGGCCCCCCCGCTGCACAAGCTCGACATCGCACCGGACACCGACGGGGCGGTGGCTATGATCCTCGCCTCGGAGGAGAGGGCCCGGAAGATCACCGACAAGCCCGTCTGGATCCTCGGAGTCGGGACCTGCTACGACGCCCACTACCTGGGCGACCGGGACCTGGCGGACAATTTCGCCCTGGAGAGGGCCGCCGGACGCGCCTATGCCATGGCGGGCATCAAAAATCCCCGGCGTTCCGTGGATTTGGCGGAAGTGGGCGACGAGTTCTCCTACCAGGAGCTCCTCTGGCTGGAAGGGCTCGGCCTCTGCGACCGCGGGGAGGCCGGGCGGTTCACCGCCTCCGGCGCCACCGCCATCGGCGGCAAACTCCCCGTCAATGCCTCGGGAGGTCTCCTGTCGGGGGTTCCCACCAACGTGGCGGGGCTGAACCGGGTGGCGGAAGCGGTTCTCCAGCTCCGCGGAGAGGCGGGAGAGCGCCAGGTCAAGGGTGCGAACATCGTCGTCGCCCAGGGTCACACGGGATTCTGCGGCCAGCACCAGTGCGTCGTCGTACTCGGCAACTGAAGGACGGAGGTAAGCCATGAAACGAAATGTAGCCATCATCGGCGGCGGCCAGACCTGCCATGCGGCGCGCCGCCACGATGTGGACCAGGCGGAAATGGTCAACGAGGCGGTCCGCGCCGCGCTGAAGGACGCCCGCATGACCATGGACGAGATCGACCTGGTCATCCTGGGTAATATGGAGTTCTTCGAAGGCGTCCACCTGACGGACTGCTGGCTTGTTCACGGGACGGGAGCCTACGGGAAACAGGGCGTCAAGATCACCACGGGGGGAACCGTGGGCGCCACGGCGGTCTGCGCCGGGGCCCACCATGTAGCCAGCGGGCTCTTCGACAAGGTCCTCTGCATCGGCTTCGAGAAGCAGGAGGAGGGCGACACGGGAGCCATCCTGAGCGGCGTCGCCAATCCCCTCTGGGGCCGCTCCATGGCCGGTGCGGCCGTGGGTTACTTCGCCATGATGGGATCCTCCTACATCGCCAACTGGGGCGCCACGGAGGAGCATTCCGCCATGGTGGCCGTCAAGGCCCGGCAGAACGCCCGGAAAAACAAGTATGCCCATCTGAAGCTCGACATCACCATCGAGGACGCCCTCAACTCCCGGATGCTGGCCTGGCCCATCCGGATGCTCGACATGTGCCCCGCCTCCAACGGCGCCTGCGCCATGATCCTGGCGGACGAGAAGACGGCGAAGTCCCGGTGCAAAAAGCCCGTCTGGATCCGGGCCATGGACACGGCCCACAACGAACAGTTCGAGCTGGACTGGCGGGACGTGAAGACGAAGCGCCTGATCTTCTCCAGGGCCTGCGCCGGCCGCCTTTACCGGAAACTTGGTGTGGACGACCCGGCAAAGTACTTCGACGTGTTCGAGATCTACGAGCCGGCGACCTGGGCGGAGCTGATCTGGTATGAGGACCTGGGTCTCTGCGGCCCCGGCGAGGGTTTCCGGCTGATCGAACAGGGCAAGACGAACATTGACGGGCCGATTCCCGTCAATCCCTCCGGCGGCGTCCTCTCGACGAACTGCATCGGCGCCTCGGCCATGCTCCGCGTCTGGGAGGCGGCCCTGCAGATCCGGGGAGATGCCGGGGAGCACCAGGTGCCCAGGGATGTGCGCCGGGCCCTGACGACGGCCTACGGCGGCACCAACTGGACGGTCATGACGGCCCTGTCCAAGACTCTGGATGATTGAGGAGGATACCATGGCGACAAAAGACAAAGAATGGATCTCCATCCCCATGACGGTGGATGTGCCATACAAATTCGCCGCGGGCGAGTACATGACCAAGTGCCTCACGGAGCTTCGGGACAGCGGCAGGATTTTTGCGGTGGAATGCCCGAAATGCAAACGGGTCCAGCTGCCGCCGCGGATCGTCTGCGCGGAGTGCCACGTGAAAAATAAAAAGTGGGTCGAGCTGCCCCACGAGGGGACCCTGATGAACTTCACCATCATGTACCTGCCCCTGACGGACCCGACCACCGGCAAGCCCCATGAACCGCCTTTCGTCTACGGCTCCGTCCGGCTGGACGGCGCCACGTCGGTCCTGGACCACATGGTGGAGGTCGAGCCCGACATGGACAAGGTCTGGGTGGGCATGCGCTGCCGGCTGGTCCTGCGCCCGAAGGAGGAGCGGATCGGCGACCTGAGCGACATCCGCTACATCGAGCCCCTGCCTGGGCAGAAAAAGCCCCAAACGAAATCGCGCTGAAGGGGAGGAATGACACCATGGAAAACAAGACGGAATACAAACCCTTCGAAGTGGACCAGCACCTGACGGCCCATGGAAACTACTGGGCCGGCAAGGCGGGAAGCCGCTTCTACACGGCTCTCCGGGACCGGAAGAAGCTTCTCGGGTCGCCCTGCAAGGCCTGCAACAAGGTCTTCTGGCCCCCCCGGTCCATATGCACCTTCTGCTTCAGCGAGCTGAAGGACGTGGTCGAGATCGGCCCCTTGGGGACAGTGGAGACCTTCACCCTCGTGACCTATGCCGAGCCGATCCATCCGAGGCCGGCACCGTTCATCTACGCCGTGATCCGCCTCGACGGTGCCGACACGGGCATGGCTCATTTCCTCGACGAGGTCGAGTTCGGTGAGGTCACGATCGGCATGCGGGTCCAGCCCGTGTTCGCGAAGGACCGCAAGGGGAACATCCTCGACATTCAATACTTCAAACCCCTCTGAGGAAAAGGAGAGAACCCATGGAAGAAAAAGAAAAACGATGTTTCCTGGCCTCCTTCGACGGTGTTCCCGGCGCGGAGCGGAATCCCGCGAATTACCAGCGCCGGGACGACGCCAGCCACATCTACACGGAAGGCGACTACTATGAATGGTGGTACGTGGACTGCTCCTTCGACAACGGCTACCACATGGTGCTCACGTACCACTACCGGAACCAGTTCATGAACCCCATCATCCCCACGACCCAGCTGATGATCTACCGCCCCGACGGGACACAGACGGCGCGCTACGCCGTGTGGAAGCCCGAGGAGACGTACGCCGGTCCCGACTGGTGCGACGTCCGCATGGGGGACAGCTGGCTCAAGGACCTGGGCGGCGGCCGGTACGAGCTGTCCATGATCATCAACAAGGTGGGCGCGAGGCTCGTCCTCAAGAACGTCGTACCCGGCTGGAAGCTCGGAACGGGGTTCAACTACAAGAATGAGGAGACGGGAAAGGTGGCCGGCTGGGTCGTTCCCGTGCCCTACGCGGAGGTCGAGGGCGAGCTGTACATGAAGGAAGGGACGATCCCCGTGAAGGGGGCCGCCTATCACGACCACAACTGGGGGAACGCCCGGATGCACGAGATCTGCTCGTCCTGGTACTGGGGCCGCATCCACAACGGCGACTATTGCCTCGACTACGGGTGGGTGCTGCCGCGGGACCCCGAGGCGCCCATCTTCGCACCCCTGCTCATCGCCAGGGGCAATGAGATCGTCCTCTCGACGAACATCATGCACACGGAGCTCGGCAACTTCACGAAGGAGCCCAAGATCGGGCAGGAGTACGCAAAGAGCCTCGTGATCACAACCGACAACCTGGGCGTGAAGATGAAACTGGCCATCGACACGACCCGGCTCGTGGAAACCATGCAGCTTCCCAAGGCGGCCGCCTGGGACCAGTACTATTTCCGGTTCCTCGGCGACTACAAGATGGATATCGAGATCGACGGGAAGAAGGACTCCGTCCAGGGGGAACTGCTCCACGAATTCATGGTCCTGTAACAAGCCAACAAGAACAGAAAGGATAAAGACATCATGACAGCAGCCAAGAAATACGACGCCATCGTGATCGGCGCGGGGGTCGGAGGGCTCTCCGTGGCCACCCTGCTCGCCAAGGAAGGCAAGAAGGTCCTCGTCCTCGAGCAGCTCGACCGCCCGGGGGGACGGGCCCTCTCCATCCAGGGGAAGGAAATCGCCGACAAGGGGCTCGACTGGTACAAGAAGGTCCTGGCCTCCCAGTTCACCTACATCGCGGACTCCGACCCGGCGATCGAGAAGATCCTGGCGGACCGGATGCTCGATGGATACACCCTCGACATCGGCTATCACGCCATCAGCGCCAACGGCGCCGGCTACATGCTGGACTTCGAGGACCTGATCGGCGGGCTCCCGGAGGTGGCAAAACACGGCGCCATGTACGGGAACTACTACAAGGGCACACTCTACCGCGACGTCGCCGGGACCTTCGTCGATCCGCAGCTCAAGAAGATCGGCAAGGAGATGAAGATCCCCTTCCTGGCCTTCTATTACGAGGCCTACGGCCTCCCGGAGGAGGAAATCGACCGCCTGGAGAAGGTCTCCTTCCAGCAATGGGCCGAGGAAAAAGGCATCACGAAGAGCGATATCCTCTTCGACCACCTGCACTCCGTGGGTACCCTCTTCTCTACCATCAACGACCCCAAGGACATCTCCATGGGGGACATCTTCCGTTACTTCAAGCACGCCTTCGGCCCCAAGCTGACCCGGAACGTCCTGGGCTGGGTCGGCGGGTTTGTCGGCAACGGCACGATGGAGTGGTCCAAGGCCATCGTTGAGAAGCTCAAGGGGTTCGGCGGCGAGGTCAGCTACCAGTCCAAGGTCCTCGAGATCAAGGTGGACGGCGGCAAGGTGACCGGCGTCCGGGTCGAGACCCCCGCCGGGGAAGAGACGTTCCTGGCCGACACGGTGGTCAGCAACATCCCCGCCCAGCACACCTTCAAGGTCATCGACCGGAAGTACTTCCCCGAGGCCTGGTCGACGAAGGTCGAGTCCATGTACGGCTACGGCAGCTACGCCCCCTACATGGGTCTCAACAAGCTCGTCATGCCCGAGGAAGAGGCGAAGATGGGCCTCAAGAACACCTGCATCCTCCCCAAGTCGGAGGGTTTCGACTACGACGTGTACATCTGCTGGAACATCCAGTCCGCCGTGGACCCGTCGGTGGCCCCGGCCGGAAAATACCTGTACACGGCCTACCTCCCCCTGACGGAGAAGGAGTCCCGGAATCCCGCGCTCGTGAAGAAGATCGTCGCGCGGCTTCCTGAGTTCATGGAGGAGATCTACCCCGGCTTCAAGAAGAGCATCGACTGGAAGCTCGACCTGGTCTGCTGGAAGCTGGAAGGTGTCGCCAAAAGCATCAACCAGGCGGGGACCCAGAAGGTGCCCGTCCGGTCGGAGCACGTGAAGGGTCTCTTCTTCGCCGGCGACACCGCCAAGGGCTACGGCGTGGCCATGGACTGCGCCATCGCCTCGGGCGTGATCTGTGCGGGAGAGATATTGGGCAAGGACTTCGGTATCCGGTAGGGCCGACTCTGAAAAAAGCCGGATACGGCGTTGCGCTTCACCCCTCGTCGTTGCGACGTACGAAAAAAGTACGTCTCTCTCCTCGGGGCTCGCGCGCCTTGTCTGCGGCTTTTTTCAGCAACGTCGGCGAGATGCTCTTTGAAACAAAACTCGCGGCTCGGGGGCTGCCACGGGGGCTCCCGCCGTCGCGAAAACGTTTCCACTCTTCGCCTTCTGAAACCGAAGAGCCTGGGGTACGGAAACGTTTTCCAATTGCTCCTCTGGGAACCCCCGGTCGCGCCCCCGCAAACGTCGGTCGGGGAGAGGGGGCTTCCCGGAGCGCGAATAGCGGCTTTTTCGGGGCACCCTGCCGTCGCAGCGAAGCGCCCGCAAAGTCATCTGTCTGAGCGCCGCCAGGCGCGAGTTATGACTTTGCAGCGGAGCGAGACGATGCAGGGTCGAAAAAACGCTCCTGAGCGCGAGGGAAGCCCCCCTCCCGGGTCAACCCCTGTGGCCGGGCGGAGCCCCCGCAGGTGTACGGGGAAAGAATAAAAAACAGGGGCCTTGCATCCGGGCATTTTAGAATAGCCCGTTACATGCTTCCGGCAGGGACGTTCCAATTGCTCCCCTGGAAATCCCCGGTTTCGCCCCCGCGTAGGTCGGTCGGGGAGTGGGGGCTTCCCGGAGCGCGAATAGCGGCTTTTTCGGGGCACCCTGCCGTCGCAGCGAAGCGCCCGCAAAGTCATCTGTCTGAGCGCCCTCGGGCGCGAGTTATGACTTTGCAGCGGAGCGAGGCGTTGCAGGGTCGAAAAAACGCTTCTGAGCGCGAGGGAAGTCCCCCTCCCGGGTCATGCCCAGTGACCGGGCGGAGTCACCGCCGGTGTACGGGGATAGAATAAAAAAATATAGAAAGGTACTTACAACCCATGCAACCCAACGACGTAGTCATTGTCAGCGCGGTTCGGACGCCCTTCGGGCGGTTCGACGGCGTTTTGCGGTCCATTTTGAGCATCGACCTGGGGGTCAAGGTGCTCCAGGAAGTCGTCCGCCGGATCGGCCTCGACCCGGCGAAGGTGGACGAGGTGTATTACGGGACCTGCATTCCCGCGGAATACGCCATTTACACGAACGTTCCGGCCCGGCAGATCACGCTGTTGGCCGGATTTCCGGAGAGCAACATCTCCCTGACCATCGACCGGGCCTGCTGCTCCTCCATGACGGGGATGCGCCTGGGCTACCGGGCCATCAAGTCCGGGGACGCCGAGGTCGTGATCGCCTCGGGGGCGGAGAACATGGGGAACGTTCCCCTGATCGCCAGCGCGGCCAAGGTTCGCTGGGGAAACCGGCTGGGGCCGATCGAGCTGGAGGACGTCCTGTTCGAGCTGGGGTACGGCCGCAAGGGATTTGCCCCCGTGGCCACCGACGCGGGCCACGTCTCCCTGGAGTACGGCGTGACCCGGGAGATGCAGGACGAGTGGGCCGTTGCCAGCCACCGGAAGTACTTCCAGGCCTATGTCTCCGGGAAGTACAAGGTCGGTGAGGAGCTGATGCCCCTGGAGATTCCCCAGAAGGGTAAGGCGCCGCTGGTGATGGACCGGGACGAATCGCCCCGGGAAAACCTGAATCTGGAGAAGATGTCCGCCCTCAAGCCCGTCTACGGGAGCCCGACGGTCACCGCCGGCAACGCCCCGGGGCTCAACTCCGGCGCCTCGGCGATCGTGCTGATGTCTCGCCGGAAGGCCGATTCCCTGGGACTGGAGGTCCTGGGGGAGGTGGTGGCATGCGAGGCCGCGGCGGGGACGCCGAAGTACATGGCCAACGTGCCGGCGCAGGCGATCGGGAAGATGTTCGACCGGACGGGAAACAAGATCGACGACGTGGACCTGATCGAGATCAACGAGGCCTTCGCGGCGGTGACGCTGGTGTCGCTGCGGCTCCTGGCCGGGCAGGACCCGGAGAAGGAGAAGGCCCTGCAGGCGAAGGCGAACGTCAACGGCGGGGCCATTGCCATCGGGCATCCCGTCGGGGCCAGCGGCGCCCGGATCGCCATGACGATGATGTACGAGCTGAGGCGTCGCGGCGGCGGCCTCGGCGTGGCGGCCATTTGCGGCGGCCTGTCCCAGGGAGAGGCGCTGCTGCTCAAGGTGTAGCAGACGGTTCCGGCGGCCGGCCCCGCATCGCTGATGCGGGGCGACGCCGGATCGCAG
>CAZODI010000066.1:0-86 GCA_964578535.1 uncultured Syntrophaceae bacterium
CTGCCCTTCGGGGCGGGCCTTTTTCTTTCCCCGGGGCGCGGGGGCTGTCACGGGGATTCCCGCCGTCGCGGAACCGTTTCCAGGTG
>CAZODI010000066.1:186-13076 GCA_964578535.1 uncultured Syntrophaceae bacterium
AACCCCCGGCCGCGCCCCCGCGGTTGGCTGGCCGTTCGGGGCGCGGGGGCTGTCACGGGGATTCCCGCCGTCGCGGAACCGTTTCCAGGTGTTTCCGTTGTCGTAGTGTAAGCTCTCTGATGGAAACGCTTCCTGATTGCTCCTCTGGGAACCCCCGGCCGCGCCCCCGCGGTTGGCTGGCCGTTCGGGGCGCGGGGGCTGTCATGGATATTTCTTTGGGACTTGGTGACAACTGCTTTTGCCTTTTCCCCCGCCGCCGTGCCGTGATATAAAGGCCCACAACCCGTAAGGAGGCTGACGACGATGAGAGGAAGAATCGGTTCGCGAACAGGTGCGGTGCTGGTTTGCCTGATCATGCTGTTCGGATGGGGTGGAACGGCCCCGGCCCAGCCGCCCGTTGGAGGGACACTCCCCGAATTCACCCTCTCCGCGCCGAAGGATGGCGGCGAGAAGAGCTACCTGGGGCTCTCCTGGCTCAGCCGGTCCTTCCGGATCCCCGAACTGAAGACCCAGGTCGTGATCATCGAAGTCTTCAGCATGTACTGCCCGTATTGCCAGGCGGATGCGCCCAAGGTGAACCGGCTCTACGCACAGATCGAAGGCAATCCGGCCCTGAAAGGGAAAATCAAGCTGATCGGCATCGGGGCGGGAAACTCGCCCTATGAGGTGGGCGTTTTCAAGAAGAAGTACAATGTTTCCTTTCCCCTCTTTCCCGATGGGGATTTCAGGATTCACAAACTCCTGGGCGAAGTTCGGACACCCTATTTCATCGGGGTTCGGATCCGGCCGGACGGGTCTCACACGGTCTTCTACTCGAGGCTGGGCGGGTTCGAAGACGTCGATGCCTTCCTCAATTCCATGATCAAGCTGTCTGGACTGCGATAGAGGGTGAAACCATGACGCACAGAAAGAATACCTGGATCGGGATTGCCGTTGCCCTGGCACTTTTCTTTGCCATGGGAGAAGCCATTGCCCTCTCGGAAGCCTACAAGGGCAATATCTACAACCCTGGGGTCCTGAAGCCCACGGACAGCAGACTCAAAGTGAAAGTCGGCGATGCCGCCCCGGATTTCACCCTGCCCTCGGTGGCGGGGGAGCGGGTGACCCTGGGTACCTACCGGGGAAAGAAAAATGTGGTCCTCTCCTTCGTACCTGCCGCCTGGACGCCCATCTGCTCCGACCAGTGGCCGGGGTACAACATCGTGAAAGATCTCTTCGAAGCCCACGATGCCGTCCTCCTGGGCATTACGGTGGACAACATCCCCACCCTGTTTTCCTGGACGAATCAGATGGGGAAGCTGTGGTTCCCGGTCCTGTCGGACTTCTGGCCCCACGGGGCTGTGGCGGACCGTTTCGGCATCCTGCGGTCCGACGGAACCTCGGAGCGGGCCCTCTTCGTCATCGACAAAAAAGGGATCATCCGCTACATCGATGTCCACGACATCAACCAGCGGCCGTCCCTGGAGGACCTGGTGAGGGCGCTGGAAATGCTGCACTGAAAACCGGCCGGGCGAAGCCGGGAAGACGCGGTTTTCCGGCCGTCGGGGCAGGGAGGAATCCATGGGGGGCGAAAAAGTGACCCGCCGGCAGAAGGATGTCTCGCGGCTTCTGCGGGAAAAGAAAAAGATCCAGCGGGACAAAATCACGAAGACGAAAAAGAAATAGGGTTGTCATGGCGAAGGATTTCTGGTCGGAGGCGGACCTGCGCCAGATGGCGGAGGCCCGCCTTTCCGTAGAAAAGGCGGAAGAACAGCTGGAGCGGTTCCGCACCGGCGTACATCCGCTCCGGCTGGACAGGCCCTGCACTGCCGGAGACGGGATCCTGGTCCTTTCGGTCCCGGAGAGGGAGCGGTGCGAGCGGGTCTTCGAAGAGCTTGTCAGGACGGGGCGGGTGATGAAGTTCGTCCCCGCCTCCGGGGCCGCCAGCCGCATGTTCCGGGACTGGCACCGGGCCTGTTCGGAGAGGGCTTTCGATTCTGCTCCGGAAGAGGGAAACTTCCTGAAATCCATGCCGGATTACGCGTTTTATGAAGACCTTCGATCACGCGTCTCCGCAGCCGGCTGTTCCCTGGAAGATTGGATTTCCCAGGGCAGATGTCCCGAGATCCTCGATTTCATTCTGAAACCCGAGGGACTGGGCTACGGTTCCCTTCCGAAGGCCCTCCTGAAGTTCCACGGTTACGCCGAAGGCAGCCGCACGGCCCTGGAGGAGCACCTCGCGGAGGCGGCTCTCTATGTGCAGGATGCCGATTCCGTCTGCCGGGTTCACTTCACCGTCTCGCCGGAACATCGCACCATCGTGGAAGCGCATCTGAAGAAGGCGGTTCCGGCCTGTGAGAGCCGGTTTGGCGTGCGCCTTCAGGTGGGGCTGTCGGTGCAGGATCCCTCCACGGACACCATCGCCGCGGCCCCGGATAACCGGCCGTTCCGGGGAGAGGACGGCCGCCTCGTCTTCCGGCCGGGAGGCCACGGAGCCCTCCTCAAAAACCTGGACTCCCTCGACGGAGACATCGTCTTCCTGAAGAACATCGACAACGTGGTGCCTGACCGCCTCAAGAAGCCCACCGTCCTGTGGAAGCGGATTCTCGGTGGCTTCCTGGCGGATCTGGAGGGAGATCTGCACCGCCGCCTCCGCCGCATCGAGGAAGGGGTCCTGGGGCCGGCGGAAATCGAGGACATGATCCGCTTCTGCCGGGAGAGGCTCCAGGCGCGGATGCCCGACGACGTGGCGGCCGCCCCCCCGGAGATCACGGAGGCCTGGCTGTTCGCGAGGATGAACCGCCCGCTCCGCATCTGCGGAATGGTCAGGAATGAAGGCGAGCCGGGAGGAGGGCCGTTCTGGGTCTCCGGCGCCGGCGGCGTTACCTCCCTGCAGATCGTCGAGGAATTCCAGGTGGATCGCACGGACCCGGGACAGCGAAGAATCTGGGAGTCCTCCACCCACTTCAACCCGGTGGACCTGGTGCTGGCCCTTCGGGACTTCCGGGGGGAACGGTTCGACCTGAACCGGTTCGTGGACCCCGCGGCCGTTTCGATCACCCGAAAATCGGAGAAGGGAAGGGACCTGCAGGCCCTGGAGCTGCCGGGGCTCTGGAACGGTGCCATGGCCTTCTGGAATACGGTCTTTGTGGAGGTGCCCCTGGAGACCTTCAATCCCGTCAAGGTGGTGGAGGACCTCCTGCGGCCGCCGCATCGCCGGATCTGAATGTTTTTTAACTTGATCTTCATCGGGTTATTTGCCATGTTTTCGCCGATTTCGCGCGGGGTGGGGCTTCCGCGCCGCACAGGGCGAAGGAGCGGGGCATCGATCCGGTGCCCATGTCCTCCCGCCATTTGCACCATCCGCGGCGGGTTCCGGTTCATGAAACGAATAGACTATAAAAATAATCGAAGCTTGCCGGGTCCGGACGGCCGTTGCGGACGGCTTCTTCGCATGGAGAGGATGGAGGCATGATGGCCGAACAGGCGGGAGGAAGGATCCGCGTGGGAATTGTCATGGGAGGCGTTTCTTCCGAGAAGGAGGTGTCCCTGGAGAGCGGCCGCAACATGTTCAGCAAGATCGACCGGAAGAAATACGACCCCACGGCTGTCTTCATGGATAGCGAAGCCCGCTTCTGGGAGATTCCGGTCAAGCTTATCATGCGCAACAGCACGAAAGACATCGAGGAGGACCTCACCGCGGAGGCCTCCCCGATCCCCTACGAGGCGCTGCGGGAGCGTTTTGACATCCTGTGCATCGGCCTCCATGGGAAGTACGGGGAGGACGGGTGCCTCCAGGGGCTCCTGGAGCTGCTCCAGGTGCCGTATACGGGATCGGGCGTCCTGGCGTCCGCCCTGGGAATGGACAAGGGCGTCTGCCGGAGGGTCCTTGCGGCCGCCGGGATCGACGTTCCCCGGACCGTTTCCGTCACGGCGGTCCGCTGGGCAGCGGACTCGGACGCGATCCTGAAGGAGATTGGCGAGACCGCGGGTTTTCCCTGCGTCGTCAAACCCACCCGGGAAGGGTGCAGCACCGCCGTGAAAAAGGTGGTCTCGGCCGCGGGAATCCCCGATGCCCTCGCGGAAGCCTTCTCCTGGGACAACACGGCCCTGGTGGAGGAATTCCTTTCCGGTACCGAGGTAACCTGCGGCGTCCTGGGCTCGGAGACACCCGAAGCTCTGGTGCCGTCCGAGACGATTCCCACGACGGAAATCCTCTCCCTGGAGGACAAGTTTCTTTACGGCCAGGGTGAAAACAAGACGCCCGCCCGGGTTCCCGACGATGTCCTCCAGCGGATCCGGGAAACCGCCGTCGCGGCCTTCCGGGCGCTGGACCTGAAAGGATACGCCCGGATCGACATGTTCGTCCGTCCCGACGGCCGGGTGGCCGTTCTGGAACCCAACACCCTGCCGGGGATGACGCCCTCCACGGTTTTTTTCCACCAGGCTGCGGCGGCCGGGATCACCCAGGCCGGCGTCATCGACCGGATCATCCAGTCCGCCCTTCTGGACCACGCGGCCAAGCGAGGGCCCCTGTGAATGAACGGCCCGACAGCCACCGTTGAGCGCATCGGCCGGATCGTCCTGGAGAACGTCGAGGAGCTGGGGAGGATTCTTCTTCTCTTCCTGTCGGCCCTGTCCTGGATGGTCCGCCCCCCCCTGAAGGCGCGCCAGATTTTCAAGCAGATGGAGTTCGTGGGGGTCAAGTCGATCTTCGTGGTGGTCCTGACAGGGACCTTCACGGGGATGGTCATGGCGCTCCAGGGATATCACGGATTCCGGATGTTTGCCGCGGAGAGCCTCGTCGGGTCCACCGTTGCTCTCGGGATGACCCGCGAACTGGGGCCGGTCCTGACGTCGCTCATGGTGACCGCCCGGGCCGGCTCGGCCATGGCGGCGGAACTGGGGACCATGCGCGTTACGGAGCAGATCGACGCCCTGGCGGTCATGGCTGCAAACCCGGTGAAGCACCTGATCGTACCCCGGCTCATCGCGGGCGTCCTGATGGTTCCGCTGCTGACCGTCGTGTCCGACTTCATGGGCATTCTCGGAGGATACTTCGTCGGGGTCCACATCCTGAACATCAACTCCGGCGCCTTCATGAAAAACATCTTCAAATACGTAACCTTGAATGATATTTACAGCGGCCTTGTGAAGGCCGCCTGTTTCGGCCTCCTCATGGCCCTGATCGGCTGCTACAAGGGTTTCAACACCCGGGGCGGTGCGGAGGGGGTCGGCCGGGCCACCACGGAGGCTGTGGTCCTGGCATCCATTTCGATCCTGGTGAGCGACTATATCCTGACGGCGATGATGTTCTGAGATGATTCGACTGGTCGACATCCACAAGTCCTTTGGAAAGCAGAAGGTTCTCGACGGGCTCAACCTCACCGTCGAGAAAGGGAAGACGACGGTCATCATCGGCCGCAGCGGCGGCGGCAAGAGCGTCCTCCTGAAGCACATCATCGGCCTGATCCGCCCGGACAGAGGGCAGGTGATCGTGGAAGGGGAGGACATCACGGTCCTGAACGACAAGGACCTCAACGAGGTCCGCAAGAAGTTCGGCATGCTCTTCCAGGAGGCGGCCCTCTTCGATTCCATGAACGTGGCTGAGAACGTGGCCTTTCCCCTCCGGGAGCACACGAACATGTCCAACGATGAAATCATGGACAGTGTCCGCGACCGCCTCGCGGCGGTGGGGCTCTCGGGGGTGGAGGAGAAGATGCCCTCGGAGCTGAGCGGGGGCATGAGGAAGCGCGTCGGCCTGGCCCGGGCTCTGGCGATGCGGCCGCAGATCGTTTTGTTTGACGAGCCCACCACGGGATTGGACCCGGTCATGACGGAGGCCATCAACCAGCTCATCGTGGAGACCCAGCGGGCCTTCAACCTGACCTGCGTCGTCATCAGCCACGACATCCAGTCGGTCTTCGAGATCGGCCATCGCGTCGCCATGCTCTATGAAGGCCGCATCATTGAATACGGAACCCCGGAGGAGGTCCGGGCATCCCGGAACCCCGTGATGGTCCAGTTCCTCACGGGCAGCACGGAAGGGCCCATTCAGATTCTGTAAGGAAGCGCCGGGGGGGGGACCGCCGCGCGCGGGAGGTTTGCATGACATCCATCAGCACGGAAGCGAAAGTGGGGCTTTTCGTCCTCGCGGGCATCATCATCCTGGCCTTCATGTCCTTCCAGGTTTCCCAGCCGGGCTTCGGCCTGAAGCGGGGCTACAGGATCCAGGTGGTCTTCGAGAACGCGGCGGGTCTCGACAAGGACGCCTCCGTCCAGGTTGCCGGCGTCGAGGTCGGGCGGGTCGACTCCATCTCCCTTCAGGAAGGAAAGGCCCTCATCACCCTGCGGATCAAGCCGGACGTTGAGCTCGCGAAGGACGTCACGGCCTCCATCCGGACCCATGGTCTCCTGGGCGACAAATACATCGAGCTCTCCCCGGGGACCAAGGGGAACGGCAACCTCGAGGAGGGGGAGCGGATCGCCAATGTGGAGCGCCAGGCCGACGTGGACAAGCTGATCCATCAGATCTCCGGGATTTCCGAGGACATCCGGGGCGTCACGACGACCCTGAACAAGGTCCTGGGCGGCCAGGCCGGACAGGAGGCCGTGGGGGACATCGTCACCAGCATCCGGCAGCTGGCCGTCAATCTCAATGCCGTCGTCAAGAACAACGAGCGGACCCTCCACGCCATGCTGGAGAACGGCCGCATGCTGACTGATAACCTCAACAAGGTGGTGACCCAGAACGACCAGAAAATCGCCCAGGTGGTGGATAACCTCCAGAGCGCCTCCAAGGAAATGGAGAAGACCTTTGCCTCCCTGAGCGAAGTCACCGAGGGGATCCGGAAAGGGGAGGGAACCGTCGGGAAGCTTGTCAAAGACGACGAGATGGCGGACCGGCTAAACAAAACCGTCGCGTCCCTGCAGGACGTCTCGGACAAGCTCAGCCAGGGGAAGGGAACCCTCGGCAAGCTGATCAACGAGGACGAGACGGTGAACAATCTCAACGCCGGCCTCGCGGGCATCAACCGTTACCTGGCCAAGCAGGAGCAGTACCGGACCCACCTGGGTTACCGGGGCGAATATCTCATCGAGCACAACAACTGGAAGAGTTACGTGAACCTCCGGATCCAGCCCCGGGAGGATTATTTCTACATCCTGGGCCTCGTCGCCGATCCCCGGGGCCGCAAGTACATCCGGGATTATACGGTGAACGGTGTGACAAGCCGCGTGGAGGAATGGGACAAGAACGGGCTCCTCTTCAACGCCCAGGTGGCCAAGCGCTACCGGGACCTTGTCCTCCGGGGCGGCATCTTCGAATCCACGGGGGGCGCGGGCCTGGATTACCTGGCCTTCAACGACCGGCTCCGGCTGACCTTCGAGGCCTTCGACTTCACGGACGACAATCGGCGGGCCCACCTGAAGGGGTACGGGGAGTGGCGCCTCCTCAAGTACCTCTACCTGACCGCCGGCTGGGACGATTTCATCAATAAGGACAACCGCTCCCCCTTCGTGGGATTTTCGATCCGGTTCGAGGACGACGACCTGAAGTACCTCATGACCTCGGCGCCGATCCCGAAATAAGGGACGGCGATGCGTCCGGAAGGAGGAGCCCTTCCCGGGGGGCGGAGAAGGCCGTGTACTCATCCATGCTTTCGAAGTATTTAAAAAGACGGATGTTTCGGAGTGCCCGGAAGGCCCGGCGAAACGCATCAAAGAGCTTGACACGGCTTGGGGAAGCACTATATTTAGCCCGGATTTGAAAACCTCATCAAGGTCCGGGGGAACGATGATGGGCCGGTTCTTCAATCCCACACAGGTTCAGATCGCCGGCAGCGCCTTTGCCCAGGCGGAAAACCTGGTGGGAAGGCACTTCCGGATGACCGGGGATGACATGAAGGCCCACCGGTACGACGTGAAAACCCTGGCTTTCCTCGAGGATCATGAGGTGCGGGACGAGGCCTTCGCCCACCTGTGCAAGTACCAGTCGGGACGGGAGAAGGCAGGGTTGGGGCAGGCTCCGGGGATGCATTTCTACCGGGTGTGCCTTCAGGACAACCGGATTCTCGACGCCGTGGAGCGGGGTACCTCTTTCATCCGGCTCAATCCGCTGCTGCTGTACATCGCCGCTCACGAACTGGTGCATATCATCCGATTCGACCGGGGGGAAATCGACTTTGATGCCCCGGAGGCGGACAAGACAAGGGAAGAGGAGAAGGTCCACGGAATCACCCGGACCATTCTCCAGGGCCTGCGGCAACCGGAAGTGGGGATTGTGGCCGAATGCTTCGACAGCCGGTATCGGCTGGGTGACTGGGTGAATTAAGATCTGGATGGAGGTTTGAGGAGATGCCGATCTACGAATACAAATGCCGGAAATGCGGGAAGGTTTTCGAGATGTTCCAGCGGATCACGGACGACCCTGCAACGTCTTGCCGGTTCTGCAAGGGGCCGGTGAACAAGCTCATGTCCCAGACGACGTTCCACCTGAAGGGGTCGGGCTGGTATGTGACCGACTACGGCGGAAAAAAGGCTCCCAAGACCGAGGCGAACGAGACCAAGGAATCATCCTCTTCTTCGGAGACGACCTCCGGCGATTCCGCAAAAACCGAATCTTCCTCCTCCGACGCATAAAAAACGACAGGAAAGAGGGACAGGTTCCGTCTATCCCTCATCAAGCCGCACAGAAAAGGGGACCGATCTCCGATCCGTCCCCTTTTCTGTGTGCATTGATAGGCACGCAGGCATGTCCCCGTTCCTTTGTTACGCGAAACCATGAATCCTACCCCTAAGCCAGTCGCAATGTCCGCCGGTTCCCTGGAGATGATCGCGGCCACGCCCGAACATCTTTCCGCCGAGGACGAATCCCCCGAATGCCTGGCGTCCCTTCTAAGCGCGCGGGTCGAACCAGGGTGGCCGCCGGGTGAATACGACCGGAACGCCCGGGCGTATTTCCGGGAACGCCTGGAGGAAGGTGGCGCGGATGCTGCCGGATGGTATGTCTGGTATGCGCTTTGGAGAGGTAAATCAGGCGGGCCTCCGGTTCTGGCGGGCGCCGGTGGATACTTCGGACCCCCCGACGACGACGGCACCGTCGAGATCGGCTTTTCCGTCATGCCCGGCTGGCGGGGACTGGGATGTGCGACGGCAATGGCCGGCATGCTCGTCCGGCGAGCCTTTGCCGATAAGCGGGTGCAGAAAGTCGTCGCCCATGCCGCGCCCGCGAACCCGATGTCGCGCCGTGTGCTCGAAAAATACGGGTTTATCTTCGTTTCCAGGGATGAGACGTCCGGTTACGATCGTTTTGAAGTCCTTACACCACCTGGATCCGGCCAGGGTTTTCCGCGGTCACCTCGCCGATGATCGCGGCACTTTCGACGCCGGCATTCCGGATCCGGCGGAGGAGTTCTTCCGCTTCCCCGGCATCCACGGAGACGAAGAGGCCGCCTGACGACTGGGGGTCGTAGAGGATGTCCGCCAGCCATTCCGGGCAGGAGGACTCGACCGTGACCATGCCCTGCCGGAAGGCCCGGTTCCGGTGGAGGCCTCCCGGAAGGATTCCCGTCTCGGCCAGGTCCCGGATGCCCTTGAAATACGGGACCTCCGACGAGCGGATCAGCAGTCCCGTCTGCGTTCCCTCGATCATCTCGCAGGCATGGCCCAGGAGGCCGAATCCCGTGATGTCGGTGCAGGCGTGGATTCCATGGGCCTTCTCGATTTCAGCCGCCGCCGCGGCATTGAGGGCGGCCATGGAGCGGACCGCCTCCTCCGCCAGTTCCGGGCTCGCCATTCCCGCCTTGATAGCCGTGCCGGCGATGCCGGTCCCCAGGGGCTTCGTCAGGATCAGCCGGTCCCCCGGCCGGGCGCCGCGATTCAGGAGAACCCGGTCGGGATGGACAATCCCCAGGACGGACAGGCCGTATTTCGGCTCGTCATCCTCGACGCTGTGACCGCCCACAAGGAGAACGCCCGCTTCCCGCATCTTGTCCAGCCCGCCCCGGAGGATCTCCCGGAGGATCGTTTTGTCCATCCGGCCAATGGGAAAGCAGACAATGTTCAGGGCCGTCACGGGCCGACCGCCCATGGCGTAGACGTCGCTCAGGGCATTGGCCGCGGCGATCTGCCCGAAGGCATACGGATCGTCGACGATGGGCGTGAAGAAATCCACCGTCTGGATGACCGCCAAGTCCTCCCGGAGTTGATACACCCCCGCGTCCTCGCCGTGCTCCATGCCTACGATCAGGCTCGGGTGCGAGGCGAGCGGGAGGTCTTTCAGGACTTCGTGCAGGTCGCCCGGACCGATCTTGCAGGCTCAGCCGGCCCCGCGGACCGTCTCGGTCAGGCGGACTTTCTCCTCGGTCATTCGTTTCTCCTGAACGGATCGTGATAACTCATGCTTTACCGCTGCTGATCTCTTCCAGCGCCTCCAGGGCCGCCGTTACGTCCGCGGCATCGTTGAAGAAACCGAAGGCGAAGCGGACGGCCCCGTCGGGAAAGGTCTTCAGGGTCCGGTGGGCCGCCGGGGCGCAGTGCAGCCCGGGGCGGGTCAGGATGCCAAAGCGCTCGTCCAGAGCCAGGGACACCTCTGCGGGCGACAGGTCCCCCACGTTCAGGGAAACGACGGGGATGCGCCATGCTGCCGCCGGGGGGCCGTATACGGTGATTCCGTTGAGAGAGCGGAGTCCGTCGAGGAAGGCCGCCGTCAGGATCTCCTCGCGGCGCCGCACATTTTCCACGCCCATTTCCAGGATCATCGCCGTCCCGGCGGCCAGACCCGCCAGGCCCACCGTGTTGGGCGTTCCCGACTCGAACATGTCGGGCAGGAAGTCCGGCTGCTCCTCGAACTCGGAACGGCTCCCCGTGCCGCCCCGGAGGAGAGGGCGGAGCCGCCGCTCCAGGCCGGGACCGATGCAGAGACCTCCGGTCCCCTGGGGCCCGAAGAGGGACTTGTGGCCGGTGAAGGCCAGCAGGTCGATCTTTGCCTGCTCCATCGACAGCGGCACGGCCCCGGCGGTCTGGGCGGCATCTACGCCAAGGACAATCCCCCGCTCCCGGGTGATGGTCCCGATCTCCTCCACGGGCAGGATCGTTCCCGCCACGTTGGAGGCGTGGGTCACGAAAACGGCTCTGGTGTTCGGCCGAAGCGCGGCGGCCACGTCCGCCGGATCGAGTTCGCCCCGGGGCGAACAGCGGACCGCCGTGAGCTCCACGCCGTTCGACTCCAGGAAACGGAGGGGGCGCATGACGGAATTGTGCTCGATGGAAGATGTGACGATGTGGTCTCCCGGGGAAAGGAGGCCCAGGATGGCCAGGTTCAGGGCCTCCGTGGCGTTTTTCGTGAAGACGACCCGCATGGGATCGGAGACCCCGAGCAGGCGGGCCGTGTTTTCCCGCGCCTCCAGGATGACCCGCGCCGCGGCGACGGAGAGGCGGTGGGCCGAGCGGCCCGGGCTGCCTCCAATCTCCCGGCTGAACCGTTCCATGGCCTGGTAAACGGCCTCCGGCTTGGGCCAGGAAGTGGCGGCGTTGTCGAGATAATGAATGACGGTGTTTGAGGAAGCCAACGTATTTGTGACCTTCTTCGCGTCCGGGAATACCCCCGGTCGGCCGTTCGGCGGGCGTTTCCCGCGGCTCCGCTATCTTACGGAAAGGACCTCGATTTGCAAGAGAATTCCATTTGACGGGGCAGGCCTTTGTGGTATGGGACGGCCGGAAAGACAGCACTGGGAGACCGGTCATTCAATTTCATGAGTCAGAATTCAACTTTCCCCATGTGGGACGTATTCGATTTTGCGGGTTTTTTTGCAGGACGACTCTTGCTCCGGCGAAAGACCCCCCTCCTGGCGAGCTTCAAGATCACCTGGCGGTGCAACCTGGCCTGTAAAGGATGCCCGTTCCACCGGCGGGCAAAACGGCCCGGGAGTTCCATGGACTGGGACACGGTCCGGCGCTCGCTCGATGCGCTGGCGGAGATGGGCACCCGGATCGTCGTCTTCGAGGGCGGCGAGCCCTTCCTCTGGGAAAACCGCGGGCGAACCCTCGACGATGCCGTCGGGTATGCGAAAGGCCTCTTCACCCGGGTTGCCGTGACGACGAACGGGACGTTTCCCCTCCGTGGCCCGGCGGACATCCTCTGGGTAAGCCTCGACGGCCGGAAGGATACCCACGACCGGCTCCGGAGCGGCTCCTTCGACCGGGTCATGAAGAGCCTGCGGGAGACCCGGCACCCCCGGGTCCTCGTCCACGTCACGGTCCACCGGGAGAACCGCCGGGAGCTGGAACCGATGCTGCAGATGCTCCAAGATGTTCCCGCCGTCCGGGGTGTCACGCTTCAGTTCTTTTATCCCTACGGACAGGGGGAGGCTCCCCTGTCCATGACCCGGGCGGAGCGGCGGGAAACCGTGGAGGAGATTATCGGCCTGAAGGAGCGGGGTTTCCCGATCCTCAACGATGCCGGCCGCCTCCGCGCCATGGCCGCGGGTTCATGGCGCTGCCACGACGACATCCTGGTCAACGTGGATCCGGACGGTACGATCACGCAGGGATGCTATGTGAAAAGCCGCGGCGAGGTCCGTTGCACCGACTGCGGCTTCACCCCCGTGGCGGAAGCGTCGGGCGCGGTGGATCTGCTTCCCGGATCCCTTCGGGCGGGCTGGTCCGTCTTTCTCTCCCGGTTGTAGGATACGCCGGAGACACCTTGATCTCTCTCCCGATCCGGTCTTTCCAGGGATGGTATTTGCCTGGAGGGAAAGGGATGCCTATCTTCTCCATGCGGCGCAGAAGAGCGTTTCGGTACGAAGCTGGAGGAAGCCCCAAAACCGGCGCCGCCCGGAGGAATGAATGAATGATTTCTGGATTGTCCTGCTTGTGATCGGGGTGTGGTTCTTTCTTCAGGCCTACCTGCT
>CAZODI010000067.1:0-13071 GCA_964578535.1 uncultured Syntrophaceae bacterium
ACCCGTTTCCCCCCGATGTACCCGCCGGGCTTCCTTTTCCGGGTGGTGTCCAAAAACTCGTTCTCCGTCTTCAGGCCCATTATTTCCCCCTTTTCCCGTCCTTTTTCTTTGATGTGGCGTTAATGGAAAATCCCACCCCCCCCCCCCCCCGGAAGGATAGGCTCCCGTGTTGATCAACGCGATGTCCATGATTTCCCGCAGTCTTGTCTCGCTGCGCCTGCCGGATAAGCAGAGGACAAGACCCGACTCTTTCGGCTCCGCTTCCGCAATCAGCCCCTTTTGATGGAAGCCCGGCAGGATCCGCTTGCGAAGGCAGCTGTCGGCGAAACTGGCGAACGTTCCACCCAGTCCCCTGTAGACAACCGGATCTTCGCTCCCGATGTGGACATTGATCACGTCAAACCCCGATTCAACCGCTCTTGCGTCTGTTTTCTTCGCTTTCTTTTTCATCCGGCACCTGCCTTCCGTCCCGCGATTCATTTGCCCATGCGTGTGCTCTCGCCGGCTCCTCCCGCCTTCCGGCAGGACGCCTGCCGGTTACATCTTGTTCCTCAGGGACTGGGCCACAACGTGAATCGCGTCCCAGGCACCTCCGAAAGGCGGAGAGTAGGGCAAGTCCAGATAGCCCACCTCGTCGATGCTCAATCCCGACCACAGGGCTACCGACAGGGCAAAGGTTCGCTGGATGGCCCCCTTTTCACCGATGCATTGGCCGCCGAGGAGCTTTCCCGACGTTTTGTCGGCAATGAGCTTCACTCCCAGCTTCTCGCCTCTCGACATGGGGCGCCCGATGGGAAGACCCCAGATCATGGTACTGACAGGCTGGAATCCATAGCGGACGGCCTCATCCTCTGTCAGACCCGTGGCACCGACCTCGAGATCGAACACCTTGAACGATTGCGCACCGACGACACCCGGGAACTCCGCCATGTGTCCGCCGATATTCTGGCCGGCCACCCGGCCCTGCTTGTTGGCGATGTCCCCCAGGGGCAGATAAACCCAGCGCCCGGCGACTTTGTGAAAAACCTCGCAGCAGTCGCCGACGGCGTAGATCCCCTCGATGGAGGTCCGCTGCCGATGATCCACTTTGATGGCCCCGCTGGCACCCATTTCCAGGCCGATGGCCTTCGCCAGCTTCGTATTGCTGTGTATGCCCACTCCCGACAAAACAATGTCGGCAGATAGATCACCCTTGTCCGTGTTCACGACGAGTCCGCCGTTTGGTCCTTTTTCGATGGCCAAGGGCTTCGTTTCCGAAAGAAAGGTGACACCGTTTTTCTTCAGCTCCTCGACAATCACGTTCGTGAATTCGGGGTCCCAGCGGGTGACCGGCCGGCATCCCCGGATCATCACGGTTGTCTCAATCCCAAGGTTCCTGAGGGCCTCGCACATCTCCATCGCAATAAAACCGCCGCCGATCAGAACGGCTTTCCGGCAATTGTGCTCGTTCAGATAGGATTTGAAGCGCAGGGCATCCGTCAGGTTTCTCATGACGAAGACTCCGTCCAGATCGATCCCCGGGATATCCAGGCGGGTGGCCTCAGCACCCGTAGCCATGACCAGGAAGTCATAGGGAATGCTGGAATCATCGGACAGATGGACCAGTCCTTTCCGGAGATCAATATCAAGGGCTCTGGTCCTGATCTTAACCTCGATTCCCGTCTTCCCGAATTCTTCCGGTGTCCGGATCACCAGCCGCTTGTAGTCCTTGATTACATCACCGATGTAATAAGGCATCGGTCAGGCGGCATAAGAGACAAAGTCGCCGCCCTCGATCATGCATACTTCGAAAGACTTGTTCCTCCGCCTGGCTTCCGCCGCCGTGGAAGGGCCTGCAGCCCCGCCGCCAATGACCACCAATCGTTGACTCATGTCGTTGATCTCCTGTCAGTCTTTCAGGTTTTCGACGTTGGTTCCGAAGTTCCCCGAAGCCAGCGCCTCCCGGTCGGCAAGAACCAGTTCCGCCGCAATACCCGCCGCCTCGGTAATGAGATCCCTGCAGAAAAGCGCATGATCGCGGCAGAGCCAGGTGGACTGCCACTGGGTGGTAAGCTCGCGGCAAAGGGTTTTCCCGTACTTGTCCTGGAACCGGTTGGGTATGATGTTGAACAGCCGGTACAGGCCGGGCCTTCCATAGAGCTGGTCCGCGGCCTTCTTCACCGCCTCCTTCCCCTCGCCTTCGGGAAGGCTGCTTCTCCCGTGGACTGCGCTGACGGCCATGACGGCCCCGGCAAGCGCCCCGCAGGTGTCTCCGAACAGCCCGATCCCGCCGCCGAAGCCCGTGGCGCACTTTTTCACCTCCGCCGGCAGCCCCGTGTCGACCAGGGAAAGAACGGCCTCGGTCACGCACTCGGCGCAGTTGTAGCCGAGCGAGAAATTCTTGCGGGCCCGCTGACGGATTTCCTCGATCTTCTCTTCTTTCGTCATCGATTTTCCCCCCGATGAAGTGGACAGGCTGACAGGACTCTCCGGAGACGGAGAATCCCCCTCGAATTTCCGCGCCGGGAACCCCCGGGATAACGCATGATGGAACAAAACCACCGATTCTGGAACAGGGCAATCCGGAAAGAATACGTATTCTATACGTAGTTCAAATACGTGCCGGCCTTTGCGGACCGCCGCCGATCAGAGAGACAGGAGATGGGACCGCAGATTCGCCTTCCGGTTCCTCAGTCCGATCTTTTTCCGGATGTTGTCCCGGTGAACCTCCACGGTCCGGGCGGATGCGTGCAGAAGTGCCGCCATTTCCTTCGTCGTGCGCCCTTCTTTGATGAAATTGACCACCTTGATCTCCATCGGCGTGAGATTGGGGTATTTCGAGGAGAGGGTGCGCAGGAACGGGGAAACGATCTCGCTCGTGTTTTGCTCGAGGATGTCGAGCTGATTCCGCTGGTGGCTGTCGAGATGGGTGATCTTCAGGTTTTCGATGTACGGCAGGATGAGCGCCCTCATGTTGAAGGTGACCTTCTCCTCCAGCTCCGACTTGTCCTCTTCCCGGCGCTTGAGCAGAACCTTCAGGGCCGTGTTGGCGTCCTCCAGGCTGCGGGACTGCTCCTCCAGCTCCCGCTCCCTCTTCTTCAGGGCCTCCTCCATCAGCTTGCGCTCGGTGATGTTGCGGGCAATGCCGTGGATTGACACCTGCCGCCCGTTTTCCTTTACGATCCGGGCGCTCACCTCCAGCCATACGGCTTCGCCGTCCTTTGTGCAGGTAAGAAATTCGATGGGATTCGGGACCTGCAGGCCATCCCGCTTTTTCCGGATCAGGTCCCGGACGACGGGCACATAGTCCGGGTCCAGAAGGGTCTCGATGCTGCGCCCCAGGAGCTGTTCCTTTTCGTAGCCGTACGTCCTGGAGACGGAGGCGTTGCAGGAGAGGATCCGGCCTTTCAGGTCCAGAATGAAGATGATGTCGCCGGCGTTTTCGAAAAGCTCGCGGTATCTCTGCTCCGAGAGGCGCATCGCCTCCTCGGCGCGTATGCGTTCGGTGGTGTCCGTGACGATTTCGACGACGCCGGTGAGAGCGCCCTTTTCATTCCGGACGGGATAGCTGCGGAGCACCCAGTTCTTCCCGTAGGACGAAAAATCGACGACTTCCCGGGGCTCGCCGGATTCGAGGGTTTTTTCCGCCGGGCAGATGCTGCAGGTCCTGGTTCGGCGGTGCAGCGCCCGGTAGCAGTGCTTTCCGGTCAACCGGCCCGGCACGAGGCGAAAGGCGTCGTGCATGGCCTTGTTGGCCCAGATGATGCGCATGTCCGTATCAAGATACAGGACCAGCTCGGTCATGGCGTCGAGGATGACCGACTTCTCCTGTTCCGACTTGCTGAGCGCCTCAAAGATCCGTCGGTAACGCTGCTCGATCGAACGGATCTTCGAAGCGGTCTGCCCGTTTTTCGCTGATTTCTTCATTGCTTTCGGCATTGGAGCCCGCGGTGGACCCGCTCCTCCTGAAAGCAGCGGGGCTCAGCTTTTTTTGTACCGCTCCATGATCTCGGTCCGGGTGAAGACGGCATCGACGCGGCCCGCCAGGGCCAGGATGTTTTCACGCCCACCCTCTTCCCGGTCGATGAGGGCGATGACGCGGTCCACGATGAGGCCCGCCTCGCGGACCTTCTCGATGGCCGTGATCGTCGATCCTCCCGTTGTGATGACGTCGTCGAGGACGACTACGTGCTCTCCCTTCGCCACGTTCCCCTCGACGGCGCTCTTTGTCCCGTGGGCCTTCACGTCCTTCCGGACGATGAACGACTTGATCGGCTCGCCCTCCTGGAAGGAGATCACCGACAGGGCGTTGGCCAGGGGATCCGCCCCCAGGGTCAGGCCCCCGGCGGCGGTGATGCCGGTGCCGCGGACCATCCCGTAGAGGACGCGGCCGATCAGGTTCATCCCCTCGGGATCCAGGGTCACCGGTTTGCAGTTGAAGTAGTAGAAGCTCGTCTTCCCGGAGGCCAGGGTAAACGGCGGGTCCTCCCGGTATTGAAAGGATCGGCGGAGAATCAGCTCCGCCAGGCGATCCCGGCTTTTCGACAGGTCCATAGGGTCAATTTCCTCCATCAGAGATTTCAGGACAGGGACTCCTCCCCGTGGAGTACGAACTTCACAGGGATGTCCACGCGCATCCGGATCGGCCGGCCCATCCGGCGGGCAGGCTCGAACGTCCAGGTCCGGACGGCCTCCAGGGCGGAACGGTCCAGGACGTCATGGCCCGACGACCGTTTCACCGTGAGGCCGTCCACCCGGCCGTCGGCGGACACGTCCACGGACAGGAGGACCATCCCCTCGTATCCGCGGAGCCGGGCTGCCAGCGGGTAGGCGGGCCTGGCATTGTCGCGGTAGCGTGGAAGCGCCGCGGTCGGAACCGCCCCGGAGGCCCCGCTTCCGGACGGTACGGATGCCGCTGGGACACCGGAAACGCTAACCGCCCGTCCCGACACAGCGGCCGTCAGGGTGGCCGGAGTATAAGTCATCCGCCCGGCCTCCGCCTCCACCTCGGACGCCGCGTGTTCCTCCTGCGGTCCGGGCGGCGCCTTCGTTTGCCGGATCGGAACCGCCGGCGCGGAAACGCGCGAGGCCGCCCTGCCCGCCGGAGTCGCAGCGGTCTCCTGAACCGCCGGCACCACGGAGATCCAGGAGACGATCAGATTCGTCCCCTCCGCCTTCAGGAGCCTCGGCAGGCCGGATTCAGCGGCGGCCAGCAGCAAGGCCACCGCCAAGGCGGCATGGAGGGCCGCCGACACCAGGATGGGAATCCGGATGTCCCTCTGCCGGGAGGGAAGGCGGATGTGCGTCATGGCTTCAGGAATCCTCCGGCGGGGGCAGGGCCTCCAGGACCCGGACGGCATCCACGCCGTCCTTCCCGTAGGCGGCCCCGATCGAGTCCGCGTACTCCCGGGTGACGACGGCGCCTCCGACGAGGAACGGCGTCCGGAAGCCCCGGTCGCGGGCCAGGTCGATCACCTGCTTCATGTGAACCATGGTCGTCGTCATCAGGGCCGACAGGCCCACGGCCCGGGGCTGCACTTCTTCCATGGCCGAGACGATCCGGGCGGCACTCACGTCTTTCCCCAGGTCCACCACCCGCCAGCCGGCGTTGCGGAGCATCAGGGAGACGATGTTTTTCCCGATGTCGTGGATGTCCCCCTCCACCGTGGCCAGGATGACCGATCCTCTCGGGGCCCGGGCCGCATCCCCCCGGAGGCGGGGCTCCAGGTGCTCCATGGCCCGCTGCATGGCCTCCGCGCCGGCGATGAGCTGGGGCAGGAAATAGCGCTTCTGCTCGTAGAGGTCCCCCACCCGGACGACCGCCGGGATCATCGTGCCCTCCACCAGCTCTCCGACGCCGATGCCGGCCGACAGGGCCTCCTCGACGCGGGCGACGACGGCGTCACGGTCCCCTTCCAGGATGGCGTCGGCCACCCGCCGGGAGGGATCCGCCGCGGCCGCCGGCTCCGGTTCCTTCCGGACCGCGGAGAAGCGCCGGACGTAGGCTGCGGCGTTCCGGTCCTTCGCCAGGAGGACGTCGCCGGCCATCTTCAGGCTCATCAGCTCTTCCTGTCCCGGGTTGGCGATGGCCATGGTCAGGCCCAGCGCCTGGGCCATGCCGAGGAAGGAGCCGTTGATCCACCGCCGCTCCGGAAGCCCGAAGGACACGTTGGAGAGCCCCACGACGGTTCGGCAGCGCAGGCTGCGGGCGCACCACTCCACGGTCCGCAGGGTCTCCCGGGGCGCCGCGGGCCTCGATGCGGCGGTCATCACCAGGGCGTCCACAACGGCGTCTTCCTTCGTCAGCCCGTGCCGTTTCGCTTCCCTCAGGACCTCGCGGACGATCTCCCGCCGCTCCTCGAAGGTCTCCGGCACCTCGCGGCCCTTCAGGGGAAGGAGGATGAACATGGCCCCGTAGCGGGCGGCCAGCGGCAGCAGCCGGTCCAGCTTGTCCCGTTCGCCCGAGATCGAATTGATCAGGGCCCGACCGGGGTAGAGGCGGAGGGCCGCCTCGAGGGTCTCCACCCGGGAGGAGTCGATCACCAGGGGCAGGGCGGTGACGCTGATGACGCTGCCGATCACCTCCCGGACGGTCTTCACCTCGTCGATGCCGGGTACGCCGACGTTGACGTCCAGGAGAGCCGCACCGGCATCCTCCTGTTCGCGGGCCATCCGGCGGACCGTCTCCATGCTTCCCGCCCGGAGCTCCTCTTGGAGGGCCTTTTTTCCGGTGGGGTTGATCCGCTCGCCCACGATCATCAGGGGACCGTCTTCGAGAACGCGGCAGCCCCGGGCGCTGCTGAGCACGGCCGGGGGCCGGCGGAGCGGCGCCACGGGCTTCCGGTCCCGGACCGCATCGGCGAGGGCGCGGATATGCTCCGGCGTCGTCCCGCAACAGCCGCCCAGGAGATTTCCTCCCGCCTCAACCATTGTAACGGCCGCGCGGGCGAAGGCATCGGCCGTCATGTCGAAGACGGTCCGGCCGTCGATGAGGCGGGGCAGCCCCGCATTCGGCTTGGCGACAAGGGGGACCTTCGCATAGGGCTTCACGGCCCGGACCATCTCCGCCATCGCCTCGGGCCCCACGGAGCAGTTGCAGCCCACGGCGTCGGCCCCGAGGCCCTGGAGGGTCGCCAGGGCCGTCAGCGGGTCCGTCCCACCGAGGGTCCGCCCGTCGGCTTCATAGGTCATGGTCACGATGGCAAAGGCGTCGGATTCTTCGCGGATCGCCAGGAGGGCCGCCCGGGCCTCCTGGATGTCGATCATGGTCTCGACGGCGAACCCGTCGGCGCCGCCCTCCAGGAGACCCCGCACCTGCTCCCGGAAAATCGCCACTGCCTCTTCGAATTCGAGGGGACCGAAGGGCTCCACGAACCGGCCCGTGGAGCCGATGTCCCCGAAGACGAATACGCCGGGACCGGCGGCCTCCTTGGCCAGGCGGGCCAGGTCGCGGTTGATCTCCCGCACGCCCGCAATGCCGTACGTTTCCAGTTTGAGGCGGTTGGCCCCGAAGGTGCAGGTGAAAAGGATATCCGATCCCGCCCTGGCGTAGGCCCGGTGGATTTCCCCGGTGTGCCGCGGGTGTTCGAGACACCACACCTCGGGGCAGACCCCGGCGGGCATTCCCCGCTTCTGGAGCTCCGTGCCCGTGGCCCCGTCGAGGACCAGGATCCGCTCGCTCAGGATATTCCGGATCGATCGTTTTGCCGCTGTCCTTCTATTTTTCATCTTGTCCCGCTTTCCCGCCGCTTCAGTTCCACCGACCAGGAGGAAATCTTTTTTTGCCCTTCCATCAGGCACCCTCGCCCCCGGTACAGAATGCTCGAAATCCTGAAAAGTGCCTCACTGCCCCGGAGACGGCCGTCTTCCGTCCCGTAGACGGACAGGATCGCGTCATCCACCAGGACGAACGTCCCCCGGAGGCGGCCCAGCGCCGGATTGTCGGAAATCCAGGCGGTGCAGTCGGTCCCTTCCTCGAAGGGCGTGATCACGTACCGGTTCCGGTATTCCACAGGCGGGTCCGCCGGGATGCGCATCCACGAATCGTTGATCCAGCAGTCCCCCTCGTGGGTGATCCGGGATTCTCCGTCCACCGGATAAGGGACCCCGATGGAATCGATGTAAAATCCACGGGCGACCCAGAGCCCCTCTTCGAACAGGAACGCGTGGTCAGCGATCATGATCCGGCTCCGTCCCCGGCAGGATGCCCGTCAGGGCGATGACGGACTTTTCCGGCACGAGGAGGCTGTGGTCCGTCAGGGAGACGCCGATCCGGTCAAGCTCCAGGAGACCGAAGAGAATCCGCTGGCTCTCCAGGGCCAGGTCCCCGTAGCCGGGGGAATACCGCCTCTTGAGCAGCCTCCGCCCCTCCCGGAGGAGCGTGCCATTGAACCAGGCTGCAATCCAGTCCAGGGCGGCGTCGGTGATCTCGCTGGCCGCGGCGTCCAGTACGACTCCGCGCGTGGCACTTCCGGCGGCGGTATCCCGGGAGGCCGCCGCCACGATATCCCCACCCGCCGTGGCGGCCATCAGGAGAATTTCCGGGCACCCTTCCAGGAAACGGGACAGCTTCGCGCTCTCCAGCGTCTCTCCTCCCGACAGGACAATCCGTCCGCTCTCCCGGCCGCGGATCGGAATTCTCCGTGCCGAGCCCCGAAGACGAATCAGCGATTCGGCCTCCCGGATCTGCCGGTCCACCTCGCGCCGCCGCTCGTCCGGAAGCTCCGTCCGTCCCGACCGCCAGCCCAGGCGGCGATAGATCTCCCGAACGGGCGTGCGGAGGGGAATGGCGTCGAAAACGGTGACCGGCCAGAACCGGCCGGGTGTGTCCTGCATCTTCGCTCCCTTCGGGGCGGCCGGATCGGCTCGCCGGCGGTCCTTGCCCGGGGAAACGGTCAGGCCCCGCCCCGGATCTTTCGGACGACGGCGTCCCCCATGGCGGCGGTGCCGATGGGGGCCGGACGCGCCCCGTCCCCGGCAATGTCGCGGGTCCGGAGACCGTCCCGGAGGACCGCCCGGACGGCGTCCTCGATCCGCCGGGCCTCCGCCTCGAGGCCGAAGGAATGGCGGAGCATCATGGCGACGGAGAGGATCGTCCCCAGGGGATTGGCGGTGTCCGCCCCGGCGATGTCCGGGGCCGATCCGTGGATGGGCTCGTACATCCCCCGGCCGTCCCCGAGGCTCGCCGACGGCAGCATGCCGATGGATCCCGTGATCATGGCGGCTTCGTCGCTCAGGATATCGCCGAACATGTTCGTCGTGACGATGACGTCGAACTGGCGCGGGTTGCGGACCAGCTGCATGGCGCAGTTGTCCACGTACATGTGGCCAAGCTCCACGTCCGGGTAGTCCCGGCCAACCTCCGTCACCACGTCCCGCCAGAGTTGGGTGCTCTCCAGGACGTTCGCTTTGTCCACGGAGAGCAGTTTCCTTCTCCGTGCCCGGGCGGCTTCAAAGCCCGTTTTCGCGATGCGGCGGATCTCCCCTTCCGTGTAGACGAGGGTGTTGATCCCCACCCGCTGTCCGTCCTCGACCCGGACCCCCCGGGGAGTCCCGAAGTAGAGGTCTCCCGTCAGCTCCCGGACGATCAGGACGTCGGTTCCCTCGACGACGGAGCGCTTCAGCGGGGAGGCGTCCAGCAGGTCCTCGAAGACGTGGACGGGACGCAAATTGGCGAACAGGCCCAGCCGCTCCCGGAGCCCCAGGAGGGCCCGCTCCGGCCGGAGGCCGTACTCGAGGGCCTCCCATTTGGGACCGCCCACGGCGCCCAGGAGAACCGCATCGGACTCCATCGCCAGCGAAAGGCTCTGCTCCGGCAGGGGCTCCCCGAACCGGTCAAAGGCGGCCCCGCCGACAAAACCCTCCCGGATATCGACGGACAGGCCCGTCTCCTCCGTCAAGGCCGCAAGGACCCGCAGGGCCTCCCGGACGACCTCCGGCCCGATGCCGTCGCCGGGGAATACGGCGATCCGGAAACGCTTCCCGCTCATGTCCCTCCCTCCCCGGCGGACCGTTTCTTCGCCAGGTGCTTCATGAGACCGCCGTCCCGGAGCAGTTCCTGCATGAACGGCGGGATGGGCTGGATGGACAGGATCTCCCCCTCCCCGCCGAGGATGCAGATCGTCCCGGCAACGCCGTCCACCTCGATCTCGTCCCCTTCCGCTACCCGGTCCCGCAGCTCCGCCGACTCGAAGATGGGCAGCCCCATGTTGAAGGCATTGCGGTAGAAGATGCGGGCGAAGCTCCGGGCCACGATGCACGAAAGGCCCGCCTCGCGGATGGCGATGGGGGCGTGCTCCCGGGAGGAGCCGCAGCCGAAATTCTCTCCCGCCACGATGACGTCGCCGGGGCGGATCTTCTTCATGAAATCCGGGTCGGCGTCCTCCATGCAGTGGGCGGCCATCTGCTTCGGATCGTGGATGTTCATGTACCGGGCGGGATAAATGACGTCGGTGTCGACGTTGTCCCCGAAGATCCACACGCGGCCCCGGAATTTCATCGGGCACCCCCCTCGAGTTCGTCCGGTCCGGCGATCCGGCCCAGGACGGCCGACGCCGCCGCCACGGCGGGGTTGGCCAGGTAGACCTCGCTTTTCGTGTGGCCCATGCGGCCGACGAAGTTCCGGTTCGTCGTCGCCACGGCCCGCTCGCCCTCCGCCAGGATCCCCATGTGCCCGCCCAGACAGGCGCCGCACGTGGGGGGGCCGATGACGGCGTCGGCGGCCAGGAAAATCTCCAGGAGCCCTTCCCGCAGGGCCATCCCGTATACCTCCGGCGTGGTGGGGACAACGATCAGGCGGAGTCCCGGCGCCGCCTTTCTCCCCTTGAGCAGCGACGCGGCGATCCGCAGGTCTTCGATCCGGCCGTTCGTGCAGGAGCCGATGTAGACCTGGTCGATGGGAACGTTCCCCACGTCGCGGATTCCCCGGGTGTTGGAGGGCAGGTGGGGAAAGGCCACCTGGGGTTCCAGGGCGGCCACATCCACCTCCAGGCGCCCGGCGTACCGGGCGTCCGGATCGGAGGCAAGGAGGCTTCCGGTGCGGCCGGCCCGTTCCTTCACATAGGCCTCCACGGCGGCATCCGGCTCGAAGATCCCGTTCTTGGCTCCCGCCTCGATGACCATGTTGGCCATCGTCAACCGGTCTGCCAGGGTCAGGGCGGAAACGCCGTCTCCCTTGAATTCCATGGCTTTGTACAGGGCGCCGTCAACGCCGATCCGACCGATGACATGGAGGATGACATCCTTCCCGGTCACCCAGCGCCCCGGACGGCCGCGAAGAACGATCTCCATGCTCTCAGGGACGCGGAGCCAGACTTCGCCGGTCATCATGACCGCCGCGAGGTCGGTGCTCCCGACACCGGTGGAGAAGGCTCCCAGGGCACCGTACGTGCAGGTGTGGCTGTCGGCGCCGATGACCACGTCGCCGGGGACGACGATCCCCTTCTCGTGGAGCAGGACGTGCTCGACGCCGCAGCGCCCCCCCTCGTAATAGTGGGTCAGGCCCTGCTCCCGGGCGAATTCCCGGAGGATCTTCACCTGTCCGGCCGAGAGGATGTCCTTGTTGGGGGTGAAATGGTCCGCCACCAGGACGACCTTCGCAGGATCGAAGACCTTCCCGCCTCCGGCCTTACGAAACTCGTCGATGGCGATGGGCGCCGTGATGTCATGCCCCAGGGCCACGTCCACACGGGCATTGATGAGCATCCCCGGACGGATGTCCGTGAGATCGGTGTGCCGGAGAAGGATTTTTTCGGTAATGGTGAGGCCCATTTGTACTCGCTCCACAAATGCCGGGTGGCGTTCTTTCTATAATATCTTCGCCCGTTAATCAACCCGAACGTTCCGGAGCAGGCCACCGTCAGGGCGGAATGCCGGCACGGCTCCGGCCTGACGTTTTCCGCGGGTCCTCCGGCCGGATGGTCCGCTCCAGCTCCGGAAGCCAGGCACCTTTTCTGTGATCGTAGGTCCGGATGACAACGCGGTCGGGAAACAGGTAGAGGGAATTTGTCCAGATACCGGCGCGGTTCATGTCGGGATTGTGGATGTTCGTGACGTGTTTCCCGTATGTGTTGATCGGCGAGGCGAAGCCGTCCCGGAACGGTACGGTATGGGTGTGCCCGGAGACCCAGAGGAAGACCTGGGGATTCTCCATCAGGACGTCGTGGATCCGGTCGGCCGGCTGGGCGATATAGTTCGGCGTGTTGACGCGGAAATTGTAGTCCGGGAGGGTGCCCCGGAGGGGGGCGTGGAAAAAAACGATGGTCGGGAGCCGCCGGTGCTTTTTCAGTTCCGATCTCAGCCAGTCGACCTGCCGGTACGACATCTCCGCGAGGTGCTCAGGCCGCTCCGGCGCGAGGAAAACGAGCAGGTAACCGCCCATTTTCCTGCTGTGATAGCCCGCGGCCAACCCGAAGGCCTCCCGGAAACGCCGCCGCTTCTCCTCCAGGGAGGCATCGTCTCCGCGCACCCTCCGCCCGTTTGCGTTCAGCTCGTCCCGATACATGACATCGTGGTTGCCCGGAATCGGCAGAAACGGTTTCGCGAGCCCACCGAAGAACCGCTTCACCGTCCAGTATTCCTCGACGGTCCCGCGGTCCTCGCAGAGGTCCCCCACGGCAACGACCAGATCCACGTCCGGCCAGGAGTTGACGGTCCGGAGGACCTGCTCTTTCGCCTCCATGTGCTGCCCGGGGATGTGGGGATCGCCCAGGACGACGAGATGCCGGCAGGTCCGCTCCGCCGCGGCGGGAACGGCCACGAGCAGGAAAAGCAGGGAGAGCAGCAGCGGAACGATCCGCCTGCGCGGCGGGTGGAATTCCCGGGAAAAGGACGGTCGCTGCAGCGCGCGGGAGAAAAATACTCGTTCGATGTTCCGGATCATTCGGGTCTGCTCCAGGAAAGCGTCAGGAAATCTTTTCTACGCTTTCCGGACCTGGAGATCAACCGCCGGGTTGCAGCCCCGGAGGCTTGATCATCCGGCATCGCCCATCGTCCGCGGGGGCGCGACCGGGGGTTTCCAGAGGAAGCATTGGGAAGCGTTTCCGTCCTGCCGGCTTAACGCTCCGGGTACGCCGCTTGCGGAAACGCTTCCGC
>CAZODI010000068.1:0-13008 GCA_964578535.1 uncultured Syntrophaceae bacterium
GGTGACGAGAACGTCGGTACCAGGTTGCTGTCGAGGACGTAGATGCTGATCTCCTGGGCGCCCTGCTCGCAATAGCCATAGTGGTTCATGAGGTTCAGGATCAGGAAGCGGACCTCGCTCTGGATCCGCCGGTCATAGGTCTTGAAGGCATCCGTGCCGTAATCCTTGATGGCCCTCCGGAAATTCTCGTTCTTCAGGAAGGGATCCATGACCTTCTCCTTGAGGTTGTGGATGTATCGCTCCCGAAGGTTGGCGAAGATGGCCGTTGTGGTGATGTCCTTCCCTTCCAGCAGGATCTCCTGCGTGAGCGTCCTGGACGTATACTGGTTCTGGATTTCCCTGCGGAAGTCCAGCCGCTCGCTCTGTGTGGCCAGGGAGCCGAGGATGCGGCGCTCGATCCCGGCAAAGAACTCTTCCGTCAGGTCGATGGTCTCCCCCGTGTAGATGCACCTCTCCGTGCAGCCCGGTTCGAAGTTGACGGCGAACAGGTAGTTCTGGATGTCCCTGGAGATCCGCTCCTCGTTGTAATCGAAGAGAGACTCCTTGACCTCCTGCAGCACGGTGTAATTGTAGGAACTGACGAGCGAATCCAGGAAGCCGTCGGGGATGGTCTCGGCATGGTCCTTCTCGTGCTGCAGGAAGAAATTGCAGACCATGGCCATGGTGATAAAGGTGCCTTCCTTCGCGTAGGCGGAGTAGAAATCACCGAAGATCTTGATGGAGTCCCTCCCGGAAAACCCCTTTTCCCCTTCCGTTTCCGATTCGGCGAAAATGGCCTTCCGCTTCCTGGCGGTGAAGCTCTTCCGGTCTTCCTGGGTCAGCCAGGAAGGAATGAATCCGGCGTAAATATCGATCTTCAGGAGCTGGAGATTCTGGTCACAGTAAAGCTTGTATTTTTCCGGATCGCCGATCCATTCAATGAGATTGTCCGATCTCTCTTTCAAGCGGGTTGCGATGATGATCTTGGCGAAGTTCTGCAGGACCCTGGGGAGAAACATCTTCGCGATCCGGTCTCCGAAGATGTTCTTGTATATTTTTACTTCCGTATTGAAATCAAGAACATATGGTATCTTGATGAAGCTGATCCGGTCGAGGAACGACTGGGTTCCCACGATGTTCGCCCGGTCTTCCGGGTTCATGAGGGCGAGAAAGACGGAGTTCACATTCTCCTCGATCTCCTCCACCTTGTGCACGCCTTCGCTGATGATGCCGTGCAGGTTCGTGAACCGCTCCTTGTTGTGGTCCTTGATATCCATGATGGCGTAGATGCCGTTGTTTGTGTTCGCGTAGCGGGAATAGATGTACCGGACGCGGTTGCTGTCCTTGATCAGATTGTTGATCTGGCTCTGGAGAAGATCGTTTGTCAGGACGCTGTTTTTGGTAATCCGGTCTCCCGGATTGAAGACGCTGATGCCCTGGCCGAGCCTCCGGTTGAACTCGTACGGCCGCGCGAAGATCATATCGAGGACTTTCTCGGGCGAATTGACGATGTCCAGGAGCGCCATGTAGAGCGAAACGCAGATGGTGCATGGGCTGTCGCGGAAGATCCACTCGTACTGCTTCTCCGTGAACAGCTTCTCCTTGAATTCCTCATCCTGGATCAACTGGCCGTAAACCTCCTTCCGGTAGGCTTTGGGAACCAGGATCAGAGGATTGTCGTGGCTCGGGCAGGGCACCTCCAGGTATTCTTTCATCGGCATATAGAGGGGACTCTCCCGGGGAGGCTTGTTGGGCTGCCACTCGGATTCGTCGGCCAGGTGCCTCAACTGCTGCAGGATGACAGGGGTCTCATGTCCCGTCATGACGCCCAGGGCCTTTTTGTTCAGGCGCCAGACCGTCTCATAGGTCGTCCCCTCGGGAGTCTTCGTGTACTGCTCGAACTTCAGGAGAAGGTTGTTCAGGAACGTGCTTTTCCCGCATCCATGGGGCCCCTCGAAGATGTAGATCCGGTTCTGCTGGCTCCCGGACCGGAAGGATGCGAACTGTTTGATCAGGCGGTTGGCGAAGAGCGGGTCCGCGAAGAAGGGATGGTCCACTCCCTCGACGAAGAGCTTCGTGCAGTCGTACACGATGTAGTGGATGGATTCGGGATCGTCGGGATATTCGTCGAACCCTTCGCCCACGTAGCTCTGGATCATATCATTGAGCATCTGGAAGGTGTTGCGGAAAACCATGGCCGGATTCTGCGCAGCATAGGTGACGAAGTCTGTCAACGGCATGGCTGCACGGTGTCCCCGTTCGGCGATCCGCTTCGACAGACTGCTGATGATGCTTTGTTCGGTATTCATGACGAGTGCCTTCAGGCCACAACCCTGGTGAGTTTCCGTTTCTCCATTGTGTAGACGACCTGCTTGAGAATCACCTTCTTTTCCTCCGGTTCGTCCACCGTCGTGGTGGGCATGAAGAAGGGCTGGATGTCGTCATACCCCGACGAGATCTCCGGCTGTGCTTCCGTCGTTTCCAGCTGGACGGTTCCCCCCCAGAGATACTCGATCCCCAGCATGGTGTTGGCGATGTATTCGCGGACAAGGGGCTTTCCCTCGTAGGCGTGGCGAAGATACAGGAGCCCGTCCTTCGTCTTCTCCTCGTCCACCCGGATGAACGGGGGATGGTAGAGAGTGTCCAGGATCATCTTCCGGTAGTCTTCGGCTTTCCTGCTCTTGACGAAATATTCCCACACCCCCCGCTGGCTGTTGAGGCGGCGTCCGGCGACGAACAGCCGGTACCGGTTGATGAAATCCTGGTCGATGAATGTATGGATGAGGGTGAAGTCGTTGAAGTTCTCCCGCACGTCGAAAACGAAATCAAGGCCCTGACCGGTGTGCCGGTCGAACTCCCGCCGCTGGTGGCTGTCCGTCAGGCGCTGGTATTCGTAGGAGATTTTTCCCTTGTCGGCCATCTCCTCCAGGTACTGGAACAGCCGCATCCCCAGGGCGTAGGGATTGATGCCCACCCTGGGCATGGAGGTAACGCCGGCGTTGACCCGGGCGTAGTTGACCTCGTTTCCCCGGATCCGGTCGTCGGAGAGGAAGAGCTTCTCGTGCCAGTAGCTGGCCCAGCCCTCGTTGAGGATCTTTGTGCGGATCTGCGGCTGGAAATAGAGGGACGTCCGGCGGACAATCTCCATGACGGTCTTCATCCACTGGTTGTCTGCCTGCTGCAGCCAGAGCGCATGCTCCTCCATATACTGGAGCAGGTCCTGGGCCGGCACCTTCTTCTCCCGTTTGTGCCTTTCGTACAGGGCGTCGAACTCGGGGTATTTCTTCCTGGTCTCGGTAAAGAACACCGACTCCGCCATCGGGTCGTAATCCTGGACGGTCCGGTTGTAGCGGTCGATTTCCTTCATGTAATCCGCGGTGCTGATCTTCTGGACGGACTGGAGAAACACGTCGAAGTAATAGTCGATCCGGCTGACGGCCTGCGCCTCCGCGGGGTGGCCGATGCGGGACAGCTCCCCGAAATGGTCGACGAGATTGTCGATGCCCCTGGCGAACTCGATCACGTAGTCGACCCAGCGCCCCTTTTCGGACCGCAGGGCGGCGATGGTGCGCTTGTCGGCAAGGGCCTGGCCGGCGAAGTCCTCGTCCCAGGTGTTCCGGTAGTAGAGGTTGTTCTGGAAGCAGTCGATGTGGGCCAGGACATGATAGAAAATCATGACGTTGAGCCAGTCGGGGTTGTTGTCGTTGTAGAAGGAGATGGCCGGACGGGTGTTGACGACCGTTTCGTAGGGATTGGTGGGATACAGCTCGTACTTGCCCTTTTCCCGGAGCACCTCGACGTCGTGGACCCAGTAGTCGTACATGGTGGGGATCATGTTTTTCGGGCCCAGCTCCAGGAGGTCCCGGTTGGTCACGATGTACTCGAGGCTCTCGTCCTGGAAGCGAAGTCCCGCGTCCCGGGCCCTCGCCTTGCAGCCTTCCATGATCTCCTTGGTGTGCTGGCTGATGAGTTCCATCTTCCCGCCCGTATCCGATTCCCCGGGGCCGCGCTCAGGTGATGAGCCTCCGGATCCCCTCGATCAGTCGCATGTCCCCCGCTTCTTCGTCGATCGTGTCGAGCCGGATTTCCTGGGGATGCTCCTCCAGGATCTTCGAGTCCCGGATGTACCGCTCCGCCGTCGACATGGTTTCCATGGAGGCCGGGGTGAGGGTGATCCCGATCCGGCTGCAGTACCCGACCATCTTCCGGAGCTGCCGGAGGGCGGTCGTGCCGTCCCGTTCCCAGTCGTCCCCGTCGCTGCCGTGGAAGACGTAGATGTTGTAGTCCCGGTCCAGGCTGTCGGCCTCGACGATCTCGTTGATCATGCGGAAGGCCGATTCCATCTTCGTTCCCCCGGCGACCTTGAGGCTGTAGTAGGTGTAGAAATCGGGCACCTCCCGCGCGTTCGTGTCGTGGAGGATGAAGCGCGTGACGACCTGGCGCTCGTACTGGAACATGAGCCAGCTGTAGATCAGGACGTGCTGGGCCACGACCAGCTCCGTGGGCTTTCCCCACATCGAGCCGGAGTAGTCCCGGACGAAGAAGACCAGGGCCTGGGACTCCAGGTCCTTTTCCGGCGACAGGATTCGGTACACGCTGTCCTCGGGGGAGACCAGGAGCTGCGTCAGGTCGATGTTCGAGACGTCGGGGATCTTTTCGAGGGAGATGTTCGTTTCGATGATCTTCTTCAGGGTGGCCTTCTTGTCCAGGAGCTGGCCGAATCCCTCGTGCCGGTCCGTCAGGTCGTAGTTGTACCGCTTCAGAAAGCGCCGCCGGCCCTTGCTCTTCAGGTTCGGCAGTTCGAACTGCTCCGAGATGATGCGGCCCAGGTCGTAGGCGCCGGCCTCGATCTCGTGCTCCCCTCCCTCTCCCTGGCCGGGACCGCCGGCCTTCGATCCCTCTTCGCCGTGGACGGGCGTTTCGCCGATGACCTGCCCTTCCTCTCCTTCGCCGGCTCCCCCGGCCTGCCCGCCCTCGCCGTCCTCGCCGGGCTCCTGCTCCCTCGTGTCGTGGATGAACTTTTCCTCCACCGTCGTGGGGACGATGACGATCTTTTCCTTCAGGCCGCGCCCCGGCTTGACGATCCGGCCGATGCGGATCTTCCTGGGGAAGCCGTCCTTTTCCCGCTGGTTGTCCCGTTCGAGGAGGTCGCCGATGGAGGCGAGCCTCTGCGAAGAGGGGATCTCCGGAAGAACCCCGTCCTGAAGCGCGGGAAAATCCGCGTAGTCGGAGAACGGCTTAACTTTCATCGACCTTGGTGCAGAAGTATTCAATCGTCTTCTGGGCGCAGGTTTTGCAATACCCGAGCTTTTCCAGCATGGTGTTGGTCATCCGGTCGTAGAGCTTCTGGTTTTCCTCGTTGGTCCGGTTGGCCAGGGCGCCGATCAGGCTTCCCGCCCCCACGATGTCCGATTTCAGCCGGACGTCGGTGACCGCCTTGACCAGCTCCACGTTGTCCATGAAGTCGTAGGTCGGGTCGACGGAGATCTTCTGGCCGTAGATCTTGCGGATCGAGGTCCGGAACGACTCCCGCTGCTCCTTCGTCTTCAGCCCCAGGCGCTCCTCCACACTCTGGACATAGCGTTCGTCGATCTTCAGGGCCTTGAGCTTCCCCGTCTGTGGATCCCGGTACTTCCACATCCGGTCGGGTCCCAGGTTCTCCGCGTCGATGCCGATGATCATGTTGACGTAGTTCATCACGTCCTTTTTGACCGCGTGGGGCTCGTCCATGTAGGCGTTGAACATCTCCGTCATGATCCGCTCCCGGTAGAGCCCGCGGGCCGTCTTGAGGTCGTCGAAGTACTTCGTCCGCTCCCCGGCGTCCGTCACGTAGTCGAGGATGACCTTCTCGATGGCCTTGAAGATGTCCTCGGCGAACATACAGCGGCCCTCGTTCGTCTCGGAGGTCTCGATCAGGAGCTGGAGCGCCCGGCCGAGGGCCCGCTGGCCCAGGCCCTTCTGTCCGAACCGCTTGGTGATGTCCGGCTCGTGGTTGAGGATGTCGATCACCTCGGCCAGGGCCTTGATGCTTTTTTCCCCGGCCACTTCCCCGGCAGCCAGTTTCATCATCTCGATGGGGGTCAGCTTTTCCGACCGGGGGAGACGCGACATCACAACGGCCAGGGAGGCGGCATAGTTGAGGTTCGGGTCCTGGTGGAGCTGTTCGCTCATCAGGGTCGTCTTCATCTCGCTGCCGATGGCATAATCGGTGAGGTATTTCTGCATCCGGTAATTCGTGTTGTGGGCGACGTAGCAGACCCGGCAACGGTCGACGATGGGGGCCTCTTCCTTCTCCGCCAGGAAGCGGTTGAACTCCGAGTTGTTGCTGGTGGCGATGATCAGGGTGTCGATGGGCCAGCGGAATCCGTCCATCTCGATGTTCCGGTTCTGGATCACGCCGAGGTAGACCTGCACGAGGTCCTTCTTGTTCTTGAAGATCTCGTCGCTGAAGTGGATGCCCCCGCCGGCGACCCGGGCCAGGGCTCCGCGCCGCAGGTCGAACCGGTACGGGTTGTTGGGGTCGCTCAGGTGGAGGAGGCGCTGGATGGATTCCTCCCCGAGCAGGTCCACGGCGGACGAGGTGATCTTGTCCTTGGCGGAGTATTTCCCGGTGATGGTGCCGAGGCTCTCGCTCAGGGGGACGGGGACGATCTCGAAGAAATCCAGCATGTCGCCGATGTTCCCGCCGGTCGCATTCCGGATGTCGTTGAGGATGTAGTCGCTGCAGGCTCCCAGGGGCCGGTACGAGGCGTAGAACCTCTCCACCTCGCCGTCGGTGAACCCGGCGGTTTTCGCCATCCAGTCCATGTTCTCCTGCTTCGATGGGAAGAGGTTCATGGCGAGGATCATCGGGTCCTCAAAGGTCTGCGACTGGATCATCCGGATTTTCCCGTAATTCTCCAGCCGGTCGATGTGGCGGAAATTGAAGGTGTACCGGCGGTTGCCCTCCTGGGCGACGAAATGGCGGTACAGGGCGCACAGGGTATCGACGAAGAAGGTCTTGCCGTTTCCGGGCTCGCCGACGAGGACGAAGGCCATTTCGCTGGACGAGCCTCCCTCGGCGGCGTCCTTGACGAAGGAGACGAAGCTGTTGATCTCGTCGAACATGCCGATGACGTGCTTCGGCCCCATCCTGAAGACCTTGAAATCGTAGGTGCTCTTCCCGTTGACGACCACCTTTTCGATATTGTTCACGTTTTCAAGGATCATCCGGGCAACGGCCTGGAAGCTGTTTTCAAATCGCCGCTTTTCCGCCTTCACCTCGGCAAGGTGAAAGGCCAGTGTGTTCGAGTTATTTTCTGCCATGATCGCCCTCCGTTGCCATCGTTGTGGGTCTGTCCGACCGTACCTGGGAACAGGCAACGATCCTTATCCTGCTATAAGCAAGTGACATACCATTTGCTTGATCAGGTGCTGCGGGTCCCGGCGGCAGGCCTTTCCGGAGGGGTCTGCGGAGGAGCGGCCGGTGAGCGGGCGAAGGAAAAAGGTCCCGGATAACATCAACAGCCCGGACGGGTCCGCTCCCGAAACAGGAGCCCCGCCGGGGATCAGCTGGTGAACTTGGCGACGCTTTCCATCAAGTCGGGGTTCAGGTACAGTTTTCTGGCGAAGTGCACGTATTTTGACACGATGGCGCGCACGGCCAGCTGCAGGGCGAACGGACGGACGGGCTTTTCCAGGAGATAATTGATCCCGGCGACCAGGCACATGTTCACGACGTCGCCGCTGGCCTTGCCGGTGATGATAATGGTGTCCTCGTAGGCCATGGGGAACTTGTCCGCGATGGATTCCAGGAAAGAAAAGGCGTTCCGGCCGGAAAGGAACACGTCGACGATGAAGATGGCGACATTGCCCTTCCGGTTCAGGCAGTGCTCGATGGCTTGGTTCTCGTCCGTGAACGCGTAGACCTTTCCCCAGGAGTGGAACTCCGTGACGATCTCCGAGAGGACATCGCAGACGCCCGCATCGTCGTCGAGGATGATCACATCGAGATTGTCGGCCATTGGGCACCTCCCCGTGAAGGGCATGAGCGTTGCCGGGACGGTTCGGGAAACCTGCTGAATGCGTTTTGCTGACCGGTGTCGAAGGGGCGTCCGAATATGACAGGTGGAGGAGGAGCGTTCAGCGATGATCCATTTTTAGAAGATGAGGGGATGCATGTCAAGGTGCATGTCCCGTTCATCCGCGAAGCGGCCGTGGTGAAAAAGCGCCGGCCGTTCCGCCGCCGGTCGTCAGGAGCCGCGCAGGAATTCCGTCACGGACGAGAGGAACCCGGAGAGCAGTTTCCTGCTGACGACGAAAATGTGGCCGATGTCCTTCTCGACCGTCCGGTTTCCGTCCCCCGTCCGGCCCCAGGTCTCGCTGGCGATGCAGGAGCCGGCCGGTGCGATGGGGTCGCGGGAGCCCCTGTAGTCGAAGATCGCCACGCCGGCCCGGCGCAGCGCGTCCATGTCCACGGGCTTTCCGTCCAGGTCCGGATCCGATGAGGGCAAGCGGAATCGTCCCTCCATCAGCTCGTTGCCGAGGAAGAACCTGCCGAGCCATTCCTGGTGCGCCCGGGCGGGAAAGCGCGTTCCGTGGGTGAGCCAGTAGAGAAACGGGGCGGCGTCCGCGATGGCGTCGGCGTCGGCGGCCCGTTCGTAGAAGCCCGTCATCACATTGTACTGGACACCCGGCTGGATCTCGCTGACCCCCTCGTCGATCACCTGTGGCGGCACGTTTCCGGTGCCGAAGAGCTGCGTCATGATGTATTCGTTGTAGTGCTTGCGGATGTAGGACCGCATGGGCCCGTGGCCGCTTTGCCGATCGTCGAACCGGACCGGCGTGGCCATGAGGCAGACCTTCCGGATGTCCATGGGGATGTCGGCGGCCAGCCTCTCCTCGGCGCGACGGGCAAGGTAAGGCAGGATCAGGGAGCCTCCCATGCAGTACCCGACGACGTGGATCTCGCTCCTGGGGTGCCGGATGGCAATCAGGTTCAGGCAGTAGTCGTGGACCTTCTTGGCGTAGAAGTCGAGGCCGAGCTGCCCCTGCTCGCGCAGCGGCTGGCCGAAATCGACCATGTAGATTTGGTATCCCTCCTTCAGGAGCCCTTCGATGACGGATTTCCCCGGCGCCAGGTCGAAGATCTCCGGCCTGTTGATCAGGGGCGTGGAAAGGTAGAGAACGGCGCCGTTCGGCCGGACACCCTCGGGGAGCAGGTAGTGGCGGAGAGACACCGAATGCATCCTCGATCCGTCCACGATCTCGAAGGCGGAGCAGCCGATCTGTCCGCGGGTCGCCCGCTCGGCGTACCCCTTGGGATCGAAGGCATCGACCCGGTAGAGGTTTTCGATCCGTTTCCGGCTCTCCTCGATGTATTCCCGGAAGGTCAGGGCGTTCGAGCCGTCGGGTCGGCGCTTCATGAACGGCAGGTCGGCATCGTTCAGGGACGTTTCCGTGACGACGGCGAGGATGCTCCGCAGCAGGTCCTTTTGGGCCTTCAGTTTTGTAAGCCCCTGTGCGGAGTACATTTTTTCCAGATTCGCGCACTCGCCGATGAAGAACCGGAGCACCTCCTGTCCCTTGGCGGTGTCGGATAATTGACGGGCCTTCCCCGCATCGAAGCGGTCGTCCGTCATGACGTGCGAACAGAGACGATAGAGCAGGCGCGCGTACTTCTCCGCGACCCAGTTGTCCGTTTCCCGAAACATGTCCGGGTCTTTCCGGAGGCGCAGGGCAACCTGGACGTTTTTCCGGATGGGTTCCGTCACCATCGTCTTGAACAGTGCCTGCTGCCACAGCACCGGGCCGGAAAAGGGCCACCAGAACATGGAGTAGCGGGCCCCGTATTCGAGCATCTCCTCGTATTGAAAGAGCTTTTCCATGAACCAGGTCGATGCTTCCTTGTTCAGCAGCGGGGCGGACACGGAAAAGCTCTCCGCGAACGGCCCCGGCCTTTCCTCCACCAGGCTCAGCAGATTCCCCGGAGACTCTACGGATTCCTGAACCGTCATGACTCATGCTCCTCTTTGCCTTGTTTCCTGTGTGAGAAAGCAACCGCTGTGCCAGGGTCGACCCGATCCGCTTCCGCCGTATGGATCCGGCAGAAGGGTGCCTCCGTACCCCCGGATCCGGGAGCCGATGTCAAGGTTGTGACGCCGCGATCCCATAACGCCGTTGCAAGACCCGGTCCCGAAATGGTATTCAATGCCGCAGCCCGGTGTCCGGCGGCGCTGCAGGAGGGATAACGGAAGCCGGACGGCCCCGACTCGCAAACCCTTTGTTGCACCATGGACCCGCCGATGGATCTCCTCCTGAGTATCTGTTTAGGCATCGGTTTGAGCGCGGCCTGCGGATTCCGCGTCTTCATCCCGCTCCTTGTGATGAGCGCGGCCGCGCAGGGCGGGTATCTCCATCTCGATCCCGGGTGGGCCTGGCTCGGTTCGACCGCCGCGCTCTGGACGTTCGGAACGGCCGCCGTTCTGGAGGCCGCCGCTTATTTCATCCCCTGGCTGGACCACCTGCTGGACGGCGCGGCCGCTCCGGCGGCGGCAGTCGCCGGGGCGGTGGTGATGGCGTCGTCGCTGGCGGACGTGTCTCCGCTGGTGAAATGGACGATGGCCGTCATCGCCGGCGGCGGGAGTGCGGCCCTGGTTCAGGGGACGACCATGCTGGCCCGCGGGGTGTCGACCACCCTGACCGGGGGGCTGGGAAATCCCGCCGTCGCTGCGGGCGAGGCCGGGGCGGCCGTCCTGCTCAGCGTCCTGGCAGTCGCACTGCCGGTCGTCGCGGCCCTGGCGGTGGGGGTGCTCGCGGTTTGCATGATTCGAAAGGCTTTTCGGAGGAAAAGGGGACCGCAGGCTTGAGCCCGCTCCGCTTCAGGCCTTCCCCGGAATGTATCGACAGGAAAGGAAGTCATGGATTTCATTAAATTATTGCAACCAATTTCAATTCGCCGCATGACCGTCCCGAACCGGATGGTCATGCCGTCCATGGGGATGCACTTTACGGATCAATACGAATTCAACCGGCGCTACCGTGACTTTTACCGAGCCCGCGCGGAAGGCGGCGTTGGACTGATGATCGTCGGTCCCGTCGCCGTCGACCGCATCGGCGCGGGTTCCTGGATGCCGGGGCTGTTCGAGGACCGCCAGGTCGAGGAATTCCGGCCCTTCCTGGCGGAGCTGCACCGGGACACGCGGACCGTCCTGGGAACCCAGCTTTTCCACGCTGGGCGCAACGCCACGGCCCCGTTTTTCGAGGGCGTGCCGGCCCTGGCCCCCTCCGCCGTTCCCAGCCGCCTGATGAAGCAGGTGCCACGGGCGATGACCCGGGAGGACATCGAGACCGTGAAGGAGTCCTTCGCCCGGAGCGCCGTCCGCGCCCGGGAGGCGGGATTCGATTTCATCGAGATCATCGCCTGCACGGGATACCTGATCAGCCAGTTCCTCTCTCCCGTCACGAACCTCCGGACCGATGCCTACGGCGGGTCCTTCGAGAACCGGATGCGCTTCGGCCTGGAGGTGTTCCGGAGCGTCCGGGAGGCCGTCGGGCCCGACACGGCCCTGGGGATCCGTGTGGCCGGGAACGACTTCATGGACGGGGGCTGTGCGAACCGGGAGATCGCCCTGTTCTGCGCGGAGGCCGAGAAGGCCGGGATCGATGCAATCAACGTGACCGGCGGCTGGCACGAGACGAACGTGCCGCAGCTCACCAGCCACGTCCCGCCGGGTGCCTATGTTTACCTGGCCCGGGGGATCAAGGATTGCGTGGGGATCCCCGTCTTCGCCTCGAACCGCCTGGGCGACCCGGAGCTGGCCGAGCGGGTCCTGCGGTCCGGCGCGGCGGACCTGGTCTGCCTGGGGCGGCCCCTGCTCGCGGACCCCGACCTGCCGAAGAAGATCCTGGAGGGGCGGCCGGAAGAGATCGTCCACTGCATCGCCTGCCAGAACTGCTTCGACAGCATCGCCACCGGCGCGGCGGTCTGCTGCGCCCTCAATCCGCTCATGGGGCGGGAAGGGGAGTTCCGCTTTGAAAAAGCGGCGGTCCCGAAACGGATCTTTGTCGCCGGCGGCGGGCCGGCGGGGATGGAGTTCGCGGCCGTGGCCGCCGGGCGCGGACACGATGTCACCCTCTTCGAGAAGGAGGACCGCCTGGGCGGGCAGATCGAGCTGGCGTCGGTGCCCCCGGGGAAGCAGGCCTTCAGGAGCGTGGCGCTGGACCGCGAGAAGAGGCTGAAGCGGGCAGGGGTCAAGGTCCGCCGGAAATCGCCGCTCACCGTTGCGAAGATCCAGCGGGGCAAGCCCGACGTCCTGGTCGTGGCGACCGGGGCGGCTCCCATGGAGATCCGCATTCCCGGAATCGACCGGCCCCACGTGGTCGGTGCCTGGGACGTCCTCCGGGGAAGGGTGGCCGACATCGGACGGCGGGTGGTCGTCGTGGGCGGGAACGCCGTGGGGTGTGAGACCGCCGAGTGGATCGCCCACCGGGACATCCCCGATCCGGAGACCTTCACCTTCCTGGCCTATCACGGGGCGGAGACGCAGGAGGAGCTGCAGGCCCTGCTGTATCGGCACCGGCGGCAAATCACCGTCATCGACATGGTGGAGAAGATGGCCGCCGGCGCGGGGCGCGCGTCCCGGTGGGTCCTGATGAAGAACTTGAGGCTCTGCGGGATCGAGCTCCGCCCGGGAGCGAAGCTCCTCGAGATCAAGGACGACGCGGTGATTGTGGAGACGGGCGGCGGAAGGGAGAGCATCCCCGCCGACACCGTGATCATGGCTGTCGGCTCGCGGCCGGTGAACGATCTGGTGCGCCAGGCCCGAACCGACGGGCTTCAGGTCATCGCCATCGGCGACGCGAAGGCCCCCCGCAAGATCGTCGATGCGATCCGCGAGGGCTTCGAGGAGGCGATGAAAATCTGACGAAATGGGGGAAACGGGAGGAACGGATTTCAAATCCGTTCCTCCTTTCGAACCTCTTCTCCTCAAACAAATCGGAAGTCTCTTCTTTCCACGAGCGTATCGGCGCGGGGGCTGCCACGGGGGC
>CAZODI010000069.1:0-12800 GCA_964578535.1 uncultured Syntrophaceae bacterium
GATTATAACCTCCTCAAGGGCCGTTCAAAAATGCCCGAATGCAAGGCGCCCGAAAGCCCGAGCCGTGAGGCGTACTTTTTCGTACGTCGAACGGGTCGGGGCGAGGGCAACGCCGCAGGCGGGCGTTTTTCAACGGCCCGCTCATCAGAATCCGCCCAGGGCCCATTGTTTATTAAGCCAATGCATCTTCTGCGCTTCCTCCAGGAGACCGTCCCGGAAGTCCGGGTGGGCCAGCTTCACGATCGCCAAAACCCGCTCCGGGATCGAGAGGCCTTTCAGGTAGGCCACCCCTTGCTCCGTCACCAGGAAGGAGACGTCCGTCCGCGGCACCGTCACGATCTCGCCCGGGGGGAGCGTGGGATTGATCTTCGATTTCAGATTTCCGTCCTTGTCCTTGTACGTGGAGTGGAAAGCCAGGATGGATTTATTCCCGGAGTATCCGATCGGCGGCAGGCCCTTTGTCGATCGATAGTAGGCGCCCCGGACGAAGGCCAGCTGGCCGCCCGTCCCGGAATACTCATGGAAGCCGATGGACTCGGAGCTGACTTGTCCCTGAAGGTCCACGCCGAGGACGGCATTGATGGAGATCAGGTCCCTGTTCAGGGCGATCACATTGGGATCGTTAGTGAAATCAACAGGATACATGGCCAGGGCCGGGTTATGGTCGATCCAGTCATAGAGCTTGCGGCTGCCGATGGAAAAGGCCCAGACGATCTTTTCCGGCAGGAAGGTCTTCTTGCGTCCCGTGATGAGGCCCGCCTCGTGAAGCTCCATGATGGCTTCCGTCACCATCTCCGTGTGGATCCCGATGTCCCGGGCACCGCTGTCCGCCAGGAGACGGAGCACCGTGTCGGGAAGGCCGCCGATGCCGATCTGGAGGCAGGGTCCGTCCTTGGGGATCAGTTCGGCGATGTGCGCGGCGATGGCCCGGTCCGTATCCGAGGCCGGCGCGGAGGGAATGGTGATGATCTTGTCCGTCTTGTTCTCGATGACCCGGTCCACCTGGGAAATGTGGATGCACTCGTCGTAGCCCCCGTAGCACCATGGCATGTCTTCCACCACTTCCACAACCCGGATCTTCGCCTTCTCGAAGACGGCCTTCTTGAAGTTGTTCAGGGGTCCGAAGTTGAAATACCCGTGCTTGTCCATGGGGGTCACTGTCTGGACCGCCAGGTCCACCTCGATGTCCTCCCTGTAGATACGGCCGCTCTCCCCGAAATTGTAGGGGATGTGGGTCCCCCGGTTTTCGGCGATGTAGCGGCGGGTGTGCCCCAGGATATGCCAGTTGGCCGTCCAGAAACTCTTGCCTTCCGGATCCTTCTCCATGATCTCCAGGGGGGTCAGGTGGCCCAGCATGCGCACCTTGACACCCTTCACGTCGCCCGCCCGCGCAGCCAGGGCCCGATCGAAGGCACGGGGCATCTGGACCGTCCCGTAGTCCACCCACATGCCGTCTTTCACCAGAGCCGCCGCCTGTTCCGGGGTTGCCAGTTTGTTGCCGTACTTGGACATTGCGAAACCTCCCTCCTGTTTACTTACCCCCTGTGCCCTCCCGGCCTCAAGGAGCAGCGCTTTGCACATTTGCAAAAGGCAAGCCATCTGCGGAAGGAGAAAAAATGCTATTCATACTTATCTGTTTCGAAGACCAGATAACCGGTAGGGGCATTTTCGCCCTGCGCAGAAGTGCACAATCTGGCATTTCTGCATATCCGTAATCCTCCCGTCATTCCGCAATGCCACCCAGGATCTCCCTGGCGATGATCATCCGCTGGATTTCCGACGTCCCGCCGCCGATGGTCTGGAGCTTGGCATCGCGCATCATCCGCTCCACGGGAAACTCCTTCATGTACCCGTAACCGCCGAGGATCTGGACGGCCTCCGTGGTGATCCGCATGGCCGCCTCGGAGGTATAGAGCTTTGCATAGGCAGCCGTCAGGTTCATCTCCCGGTGCTTGCCCTGGTCGGCCAGGAAGGCTCCCTTGTAGGTGATGAGGCGTCCCAGCTCAATCTCCATGGCCATGTCGGCCAGCTTGGCCTGGATGAGCTGGAAGGCGGCAATGGGCTTCCCGAACTGGACCCGTTCCTTCGCATATTTCAGGGCTACCTCATAGGCCCCCCGGGCGAGCCCCAGGGACATGGCCCCCAGGCAGACCCGCTCCGTGTTGAGGCCGCCCATCAGGACCAGAAAGCCCTTGTTCTCCGTTCCCAGCAGGTTCTCCTTGGGAACCCGGCAGTCCTCGAAAATCAGCTCTCCCGTCGGCGAGCCCCGCCACCCCATCTTCTCGAATTTCTTCCCCCGGGAAAAACCGGGGAACTCCTTCTCGATGATGAAGGCCGACACGCCGTGGGCCTTCTTTTCCGGCGCCGTCTTGGCATAGACGACGAAGACGTCCCCCACGGGCCCGTTGGAGATGAAAATCTTGGACCCGTTGAAGAGGTAATGGTCTCCCCTGTCCTCCGCCCGGAGCTTCATGGACATGACGTCGGACCCGGCGGAGGGCTCCGTCATGGCCAGGCCGCCGATCTTCTCGCCCCGGCAGAGGGGTGGAAGGTATTTTTCCAGCTGTGCCGGCGTCCCGTTCCGACGGATGTTGTCCATGCATAGGCAGACGTGGGTTCCCCAGGAAGCGGCGGTGGAAAGACAGACGGCGGACAGCTCCTCCGTAATGATGCACAGTTCCGTGTAGCCCGCTCCGGCACCGCCATGCTCAACCGGCGCCGTCAGACCCGCCAGTCCCATGGCGGCGAGTTTCCGGAAGCTCTCTTCGGGAAAGCGCTCCCGTTCATCGATTTCATAGGCCAGTGGAGCCACTTCCTTCTCGGCAAAGCTGCGGATCGTCTCCCGCAACATCTTCTGCTCGTCGGTAAAAGGAATCATTCCGTAACCTCCCGCAGAAAAAAGGGGAAGGGACACGCCCCCGGGCATGGCCCTTCCTCTGTCCAGTTACAGGATCTTCAGGATCACGTCCCGGCAGCCTCCCCGCCGGACCGGATGTTTTGCCTGCGCCCGCCCCGGACGGGGGAATCCCGGGACGGGCACGGAATCCAGTCTTTGTCAGAACGTCTTCTTTTTAATCAGGCCCCGTTCGCGGCCTGCCTTTTCCAGTTCCTCGCGGAATTTCGGGTGGGCGATGGCGATCAGCGCTTCCGCCCGCTCCGGCTCGGAACGGCCGTAGAGGTCCGCGACGCCCCATTCCGTCACGATGAATCCGGCATAGTGGCGGGGCACCGTGACCCGCGAGCCCCAGGTCGTGTAGGGAACGATCCTGGACACCGTATCGTTCAGGGTCGTGGAGGGAACCAGGTTGATGGCCCGGCCGCCCTTGGACCAGAAGGAGCCGACCACGAAGTCCAGCTGGCCGCCGGAGCCCGTCCGCATCAGGTTTCCTACGGATTCGGAGCAGATCTGGCCCGTCAGGTCCACCTCGATCGACCCATTGATGGCCACCACGTTCTCTTCCTGGGAAATGATGCCAATGTGATTTGCATAAATCGTGGGACGGAACTCCACCATGGGGTTGTTCCCCAGGAATTCATAGAGTTCCTTGTCGCCCATCGTGAAGGTCAGGACGATCTTGCCGGGGTTGATCTTCTTGTACTTGCAGCTGACAACTCCCTTCTCAACCAGCCGATGAGTCCCTGCAGGTGCCATCTCCGTGTGGATCCCCAGGTCCTTCAGGCCCGAGTGCTCCAGCAGCTTGCTGATGGCCGCCGGCACGGCGCCGATGCCTACCTGGATGCAGTCGCGGTCGCGAAGCAGGCCGACGACATTTTCGGCCATCTTTCGCTCCTGTTCGTTGGCATCCGGGGTGGGAGCGGCGATGACCGGATTTGGATTCTCCACGAAGGCCGTGAAGCGGCTCACATGGAAGTTCGTCTGGCCGTACGTGCGCGGCATGTTGCTGTTCACTTCCGCGATAATCCATTCGCACTGGTCCATGATGTGCTCGGTGTAGAATGTGTCGAGACCGAGGCTCACGAAGCCGTGCTCGTCCGGCGGCGTCACCTGCAGGACGATGCCGGTGCGGCGCGGAAAGACCCTGTTCCGATGGGCGTTCTTGATGGCGATGTCGGAGCTCTGGGCCGGCCAGAAATTGGACCATTCGCTCTTGGCCAGCTCCTGCAGGTGCGGCGTGCTGTAGAAACCGCAGACCAGCTTGAAGGTGTCGCGGTATTCGGGCTTGAAGATCTTGTAGGGCCTGAGAACGAGGGCAAAACAGTACTCCACGTCCTTCAACTCGTCCTTCCGGTCCGCAATGGCATCCATGATGGGCATTGCGGGCTGCCCCAGGAGAAGGGGGGTCCAGAAACGATCACCCGATTTGACGATCTTCGCCGCTTCCTGTGCTGACATCAGCCTGCTTGTGTAGACTTCCTTCCAACTCATGAATATCCCTCCTGTTGATTTTATTGCGCACGGCCCCGCCCGGCAGCGGGCGCAACTCACCCGCCGAAGACGCTTCCGTTTGGCTCGCAAAGAAAAGTAAAGACCTTCCGTGGCCGACTCCGGCCTCCGGTTCCCCCTGGAGAGAATATCATCCGCATCCCATGCAGGGTTCCCTCCCACCTGAACCGCCCGGGGAGAGGCGACACTCCCCTGCCCCGGGTCGGATTCAAGAAGGGATGCAGCGTAGATCCAAATTACAGCGGCTTGAAATACTTCAGGTCCATGATATGCGCCTTCCGGTCGTTGCTCCAGACCGCTTTGAGGCGCATGCCGTTTTTGACTATTTTTCGTGTTTTTTCAAAATCCGAGACATCGAAGCCTCCAAGAATATGCAGGAAATCGACGTCCGTTCCGTCCAGCCGGAGCAGTGCGCTGATGAACGGCGGCTCCGTCGGCATGCCGAAATAACGGTAGTTCACGTAGCTCCATGCCGTCAGCGTTCCTGTCTGGGCCACTTCAACCCACTCGTCGGTGTCGACGAAGCAGCGGGGACAGAAGCTCCGTGCCGGTACCAGGATCCGGTTGCACTTGGTGCATTTGGTCCCCAGGATCTTCTTCTCCGCCATTCCCTCGAAAAACCGGGTCCAGACAGGGCCGTATGCCAGTTCGTAGGGAAGCCGGATTTCCGTCATCAACGTCTTATATTCCTTCGACATGGTATTCTCCTCCGTCCGTATTCTTAAAGTTCGGATCCGACAATCATGATCCCGTTGAACTGGTCCACGCCGCCCATGGCATGGCTCAGGGCCGTCTTCGCCTTGGGGATCTGATGTTCCCCCGCCTTGCCCGTCACCTGGAGCACCGTCTCGGCGACCCGGATCAGACCGGTAGCGCCGATGGGATTCGTGCAGAGCACACCCCCTGAGGGATCGCAGGGCAGTTCGCCTTTCTTGTCGAAGGTCCCCTTCAGGACCATATCGGGAGCCCCGCCGGGCTCGCAGAAACCGAAGCACTCATAGAAGAGCATCTCCTGGAAGGTGAAGGGGTTGTAGACTTCCGCCACGTCCAGGTCCTTGCGTGGATTCTTGATCCCGGCCTGATCGTAGGCCTGCTTCGCCGCCTGGACGGCTCCCTGCCAGAGCCCCTTGTCGCTGTCGCCGAAGTAGTACTCCTCACCCCGGTACCCCACTCCCTTGACCCAGGCGGTCTTGCGACCGAGCTTCTTCGCCATGTTTTTTGATACGAAGATCATGGCGCAGGCCCCGTCCGAGGTGGGACAGACGTCGAGAAGCCGCACGGGATAGGTGATGACCCGGGCGTTCTTCACATCGTCCATGGTCACCCGGATCTTTACGTGGGCATAGGGATTTTCGAAGGCCGCATTGTGGTGCTCGACGGAGATGTGCGCCGCCGCGTCGCGGATCTTCGCTTCGGGAATCCCGTAGCGATCCGCCCACATCTGGGACTGCATGGAAAACACCCCCGGCGCGCCGGCGATGAAATACCGCTGGTAGAAGGGTTCGGCAACCGTCGTCATGGTGGCCTGGGCGTCCCCTTCGTTCATCTTTTCGTGACCCACCGCCAGCACGACGTCGGCCATCCCCGAGGAGACCCAGTAATAGGCCGTGTGGGCGATGGAGACCCCCGTGGATCCACACGTCTCCGTCTTCAGGATCGGCTTTCCGACGGCCTGCATGGCATCGGCGAAATAGAAATGCGTCAGGGCCACTCCCTCCATCATGGACGGCATCGTCCCCGAGACCACCCCGTCGATGTCGGAAGGCTCCAGCCCGCTGTCCTCAAATACGCGCAGCACCGCCTCGCGGACAAGTTCCGGATACGCCACATCCATGCGCCGGCCATGCTTCGTCTGCCCGACTCCGATGATTCCTACCGGTCTTCCCATAACCCCTCCTCCTATACGCCAATGATGGCGACGGCGTGGCACTGCCCGGCGAATCCGTGGGTTCCATGGGCCAGGGCCGTCTTCACCTTCTTGTCCACCTGGTGCTCCCCCGCCTCGCCGCGGACCTGCAGGAATCCCTCCGCAAGCCTCTGCAGCCCCCGGGACACGTACGGGTTGTTCGCCAGGACTCCTCCGGAGGGATTGACCGGCAGGGCACCGTCGATTTCCATGGCTCCCTTGTCGATCATCTTGCCGGCACCACCGGGCTTGCAGAGCCCCAGCTCCTCGCACCAGAGCAGTTCCTGAAATGCGTAGGGTTCGGTGATTTCCGCCACGTCGATTTCCTTCTTCGGGTCCTTGATGCCCGCCATCTCATAGGCCCGGGCAGCGGCGGTTTTCAGCTGCGTGTCCAGGAGGTTTCGGTCGCCGAGGAAATACGTGTCCAGGGAGGACCCGTAGCCCTTGAACCAGACGGGCTTGTCCGTCAGCTTCTTCGCCTTCTTCTCCGAGGCCAAAAGCATCGCCACGAAGCCCTCCGATTTCGGCGCGATCTGGAGATCCGTCAGCGGGGCCGCTGCGGGGGCCGAATTCAGAATATCCGCCACGGTATACTTGCCACGACGGTCCGCGTAGGGATTGCGGAGCGCATTGCCGAGATTCTTCACGGCCACCTTCGCGCACTGTTCTTTCGTGATCCCGTATTTCTCCATGTACGCCTGCATCTGGAAGGCCGCGGATGTGGTTTCCGTCAACCCCAGGTTCCGGTGATAGAAGGGGTCGCCGAACATCAGCGTGCAGGTGTCGTTCTCCGGATTCTCCGATCCCTTGCACAGGGCCAGGATCAGGCAGTTGTCGTACTGGCCGGACATGATCCGCATGGCTCCGTACATGAAGGCAAACAGGGATTCGCCGTCCTGCCGGGAGGCGTTCTTCAGAAAGGCCCCCGTCGTTTCCCAGTAATATGCGTTCGCGCAGGAGATGCCGCCGTGGAAGATGTCCGACGACGCCGATACGACCGTCCCCAGGTCGTCCCGGGTCATTCCGGCCTTGTCCAGGCACTCCCGCGTCACCCGATAGGCCTGGTCATAGAAGTTGTCCTTTGACGCAGGCCCGGCACTTTGTGCCACGGATACAATCGCTACCTTTTTCGACATAGGCTTCCTTCCTTTCCATCCAGTGGATGAATCCGATCAACCCATCAGCAGTTCCCGGGCAATGATCATCCTTCTCATTTCCGACGTGCCCGCCCCCAGGGTGCCGAGTTTCGAATCCCGCCAGAAACGCTGGACGGGATATTCGAGGCAGTACCCGTAACCTCCGTGGACCTGAACCGCCTCGGTACACACCTTGTCGGCGGCCTCGGCAGTGAACAGGATCGCCGCCGCCGCCAGCTTGTGGACCTCGGTGCCCTTGCCGCCCTTATCCGCCTGGCCGGCGAGGATGCAGGCCTTGTAGCACATGAGCCTTGACGCCTCGATGAGCGTATACATATCCGCCAGCTTCGCCTGGATCAGCTGGAATGAGGCAATGGGCTTGCCGAACTGGACACGCTCCCTGGCGTACTTGAAGGCCTCCGCGAACGCCCCCTCCGCGATGCCTAAAGCGAAGGTGGAGAGGAAGGCCCGTTCCACGTCGAGGCCGCGCATCATGACGGCGATCCCCCCGTTCTCGACCCCCAGGACGTTTTCTGCGGGGATGCGACAGTCTTCCAGCAGCAGCTCCCCTGTCCGGGAGCCGCGGTTCCCGACCTTGTGAAGGGCCCGGGACACGGAGAAGCCGGGCAGGGTCGTATCCAGGATGAAGGCGGTGATCCCTTTCGGACCGGCCGCCTTGTCCGTCTTGGTGTACAGGATGATGGTCCGGGCGTCCGGCCCGTTGGTGATGAAGGTCTTGCGTCCGTTGACAACGTAGGCGTCGCCGTCGCGCCGGGCCGCCGTCTGGATGCTGACGGCATCGGAACCGGCATTGGGCTCCGTGAGACCAAGGGCGCCAACATGCTCCCCGGTGCAGAGCGGGGGCAGGTACTTTTTCCGCTGGGCCTCGTTTCCGTTGTGATACAGGTTATGCATGCAGAGGTTGGCATGGGCTCCGTAGGACAGGGATACGGCCGGGATTACCTTTGCCAGTTCTTCCACGACCAGTGCGCCTGCGAGGACATCCGATCCGGCGCCGCCGTACTCCGGCGGAATCGTGATCCCCAGAACCCCCAGATCTCCAAGCTTCTTCCACATGCCTTCCGGCCACTTGTCCTCGAGATCCGTCTCTTCCGCGATGGGCTTCAGCTCCCTGGCAGCAAACTGGGCCACACTCTCCCTGAGCATACGATGCTCGTCTTTCAACTCGAAATCCATCGACCCCTCCTTTCACGGCCCTCCTGATTATGAGGGTATCCGTTAATCCTCTCTTTGATTTGCACAAAGGATGCCATGCATTTGCCGACAGATTACCCTTTGATATTGGAATGTTGCATTTCCCGTTAGGAATATCGTCGCAGACTGGACAGTCGCTATTCGGTCAGTTGCTCGCATGTGGACACAAAGGTTGACAGCCCGGCGGTCTTCCGCTACGATGCCGCCGGCTTCGGGCGTCGGCCGCATGGGCCCCCTTTCCGGGTATTCATGCTTCCCCTCAAAATCAGGAGAACCGGCCATGTCTCGCAATGATCCTCTTTTTCAGAAGATCTCCACAGAGCAGCAGGATCTGCTCTTCCGCTTCCTGCCTTTCACCGACAGCTTTTCGATTGACTGGTTCTCGGGACTGGCGGACATGCCGCCCTCGAAACTCCTGTCCACCATCCGGTTTCTCGAAAGCCAGCAATGGATCGCCGAGCAGGACGGCCAGCCGGGGATTTACGGCTGGACCCGGAAGCTTCCCAGGGAAGAGCTGACATCCCGGGTAACCCCTTCCCTCTGGCATCAGCATTGCCGTTCCGCGGCCGACATGCTGCGGCGGAATCTGCCCGGAACCGCAGAGAGCCTCCTTCGGACGGCCAGACTCTGCATCCAGGCCGGCCTCCGGAATGAGGACCTGGAGGACATCTTCCGAGCGGCACTTCACGAGGAGGAAAACCACAAGATCTCCTCCGCCGTCGAACTCTACGACTGCATTCTCGAATATGTCGAGTCCAGCGCCAGGGAAGCGGCAGGAGGTCTCCCCCCGGAACTGAACCGGATCCTGGTCCAGGCCATCGAGCGGCGGGCCTCGCTGTCCCTGTTTCACCCCAATCTGAAGAAAATCAACATGTTCTTGTCCACGGCCATGGATGCGGCCACGAAGCAGGGGGATCTTCAGGCCCTGGCCTCCCTGCATCTCCTCATCGGCCAGAACTTCTGGATGGCCTTCCAGCATGAGCGGGCGGTGGAACACTTCGACACCGGCTGGAGCATGATCGACAAGGGGGAAAAGGACGCCCTGTACCGCCGGGGACTGCAGCTCCAGGCCCTGTCGGCCTGGATCCGGGGCGACCTGAATGGGGCCGTGCAGGCCTACGAAGACTCCCTGGGAGAACTGGACACGGTGGCAGCGGACGACTTCTCCCAGCTGATCGCCCTCCACCTGGCCCTCTGCTATACCCAGGTGGGCATGCCCCAGCGGGGGCTGGGGATCACCGAGGCCATTCAGCAGCTGTCGAAAAAATCGGAGAACGGGCCTCTCCTGTCCGTGGCACTGGCCACGACGGGAGTGATCTTCCTGGAGATCCGCCAGCTCAAGAACAGCCGGACCTATTTCGACATGGCCCTGGAGGTCGCCGGCCGCGAGGGCATCCCCATGGCGGAGGTGATGGCCGGTATCGGCCTGTCGAACATCGCCTGCCTGGAAGGCGACCTCGATGCGGCGGCGGAGCATTTCACAAGCCTCTGGAAACTCCGCAAATCGAGCTGGTACCATACCCTCAACAGCCCCCATGTCTTCGAGGCGGGCTACGTGCTGCACCGCAAGGGACGGTCACCCGTGTCGCTGGAGCCGGTGTTCAACTTCCTCTATTCCCTCGGCAAGGACCATGTAAATCCATTCCTGTACAGCATCATCCGGCATCGCCAGATCCTCCTGATCGAACGGGGCACGGCCCCGGTGGAGAAAATCAGCGAGCTTCTGGAAATCGAAAAATCCCTCGGGGAGCTGGGGGCCGTCCTGGAACTGGCGAAGCTTCGCATCACCCTGACCCGGCTCTTCCTGCAGACGAACAACTGGAGAATGGCCGAAACTTACGCCGCCAAGGCCTGGGAAGTGGCGAAAGCGGTCGCCCGGGACGTCTTTCCCCGGGACCTCTTCCCTCTCCTCACCCAGGAAGACATCAGCGAAAAGGACCGCCTGTTCGACCTGGTGGTCGAGATGGGAGAGGCCCTGACCAGCCAGAAGAGCCTCGAGCAGCTCCTGACCAACGTCATCACCTCCCTCACCCGGCTCACCGGGGCGGAGCGGGCGGCCATCTTCATCCGGGGTAAGGATCCCCGGGATCTCAACATGGTGGCCTCCCGGAACCTGTCGCAGGAGACCCTCCGGGACGAGCGGTTCGGCGACACGATCCAGCGGATCCGCATCGCCACGGAGGACTCCGGGGGACACATCATGCAGTACGACGTGAGCGGACCCGATGCCATCGACTTCCGCCGGGTCATCATCACGCCGCTGACCCTCGGCAAGAACGTCATCGGCGCCCTCTACCAGGACAGCCGCTTCTTCTCCTTCGACATCAGCGCCGGCCGGCTGAAGCTCCTCTCCGCCCTCGCCTCGCAGATCGCCGTTTCCATCGACCGGGCCCAGGCCTATGACGAAATCGCCCGCCTCAACGACCGCCTGCTCCAGGAGAACGTGTACTATCGCGAAGAGACGGAGGAATTCCGTCCCTTCGGCGACATCATCGGCACCAGCGAGGTCATCATCCGGATCCACCGCCTCATTGCCAAGGTCGCTCCCACGGTATCCACCGTTCTCATCCACGGTGAAACCGGCGTGGGAAAGGAGCTGATCGCCCGGGCCATTCACCGGGAAAGCCCCCGCCAGAAGGGACCCTTCATCCGTGTCAACTGCGCCGCCCTGCCGGAGAGCCTCATCGACAGCGAGCTCTTCGGCCACGAGAAAGGGGCCTTCACCGGAGCCATCAAGATGAAGGCCGGCCGCTTCGAACTGGCCCATAACGGCACCATCTTTCTCGACGAAGTGTCGGAGCTGCCCCCCTCGACCCAGAGCCGGCTGCTTCGGATCCTTCAGGAGAAGGAGTTCCAGCGCGTGGGAGGAACCCGGCTTCTTTTCTCGGACTTCCGCCTCATCACCGCCACCAACAAGAACCTGCAGAAGGAGGTCGAGAAGGGGCACTTCCGGGACGACCTCTTCTACCGGCTGAACGTCTTCCCCATCCCGGTGCCGCCGCTCCGGCAGCGCAAGGAGGACATCCCTCTATTGGCGGGCCATTTCCTCAAACTCTTTTGCACCCAGTACAACCGGCCCTATGTCGGGATCCCCGAGGCGGAGATGCAGGCGCTGAAGGCCTACCCCTGGCCGGGAAACATCCGGGAGCTGGCAAACATGGTGGAACGGGCCGTGATCCTCGGAGGATCGAGGATCCGCTTCCCCGAGCTGGCGGCGGGCGCAATCCCGGCAACGGCGGTCGACGAGCCCCTGCCCCTCCAGGAAATGGAGCGCCTCCACATCCTCCAGTCCCTGAAGGCGACCCGGGGAAAGATCGGCGGAAAGGACGGCGCCGCGGTCCTCCTGGGGCTGAAGCGGACCACCCTTATCAACCGGATGAAGAAGCTGGGAATCACCCTGGAGCGCAGTCCCTCCAGGAGCGAGTCATGAGACCGGGGAGGACCCCATGAAGAGACTGAACCCGGCCTATGTCCGGGCCGTCCGCAGGCACGCCAACGGGTGCCCCTATTTCCGGCACCTCTCCATGGCGATCCGGAAGCTGGGCATCGGGTATGCCGTCCTGGAGATCGAGATCAAGCCGGAGCACATCCAGGCCTTCGGGTACGTCCACGGCGGCGTCTTCGCCTCCGTCATCGACACAGCGACGTACTGGTCCGCCTTCTGCGAACTGGAGGAAGGGGTGGGCATCACGACGGTGGACCTGAAGGTCAACTACCTGGCTCCCGTCCAGGTGGGAAGACTCACCGCCGAAGGACGGTGCATCCGGATGGGCAAGACCCTCGGGCTGGCGGAGGCGGCCATGAAAGACGTCGCGGGCCGGATCGTCGCCCACGGAACCTCGGGCCTGATCGTCCTTCCCGGATTCGGCCTGGCCGGGGCACCGCCCCTGCCGCAGAAGTTCCTGGAGGGGAAAGCGGAGGGAAAGCGTTCACGAGGGTGATCGTCCCGTCTCCCGCTGCGGCGGCACCATAAAAGACGGCATCCGCAGGGCCTTCCGGCCGGCGGAGAAAACTGTTGACAGGAGGAAACGACCGCTTTATATCACCAATCGCTTTCAAGAGATGGGGGATCGTTCAACGGCAGGACAACGGACTCTGACTCCGTGAATCGTGGTTCGAATCCACGTCCCCCAGCCAT
>CAZODI010000070.1:0-10388 GCA_964578535.1 uncultured Syntrophaceae bacterium
GAATGTCAAGGGGAAATTGCCCTGGAATGATGTTCCTGTTTTCTATGGCTCGTGCATTGCCTAAAGTATATGGATACTTTACCATGGGATTGGTCCCGGTAAAATCCAGCGGACGGGAATCCTCAATTCTGACGGGTTGCGGAGCGCTTGCGGCCCGCCGCATGAACACGGACACCTGGGGAGGTTGGTGAAATGAGTGGAACCCTTTTCATGATCAACGGGATGTATGCCGGTCCCTGGATGTGGGAAAATTACCGGGGCTGGTTCGAGGCCCGGGACTGGCGGTGTCTTGCCCCGGCCCTGCGCCATCACGACAACCGGCCCGGCGATCCCCCGGATCCGCGGCTGGGGGCGGTGAGCCTGCTGGATTTCGCACAGGACCTGGAGGACGAGATCCGCCGGCTGGACCGGAAGCCCGTCGTGATGGGTCACTCCATGGGCGGCCTCCTGGCCCAGATCCTGGGGAGCCGCGGGCTTGCGGAGGCGCTGGTCCTGCTGGCCCCGGCCGCTCCCGCGGGAATTCCGGTCACGAGCCCTTCCGTGACGAAAAGTTTCCTGGAGCAGTTTCTCCAGTGGGGATTCTGGCGGAGGCCGGTCCTGATGTCTTATGCGGATTCCCGGTTCGGAGCCATGAACCGGCTGCCGGAGGAAGATGCGCGGCGCATCTATGACCGGTACGTTCACGAGTCCGGGCGCGCCCTCTTCGAGATGGGACTGTGGCCGCTCGACAGAAAACGGGCCTCCCGCGTGGATGCGGCGAGGATCGACGTTCCCGTGTTGGTCCTGGTGGGGGATCAGGACCGGATGACGCCGCCGGCCGTAGCGCGGAAGATCGCCGCGAAGTACCGCTCCGTCTCGACGCTGAAGGTGCTCCCGGGCCATGGCCACACGCTGCCGGCCGAGCCGGGCTGGGAGGAGATCGCCGCCTTCATTGAGGGTTGGCTGATGCAGGCCGTTGCGGAGAGGTTATGAGACCCGTTTCACCGGGGCACGGCCAGGGACAGCATTCGGTCGATGCAGGCGGGCAGTTCGCCGGGGTGATGGGTGACGAACAGGATCGTGGTTTCCCCGGTTTCGGCGATCCGGTTCACCATGTCCAGGAACCGGCTCCGGTTTCCCGGATCCAGCCCCTGGCAGGGTTCGTCCAGTATGAGGAGTTCGGGCGATTTGACCATGGCCCGTGCCAGGAGGACCATGCGCCGTTCCCCGAAGGAGAGGGAATCGAAAAGCCGACCGGCCAGTTCCGCGATGCCAAGACGGGTCGCCCAGTCGGTCGCCGCCCGGACCTGGCCCGCCGTCGCGTGGCGATAGAGGCCCACGGAGTCGAAGAAACCCGACAGGATGACGTCCCGCGCCGCCAGAGGCTGCCGGTACCGGATCTGGAACTCCGATGAGACGAGCCCGAGGCGGGACTTGATTTCCCAGATGCTTTCCCCCGTTCCCCGAAGCCGTCCGAAGATACGGATGTCGTTGGAATAGGCCTGGGGATGGTCCGCCGTGATGAGAGACATCAGGGTTGTCTTGCCGGAGCCGTTCGGTCCGACGATCGCCCAGCGCTCGCCCCGGTGGACGGTCCAGGAGAGGCCGTCAAGAACCGTCAAGTCGCCGTAGCGGACGATGACGTCTTTCATGGCGATCACGGTTTCTCCGCCCGGGGAGTCGGGAGGCGTTGTCCGGAATGTCGGGGAGCGATCCGCCGCCGGCGGCTCGAAGAGGGCCCGGATTCGATCGGTCGTGAGCATCCCGGCCCGCGGGCCCTGGAAAAGGACGCGCCCTTCCCGAACGCCAAGAACATGGGTGATCTCTGCGGGTATTTCATCCCTGCGGTGGGTGATGAGAACGACCTGTGTGCCGCTGTTCACGACCGTGCGGATGATTTCCCGGAAGGCGCATCGCGAGGTCTGGTCCAGGCCGGCGAAAGGTTCGTCCAGGATCAGGATGTCCGGGTTTGGGAGGATGGCACGGGCGATCAGGACTTTGCGGAACTCGCCCGTCGAAAGGAATCGGATCGGACGCTCCGCAAGGCTCGCAATGCCCAGGTGTTCAAGAAGGCGGTCGACCTCCGCGGGATCAACCATGCCGCCGTCCGCACCGCCGCGGATCGTATCCCGCGCCCGTTCCAGGTCGTTCCAGCACCCCGCGAAGGATCGACCGGCGTCCTTTGCTTCCTCCCGGGACAGGATACGCTCCTGAAGTTCTAGGGAGACGTGGCCGGGACAGCCGCCCCCCGGACGGTTTCCGTTGCGATGCACCCGTCCGCGGACGTGGAGTTCCTCACCGGCCAGGATTCGCGCCAGCGTGGACTTTCCCGCACCGTTCGGTCCGAGGATGGCCCAGTGTTCGCCGCGGCGGATCTCCCAGGTCGTGTCGTGGAGGAAGAAGGATGTGCCGAGACGGACGGTGATGCCTTCCAGTTTCAGCAGGATGTTCGGGTCCATCGTGATCTTGCCTTTTCCCGCCGCCGTCCTGGAAGTCCGCGAGTCTTGGTATTGACGCCGGCGTTGCACCGGTTTATCATGGGCGAACGGATGTCTCAAGGCGGATGCGCAAAGCATCTTTAATCGCTGAACGGCTTCAGGAGGCGCAAATGAGAGTTCGTGTTTCTGCCGTGTTCGAGCAGGCGGGAGAAGTCCTCTGCATGCGTTATGTTTACGGAGGAAAGGATGTGTATGCCCTTCCGGGCGGAGGCGTCGACAAGGACGTGCCCCTCCAGGAGGCCACCACCCTGGAATGGAAGAACGAACTGGGGGTGAAGCTGGTCATCGGCGACATCATCATGATCGGCGAGGCGCCGGCGACAAAGCGCTATCCCCAGACCCTGCACGTCATATTTGAAGCCAGGGAGATCCATGGGACGCCGAAGGTCCGGACCGATCATACAAGCTCCCTGGAGGTATGCTGGGTTCCCGTGGACAAGCTTGCCAAAATGCCGCTTTACCCGGATGTGGGCAAGCAGCTCCATGAATATTTCCTGGATGGCGCCCGCCGCTCCCTGCCCTTCATCGCCAACTGCATGGAACGGGGGTTCTGGTGATTCTGACGGATATGCAAGAGACGGTTCTTTTCCGTCTCCTTGATGGAATTGCGTTCTTCGATGTCTTCGAAGACGACGAAATCGCCAATCTCATGAAGATTGCGGCATGGGTGGACGTCCCGGCAAACCAGCGCATCATCCGCGAGGGGGAACTGGATCTCAGGATGTACGTGATGGTGAAGGGCCAGGCGGATGTCCTCTTCCGGGGGAAGACGATCGCCGGCCTTCAGGCGGGGGACATCTTCGGCGAGGTCGGCCTCATGGGAAAGCCCAGGATCGCCCACGTCGAGGCCCGGACGGACTGTCTGCTGCTCGCCTTCGAGGCCGACGACCTGAACAATCTGATTCCGATCCTGCAGGTGAAATTTCTGCGGCGGGTGCTGGAGGCCGTGTTTTCAAGGCTGCAGAAATCGAACATCCAGAAATGGATGCAGCCTTCGGGAAGGAGAAAATCCAGGGGGGGCAGCGATACCATCGAGATGCTGCCGCCCGGGACCATGACGGGCACAGGGGGAGGCCGGGACTGAATGTCCGGGAGTCCGGATTCGATATGGCATGCCTCGGGATGCCGCGGGGTCAGGCTTCCTTCTTTTCCTGCTTCTCTTCTTCTTTTCTCAGCGGTTCCCTCGGCTTTTCCTCTTTGTCCACCTTCAGTTCCACGTCCATTCCCATCCCGGTTTCTCCAGCCGAGACCGTCTGGGGAGCGGAGGCGGTTTTCCCCTTGGTGATGCTCAGGGCCATCCCGGAATAGTTGATGATCCAGTTTCGCAGATCGAACTGGATATAACGGACGCCGTTGATGCGGGTGATCTCTTTCACCATCTGCTCGAGGTTGCCGAGGTCGAACTCCTCGCCCTTCCGGTTTTTCAGGAGCTCTCCATAAAGGTAAGCCGTGTTGCCGATAAAGGAGTAGTCGATCCTGGTCGTGTCGACGTCGTAGCGAACCAGGATGTTTCGGATCTTTCGATTGACTTCGTAGCGGTCCACGGCGGCCATGTTCTAATCCTCCTTGGGGTTCATACCATTTCCGCGAATCAATTTGAACCGCTTTTCCGTCTGAACCCGCCCGTCAATCATCCATTGACGGCTCGACTTTGTTTCCCTTATGGTTTTCCATCGGATGTATTGCAAACCGGTGAGGGGCGAGCATGGGGGATGCGTCGGTTCTGCTGTTGGGCGCGACGGGCCTGGTCGGCGGTGAGTGCCTGAAGCTGCTGGTTGCGAGGGATGATTACCGGCGGATCGTGGTGCCTGTTCGCTCTCCGCTCCCGGAGGCGGTTCGGGACTCCCGCGTGGAGGTCCACACAATCGACTTCGAGCGGATTGGAGACGTCGCGTCCCTGTTTGCCGTGGATCACGTGATTTCCTGCCTCGGGACGACGATCGCAAAGGCGGGTTCGCAGGAGCGTTTCCGCCGCGTCGATTTCGACTACGCTTATGAAACAGCCCGCTTTGCCGCCGGAGAAGGGGCGTCCCACCTGCTCCTGGTGACGGCCATGGGGGCCGATGCGTCCTCGCGGATTTTCTATAACCGGGTCAAGGGAGACCTGGAAGAGGCCGTGAGGCGGCTTCCTTTCCGAAGCGTAAGCATTTTCCGGCCGTCCCTCATTCTTGGTGACAGGCGGGAAAGCAGGGCGGGGGAATCGGCGGGCAAGGTACTGGCGGCTCTCTTCGGTTTTGCCATCCCATCCCGTTACAAACCCGTGGCGGCCCGTGACATTGCCCAGGCCATGCTGGCCGTGGCCCGGGAATCCACTCCCGGAGTCAGGATCGTCGAATCGGATGCCATCCGGCGAATCGCCCGGAACATGATTGCATGACGGAGCATTCTTCCACGGGCTGAAACGAAGGACCGTTGTGGTCCGGTTTGTGGAGGAGCACCGGTCTCTTCATCCTCATCCAATACAAGGAGGGAAGACATGACGGAACGGAAAGTCATCGCGACAGGAAGGAAAGCGAAGGATTTTTTACTGAAGGACCAGGACGGCGAAGATTTCCGGCTGGCGGCCTACCGGGGCAACCGGATTCTCCTGTCCTTCCATCCGCTGGCCTGGACGGCGATCTGTGCAGAGCAGATGAAGGACCTGGATAGGAAGCACCGCTCGTTCCAGAAGTTCAATATACTGGCCGTCGGTCTCAGCGTGGACAGCGTGCCCTGCAAAGCGGCCTGGGCGAAAACCCTGAAGCTCCGGCACACTCGCCTCCTGGCGGATTTCTGGCCCCATGGCGGGGTGGCGAAATCGCTGGGCATCCTGCGGCCTGAGGGCTTCTCGGAGCGGGCGAACATCCTGCTCGACGAGACGGGAAAGGTTTTGTTCACGAAAGTCTATCCCATCCGGCAGGTTCCGGACCTGAAGGAGGTCCTGGCAGTCCTGGGCGCGTGAGCGGAACGATCCAATACAAAGAGGGGATGCCTGAATCATGACTTCGAAAGGAGCTGTCCTTCTTCGTTACCGCAGGCCGCTGACCCTGTCGCTGATCGCGATCCTCATCATCTGCGGCCTGGCCGGCTTTCTGTATTACCTCCGTTACCGGAGCACACACGTTTCAACGGACGATGCCTTCGTGACCGGGCGGATCCACTCGGTCGCCTCCAAGGTTCCCGGAACGGTGACCCGGATCGCCGTGATCGACAACCAGTTCGTGAAGAATGGGGAAACACTGGTGGAGATCGACGAGCGGGACTACGACGTGCGGGTCAGGGAGACCGAATCAGCCGTCCGCGCCGAGAAGGCGAAGGAACGGGAGATCTCGCTCCGGGGGAATGTTGCCAGCCGGCAACTGGAGGAAGCGGGCTACCGCCTGGAGTCTGCCCGGGCGAACCTCCGTCTTCAGGAGGTCCAGTCCCGGCAGGCGGAGATCGACCTCAAGCGGACAGCCCAGCTCCGGGACAAGAAGATCATCGCCGAGGAGCGCTATGACCGGGCCCGGACGGCTTCTGACACGGCCCGGGCGCAGGTGGAGGCCGCGCGGGAGCAGGTCAAGCAGGCGGAGGCCGCCGTCGAGACGCAGCGCTCCCTGATCCGGCAGATGGAATCGGCCCGGCAGTCCCAGGAAGCGACGGTGAAACAGAAGGAGGAGGCCCTCCAGGCCGACCTGCTCCGGAAGAGCTACACGAAGATCGTGGCCCCGGCGGATGGATATGTCACGAAACGGTCCGTCGAGGTGGGGAATCAGGTCCAGGCGGGACAGCCCCTGATGGCCGTGGTCGGCCTCAACGACGTCTGGATCGTGGCCAACTACAAGGAGACACAGCTTCAGCGCATGAAGCCCGGCCAGAGGGCGGAGATCCATGTGGACGGCTATCCCGGAAAAACCTTCAACGGCCGTGTGGACAGCATCATGGCGGGCACGGGAGCGGTCTTTTCCCTCTTCCCTCCGGAAAACGCCACGGGCAACTACGTCAAGGTCGTGCAGAGAATCCCGGTCAAGATCATCCTGGACCGGAACACCGATCCGGCCCATGTGCTCCGGGTGGGCATGTCCGTCGTGCCGACGATCCTCATCGAACAGTGAAAGGCCGCCCACGGCAGGCATGGTCCATCGTGCCGCCGGTGGATCCGCATGGAGAATCCTGTCAACAAATGGCTGGTTGCCTTTACGGTGATGCTGCCCACCCTGATGGTCATCATCGACACGTCGGTGGTCAACGTCTCCCTCGACCATATCCGTGGAAGCCTGTCCGCCGGCATTGACGAAGCAACCTGGTCCATCACGTCCTACCTGGCGGCGAACGCCGTCATCGTTCCGATGACCGGCTGGCTCAGCCGCTTCTTCGGCCGGAGGCGGTACCTCCTTTTTTCCATTGCCCTCTTCACGGCCAGCTCCCTCCTCTGCGGCCTCGCCTGGAACATCCAGAGCCTGATCGTATTCCGCATCCTCCAGGGGATCGCCGGCGGCTCCCTGCAACCCATCTCCCAGTCCGTCCTCCTGGAGACCTTCCCGCCGGTCCAGCACGGGATGGCCATGGCGATTTTCGGGGTCGGGACCATGTTCGGCCCCATCGTCGGCCCGGTCCTGGGCGGCTGGATCACCGACAACTGGTCCTGGCACTGGGTCTTTTTCATCAATGTCCCCATCGGGGCTCTCTCCATCTTTATGACGACACTCTTCATCCGGGACCCCTCCTATATGAAGCGGGCTTCCTCTTCGATCGACTACCTCGGCCTCATCCTCCTGGGGCTGTGGGTGGGCTGCCTCCAGATGATCCTCGACCGCGGCCAGCGGGAGGACTGGTTTGCCTCCGGATTGATCGTCACGCTGGCGGTTATCACCGTCGCCGCCCTGGTTTTCTTCGTGTTCACAGAGATCACGGTACGCTACCCCATCGTGGACCTCGGCGTTTTTCGGGATCGCTCCTTCTGCATCGGCAACGCTGTGGTCTTCTTCATCCTGGTGAACCTCTTCGGCAGTATCGTCCTCCTGCCGATCTATCTCCAGACCCTGATGGGCTACACCTCTTATCTCTCCGGCATCGTCTTGGGGCCCGGGGGAATTGCGGTCCTGATCACCATGCCGATCGTGGGCCGCGTCATCCAGAAGGTGAACCCGAAGATCGTCGTTGCTGCGGGCGTCATCATCACGGCCTGGTCGAGCTACCTGATGTCCCGCTTCACCCTGGGTGCCGATTTTCATGCGATATTCTGGCCCCGGGTCGTCATGGGGGTCGGCATGGGCATGATCTTCATCCCCCTGATGACGCTGACACTTTCGGGGATCCGGCGTGAAGAGATGGGAAATGCCACCTCCATCTTCAATCTCGTCCGGAACCTCGGCGGCAGCCTCGGCATCGCGTTCGTGACGACCATGCTTGCCCGCCGCTCCCAGTTTCACCAGTCGAGGCTGGTGGAACACCTGACACCCTTCGACCCGAATTACTGGTGGTCGTCGCAGCAGGCGTCGGAGCTGCTCCAGAGGAAAGGAATGGCGGCGGCCTCCGCCTCGCAGGGCGGCCAGGGGGTGGTTTACGAGCAGCTCCTCAGGCAGGCCTCCATGATGTCCTTCAACGATGTGTTCCAGATCCTGGCCGTCATGATGCTCTGCATGCTTCCGCTGGTACTATTCATGAAGCACATCCGGCACGGGCCGGAGCCCGCTCCGGAGGCCCCGCCCGGGGAGAAGGCGGCGGTTTGATAAGGACAAGAAGAGAACGGATCTGCAGCGCGACGGAAAGGAGGATGCGGGGATGAAACAGCGACGGCTCGGAAAAGACGGTCCCCTCGTTTCGGCCCTGGGGCTGGGATGCATGGGAATGTCCGAATTTTACGGCGCCCGCGACGATGCGGAATCGCTGGCCACCATTCACCGGGCCCTGGAGATGGGAATCAACCTGCTCGATACGGCCGACGTGTACGGTCCCTTTCTGAACGAGGAGTTGGTCGGCAGGGCCGTCCGCGGCCGCCGTAAGGAGGTCTTCCTGGCCACCAAGTTCGGGATCCTCCGCAGCGACGATCCACGGTACCGGGGGGTGTGCGGGAAGGCGGAATACGTGCGCTCCGCCTGCGAGGCCAGCCTGCGGCGCCTGGGCGTCGAGGTCATCGATCTCTACTACCAGCACCGGGTGGATCCGGAGACGCCCATCGAGGAGACCGTCGGTGCCATGGCGGCTCTCGTCCGGGAGGGGAAGATCCGGTTCATCGGCCTCTCCGAGGCGGGACCCGGCACGATCCGCCGGGCCCACGCCGTCCATCCCGTGACGGCCCTCCAGAGCGAGTACTCGCTCTGGACGAGGGACCCCGAGGAAGGGGCGCTTACGGTCTGCCGCGAGTTGGGAATCGGGTTTGTGGCCTACAGCCCCCTGGGAAGGGGGTTTCTGACGGGGCAACTCCGCTCGTTCGAGGATCTGCCGGAGGGCGACTACCGGCGCACCTCCCCTCGCTTCCAGGGAGACAATTTCCGGAAGAACCTGGAGCTGGTGAGCCGCGTGGAGGCAATGGCCCGGGAGAAACAATGCCGGCCCGGACAGATCGCCCTGGCCTGGGTGCTCAGCCGGGGCGAGGACGTCGTTCCCATCTTCGGCACGAAGCGCCGTACCTACCTGGAAGAAAACGCGGGTGCCCTGGACATCGAGCTGACGGAGGCGGAGCGAAACCTGCTGGAGGAGGCCTTCCCGCTCCACAAGGCAGCCGGGGCGCGCTATCAGGAAGTCATGATGAACTTTCTGGGCCGGTAGTCGGGAACGGCCGGGATGGATTTCCCCGATCCGGGATGTCGGGTATCTCACCGTGCGCCGGAACGCGAACAAGGGCGGTACAAGCGAATGAAAAGGAAAAGCGGCACATGACGGACATCTCCCCGCACCTGCTGTTTTTGATCTTTCTGGCGTTGGCGGCAGCGACGGTTCTCGTATTCCGCCTGATTCCCAGGTCCCGGGGAAGCCTGCGGGCGGCCCCGGAGGCGGAGGCGGCGTTCACAGCCGGCGAGGCCGACCCGGATTACCGCTACTATGCGGCCGGACCCGAGGCCCATCCCTCGGCCCTTCTGATGATCCGGGACGACTGGAGACTTGAGGAGGGCTGGCGGGAGCTGGCGGATCCCGAACGGGATCTTCCCGCGGCCATGGAGGGGATGCAGCGGCGGGCGGCGGAACGGAACCGTCCCCTTCACGCATCCAATCTCCTGGACCCTCATGGAATGAAGATCGGTGCCTGGTATGGACCGCTGGGACCGGGTCCTGCAATCCGGTTTCGGGAAGGGGGGAGCCTGTCGATCGACCCTCCACCCGTTATTCATGAACCGTAAAAAAAAGGACACTTCCCATCGTTTTCACGGACTGGCGAAAAGATGGGAAGTGTCCCTGGTTTTATGAAACCCGGGGTTTATGCGTCGGTGTAAATGCGCCAGTCCACGGCACAGGCTCCCTTTTCGTAGACCAGGACCGGATTGAGGTCGATCTGCTCGATCTCGGGACGGTCTTTCACCAGCCTTGCCAGGGATTGCATCAGCCTGACAAGGGCCTTGACGTCCTTCGGCTTCTGTCCCCGGACGCCCGCCAGGACCGGCCACCCCCGGATGCCCCGGATCGCCTGGAGAAACTCCTCGTCCGAGGCCGGGAGGAGGCAGAACCGGACGTCCCGGTAAATCTCCGTGAAGATGCCGCCCAGGCCGAACATGAGCGTGTGGCCGTACTGCGGATCCTTCAGGACGCCAAGGATGACCTCCATTCCGCCCGCCGGCGCCATGGCGGAGACAGTGACTCCGTCGATCCGGGCTTTCGGCATCTTTCTCCGGACCGTCTCCAGGATGTCTCCGAAGGCCGCCCGCACTGTCCCGCCGGAGGCGAGGTTCAGGCGGATGCCCCCGACATCGGACTTGTGGGAGACGTCGGGTGACGCGATCTTGAGCGCCACCGGGC
>CAZODI010000070.1:10488-12019 GCA_964578535.1 uncultured Syntrophaceae bacterium
ATCCCCTTCCTGTGCATCTTCAGGGCCTCCTCCCGCTCCACGTCGGCGCCGCCGCAGAAGACCACCAGCTCCCCCTTGCCGGTCACGATGTCGGATGCCCCGTGGATGGGGTCACCGAAGACGACGATGCTCGTGTCATAGTCCGACTTTGCCTCGGCGATGACCTTCGCGTAGAGGCTGGGATCGGTGATGGCGTCCCCCGTCAGGTCGATGGGGTTGTACACGCCGCAGTGGGCCGGCAGGAAGGACCGCAGGCGCTTCTGGAGGGCCGCCGAAGGAATGGGGGAGGTGAAGCCGTACTTCTCCGCCTCGTCGATGGCGAGGATGGCGGCGCCGCCGGAACTGGAGATGGACAGCAGGCGGCGGCCCTTCGGCTTGTCCAGGTAAGCCAGGGCCTTGGCGAAGTCGTACAGCTCCTCCAGGTTGTCCGCCCGGCAGACCTTGTATTTCCGGAAGATGGCCTCGTAGATCTCGTCGGTTCCCGCCAGGGACTTGGTGTGGCTCTCCGCCGCCACGCGGCCCCGGGCGGTCCGGCCCGCCTTGAGGATGACCACGGGCTTGTTCACCGACCCCAGCGCCTCCAGGAAGGCGGCGGGTCGCTTGACCCCCTCCACGTAGAGGGCGATCACCCGGGTGTTCCGGTCCTCGTTGAAGTATCGGATGCAGTCCGATTCGTCCACGTCCGCCCGGTTGCCGAGGCTGACGAAGACGCTCACGCCGAGGGTCTCCTCGGTTGCCCAGTCCATCAGGGCCGCCCCGACGGTGCCGCTCTGGGAGATGAAGGCCATCCGGCCGCGGGTGGTGAGGAGCGGCCAGGACGCGCAGAGGCTGGCATAGGGGGCGTTGACCCCCTGGCAGTTGGGGCCGATCAGGCGGACGTTGTATTTCCGGGCTGTCGCGGCCAGCTCGGCCTGGAGCCTTTCCCCTTCTTCCCCCGCTTCGGCGAAGCCGCCGGTGACGATCACGGCGGCCTTCACGCCGGCCTTGCCGCACTCTTCGACGGCCCCGATGACCATCCGCGACGGGATCACGATCACGGCAAGGTCCGGCGCCGTTGGGATGGAGGCGATGTCCCGGTAGGACTTCAGGCCCAGGAGTTCGTCGGCCTTCGGGTTCACGGGAAAGATGGCGCCCTTGAACCCGGCGTGGATCAGGTTGTAGAGCACGTCGTAGCCGAGCTTCCCCGGCGTTCCGGAGGCCCCGATCATGGCGACGCTCCGCGGCTTGAAGATGGCGTCCAGGCGGCTCTTCCCTTTCATGTTCCCTCCTTTTTCGGTATGGATGTGAGTGAGTCGATGCGGCAGGGTCTTCGCCCCCCATGCGAAGACGGCGCATGCTACCATAGTTCCTGGGGAATTTCCAGATGCAGGGCGGGTTCTGCGGACGGCGGCTGCCCGGTTCGGTCGAGGCACGGGGGCTGCCACGGGGGCTCCCGCTGTCGCGAAAACGTTTCCGCTCTTCGCCTTCTGAAACCGGAGAGCCTGGGGTCCGGAAACGTTTTCTAATTGCTCCTCTGGGAACCCCCGGTCGC
>CAZODI010000071.1:0-11613 GCA_964578535.1 uncultured Syntrophaceae bacterium
GCTTCTCCATCAGCAGGAAGGCCTCGCCGCCGTTGGCCGCCGTCAGGACCCTGTACCCCAAATGTTCCAGCATGTTCAGGGCAACATCCCGGACGTTTTCATCGTCTTCCACCAACAGGATGGTCTCTTTTCCCTTAACCATCTCAGCGGCATGGGCCTCCGTGACGAGCGGCGCGGCCTCTTCCTGGACGCTGGGCAGATAAATCTTGAAGGTGGTTCCCCGACCCACCTCCGAATAGGCCTCGATGGCTCCTCCCGCCTGCTTCACGATGCCGAAGGTCGTGGCCAGTCCCAGGCCGGTTCCCTGTCCCTTGTGTTTCGTCGTGAAGAACGGCTCGAAGAGGTGCCGCTTCACATCGTCGCTCATGCCATGCCCCGTATCGCTGACAGCCAGCAGAACGTACCGGCCGGGCTGCACATCCGGATGGCGGGAACAGTATTCCTCGTCGAGCTCGCAGTTCGACGTTTCCACGACCAACCGTCCGCCGTCCGGCATGGCGTCGCGGGCGTTGACCGACAGGTTCACCAGGACCTGCTCGAACTGGCCGGGATCCACCTCGACGGAACCGAGCCCCTCCTGCAGAACGGTATCGAGCTCCACATCCTCTCCGATCACGCGGGTCAGCATCTTTGCCAGGCTGCGGATCAGGTCGTTGAGGTTCACGACCTTCGGCTCGATGATCTGCCGTCGTGAGAATGCAAGGAGCTGCCGGGTCAGGGCCGCTGCACTCTCGGCGGCCTTCTGGATGCCCTCAACCGTTCTGTACAGCGGGTCCAACGGCTTCAGCTTGACCCTGGCCAGCTCGACATACCCGGTGATGACCGTGAGGAGGTTGTTGAAGTCGTGTGCCACGCCGCCCGCCAGCCGTCCCACCGCCTCCATCTTCATGGCCTGCTGGAGCTGCTCCTGGAGTTTCTGCTTCTCCAGTTCCGCATTTTTCCTCTCCGTCACATCCCGGACATTCAACACGATGCCCCTGACCACGGGATCCCTGAGCAGGTTTGTGGCCACGGACTCCACAACCGTCCAGTTTCCGTTTCTGTGCCGGAGCCGGTACTCCGCCCAGTGTATGGAGCCGGTCTTCTGATTCAGGGCGTTCCGGAAAAAGACCATCGTCCGCTCCCGGTCGCCGGGATGCACAATATCGAATGCCTTTGTGCCGGTCACCTGCTCGGCCTGATAACCGAGAACGCCTTCCACCGAGTCGCTGATGGAGGTAATCATTCCTTCCTCGTCCATCACGGCGATGATGTCGCTGGAGTTCTGCACGAGCCGCTTGAATCGCTCCTCGCTGCTTCGCAGGGCCTCCTCCGCCTGCCTCTGCCTGGAGAGATCCCGGGCGGAAATGATCCAGGCCTTCCCGCTCCGAAGCGTGATCGTCCTCCCGAACAGCTCCAGGGGAAAGACGGATTCGTCCTTCCGGATCCCCAGCGCCTCGGCATGCGTTTCTTCCTGCCCGATCATCTTCACGGCGGGCGTTACAGACCCGGGCACCAGAAAATCGAGTACATTTCTTCCGACCGCCTCGTGGAGCCCGAAGCCGAACATCCTGCAGGCCGCCTCGTTGGCCTCCAGGATCAAGCCCCCCTGCTGGATGATGATTCCCTCCTGCGCCGCGTTGGCGAGGCGGCGGAACCGCTCCTCGCTTTCCCGGAGCTGCTCCTCCGCCTGCCTGCGCTCGGTGATGTCATGGAGCACCCAGATGGAGCCCTCCCCCGGGTCCTGGGGATTGACGGCCTGCCCCGTAATGCTGCACAGAGCGGGTGTTCCGTCCTTTTTCCTCATGGGCGCTTCCGTCGCATATACGCCGCCCCCGCTGATCCGGGCATATCCCTCTTCGCCCACGCGCCGGTAGTCCTCGGGATTCGAATAGAAGACGCCGGTATCCACCCCCTCCAGTTCGCCGGGTTCATAGCCGAACATCGACGAGAACGACGGGTTGGCCCACTGCACTTTGCGATTCCGGGTGAAGCAGATGCCCATGCCGATCGTGTTCAGAATCGCCCGCTGCTCGTTGCTGAGCTGCCGGATCTGCTGCGTGCGGACCATCCGCTCGGTGATGTCCAGACACTGGACAATCGCGTGGACGATCCGCCCCTGCGAATCCGGGACAGGGGATATCGTCACTTCCAGGACTCTCTCGCCGGCGGTTTCCGGCTGAAGAGGACGGAGCTGCGCGGGGTTGTACCGGAGTGTAAAACAGACGGTCTCCCCCTTTTCAAAGACGCTTTTCACCAGGGGCATCGCCCCCTGCCGCTCGACGATGCGGTCCTCGAAGACATTGTATTTCCCGACCAGCTCTTCGTCCGAGGCATGCAGCAGCTCCCGGCATGCCCGGTTCATCCGGATCATGATCCCGTTTTCGTCGGAGATCCAGATGGGTGAAGGACTGTTCTCGACGACGCCTTCCAGAACGGCCGTCGAGAGCCGCAGCGCATCCATCGTCTGCCTCCGCCCGGCCTCCGCCTGCTCCAGCACCCGGATATTCTGTTCCAGCGCTGCGATCTCCCGGGTCCGTTCCGCCGTTCTTTCGCCTTCGTTCATGATGCGTCCTCTTTGTCGGGATAAACAAGGATGGCTGGAAATGCAACCCGGGAATTGCCTGGATATGGAAGGACATGATTGCCCGTTTTCTTAACAACGAAAGAAAGATCCGATGCCCCGGCGGGTCTTTCCTGTCTCACGGCGTGCCCGGCATGTCGGCGCGGCCTTTCACCGCACAGGTCTGCACCGCCTGTCAAAAACGGCCGTGCTTTCCGATTCCCTCGGAGAAGCGTTTCGCACCCTCCAGAACCTCCCCGCCGGCCAGCACGTCCATACCCTGGCGAAATTCCAGAATCATCGCCTCGTCCATGGGCAGGTCGAATCCTCGGTACACGGCCATCCGGTCGCTGCGCATGCAGATCCGGGGAAAGGAGGCAATCTGCGCGGCCAGCGCTTCCGCCTTCTCCCGGGCTTTTCCGGGTTCCACGAGCCGGTTGGCGAGTCCCATGGCAAAGGCCTCCTCCGCACCCACCGGCCGTCCCGTGAGGATCATGTCCAGGGCACGGCTCATGCCGATCAGCCGGGGCAGGCGCTGGGTGCCGCCGTCGATCAGGGGAACGCCGTAGCGCCGGCAGAAGACCCCGAAATAGGCGTCCCGCTCGACGACGCGCAGGTCGCACCAGCAGGCCAGCTCCAGCCCTCCCGCTACGGCATGGCCCGACACGGCTGCGATGACGGGCTTCGTCGTGGTCATGCGGCTGGGACCCAGCGGACCGGGTTTGGACATGTCCCATTCCAGGCTGTTGATTCTGTTCAGATCCCCGCTGGTTATGGCCTTGAGATCCGCCCCGGCGCAGAAGTTACCTCCCCGTCCCCAAAGGACGGCGGCGAGCATGTCGTCGTCCCGCTCGAACTCCTCGAAGGCCGCAACGAGCTGCTCCGCCGTCTCCCGATCGACGGCATTCCGGCTCTCCGGCCGGTTGATGATGACCGTACAGACGCTGTCGTTCTTTTCGACCACAACTTTCACGGGTGCATCCTCCTTTCTCTCCAAGAAACGAATGTCAAAGCGGCCGGGGCTTGCAGCACCATGGGCCGGAAGAGAAGGACCAGGGGCGTCTCCGGGCGGCATTCTATTCCACGACCTCGGCCCTTCCCGTCCGGACGGCGGTCTTCAGGACTCCGCCGGCCTTCCGGCTTTCGCAGGATTGCAAATCTCTGCCAGCGAATCGAGGAGGGTGCCGCACTGGGCGTCCGTCCCCACGGTGATGCGCAGGAACTGCTCGATGCGGGGCTGGCGGAAATGGCGAACGAGGATGGCTCGCTCGCGCAGTTTTGCCGCCAGGTCGGCCGCGTCGTGTTCGGGGTGACGGGCAAAGACGAAGTTGGCCGCGGAGGGCAGCACCGTGAAGCCCAGCGCGGCGAGTCCGGCGGACAGGGCCTCCCGGGAGCGGATAACGGCCCGGCGCGTCTGCTCGAAATGGTCCTGGTCCTCCAGCGCCGCTACGGCTCCGGCGATGGCGAAGCGGTCCAGGGGGTACGAGTTGAAGCTGTTCTTCACCCGCTCCAGGGCCTCGACGAGGGGCGGGGCTCCCACGGCGAAGCCCACCCGGAGGCCGGCGAGGGAGCGGGACTTGGACAGGGTCTGGACGACCAGCAGGTTCGGGTAGCGGTCCACCAGCGGCACGGCGGACTCGCCGCCGAAGTCGACGTAGGCCTCGTCCACCACGAGGACCGACCCGGTGTTCCGGCGCAGGAAGGCCTCAATCGCCACCCGGGAAAGTGGGCAGCCCGTGGGGGCGTTGGGATTCGCAACGATGACGCCGCCGTTCGGGCGCTCGTAGTCCTCCAGGCGGATCTCGAACGTCCCGGTGAGCGGCACCGTTTCATAATCGATGCCGAAGAGGCGGGCGTACACGGGATAGAAGCTGTAGGTGATGTCGGGGAACAGGAGCTGCCGCGGGTGCTTCAGGAGGGCCTGGAAGGTGTGGGCCAGCACCTCGTCGGAGCCGTTGCCCACGAACACCTGCGGGGGCGTAACGCCGAACCGGGCGGCCACCGCCGCCTTGACGCGGTCCGCGTTGGGGTCCGGGTACAGGCGCAGCGTCTCCGCGGCCTCCGCCCGTAGGGCCTCGATGACCCGGGGCGACGGCCCGTAGGGGTTCTCGTTTGTGTTCAGCTTGATCAGGCCGGCGATGGCGGGCTGCTCCCCCGGCACGTAGGGCGTCAGTCCATGGACCACCGAACTCCAGTAATCGCTCATGACGGTTTATCCACCCCCTGTTTCGTGTTTCCGCCTGCCCCGGGAAGTGCCGCGGCGCCGGCGCCCTCAGGACCTGAAAAATTCGGCAATCACCGGGCAAAGCCCGCTCCCGGAATACGATGTCCCTTGTTCGCGTATCCCAGGCACTCCCGGTCGTCCACAAAGATGAACTCCAGGGGCAGCGCATCCAGAATTGTCTCCAACTGCCCCCGGCTCAGATTCCCGAACATGGATCCCTCCTTCGGGCAGACCCGGCTACGGCTGGTCGCCGGAGCTGTTGATCGCCGCGATCTGATCGTTGATGGTCCAGTAGTCATAGATGTACCCGATTCCCAGAAGCCCCAGCGTGCACAGATACAGGATTCCCGTGAGCCACTTCCCCATGTACATGCGATGAATCCCGAGCACACCGACAAACGTGAGCAGAATCCAGGCGACATTGTAGTCGATCGGCCCCTCCCGGAATCGCAGGTTCGCCTGGCGGGCCATGGAGGGGATGAAGAAGACGTCCACGAGCCAGCCGATCCCCAGGAGGCCCAGGGTGCAGAACCAGATTGTCCCCGTGACGGGCTTCCCGAAATAGAACCGGTGGGATCCCGTGAAACCAAAGATCCAGAGGATGTAACCGACGAATGCACTGTGCGGCTTCAGAATGCCATCATTCATTTTTCTCCCCCAGGAAAGCGCCGGAAGACCAAGGCCTTGACGGGATCAGCGCTTGCTCTTCCTCTGTGCCTCGCCCTCGATTGCCCGGAGCTATAGAGACAGGGAGTCTCCTTCGCGTTTTGAGTGATAAAACCGCCGGTTATTGTTTCCGCCGACCCCGGTCTGCGGCCTGTTCGTATGCGTAGGCAAGCTGGAGGACGGAAAGGTCCGCCCCCGGTTTTCCGATGACCTGCAGGCCCATGGGGAGCCCTGCCTCGTTGAACCCCGCGGGCACGCTGATCACCGGCAGTCCGGCCAGAGTCGGCCCGATCACCACTTCCATCCAGCGGTGGTAGGTGTCCATCGTCCTTCCGGCGATCTCCTTCGGCCAGTGCACGCCGGCGTCGAAGGGAAACACCTGGGCGCTGGGCAGGAGCAGGCATTCGTATTTTCGGAACAGGGCGTCGAGGGCAAGATACCAGGCGCTCCGGTCGACGGTGGCCCGGTAGACCGCATCGCCCCTGATGTCCAGGCCGTTTTCCACCTCCCAGACGGCCTCCGGCTTCATCAGGGCCCGCCACTGGGGGACGCGATAGAAGGGGCCGGCGATCCCCGCGATGAGGAATCCCCTCAGCGTCAGCCATGTCTCCCACAGGCGCTCGGGGGAGAAATCGGGGAGGGCCTCCTCCACGACGCAGCCGATGGATTCGAAGGTTTTGAGGGCCCTTCCGCACAACTCCAGGACGCCCGGCTCCATGGCCAGGTAACCGCCGACATCCCCCATCCAGGCCACCCGGACTCCCTTGAAATCCCTCTCCAGGGACCGGGTGAAGACATCCGGATCCTCCCGGAGGGAAAGGGGGGCTCGGGAATCGAACCCGGCCTGCACGGACAGAAGCATGGCGAGGTCCGTGACGTTCCGGGCCATGGGACCCTCCGTTGCCAACTGCTGGTAGAAGATGTCGAGGGTGGGGCCGTAGGGAACGCGGCCGAAGGAGGGGCGGAAGCCGAAGATGTCGTTGTAGGCGGCCGGGTTCCGCAGGGAGCCCATCATGTCGCTGCCGTCGGCGACGGGGAGCATGTGCAGGGCCAGGGCAACCGCCGCGCCTCCGCTGCTTCCGCCCGCCGTTTTCGTCCGGTCGAAGGCGTTGAGGGTCGTGCCGAAGACCTCGTTGTAGGTCTGCGAGCCCAGGCCGAACTCCGACGTATTCGTCTTGCCGATGACGATCGCGCCGCTCCGCCTGGCCCGCTCGACGATGAAGGCATCCTGGAGCGGGATGTTGTCTTTCAGGATCGGCGATCCGAGGGTGGTGGGAATGCCGGCGGTGAGGGCCAGATCCTTCGGAGCCTGCGGAAATCCGTGCATCCAGCCTAAGTATTCACCCCGGGCGAGCTGCCGGTCCCGCTCGTCGGCCTGGTTTAGAAGCCCCTCGCGGTCCTGGAGGGAGACGATGGCGTTGACCTCCGGGTTGAAGCGGTCGATCCGGTCGAGGAAAGCCTCCATGACTTCCCGGCAGGAGACCTGCTTTTCCCGGATGGCCCGCGAAAGAGCGACAGCGTCCATGGCCGTGATTCCCTCTCCTGTGTCCACAAGCGGCGCTCGGCTCATGATGCCTGCCTCCACTCCGCCAGCAGGTCGTCCAGCTTCATGATCCGGACCAGGGGATCCAACGGCATCATTTTCAGCGCGGCAAGAAAGGTCTCGTGGATTTCCGGCCGATGGGCGGCGCAGCAGTCTTCAAGAATGACAGCCTTGAAATCGCAGGAGAGGCCGTCCATGGCCGTCATGTAGACGCATCCGGGCGTGGCGATGCCGGTGACAACGATCGTGTCCACCTTCCAGAGACGCAGTGTCATGTCCAGGTCCGTCTTGAAGAAGGCGCTGAGGCGCCGCTTTTCCAGGACGGTGTCCCCGGGCTCGGGCCCCAACTCCTCGATGACCCGGACCCCGTCGGTGCCCCGGATTGCATGGGGCTTCATCCGGCCGCTGAAGAGCAGGTCGCCCTCCAGGAAGCTGTCATTGGCAAAGACGACGGGGATCCCCCGCGTGCGGCACTCCTTCAGCAAACGCTGGAGATTCGGGATGATCTTCATGAATTCGTTCGACCTGCCTGCCGACAGGTGCATCCCCACATTGTCCCTGATCATGTCGACGACGATGAGAGCGGGTTTCATGCCTGCATTCTCCATTGGGGTTTTCGGGAAAGAGATAGCACAGCAAGGCACTTCATTGCTATAGACGGTCGAAGGGCGGAGAGATCCGCATCCCGTACCCGTCCATCACAAAACCGTTCTCCGGAGAAGGAACAGACATGCAGGCATACAGAATTCACAACCTGGTCATTGCCGCCGACGTGGACGAAGAAGCCCGCGAGTTTTACCGCCGGGAAATCGGCGGCACCCCTCCCGACGCGATGGAAGAGCTGTCCCCTTCGATGGATGTCCGCTGCAAAGACGGAACCCTGAAAACGATCCGGGACCGCATCAACGAAGAGATGGACGCCCGCAACGACTGGCTGAGATTGGGAATCCCCTGCGAGCTCCACTGGCCGTTCCTCATTGGGGAGCTGCCGTGAGAGGAGCCAAGACAGTCCTGCGCTCCCTTCATTTTTCAAAGATCCTGCCAAGGTCGAACAGGATCCAGTTGGTGTACGTCGGAATCCGCACCCACATCTTCCTCTCGGAGGGGCACGCAACGACCTGGCTGGCCGTCACTTCATCTTCCTTGGGATCCTTTTCGATCACGGACGCCCCTTTCCCAAACGAGCCGTCCTTGTTGAACAATCTCTCATCAAGGATCCGCATCATGACCTTTTCATCGATTCTGCCCTTGTTCGCCTTAGCCAGGGTCTCGATCCGGCTTTGCCGGGCCGGTGAAAACCATGCGCCCGGGTCTTTCAGGGGAATGATATGCCACGAGGGATCGAGAAACTGGTTCGCCGCCGAGATCAGGCCGTTCTCTCCGGCAACCCGCTTTTTCGTGTCCGTCGTGCCGTTTTCGAAAAAGCAGGCTTCGTCGGGTCCGGCGCACATGAGAATCAGGGGATAGTTCGCGCGGATGGACCTGAGCCTTCCTTCGAAGCCGTCGATATTATCGGCGTCAAACAGCGCGTTCACGGCCTCGTCGAAGATGGACGCCCGGTCCGAATAGACGATCAGCCCTTCCGAATCGGCGGCGTTGTTCCCCTCGATATAGAGCCCCTTGTCGTTCATTCCATCAAACAACCCGATCATGCCGGCCATACACAGGCCTGCCACCGAATTGCTCCCGTCGCTCGGCTTCATCACGAGCAGGATCCCGAAGGACCGCAAAAGCTCCCTGTAGATGTTGGGAAAATCGAAATTTCGGGCCGTGTAGGTTCGGCGGTTGGCGGTGTAGTCGCCCCATGCGGCCATGGACGTGCACGCCACGGCGTTTCCGGAGCCGATCTTTCTCATGTACATGAGCACCTGGATGTTCATGTTGAGCAGTACATGCTTTTCAAAAGACAGGCCGGTTTTCTCGGAAAGTCCCCTGAGCATCTCGCTCTGGCGTTTCGCCTGGGTTTTGACGGCCGGATCGACGACGAGCTTCCGGAGATCCTCCTCCGTGAACAGCCCGCTCCGCAGTACGAACTGTTCGATCATCCGTTTATGGAAAGCAACGATGTCGTCCTTCAGCAAAGCCCCGTACTGCCTTCCCATCTCCCGGTAACTGCCCTGAAGGACGGCCATCTTCATTCCGCCGCAGTCATAGAGCGTCCCCCCCTGGTACGTTTTCACGACCCGGCACTGCTCGGCTGCTCCGAGGGGAGAAGCCAAAAACAAGAGCATCAGGAATAAAGAAACCGCTACAGCTGCCTTCGTTGCTTTCCTCATTGCACATCCTCCTTGATAGAGAGCGCTGTCGCACGGAGTCGATCCGGCGCAAAGGATTTACATGATCCGGTGCAGGATTTCCACCGCGTTGAACGTGCTTTACAAAAGACCCGGCCTTCTGAAAGGCACGGGCGGAGCGGATTTCATTCTGTCTTTTTATCTTCCTTTCATAGTAGGTTGTCCAACGATCATGATCAACCGGAATGGAGAACGGGAATTTGCAGTGGAGTGTCGTTCTTCTCATCCTCTTCGCCGCCGGGCTTCACGCCGGCTGGAACGCCCTGATCAAGTCCGAGTCGGACAATTCGAAAAACACCGTCCTGATCATCGCAGGAAGCGCCGTCATCGGGATCTTCCTCCTGCCTTTCGTCCCGCTGCCGCTGCCTCCCTCGTGGCCCTATCTCGGGGCGTCCGTTGTCATTCACATCTTCTATTTCGGCTTTCTCCTTCTGGCCTACAAGAAAGGGGACATGAGCCTCGTCTATCCGCTGATGCGGGGCCTGCCGCCGGTTCTCACCGCCATCGCCGCTTCGATCATGCTGGCCGAGGCCCTGTCCTGGAAGGGATGGCTGGGAATCGCGCTGGTCTCGGGCGGGGCGCTGACGCTTGCCGCCGAGTACCGCTTCTCCGACAAGTTCACGGCGGCACCCGTTCCGCTGGCCCTCCTGAATGCGCTCGTGATCGTCGTCTATACCCTGGTGGACGCGCAGGGCGCGAGGCTTTCCGGCCACGCCTTCAGCTACACGGGCTGGATGCTGTTTCTCCTGGCGATGATCCTCTTCGTCGTGATCGCTTTTGTGGAAGGCCGGCAGATGTTCTACCGGATGGCCAGGGACTGGAAGAAGAGCCTGATCGGCAGCGCCTGCACCTTCACATCGTACGGAATCGCGCTGTGGGCCATGACCTCGTCACCTGTCGCCCTGGTGGCGGCACTCCGGGAAACATCGATTCTCTTCGGAACGGTCTTTTCCTTTTTCATCCTGAAGGAGCGCATCACCTGGGTTCGCGGGATGTCGATCCTGTTCATCGTCGCGGGGGCGGTGGCGATCAAGATGTCCTGATTTGAAAAAGCGGAGCGTCCGTTCCTTGCGATTTGATTTTCTTTCCGTGTCGTTCTAAGAGAAGCAAAACCACGGGAGGACGGATTCCGGGATCCACAGCGTATGTCAGGTTACTTCAAGCTACTCTTCGCCTGCATCATCTGGGGCACGGGCTGGACGGCAGCCCGGTATTCGGTGGTTCACCTGGGACCTTTTCTCACGGGAGAGTACCGGTTTATCCTTTCCTTCCTGTTTTCCCTGCCGTTTCTTCTCTTCCTGAAATCGTTCCGTTTCTCTTTCCGGACCGTTCTTTACATGATCCCCCTGGCCCTGACGGGCTATTACCTGAACAACCTGATGGCATACCTCGGCCTCAACTACACGACCGGAACGACGGCCTCGATCATCGTCATGACCAACCCGATGAACATCGCGGTGCTCTCGTATTTCATCCTCAAAGACAGACTGAACGCGGCAGGCGTTCTTTCCATCCTCCTCTCCGTCGCGGGCGCCCTCATCGTCGTCGTCAAGGGAGACTTCATGTCCATTGTCACCATGGACGTGAACGTCGGGAACCTGCTCATCGTCGGATGCGCTCTCAGCTGGTCCATCTACTCGATCCTGATCAAGATACTGGAAGAAAAGGTTACGTCGGTCGAAAACATCACCTATGGAACCCTGTTTGCCGCCATCGGATTCCTTCCGTTCAGCCTCGAGCCCGCCTCGGCGGGAAGCATCAGCGCTGCCTTGGTTGCGGCGCTGGTCTTTCTCTCCCTTTTCAATACGAACCTTGCCTTCTACTTCTGGAGCGAGGGCATCAAGGATGCCAATCCGAACTCCGCCGCCGTCTTTTTCGGGCTCATTCCCCTGTCCGCCGCCGTCACGGAAAACATCGTCTTCGGGGAGCACATGGCCCTCTACCATGTCATCGGGGCGCTGCTCATCTTCCTGGGCATCCTCCTGTACGTGGTCACGAAGCGCAACGGTGCCAGGGCCTGATCTCATTTTTGAATAACGAGCAATATTCCGCATGCAAAAAAGCCGTACCCCATGGCGGGTGTACGGCTTTTGTTTTTCAGGTGTCTCCGGCAGGTCTCAATAGAGGGCCAGAATGGCTTCTCTATATTGTTTCAGGACATTGCTTCTTTTGAGCTTCATGGTCTGGGTCAGCATGCCGTTGGCGACCGTGAAGTCTTCCGCGATAAAAAGAAACTTCTGCGGCACTTCGTAACCGCCGAATGACTTGCGCAGATACTCGATGATTTTTTTGGACAGATGGTCCGTTAATTCTGCGCTCTGCAATGTCTCTTCCGGCGCGTCTT
>CAZODI010000072.1:0-11585 GCA_964578535.1 uncultured Syntrophaceae bacterium
GAATGCTCCTCTGGAAACCCCCGGCCGCGCCCCCGCGGATAACGGTTTTTCCCGTGGCGCGGGGGCTGTCACGGGGGCATGTGGAAAAGGGGACGGACTTCCATCCGTCCCCTTTTACCTTTTTCTTCCCGCGGCCGCTACATCATACCGAGCCTTTCCGTTTCGTTGGACGGGCAATCATCCGGGCGGCCGTGCGAAACGTTTCCCGCGGCCGCTACATCATGATTTTGAGGGATTCAATATACTTCGGATCCTCATTCTCGATGGCGGCGAGAATGTTCTTGTGGAACCGCTTCTTCATCTCGCCGAAGATGGGCCGCTTCTTCTGGTACGTCCGGGCGAAGGTGACGGCGTCCTTCAGAAGGGTCTCCTCGTCGGGGCAGGCCTTCTCGATGACGTGGTGGGCCGCCAGCTCGTCGGCACCGTATCGTTTCCCGCTGAAGGCCGCCTCCTGGAGCTTGTAGTAGGGGAAGGCCTTCGTGATGATGGCCTGCATGCCCGGCAGGAAGGGGATGCTGATGTCCACCTCGGGAAAGCAGAAGAAGCCGCGGCCCGACTTCATGAAGCGGAAGTCGCAGCAGCAGGCCATGATGCTGCCGTCGCCGAAGGCGTGGCCGTTGATGGCGGCGATGACCGGCATGGGGAAGGTGAGGATCCGTACGAACATCCTGTTCAGGCCGTGGAGGAAGTCTTTGATGTCTTGAAAGCGCTTCTCGTTGAAGGCGCCGGTGATCCACACCAGGTCGATGCCCTGGGACCAGTTCTTGGGATCGCTGGAGGCGATGACCACGGAGGTGATCTCCGGGGCCGCCTCGATCTCGTCGAGGGCCTTCAGAATCGCCGCCGTGAAATCCGGGTTGTGGCGGTTTTCGCCGCCGTTCATGGTGAGGATGGCCACTGTTTCGTCCTTTTTCCATTCGATCAAAGCCATGGTGGTACCTCCATCGGGATAATGGGAGCGGCCGGATGGCCCCTGCACGGGGAAAACAGGGGAATGAGCGGGCGAGATGCCCGGGGCCGAACCGGATTTCCCCCGGCCGTTCCGGCACCGTGTGTAGCGGAGACAGCCGTCGGTTGTCAATGGATTTGACCCCTTGCGAAGAGTGATCCGCGTGCGTTTCCTGCACGGCGGCCGCCCGTCCGGCTTTCCCGCACAACCCGTTTGTCCGTTGACAAGGGGGGGCGGTCTTTATATGATTCGCCACTTTTTTCGGCCCCGAGGAAACCGTGAAAGACTGGGAAAAAATTCTGATTCTGTGCCTTGTCCCACTGATTCTCTATGTCGGCACGCTCCCCTTCATGCCCCTGATGGAGCCCGACGAGGGGCGCTACAGCGGCATTCCCGCCGAGATGATCGCCACGGGCGATTACATCACCCCTCGCCTCAAGGGGGTCGTCTACTTCGAGAAGCCGCCCCTGATGTACTGGGCGACAGCCCTGTCCTTCCACGTCTTCGGCCAGAACGAGTTCGCCTCCCGCCTGCCCGCGGCCCTCTGCGCCTGGGGCCTGATCCTCCTGGCCTGGAGGATGGGACTGTATTTCCACGATCGGAAAACGGGGCTCTACGCCGCCGCCGTCCTGACGACCTGTCTCTTCCATGCCGCCATCGGGCGGATCAACATCCTCGACATGCCGCTGGCCTTCTTTGTCTGTACGGCCGTCTGGGCCGGATTCCGCTTCTTTTCCGGGGGGGCGTACCGCAGGGGCTGGCTGTACCTGTTCTTTTTCCTCTCGGCTCTGGCCTTCCTGACGAAAGGACTCATCGGCATCGTATTCCCGGCGGGTGTCCTGGGGCTCTGGCTCGTTCTTTCGCGGCGCTGGCAGGACATCCTGAAGTTCTTCTCGCCGGTCGGCATTGCTATCTTCCTCCTGGTGACACTCCCCTGGCTCCTCCTCGTCCAGGAGCGGAACCCGGACTTCTTCCGCTTCTTCTTCATCCAGGAGCATTTCCTGCGCTACACGACGAAGCTCCACCAGCGGCACGAGCCCTTCTGGTTCTTCCTGCCGGTCCTGGTCGGCGGGATCATCCCCTGGCTGGGCTTTCTGCCGTCCGTCTCGGGCGGATTCCGCCGCAAGTGGTCGGAATCCTTCGGCGGGGAGGAGAAGCGCTTCCTCCTGACCTGGTTCGGGTTCATCCTGGTCTTCTTCTCCATTTCATCCTCCAAGCTCGTGCCCTATGTGACGCCGCTGTTCCCACCCCTGGCGGTCTTCCTGGGGCGGCTGTTCCTGGTGTCGGAGGGCGAGGCGGCCGGGGGATGGAAGGTGCGGGGGCCGGTGATCTTCCAGTCGGTTCTCCTGGGGGCGGCCCTCTTCGTTCCGGCTTTTCTGCCGGGACGCAGCGTGCCGCTGGGGGAGTGGCTGCCGTGGATCGCCCCGTCCCTGGTCCTGGTGATCCTGCTGGCCGTCCTCCCGGACCGCCTGCAGAGTCATGGCCGGATCTGCCGGTTCCCGGGGATCTACCTCGTCTCGGCAATGCTCTTCGTGTCGCTCGTCTTCCCTGCCGCTCGGTTCCTGACGCCCTACAAATCGGCCCTGCCGGTCGTCCAGGCCATGCCGCAGCATCTCCCGGCGGGGCAGAAGCTCTACCAGTTCCGGATCAACCTCTACGGAATCGATTTCTACACGGGGACGCGGACGCCCGTGGTGGACGAGGTGGGCGAGCTTTTCTACGGCGCCCTGAAGCTCCCCGAGAGCGAGCGCCAGAAGTGGTTTATGATGTTCTTCGAGTTCTTCCGCTTCTACCGGCAGGGGCACGAGATCTACTTAGTGACGGTGGACCGGGAGAACGTGGACTTCATCCGCAAAGAGGTCCCCGACATGGAGATCCTCTGGACCAACGGGAACTACGTCATGATCCGCCTGCCGATGCCGGCCCGCACGGAGGCGCCGCCGGATCCGGGGTATTGACAGGAGGAGTGCGCTCCGCATAGGGTTTGCTGCGGAGAGGTTTCCAATCGTGGAAATGGAACCGCCGCTCCGGGGCGGCGGAAAGAGGGTTCGAATGAACGTACGCGGAGAGTTTCTTCCTTTCAGCAGGCCGAGCATCGGGGATCGGGAGATGGCGGAGGTGACCGCCTGCCTCCGGTCCGGGTGGATCACCACGGGGCAGAAATGCCTGGACCTGGAGACCCGGTTCCGGGAGCGGACGGGGGCGCGCTGTGCCGTTTCCCTGACCTCCGCCACGGCGGGGATGCACCTTCTCCTCCTGGCCCTGGGGATCGGGCCGGGGGACGAGGTGATCACCCCTTCCATGACCTTCGCCTCCACAGTCAACCAGATCGTCCTGGCCGGTGCGGTACCGGTCTTCGTGGACGTGGACTACGACACCCTGAACCTGAATGTGCCCGAGGTGGAGGGGGCGATCACCCCCCGGACAAAGGCGGTGATTCCCGTCCATTTCGCCGGTGCGCCGGCGGACATGGCCCCCCTGCTGGACGTTGCCCGGAGGAAGGGCGTCGCCGTGATTGAGGACGCGGCCCATGCCATCGGAACCGTGTACCGGGGAACCCATGCCGGGGGATTCGGCTGCCCGGCGATCTTTTCGTTCCACCCGATCAAGAACATCACCACCGGCGAGGGGGGAATGGTCACCCTCGACGACGAGGCCCTGGAACGGAAGATCCGGCTGCTTCGCTTCCACGGCATCGAGCGGGACGCCTGGAAACGCTACGGCAAGGGAGGGGATCCGTCCTACGACATCCGGGAGCCCGGCTTCAAGTATAACCTGACGGACATCCAGGCGGCCCTCGGGGTCGTCCAGATGGACCGGGTAGAGGAATTCAACGCCCGGCGCCGCCTGCTGGCGGGACTGTACCGGGAGGGACTGTCCGGGATCGGCGGCCTCGACCTGCCGGGCGTTCCGGACGGTCCGCACGAGCATCCCTGGCACCTGTTCGTGGTCAAGGTGTCCACCCTGCCGCGGGAGCGCTTCATGGAAGGCCTTGCGGAGCACAACATCGGCTACGGCCTTCATTTCCCGGCGGTTCACCGGCTGGCTTACGTCCGGGAGCGCTTCGGCGACGCCTCGTCCCGCCTGCCGGAGACGGAGCGGGCGGCGGACAGGATCCTGTCGCTCCCCCTGTTCCCGGACATGACGGAGGGGGACGTCGCCTATGTCTGCGAGGCCGTCCGGGAGATCGTGGGCCGATGAGAAGGCCGGCGGAAGAGCCGGAGCAGGCGGGAGCCGGCGTGAAGGGAGCGATGGCCGTGAATCCGAAACCGATGGTATCCGTTGTCATACCCGTCTACAACGAGGAGAAGAACCTGGAGGCCCTCTTGGGGAGGCTCCGGCCCGTCCTGGAAGGCCTGGACAGACCGTACGAGATCGTCCTGATCGACGACGGCAGCCGGGACCGCTCCCTGGAAATCCTGAAGGGATTCGCGAGGCAGCCCGGCGTCCGGGTCGTGGAGCTGACCCGGAATTACGGGCAGCACGCGGCGATCATGGCGGGCTTTTCCATCCTTCGGGGCGGGATCGTCGTGACCATGGACGCGGACCTGCAGAACCCCCCCGAGGAGATCCCCCGGCTCCTGCAGACCATGGAAGAGGGGAACTACGATGTCGTGGGGACCATCCGCAAAGCGAGGAAAGACTCGGTTTTCCGCAAGGTTCCCTCCCGGATCGTCAACATGATGGCCCGCCGGATCACCGGGGTCCACATGACCGACTGGGGCTGCATGCTCCGGGCCTACCGCCGGCCCGTGGTGGAGCGCATGAGCGCCTGCCACGAGCACGCGACCTTCATCCCGGCCCTGGCCACGGTCTTCGCCAAGCGGGTCACGGAGATCGAGGTGGCCCACGAGGAGCGCCACGGCGGGGCGTCCAACTACCCCCTGCGCAAGCTGATCAACCTCCAGTTCGACCTGGTGGCCTCCTTCTCCGACTTTCCCATGAAAATGCTCATGTACGGCGGCGTCGCCATGTCCGTCCTGGGGGTGCTCTTCGGCCTCTTCCTTGCCGTGGCCCGCCTCGTTTACGGAGCCCTCTGGGCGGCCCAGGGCGTCTTCACCCTCTTCGCCATCCTCTTTGTCTTCGTGGGGATGCAGTTCTTCGCCCTCGGCGTCATCGGCGAGTACATCGGCCGGATCTACCGGGAAGTGCGGAAACGCCCCGAATATGTCATCGAGCAGGTCCATGGGGTAGAGGAAGAAACATAAAAGAGACGATCATCTTTTGATTGATACAGGCAGGGGGTGCGATTCCCGTGAATCGGCGAAGCATGTTTCTGGATGCGGAAAAAAGGACGAGAGAAGCTGTCGCCCATTTTTGGCGAACCCGTGCGGAACAGCAGAAAAAGCAGAAGAGAACTGGAAAAACGGATCAAGGGTCGCGAAGCGCTGTGACCGGTGGAGCACAGATGGATGGGTTCATGGATCTGTTTTCGACGGTCGCCATCCGTGCGGGCATTCCGGAATCATGCGTTTTCAGGAAAAAAGCGGTCGAGCTTCCAGGGTTTTTCCGTGCCACCAAGGAATGGGACCTGCTGGTTGTCCGGGATCGGAAACTCATTGCGGTGATTGAGGCAAAATCGCAGGTGGGACCGTCTTTCGGGAATAATTTCAACAATCGGACCGAAGAGGCCATCGGCAGCGCCGCCGACCTATGGACCGCCTTCCGGGAGCGGGCATACATGGACAGCCCCGCTCCCTTTCTCGGTTACTTCTTTCTCCTGGAGGATTGCGATGCCTCCCATCGGCCGGTCCGGGTCGAGGAACCGCACTTCAAGGTCTTTCCGGAATTCGTCAATGCCTCCTACATGAAGCGTTATGAACTGTTGTGCCGGAAGCTTGTGCTGGAGAGGCATTACTCGGCTGCATCGTTCATCACTTCGACACGAACCGAAGGTTCCGCAGGGTCTTACTGTGAACCGGCGGGTGACCTTTCCATGGATCGATTTATACGGGCCCTTGCGGGACAGGTCCAGGCTCATGTCTAACATGATGGAAACAACGCACAGGCTCGTCCAGGGTGACTCCCGGGAACTGTCCTTCCTGAAGGATGAGTCCATACATCTCGTCCTGACTTCTCCACCCTACTGGAATCTGAAGCGATACAACGAACACCCGCAGCAACTGGGGCACATTCAGGATTACGAGGACTTTCTCTCGGAGTTGGAAAGGGTATGGCGGCATATTTTCCGGATTCTTGTGCCCGGAGGGAGGCTTGTCTGTGTCGTCGGCGATGTCTGTGTGGCGAGGCGTGAATACGGCCGTCATCTGGTCTTTCCTCTCCACGCGGATATCTGTGTTTCCTGCCGGCGTATCGGTTTTGACAACCTGAATCCGATTGTCTGGCACAAGATCGCCAATGCATCCTACGAAGTTGCCAATGGTTCGAAATTCCTTGGGAAACCCTACGAGCCGAATGCCATTATCAAGAATGACATGGAGTTTATCCTCATGCAGCGCAAGCCCGGCGGTTACAGGAAACCGACGGAAAATCAGCGCAGCGGTAGCAAAATCGGCAAGGATGAATTTGACCGCTGGTTTCAGCAGATCTGGAACATCCCCGGCGCATCGACCAAAAGGCATCCGGCTCCGTTTCCGCTGGAACTGGCCATGAGGATCGTTCGCATGTTCTCGTTTGTCGGGGATACGGTGCTGGATCCTTTTTGCGGTTCGGGGACAAGCATGGTCGCCGCGCTCAGGACGGACAGGAACAGCATCGGGGTCGAGATTGATCCGGAATATTGCCGGATGGCGGCCCGTTATCTGAAAGCGGAGAGTTCCGATCTTTTTTCGACGGCCCGGCTGATCTTTGAGAAGGCCCGGCGGGAGGAACCCCTGCTTGTCAGGGAAGACCAGGAACTGTACTCGGTTCGGCCGGCAAGGCATAAACTGGATTAGAATAACGTCGAAGGATTGAGCCGTGAACGCCGTCGTCTTCGCCTATTCCGACATGGGGATCACGGGACTGAACGCCCTGGAGGCGGCGGGCTTCGGGATCCGGACCATTCTCTCCCATGAGGATGACCCCGGGGAGAACGTCTGGTTCGGGTCCGTCCGGGCCTGGGGGGAGGAGCGGGGTATCCCCGTCCTGTGCCCGGTGAGCGTGGGGGCGCCGGAGTGGCGGGAGCGGATCGCCGCCCTTGCGCCGGAAGCCATCTTTTCCTTTTACTACCGCCACATGATCCGGCCGGAAATCCTGGACCTGGCGGCCGCGGGAGCCTACAATCTTCACGGGTCGCTGCTCCCGGCCTACCGGGGCCGCGCGCCGGTGAATTGGGTCCTGGTCAACGGCGAGACCCGCACCGGGGTCACGCTCCACCACATGGTGGCGAAGCCCGACGCGGGTGACATCGTCGGGCAGCGGTCCGTGGAGATCGCTTTCGAAGATACAGCCCTCACCCTCTACCGCAAGTTGTGCCGGGCGGCAACGGAGCTCCTGGCGGAAGTCCTCCCGCAGATCGCGGCGGGCACGGCCCCCCGGATCCCCATGGATCTTTCCCTGGGAAGCTACTATGGAGGGCGGAAGCCCGCCGACGGCCTCATCGACTGGAACCGGCCGGCGCTGCGCATCTACAACCTGGTCCGTGCCGTGACGGACCCCTGGCCGGGGGCCTTTACGTTTCTCCCCGCGGGACAGAAGATGATCGTCTGGCGGGGGATCCCGGAGGGCCCGGGAGCCGGCGGCGCGACGGACGATCACGGCCGGGTGCGGCTCGACGGCGGGCGCGTCTTCGTGAGCGCCGGGGAAGGGCGGCTGGAGCTGTTGGAGATCGAGATCGAAGGGCGCAGGATGAAGGGCGCTGACATACGGGAGTACTTCCATCCTTTGGAGGGTGGCCGCCTGGTAAGGGATCCGGCCGGCTGACCGCCGGGTCGGACCGGCGATGGCTCCCGGAGGTCCCCGGAAAACGTTTTTCGTCGCATCAATCTGCAGAGCGAAAAGGATTCGCCATGAAGAAAGGACAGTTGGAGACCCCGTTTCGCCTGACGGTCCTATCGGTGCTGCTGGTGGCCACGGTTATCCTTGCCGGCTGGATCGCGACGGAAACCCTGTGCGAACAGGCCCGTGAAGAGATTGTCCGGGAGGGCGAGGCGGCGGCCCTGACCATCTCGGTCCTCTTGAACTCCGAGTGCGAAAGAATCGAGGGTGCCGTCGGGGCCATGTCCGGTTCCCCGCTGGTCGTTTCCGCCCTGACGGGAGGGAAGGATGCCGACATCGAACAGGCCAACGCCGCCCTGGACCGTTACAATACCAGCCTGAGCGCCTCCGTTTCCTACCTGATGGACAGGGAAGGAAGGACCATCGCATCCTCCAACCGCCATGCCCCGGACCGTTACGTCGGGGTGTCTTTCCAGTCCCGTCCCTATTTCCAGGATGCGGTTCAGGGCCTCGGCGGCCGGTATTTCGGGGTCGGCATCACCTCGGGGAAGCGGGGCTTCTTTGCCGGCCGGGCGGTGCGGGACCGGGATGGTACGATCGTTGGCGTCGCCGCCATGCAAAAGAACCTCGACACGACGGAGTCTTTCTTCGGCAAATATCCCCACTGTTACCTGATCGACCCCAACGGGATCATTTTTCTGTCGAGCCACCCCGGACGGATTCTGAAGGCCCTGTGGCCAATCCCCGCACCATCGGCGGCTGCGCTCACCGCCTCCGGGCAATTCGGAAAGCCGTCCTTCGAGGCAGTCTTTGACGGTGAGGTCGTCGAGGGGACGGAGATCGTCCTGGACGGGGAGGAATTCCTCGTCTCGAGGAAGGTCTTCAACAAGGACGGCTGGTCCGTCATTCTCTTCACTTCGATGAGGCAGATCGGAATCTACCGGACGGCGGGCGTCCTGCTCACGGTCGCCGTTCTCCTGCTCTTCACGGTCGTCCTGTCGATGGTTCACGTGGTGAGCCGGTCCCGGAGGGACATCGCCTTCAAGGAGGAGCGGTTCCGGGAGCTTTTCGGAAACATGAGCAGCGGCGTGGTCGTATATGACGCCCTGCCCGACGGAATGGATTTTGTCGTCCGCGATCTCAACCGGTCCATGGAAAGAATCGCCAGGGTCCGAAAAGAAGACGTCGCAGGCATGAGCGTCCGGGACGTTTTCCCGGGTGTGCGGGCGATGGGCCTCCTGGACGTGTTCGTGCGTGTCTGGAGATCCGGAAAACCGGAGCGGAACGGGGCGTCACTATACCGGGACGACCGTGTCTCCCTGTGGCTCGAGAGTTATGTCTACAGGCTTCCCTCTGGCGAGATCGTGGCCGTCTGCGATGACGTCAGCGAGCGCAAGGCAGCGGAGGAAGCCCTCCAGCGGAGCGAGGAAAAGTACCGCGAAATCCTCGTAAACATGGCGGAGGGCTACCTGGAGACGGACCTCCGCGGAAACCTGACCTTCTTCAACCCGGCGGCCTGCGCGATGCTGAAGTATTCCCCGGAGGAGTTGCGGGAGTTGAATTATCAGCGGATCATGGACATGGAGACGGCTCCGGAGGTCGCCGAGGCGTTCGGGAAGGTTTATCGGACCGGCGTCGGCCTCAGCCTATTCGAATGCCGCCTGGTCCGGAAGGACGGCGTCGCCGTGCATGCGGAGACCTCCGTGAACCTGAGGAAGGACCCGACGGGGAAGACCGTCGGATTCAGCGGGATCGTCCGCGACATCTCGGAGCGGAAGCGCTTCGAGGAGGAGCTGCACCGGCAGTCCGTTTCCGATGCGATGACGGGCCTGTTCAACCGGCGCGGCTTCGTGGCGCTGGCGGAGAAGCAGATGAAGATCGCCGCCCGGAACCGGATGGAGATCGTACTCCTCTTCGCCGATATGGACGGCCTCAAGTGGATCAACGACAACCTGGGCCACAAGAAAGGCGACGAGGCGATCGTCGAGGCCGCCTCGGTCCTGAAGGAGGCCTTCCGGGAATCCGACATCATCGCCCGCGTGGGAGGGGATGAGTTCGTGGTGCTGGCGCTGGGGGCGTCCATGCAGAACACTGGCTCCATCACCGGCCGCTTCGAAGAATGCCTCCGCGTTCACAACGCCCGCGAGGGCAGGGATTACAAAATATCCATCAGCATCGGCATGGTGCGGTGCGATCCGCAGGAGTCCGGCAATCTCGACGAACTGATGACCCGGGCGGATACGCTCATGTACGAGCAGAAGAAGCAGAGGAAGGCCCAGCGGGTTTAGGAAGCCCGGATTCTGCCGCAATCGATCTCCCCCGTTCGAAAAGGGTTGCCAAGGTAGCCAAAACAGCGTAAGAAGCCGGTCTTCAAGATTCGCTGATGTTTCGCGATGTTATTTCATGAAAACAAGGTGATTCCATGGGTGCGAAGAAAATCCTGATTCTGGGCGTCAACGGCTTCATCGGCCACCACCTGACCAACAAGATCCTGGACGAGACGGACTGGCTGGTCTACGGCATGGACTTGGCGGAAGACCGGCTCGGCCGCGCCCTCAACAACCCGCGGTTCCAGTTTCTCGAGGGCGACATCGCCATCAACCGCGAGTGGATCGAATACCACGTCAAGAAGTGCGACGTCGTCATGCCGCTGGTGGCCATCGCCACGCCGAAGCTCTACGTGGAGGACCCCATCGGCGTCTACCAGCTTGACTTCGAGATGAACCTCAACGTCGTCAAGCAATGCGTCAAGTACCACAAGCGGGTCGTATTCCCCTCCACCTCGGAGGTCTACGGCGCCTGCGCAGACCCGGAGTTCAGCGAGGACGAGAGCTTTCTCACGGTGGGGCCCATCCGGAAGGAACGCTGGATCTACTCTTGCTGCAAGCAGCTCCTGGACCGGGTCATCTATGCCTACGGCACCCGGGGGCACCTGGAGTTCACGCTGTTCCGCCCCTTCAACTGGGTGGGACCGCGCCTCGACTCCCTCGACACGGCCAAAGAGGGCAGCTCCCGGGTGGTGACGCAGTTCATCGCGGAGCTGCTCATGCAGAGGCCCATCACCCTCGTCGACGGCGGACACCAGAAGCGCTGCTTCACCTACGTGGACGACGGCATCGACGCGCTGATCCGGATCCTGGATAACAAGGATGGAGCCTGCAAGAACGAGATCATCAACATCGGCAATCCCGCGAACGAGTGTTCCGTCCGGGAACTGGCCCATCTCCTGAAGGGAATCTTCATGGAGCACCCGGACCACCGGAGCGACAAGGCCTACTCGGAGATCATCGAGAAGCCCGCGGAGGACTACTACGGCAAGGGATACCAGGACATCTACACCCGCAAGCCCAGCATCGAGAAGGCCCGGCGCCTGCTGGGCTGGGAGCCGAAGGTGATCCTGGAGGACTCGATGCGGCGGACGCTGTATTCGTTCCTGGAAGAAAACAAAATCTGACCATCAACAGGCTGTTGAAAAAGGGCGTCTGCTGTGTTGCCCTCATCCCGCTGCGCTCGACGTACGAAACAGTACGACTCGCGGCGCGGGATTTCGGGCGCTTTGCATCCGGACATTTTTGAACAGCCCGCCCCATAATTCCGGCAGGGGCGTCCCAATTGCTCCTCTGGAAACCCCCGGTCGCACCCCCACGAACATTGGGCGGGGCACGGGGGCTGCCACGGGGGCGTGCCGCCGTCGCGGAAACATTTCCGCACGGGCTGTTGAAAAACACCCGTCTGCTGCGTTTCCCTCATCCTTCGC
>CAZODI010000073.1:0-11584 GCA_964578535.1 uncultured Syntrophaceae bacterium
CAATATGTCAGGTGACTCGGGTCATGATTCACGTCAACAAGTAAAAAAACGAAAGGGGTCGCTTTCGCAACCCCCTCGTTTATATGGTGGGCCCTGACGGGATCGAACCGACGACCTTGTGATTAAGAGTCACCTGCTCTACCAGCTGAGCTAAGGGCCCGTGTGTGTTTTTGCAGAACGGAGGAGCCCTTTAGCGTAATACCCGGGGCATTGCAAGCATTTTCTTGACCCGTCCCCCGGGGAATCATCTGGGCTGTTGTTTCATTCCCGATTTCGGTTGCCTACCCTTCGACCGTGACCGTGATTACGGATCCGGTGGAGATGCCTGTTATCTCTCCCTTGTTCTCGGATTCCGCCCGCATGTTGGACGACCGGCGCACGGCGTTCCTGCCCTGGCCGTCGGGCCGCCTCCGGGAACCGCTCATTTCCCAGACTGGAATCCCTCGTCCCAATCATATCCCCAGACGGCGCTGCCCATGGGGATCTTGTACTTCCGGCGCTCGTCGTAAGAGGGGTAGCGGCGTCCTTCGCTTCCACCCTCTGCGGGCAGCATGGAGACGGGGAACTTCGGCGGCAGGAGGCCGTGCTCTCGGGCCTCCCTCTCCAGCCATTCCCGGTCGTCGGGATGGGCGATGGAAATCAGCGCTGCCGCCCGTTCGTAGCCGCTCAGGCCGCGCAGATTCACAATGCCGTATTCGGTGCATACATAGTTGGCGAACTGGGCCGGCACGTCCACCGTCGACCCTTCCGGAAGGAATGGCACGATCCGGGAGGTGCCATGCTTGCTCCGGGAGGTCATGGACGCCACACCGCGTCCACCCCGGGACTGGGCACAGAACGTCACGAACTGAAAATAGCCGCCCGTGGAGGAGATCGGCCGCTTCTCATAAAAGCCGGAGCACTGCTGTCCCAGGAGATCGACGGCCACGCAATTGTCTATGGCGATCATGTTGTCGATCCGGGTCAGGACGTTCAGATTGTTCGTGTAGTCGATGTCATAGACGGCCATCGCCTGGTTCCGGTGAATCGTGTCGTAGTACCACTTCACGTCCACGGGGAAGGCAAAAGACCAGACGCTCCTTCCCCGGTCTATGCTCTTGTAGGCGTTCGTCACCTGCCCCGACTCCATGAGCTTGATGAGCCCCACGTTCATCATTTCGGTATGGATCCCGAGATCCTTGAATCCGGCATCCGCCATGGCGGCGACGCAGGCCGAGGGCAGCGAGCCGATGCCGAGCTGGATCACGTCGCGGTCCCGCATGATCGTCATGACGTTCCTGGCTACGGCCTCTTCCTCGGGCTTCGCCCGAATGACCCGCTCGTTGATCTGCGGCCACCTGTACTTCTCGCAGTCCACCTCGACCCAGTAGTCGATCTCGTCGATGTGGATCGTGTTGAAGCGTCCGCCTTCCGCCCAGGGATAGTCGGAGCGCACCTCGAAGACGATCTTCTTCGCCGTCTGACGGAAGATGTTGCAGTTGTTCGTCCCGTAGGACATATTGAAATAGCCGTGCTCGTCCGGGGCCGTGGCGGCGTTGAACCACCAGTCCATCCCCCGCTTCTCGCGAACGGCGCCGGTGAACCGGTAGTGGTGGGCCCACATTCCATAAGCCCAGCCCCACTGGGCCCAGTCGGTGACATTGTACGTGTCGCGGGCCCTACGGTTCCATGGAAAAAAGAAGAATTCATGGACGGTGTGATACTCCTGCCTCGGATCGATCTGCTGCAATTCAAGGTGGGGATAGAACATCGCGTACATCCAGAATTCGATGTTCTTCAACTGGCCGAGTCCTCCGCCGAGCCGCTTCGCCACCGCCTCGGTACAGACCGTGGAATCGCCCCCGACGCTGCCGTGGTTGATCCAGTCACCCGATTTCACCATTTCGGCGATCTGCTCCGGTGTCCTTTTCTTGTCCCTGATCTTCTGCTGCACCGGTGTCGTCATTGCATCCTCCTGCTGAAGCCTGTCCTGATCCCCGGTCCTCGTCGAGAAGAAAACCTCCTGCATCCGGTTTCACATGCAGGACGGCATGAAAATCAGGAACGGTTGAAAAATGGACAAATGGAAACAGACTGCACACTGCCGGTGAACGCGCGGGAAACGTCCGGATTCCAGGATAGGGCGGTCCCGCAGGGAAACAGAGATTCATTCTTCGAATCGTCGGGACGGATCCGTCAAGACCCGCCGCACCGGACGACTTTTTGATTAACGGATGCTGCGTCTTCTGTCAAGGAAGGGAGGGGAATGGACAAGGATGATCGTATGGTACATGGCTATCATGCATTCTTTGCTGCGTCGGCTGCAGCAGATGGTCCTCTGCTGCAGCCGAGCGTGCAGAACCCTTTTTGTCAGGAAAAAGCATGGCCGCGTCGACCTCTTTCGCCTGCAGGAATACATGTATTGAGTATACACATTATCCCCTCTATCAATCCGCATTGATCCTACGATAAAATTAAGTATTTTGAACGCAATCCGCAGCCTTACTCATCCAGATTCCCCTTTTCCGGACCGGCTTTGGGAGATCCTCGGATGTTCCCGGAACGGATCAGCTGCCTTGAAGACCAGCCTGAATGGCCGCAATTCGGAGGCTCCCGGGATCAGAACGCTCCGTTTAAGAGAGGGTAGAACATGACACAGACTGAAAAAAGGATTTCCCGCCTTCCAGCAACCCATCCCGTTCATTCCTGCGCAGCGAATCGTCCGGATGGGGCAGCCACCGTATCGAGTCGCGAACAGGGACGGCTTCAACGCGAAAGCCTGCTGAAGGGGTACAGACATGACACGCCTGTCCTCGTAAAAAGTATCCACCTGACACTTGATCATGGCGGGATGGAAAGGGTCCATATTGAACTGGACCGCTACCAGAAACCCGTTTTCATGAGCGCATTGGAGGGGGACGAGCCGAGGGTAAGCGTGGCCCTGAAGGATGCAAAACTGGATCACGGCGTCCAGAACAGCATTCACGCCGGCGGACGGTTTCTTCGTTGCGTCCGCGCCGACGCAAACGGAACGGGCAACGGACTGAGCATCGTCCTGGACCTGTGCCCCGACTCGAACTGCCAGGTGCGCTACACCCACTGCCTGGGAACCAATCTCCTCCGCATCGACCTTTCCGACGATCATCGCAAAAAGACATGAACCGGCTGACGGGGCACCCGGCATCCTGCTGCGCGCATTTCCGTTTCTGATTCCGAAGAAGATCCAACGAAGAAAAAAGCCAGGGAACCGTCAACCGGCAGTTCCCTGGCTTTTTTGGCGCGCCCGGCACGATTCGAACGTGCGACCAACAGGTTCGAAGCCTGCGACTCTATCCAGCTGAGCTACGGGCGCATCGGGAAAGGAAAGGATGGGGTGAGTGAAGGGACTTGAACCCTCAACCTCCGGGGCCACAACCCGGCACTCTAACCAATTGAGCTACACCCACCACGAATATCTGGTACGCCTGGAGGGATTCGAACCCGCGACCTACGGATTAGAAGTCCGTTGCTCTATCCAGCTGAGCTACAGGCGCATCCGGCAGCATCCTCCAGGTCTTCTGAAAGGAGGATGCTCATTACCCCCTTTGCCGTTCTTTGTCAAGGCGAAACCCGGCCGTTATCGCACGTATCCGGCGATGCCGTCGAACTGGTACCCCTTTTTCTGCATGCCCTCGCCGTTCGGGTCGGTCGTGAAGAAATGGACGCCCCGGGAGGGGTGGTACCACCGGTACAGCTCCCGCGACTGGGCCAGGCGGAACGTGGCGATGTTCCCGATGGATCCTTCCAGGATGTATCCCTGCAGGTTCTTGCCGCCGCCCTGCAGGTCATAACCGTAGAAGCGGTCTCCCTTTCTCGGGTTGTACCAGCGGTAGAAGCTTGTCGTCCCCGGTGCTCCCGGACTGAAAAGCCGGAAGGCGATCCCCTCCCTCACATATCCACCGGCCTGCAGGTGCGCCTGCTCGGCCTGGGGATTCGTCGTGAGGAAATAGTCCGTGCCCCGGGCATAGCGAAAGACATTCAGCAGCCGGGTCGCGCTCTCCGTCGTCACCTCGAGGGAGATCTCCATGAGCCGGTCCCCCCCGTTCGAGGCGAAGAGGATCTGGTCGGCATACCATCCGGGAGTCAGATGCTGCGTGTTCACGACGACGTTGACATAGTCCGTCTCCCGAAATGTTCTCCCGGATTTCGGATAGACATTGATCCATCCAGCAGGCCCTTTCTGGACCTGCTTCCCCTCGATCCGGACCCCCTGGAGGACAGCCCGACCCGCCGTGCTCACAAACGTCAGAGCATGGGGTCCGTCGCCCAGGTCCTTCGCCAGGAGCGTCTCCGCCGATTCTCTCTCTTCGGCCCGGCACCGCACGGTCTGCAGGAACCGGTCATCCAGATAGACATTCAGTTCGCCCCCGTCCGGTTCCTTCCAGTAATACAGGGTAATCCCCGTTCCGCAAAATTTCAGTTTCAGGCTGTTCGAACGGCCGGTGCCCACGGGGTATCCCTCTTCCTCCAGCCAGACCGCACCGGACAAGTCGAGCGACGATTTCAGGGTCGCCGGAGGCGCGTAGGAGCCTTTGCCCTTCACCGCCTCGCTGAAAAAGGAGACGTATCGGCCCGGCGGCGGCCAGAAACTCTTTTCCTGGCCATGCTCCCCTTTGAGATCGACGGACCATTTGAGGATGTCTTTTCCGCGGTTCGTCAATTCAACCCTTCCGGCGACCCGCTCCCCGACACCGACCGTCCCGAGATCGAGGCGGAGCGGGTTCAGATGAATGAGGGGCTGCATTTCCGGACGGATCACATGGTAGCGGAAGAAAATACTTCGGGCTCCTCCCGTGGAGTTGATCCGGATGATCTCACGGTGAACACCCGGCACGGCGTCCCGTCTGCAGGTCATGGACCGCTCCCCGGCGACCAGCGTCAGGACCAGGGGCATTGCCCCCTCTTTGCCGGCATCTCCATTGATACCAGAGGTGTCCCGGATGTATTTGAGCCGGACCGGGATTTCCAGCGCCCGGACATCCAGATGGCCGCTCAATCCCTCTCCGGGGGAGCATGACCAGCCCTCCGGGGGGGCCAGTGTCCACTGGAGCGATCCTCCGCCCAGGTTTTTCAGTACGAATGCCGCCGTTTCCGGGCTGCCGGTGCCGATGGGTCCGAAATCGATCTCCCGCGGGGTAACGGTCAGAAGGGGCGATACGACGACAGGGCCCTGCTGGGCCAGGATTCGCTTCCCCGCCGGAGCCGCCGGTTTCGCGGATGCCGCCGATGCCTCCCGGATATAGGGGGTGAGATGGACCGGAAACAAACCGATCAGAAGAAGCAAAAGGACGATTTTTGAGAAAAAGCGATAGGACGCCATGACAGAATCCCCGCGAAAATGGATCCTGTGTATCTGAAACATGCATATTTCGCAATGCTTTTTCCCTTTTTTAAAAAACTTGACACCGGAAAATCATTCTGTATACGTAACGCGCCTTCCGGGTGCCGACAAGCCGGATCCACCTCGCACACATGAATCAGCCCGCCATGTTGAAATACTGGCTTGCCCTGCACCGGGTGGAATCGATCGGCATTGTCGGCTTCCTCCGGCTTCTGGAGTCCTTCGGCTCCCCGGAGCGGGTTTTTTCCGCTCCGCCGGGAAGTCTGGAGGCATTTCCTTTTGTTGGAGCCAAAGCAGCCGCACGGATCAAGGACTTCCGGGAATGGGAGCAAGTGGAGGCGGACCTTGAGAAGGCCCGTTCCCTGGGGGTTGCCATTCTGCCGTTCACGGATCCGTCCTACCCGGCAAGGCTGCTTGCGATCTACGATTTTCCGCCCCTGCTGTACGTCCGGGGCGAGCTGAGGGCGGATGAAGCCTGTGTGGCGGTGGTGGGATCCAGGGCCGCCAGCACCTACGGCCGGTATACCGCCGGGAGGCTTTCCCGGGAGCTGGCCATGCGCGGCGTCACCGTGGTCAGCGGGCTGGCCCGCGGAATCGATACAGCGGCCCATCAAGGAGCCCTCGCCGGGAAAGGACGGACGATTGCCGTCCTGGGCTGCGGCCTGGACGTGACGTACCCGCGGGAAAACGGCAAACTGCTGGAGGAAATCGCCGACAGGGGAGCGGCCATCACCGAATATCCCTTCGGCACGCCACCCAGCGCGTCCCACTTCCCGGCCCGCAACCGCATCATCAGCGGCCTGTCGCTGGGCGTGACGGTCGTGGAGGCCACGGAAAAAAGCGGATCCCTGATCACGGCCCGGATGGCCCTGGAACAGGGAAGAGATGTTTTCGCCGTCCCTGGAAGCATCGACTCCGCCGGTTCCCGGGGAACCAACCGTCTGATCCGGGAGGGCGCAAAACTCGTCTCGTCCGTGGACGATATCCTGGAGGAGATCCTTCCCCAACTGGGATGGAAAGATCCGGTGGAAACCGGCCCGGAGGCCGCCCCCGCCGCGATGAAATCGGGACCGGGACCGGCCGGCGAGACAACCGTGCGCCAGAGCACTCCCGCGCCCCTCCCGGAAGGAAGATGCAAGACACCGCCCCCGGACGGCGGGCCGGAAGGTCCCGGCGGCCGGGAGCGTGCTATTCTCGACCTGTTGTCGGACGTTCCGGCCACGGCGGACGAGATCATACGCGCCTCCCGCATGAAGGCAAACGAAGCCCTGGGGATACTCATGGGGCTCGAGCTGAAAGGGGCGATCCGGCAGCTGCCGGGGAAAAAATTCATACGCAAGGAGTGACGGATGTCCCGTTCCCTGATTATTGTGGAGTCACCCGCCAAGATCAAGACCATCCGGAAGTATCTTCCCGATGACTTCGAAGTGGCGGCCTCCGTGGGCCATGTCAAGGACCTGCCGAAGAACGTCCTGGGAATCGACGTTAAAAAGGGGTTTGAGCCGACCTACCAGGTCATCGACACCAAGAAGAAGGTCATCGCCGACCTGAAGAAGGCCGCCAAAAAGGCCGAAAATATCTACCTGGCACCGGACCCCGACCGGGAGGGCGAGGCCATCGCCTGGCACATCGCCCAGGAAATCGGAGGCCGGGACAAGAAGGTCTACCGCGTGCTCTTCAACGACCTGACAAAGAACACCGTCCTGGAAGCCCTGAAGAATCCCCTGTCGCTGGACATGAACAAGTTCGAGGCCCAGCAGACCCGGCGAATCCTCGACCGGCTGGTGGGCTACAAGATCAGCCCGCTCCTCTGGGACAAAGTGAAGCGCGGGCTCAGCGCCGGCCGCGTCCAGTCCGTCGCGGTCCGCCTGATCTGCGACCGGGAGCGGGAGATCCTGGCCTTCGTGCCGGAGGAATACTGGAACATCGCGGCACTCCTCCAGAAAAAGGCACCGACATCCGCCAACGGACAGGCGGCCTCTTTCGAGGCCCGCCTCTTCCGCATCGACGGGAAGAAGGCCCGGGTAACGAGCGCGGAGGAAGCGGAGAAGGCCGTCGCCGAGATCGAGGCGCACGATCCCGTCGTCGCCCGGGTTGAGCGCAAGGAAGTGAAGCGGAACCCTCCGGCTCCGTTCACCACGAGCAAGCTCCAGCAGGAGGCCTCCCGCTGGCACCGCTTCCCCGCCAAGAAGACGATGTCCGTGGCCCAGCGTCTCTACGAGGGGGTGGAGCTGGGCAAGGAAGGCTCCGTCGGCCTCATTACCTACATGCGAACGGACTCGGTCCGCGTGGCCGACGAAGCCCTGAAGGAAGTCCGGGCCTACATCGCGGAGAACTACGATCCCGCCTATCTTCCGTCCAAGGCGAAGGCCTACAAGGTGTCCGGCTCGGCCCAGGACGCCCACGAGGCCATCCGGCCCGCCTCCATGGCCTACCGGCCCCAGGACATCCGCGGGCATCTCACGGACGAGCAGTTCAAGCTGTACAGCCTGATCTGGAACCGCTTCGTGGCCAGCCAGATGAACCCCGCCGTCTTCGACCAGACGATCATCGACGTGGACGCCGGCCGCTGCCAGCTCCGGGCCCAGGGGCTCGTCATGAAGTTCCCCGGCTTCACCACCGTCTACACGGAGGGCAAGGAAAACGGGAACGGCAACGGCAACGGCGAGGAGGATTCGGAAGACGGGCGACTCCTGCCGGATGTTGCGCAGGGGGAGGCCCTCAATCTGGTTCCACCGGTCAAGAAGGAGCAGAAGTTCACCCAGCCGCCGCCCCGCTTCTCCGAGGCATCCCTGGTGAAGGAGCTGGAGGAGAAGGGGATCGGCCGTCCCAGCACCTATGCGACGATCCTGAGCACCATCCAGGAGCGGGAATATGTCCGCCTCGAAAAGGGACGGTTTTCCCCGACGGAGCTGGGCATGCTGGTGACGGACCTCCTGGTGAAGAATTTCCCCCGGATCCTCGACGTGGCCTTCACGGCCTCCATGGAGAACGAGCTGGACGGGATCGAGGAAGGCAAGAGCAACCGCCTCGACATCCTGCAGAACTTCTATTCCCCCTTCGAGGCGGAGCTGAAGCAGGCAGGCGCCCAGATGCGCCGCGTCAAGGGACAGGAGATCCCGACGGACATCGTCTGCGACAAGTGCCAGAGCCCCATGGTCATCAAATGGGGAAAGAACGGCGAATTCCTGGCCTGCTCGAACTATCCCGCCTGCCGGCACACGACGAACTTCTCCCGGGGCGACGACGGCCAGATCGTCCCCGCCGAGGCTACGGCGGCCGAAACCGGGAAGACCTGCGACAAGTGCGGCAAGCCCATGATCCTCAAACAGGGACGATTCGGTCCCTTCCTCGCCTGCTCCGGCTACCCCGAGTGCAAGCACACCGTGAATCCACGCGACGAGGCCCCGCCGGAAGAGGGGGCGGAATCCGCCCCGGCACCGGTCTGTGAGAAGTGCGGAAAGCCCTTGATCACCCGCCGGGGACGATTCGGCCCGTTCCTGGGCTGTTCCGGCTATCCCGAGTGCAAGAACATCGTCCGGCAGACCCGGTCGGGCGCTCCCGCCGCGCCGGCGCCGCCGCCCGAAATCACCGACATTGCCTGCGAGAAGTGCGGGAAGCCCATGGCGATCCGCCGGGGACGATTCGGACGCTTCCTGGGCTGCACCGGCTATCCGGCGTGCAAGAACATCCAGAAGCTTCCTCCGCAGTCATGACCGGGTCCTCCCTGCGGAAGCAGTGGATATCTCCATGACAACGCGCCAGCCCACGATCATCGTCGGCGGAGGCCTTGCCGGCTGCGAAGCCGCCTGGCAGCTTCTCCGCCGGGGCCATCCCGTGGATCTTCGGGAGATGAAGCCGTCCCGCTATTCGCCGGCCCACCGCTCGCCCCTCCTGGCGGAGCTGGTCTGCAGCAATTCCCTCCGCTCCGGCCGTGTCGAGGACGCCCCGGGTCTCCTGAAGGAGGAGATGCGCAGGCTGGACTCCCTCCTGATGGACGCGGCCGACGCCACGGCCGTTCCCGCCGGCCGGGCCCTGGCGGTGGACCGGACCCTGTTTTCCCGCCGGATTGAGGAATCCCTGAAGAAACAGGACGGTTTCCTGCTCGTTCAAGAAGAAGTGACGGAGATTCCCGACGGCCGGACGGTCATACTCGCCTCGGGCCCGCTGACCTCGGACACCCTCGCCGAATCCATCGCCTGCCTCACCGGACGCGACTATCTCCACTTTTACGACGCCATCTCCCCCATCGTGGAGGCCGAGACCATCGACCGCACCCGCGTCTTTTCCGCCTCCCGGTACGATGCCGGCGAGGGGGACTACCTGAACTGCCCGCTGGACCGGGAGGAGTACGAGTGGTTTCACACCGCCCTGACGACGGGGGAGGAAGTGCCCCTGCACGACTTCGAGGAGGCGCGGTTCTTCGAAGGCTGCCTGCCCGTGGAGGTCCTGGCGAAACGGGGAGCCCTGGCCCTGGCCTACGGCCCCATGAAGCCCGTCGGGCTGACGGATCCCCGCACCGGCCGACCCCCTTTCGCCGTCGTCCAGCTCCGGCGGGAAAACCTGGAAGGAACGCTCTACAATCTCGTCGGATTCCAGACAAAGCTTACATGGCCGGAGCAGGCGCGGATCTTCCGGATGATTCCGGGGCTGGAGAACGCCGGGTTCGCCCGCTACGGGAGCATCCACCGGAACACGTTCATCGACTCCCCTTCCCTTCTGGATGCATCCCTTCAGCTCCGGGACCGGGAGGGAATCTTCTTCGCGGGCCAGATCACCGGCGTGGAGGGATACATCGAATCGGCGGCCATGGGCCTGCTGGCCGGGCTGAACGCCGCCTTCCGCCTGGAGGGAAAGGCCCTGCCGCCGCCGGTCAGGGAGACGGCGATCGGGGCGCTCCTTCATCACATCACGGAGCCGGGGCGAAAGGATTTCCAGCCGATGAACGTCAACTTCGGCCTGTTCACTCCGCTGGGGCTGAAGCTCCGCCGCCGCTTCCGCGGGGAGGCCTATGCCCGCCGCGCCCTGGAGGCGCTGGAACAGTGGAAACGATCCCTCTGAGGAAAAGGTTCTCCCTGGATCCCGCCGTGACGGCCCTGATCGCCCTCTCGTGCCTGTGGGGCTACAACTGGGTGGTCATGAAGGAGGCCCTGAAGTATTCCGGCCCCTTCGATTTCGCGGCCCTCCGGATGGTCGTCGGCGTGGTCTGCCTCTTCGGCCTGCTCCTCTGGCGCCGCAAATCGATCCGCCCGAAACGCCCTCTCCAGACGTTCGTCCTGGGCTTTGTGGGCACGACCGTCACCATCGGTGCCGTCACCTGGGCCCTGGCCCTCGGCTCGGTCGGGCGCACAGCCATCCTGGTCTACACGATGCCCTTCTGGGTCCTCATCCTGGCCTGGCCCATCCTGGGGGAGCGGATCCGGGGGAACCAGTGGATTCCGACGGTGCTGGCCTTTGCGGGTCTCCTGATCATCCTCGATCCCGGACACATGCACGGATCGGCCCTGGCGAAAATCCTGGCCGTCGTGTCGGGCGTCGGCTGGGGCCTGGGCGCCATCGTCACGAAGATCATGCGCGGGAAAACGGAATTCGACCTCGTCTCCCTGACGACCTGGCAGATGCTGTTCGGCACGATCCCGCTGGTCGTGATCGCCCTCGTTGTTCCCGAAGAGCCGGTCCGCTGGACGCCGTCCTTCATCGCGGCCCTCGTCTACAGCGGCGTCTTCAGCAACGCCGTGTCGGTCCTCCTGTGGTTCTACATCCTCGAAAAGCTGTCCGCCGGGGCGGCCAGCATGGGGACCCTGGCGACGCCTGTTATCGGCATGACGGCCTCCTTTATCCAGTTAGGAGAGCGCCCGTCTCCCTGGGAGGGGGCGGGCATGATCCTGATCCTCATTGCCCTCGGACTCCTGACCTACATCGGCTACCGCCAGTCCCGTCTCCTGAAGCTGCCTTGAGCCTCCGGAGGAAATGGGAACGGATTTGAAATCCGCTTGCATCCTCTTTTTGCGCATCTTGGCGCGGGGGCTGCCACGGGGGCTTCCGCTGTCGCGGCCATTTTTCCCGCGATCCGTCGTCGATGGTCCGTAAGGCAAGAGGGATGGGAAAAATGTCCTGATCGCTCCTCTGGAAACCCCCGGTCGCGCCCCCGCGAACGTCCGTCGGGGAGAGGGGCTTCCCGGAGCGCGAATAGCGGCTTTTTCGGGGTACCCTGCCGTCGCAGCG
>CAZODI010000074.1:0-11567 GCA_964578535.1 uncultured Syntrophaceae bacterium
CGCGCCATGGACTGGGGCGTCCAGGCCTGCGCGGTTCCCCAGGGCGGATACGTGAACGCCAGCTACGGCGTCAACAACTGGATGATCACCGCCAAGTCCTGCAAGAAATTCGTCTGTGAGATCCGCTCCGACTACGCCTGGTGCGAGGGATCGAGAGGCATGGTGCTGCCCATCGACGACATCGACTACTTCGTCGAGGTGGACGTGGACGACCCGAAGTACCAGTGGCCCTTTATCGCGGAAAAGAACATTTCGCCGGACGATATCCAAAAGGCCATCGCGGCGAATTGCGTCTCCATCATGCGAGACGGCGACTGCATCCAGGTGGGCATCGGCGCCCTCCCCACGGCCGTCGTCATCGGCATGCGTGACCACGGACTGAAGCACCTCGGTGTCCACAGCGAGATGATCGGCGAGTACGCCTTCACGCTCCTCGAGGCGGGCGCCGTGGACAATTCCCGGAAGAACATCGACAAGGGGAAATGCGGCTGGGCCTACATCATGCCCGTCGACACGCCCCGCTACTATGAGTGGGTGCACCGCAACCCACAGTTCGCCGGGTACGACATCGGCTACACGAACAACATCGTGACGCTCTCCCAGCTCGACAACATGGTGACCGTCAACAACTTCGCCCAGATGGACCTCAGAGGAGTGAACGCAGCGGGCAACGTCGGCGGCCGTCCCATCTCCTCGACGGGCGGCCAGCTCCAGTTCACCCTCGGTGCGATGATGGCCAAGGGCGGCCGTGCCATCCTGGCGGCGACGGCCCGCGACGCCAAGGGCCGCTCCCGCTTCGTTTCAGCACTGGATTCGGGGAGCGCCGTGACCGTCCCCGACCAGCTCGTCACCTGGGTCTGCACGGAGTACGGCATCGTCAACATCATGGGCTGCACCGACGCCGAGAAGGCGAGGAAGATCATCTCCATCGCCCACCCGGATGACCGGGCGGAACTGGAGAAGGCAGCCGTGGAGAAACTCGGCATCAAGTTGAACCACTGGATGTTCAAGAATGCTCCCGACCGGCGGTTCCCGACGCCCGAGGAGTTGAAGGACCACAAGTACGGGTACATGGATCTGGAGGTCAAGCCGAGGGAGATCGCAAAGCTCGACGACTGATTGTACAAGGAGAGAGAGGAATAGGAATAGGGCAGGGTGTCCGCACCCTGCCTTTTTCTATTTTGGCAAGGCACCGCGCACACAAGGGAGGCCGGGCAATCATCCTGGCCTCATGTATCATTGGCGGATACGACAGAAAGAGAAAGCCGGCATCGGATATCCATCCACGCCGTGCGGATCACCGGCAGCCCATTCCGACCATGTCCCCTGATGCACTCGGGAAAGTCCCGTCCGGCAAGCCGGGAATCGGCCTCACGATATCGCCGGCGCCGTGCCGACGGTGTAGCGGCCGGCCCGGATCTCTTCCACCAGTTCCCGTTCGTTCCGGATCTCCCGCTCAAAAACGGTCGCCCGTTTCCCGATCTCATCGACCCGGTGGGCGTCGCTGCCCCCGGTGCCGGCCATCCCCAGGATCTTCGAAACATCCAGGGCCATCGAGTTTTCTTCCTCGGTGAGTTTTCCGTTGCTGACCTCGATCGCATCCACAAGCTGGAACAGCCGCCGCTTCGCTGCCTGCTCCGGCGTCATCCGGAGCTGGCCGAAGCCGAACACCTTGAAGCCCCGAAACGGGTGAGCGGCAATCATGAAGCCGCCCGCCGCCAGGACCTCCCGGCGCAGGTCCGCAATGGGAACGATGTCGGGGACAGGGACGGAGTACTGGAAGACCAGGATGTCTCCCTGGTCGGTGGTGATTTCGTTTCCGGAGAAGATCGCGATCCCCGATTGCCGTGCCAGCTCGTCCAGTTCGCCGCGTCCCCAGAGGGCATGGTGCTCCGTCAGGCAGACACCGTCGAGACCCCGGCGCTTTGCCTCGGCCACCATTTCCAGGGGATCGATATGGCTACAGGGCGACAGCGGTTTCGTATGGACGTGCAGATCGATGATCATGGAATTCCGCTTTCTGAAAGGACGGCGTTATGCCGCCCGAATCGTTTCATCGCGTTCGAAGGAAAGGGAGAGCGAATGGAAAGATCCGTCCCCCCGGGATCTCACAGGGCCAGCGGGGTCCCCGGCGCCTCCGGATGGTCGGCCAGCCACGCAGCCGCCAGGGCTCCAAGGTCGGCCCCGGGATCGCTCTTCAGTCCCGCCGCCAGGGCCCTCGCCATGCGCGCCGGGTCGAGGCAGCGCCCGCATTCCGTGATGATCTCCGCGAAGTGCTCGCAGCCGTTGCGCCCGATGTCCCGCATGACGGCCTGCATCCACCCCTCGGCGCGCAGCGACATCCCCACGGCGGACTGAAGCCGGTCCACGGCCTGGGGACAGACGGGCGTCGTGTAGCGCTTCATCCAGCCCTTGACGGCCAGGATCACACCGTCGGCGATGCGGACGTCCATCTCGATCTCCATGGCGTAGATGTGATCCTCCTGGGTGCCGTGAATGCGGACCGTTTCCTCGTCCAGGAACTCCATTCCGATGAGCTGGCTCCGGCTGAAGGTGATCATGAGACGCCTCCTTTCAGGTCGAGCCCCCGGACAAGCGGGCTGTCCTCGGCAAAAGCCACACAGCTCCGATACAGGCGGGGGTTGGCCTGCAGCATGGCGCGGACGGGAGCGAGGCGCTCCTCCTCGGTGGTGTACGTGTATTTTTCAAATTCCTGGATGCCCGGCAGGGTGAAGTTGAGGATGACGGCGTTGCAGCATTCGAGGACCCCTTCGGTCAGGTCGATGTTGCCGGCGTCCCCGCCCATCAGTCCCCTGACGATCTTGCGCAGGCCTCCCCCTACCCGCACCCCAACCATTTTGCGGACGGCCTCCTCCGGCCGGACCCCTTCCCGGTGGGGCGAGCGGCGGATGTTCGCCTTTGCGTCGACGATCTCAAGGTCCGGCAGCTGAAACGTGAGGGACATGTCCACGTCGACCAGGTCGTCCGAGAGCCGCCAGTGGACGGCCAGGTTTCCCGTCGGCAGAGGCTCCACCTCCACCATCTTGTTACGCATGAACGCTACGGTCATGAGGGATCCTTTCGTTCTTTGATCCGCTGAGCCTTTTCCCGCTGGAGCCCCTGCAGGGTCGTCCAGAGAGCCTCCACCTGTTTCCTCGTCTCTTCCGGCGTGCCGGAGTTGTCGATCACGAAATCCACGTATCCTTTCTTTTCTTCGACGGACATCTGGGAGCCCACCATGGCCGCGGCCATCTCCCGGTTGACGCCGTCACGCTCCATCAGCCGCTTCGCCTGCTCCTCCGGGGGCGTATAGACGAGAAGGAGCTTGTCGAACATGAAATTCATATTGGTCTCGATGAGAAGGGGCACCGCCACCTGGATGATCGCATCGGGATTCTTCTGCGTGTGCTCCTTGACCTGTTTCAGGAAGGCCTCGCCGATCCGCGGGTGAATGAAGCTCTCGAGCTTTTTTCGCTTCTCCATGTCGGTGAAGATGATCTCGGACAGTTTCTTGCGGTCCAGGGAACCGTCGTCCTGGAGAACCTGGCTGCCGAAATAGGCGGCAATGTCCTTGAGGGCGGGCTGCCCCGGCTCGACCACGATCCGGGCCAGGATGTCGAAATCGATCAGGGGCGACCCCATCTCCTCCAGCATGCGGGACACCGTCGACTTGCCCGTGGCGATGCTTCCCGTGACGCCCAGCATGAGGGCCGTGCTGTTCCGGATCCCCTCGATCATGGCCGGCCCGGTCGCGTAAGCGCCGGGGAGCGCCTGCGCCAGGTCCAGCTCCGCGCCGGACATGCTGATGGGATAGCGGATGCCGCGCTTGTAGAGGGTCTCCAGCCCGGAGACTGCCTTGTCCAGCATCCCCGGCGGGAGGGCCATGACCAGCTCGTCGTCCTGGGCGTGGCCGTAGCGGCGCTCCCCGAAGCAGGGAATGGTGAGGGAGGGCTTCCCGGTGAGATGGCAGCGGGCGATGGCGTCGGAGCAGGAAGACTCGCCCACGCAGAAGAACTCCATCACCCGGTAGTCTTCGAACTGAAGGGCGTTGATCAGGAGGATCATCTGGGCCGGATTGGCATAGATGAGGATCATGTCCGGATCGAAAGGGTTGTAGGCCAGGGGCGCCATGGCAACGGCCTGGTACTTCCCGGGCGGAATCCGGGGGACGGCGTTTTCGTACGTTTCCCCGTCGCGCTTTGTTTTTGTCCAGATGATGCTCCGGAACGTCCCGTCACGGAGGAATTCCGGCATGCCGGTGAGGCCGACGATGGACGTGCACATCGGGCCCACCATGTCCGTGTCGTCGGCCCCGACGGTCCAGTCGAAGCTGCGCACCAGGTTGATGAGCTGGCAGAGGGTCGATTTGTGGCCCAGGCGCCGCATGTACGGGATCGCCGCCAGGTCCTCCCGGTTTTCCAGGAGTTTGAACGCCACGGGGAACGTCTTCAGTCGCAGCAGCTGTTCCATCCGGCGTATGCTTTTTCCCCAGTCACGCGTTGTCGCCATATGCGCTCTCCTTTTGCTTTTCGCTGCAGGTCCGTTTGCTTCGATTTCTCCCCAAGGCAGATCTCGCTGCGACGGGGCTTTCTATTATGAATGGTGCGGGTTGTAAAGCCGTTTCCCGCCCCGTTCGCTTCTCCCGCCGAAACGGGATGGCACTCCTCGGGCTTTCGCCGGCCGGGTCCGCGTTCCCTACCCCCAGATCATTTGGCATACCAGGGGATAAATCGTCCTCATCTTCTCCAGGACCGGCCCGTGCAGGGCGATCCGCTCCTCCTCCGTCAGCGGCTCCATGACCGGAATATCCCTTCCCGCCACATCCAGGTCGAATCCCGTGTTTTCCACGACCTTTTCGAGCGTCACGCCGGGAAGAAGCTTGTCCAGAACGATCCGCTTCTTCCCCTCGTCGAACTTCATGACACACAACGGCGTGACGACGTGCGACAGGCCGCCGCGCCGCCACGGGGTCTTGACCTCGCCGTCGAAGGCCGTGGCATTGACGAAGTCCACCTTCGGCACAAAGAGCTTTTTCGTGTGTGTCATGGTGAAGAGGATGGTTCGCCGGCTCATGGAATAGAGCATGGCCGACCCGGCCCCTCCCGGCAGCCGCAGTTTGGGCCCGTCGTAGTCTCCGATGACGGACAGGTTGATGCTGCCCTGCCGGTCGATCTGAAGACCCGAGAGGAAGAACACGTCCACCTTCCCCTTCTGGGCAACCCCGAAAAATTCGTGGAGTCCCTCGGAGAGCCGGTTTTCCGGATCGCCATAGAGCATGGGCTCCAGATCCGGGGCATGGGTATGTTTGGCAAGGAGGCACCCCGCCGCCGGAAGGGGGGACAGCGTGCCCGTTACAACCATCTCGCCGTTTTTCAGGAGCCGGGAGATGGCACCGATCATCTTTTCGAAGGATTCCGTCTGGCTGCTTCCCATGATGTTTCCTCTCTGCACCGGTTTCTTTGCGTTGAACGGAACGACCGGTTCTACGCCCGTTCCGGCGGCCTGAATCCAACCTTTTCCAGGTAAGCCTCGTGATCCGCCGGACCCGTGATGTGCGTCTCCAGGTAATTCTGAAACGAAGCCTCGTCCTTTGCAGCGGCGACATAGGTCATGATATGGCCGGCGTCGATTCCATAGCGGCCCGGGCACTCCGTGGGATGCGCCCCGCCGGGTGCCACGACGACCGCATCGATGTGCACGGGCGCCACGTAGACCTCCTGAAGCCCGGGCAGAACCTCCTCCGGCTCAACAAGCTCCTCGACGACGGCAATGGTCTTCCGGGCCGCTGTGGCCAGCAGCCGATCGTTCCGGGCGCCCAAGACGGTGATGCCGCCATACCGGTCTCCCTTGAGGCCGTGGATGACCGCCACATCCGGGATGATGGGCGGAACCACGACATAGTCCTCCCCGGAATAGGGATCCGTCACGATTTTGAAATCGTCCCGGATTTTCATGTAGTCCGTCCCCAGGAATCCGATGACGGGGATAAACGGCAATTGATGGGCTCCAGCCTGGAGCCCCAGAAGCAGGGCCGGTCACATGGTCTCCAGGAGCTTGAGCCGTCCGGCTTCCGCCCATCTGCGGAAATGGGGGGCCAGCCCGAACTCGTCAAGGACGATCTGGGGGAACTGGATCGTCTCCACGGCCCCGGCGCCGATCAGGAGATCCGTCACATATCCCCCGGTCAAAACAGGCGTCAGGGTGAGCCCGCGGACGCCGTTCCGGACGATCTCCCGGATCACCGGCATGGGGTTCATCGCCATCCCGGCACCGACGCCGAGGTGCATCCCGTCTTCCACCATCCGGGCCGCTTCGGCCGCGGTCATCAATTTGTCTTTCATCATTTCGTTCCTTTTTCTGTCAGGGTTCATGCAAACAGAATCCGGTCCGCTCCTCCCGTTCGGGCGTCCGCCGACGCTTCTCGCTCCGGGAAGCGCCGGGTCAGGAAGACAATCCGAACAGGCGGGCCGCATTGCCGTACAGCCACTTGTGCTTGACCGAGTCCTTCAGGGGCAGATCCATGATGCCGTCGGCCAGTTGCCTAATCGTTCGTCCCATGAACAGCCAGGTCGAGCCGAACAGGATCTTGTCCTGGAGCACGGAGTTGCCGAGCTGCATCAGCGTCTCCCAGCCCGAGCCCGGCATCCCGAGGTATTTGGGATCGATGGACGAGATGTCGATATACACGTTTTCGTTGCGCCGGACCACGGCCATCATCTCAGGAACCCAGGGCCAGCCGCCGTGGCCGGCGATGATCTTGAGCTCGGGGAAATCCTGTGCCACGATGTCGAAGTAAACCGGCCTCTCCACCTCCATGTTGTTGGTGGAGTAGTTGATCCCCGTATGGAACCAGACGGGGATGTCGAGCTCGACACAGGTGGAGTACAGGGGATACATCTTTGCATGGTGGGGCGGAATCCCGAACATGAACGGCCGCACCCCGATCCCCCGCAGGCCCAGGTCGTAGCAGCGCCGGATCTCCCGCACGGCCGCCATGCCCTTCAGGGGATCGATTCCCGCCATGCCGATGAACTTGTCCGGGTACTGCCTGACGATATCGGCATAGTAGTCGTTGGGCAATCCCTTCAGCCTGCTGGGAGTCTCTTCATCCAGGTTGAAGATGACGGCTTTCTCCACCTCCATCTCATCGAGCTGTTTTATGAAGTCCTCCAGCTTCATGGCCATGAACTTCATCTTCGGCCCCAGGGCCTTCCGCAGTTCCTCCTGGCTCATCGTGATCTTCATCCGGTAGAACTCTTCCGCGGTGATTCCCATCAGCGGGGCGACCCGCGGCCCGAAAACGTTCTTGAGGTAGGGGGCCATCTGGGGCGGCAGGGAGACGGGAAGGTCCACGACGACCTCTTCGGTCGGCACGTAACAAAGGGCATCGATGATTTTATACGGTTGGCTCATCTTATGATTCTCCTCCATTCCGGGATCAGGCTCCTTTTGAAAGGAGATTGAAAACCTGCTTCATCACGACTTCGAGCTGCAGCTTCCGTCCCATGGTGACGTCCGGTGCGAAATTGCGGAGAATGGCGATCTCTTCTTCCGTGGGAGCCGGCGTCGTTTCCAGGCGGTCGGCGATCTTCAGGTCCCAGGGCACTTCCGCCCGGATGTCATCCACGGTCACCCCGGGGTGGAGCCCCGCCAGGTACATTTCCTTCGTGACCTTGTCGAACATGAAGACGCCCCGGGTCGTGATGAGCACGCTCGGCCCGGATCCCTCGGGCATCCCCGCCGCGTAACGAGATTCGCCGCCATCCAGATACCCGGGAGACGTGAAGTAGTCCAGCTTTTCCACGAAGGTGCCGCCGCTCATGGTGAGGATGGCCCGGCCGGCGTAGCCGATGAACTCCGGGGCCCCCCCGGCGCCGGTCATGCGGGTGGCGTAGTTTCCGGGCTCGCCCAGGTAGCTGCTGTTCATATTGCCGTATCGATCGATCTGGCCGACTCCGAGAAACGTCACATCTACGTAGCCCTGGTTCAGAATTGTGGTGAAGATGTCGATCATGTCGCAGGAATACGTGAATCCGCGGGTGCAGGTGGGATCGGCGATGTGCAGAGGGACCTTGAACGGGTCGATCCCCAGGAGCCCCGCCTCGGTGAGGATTACCGCGTTGGGGGCGTGGGTCTTCCTTGCCAGGACGCCCGCGGCCATTGCGATCCCCTGGCCGATCACGACGAACTCCCTGTCCTTCAGCTCTTTGGCGGCCCTGGAAACGATCAGTTCCTGAATCGTATATTTAGTTGCCATCGATCAAAGCTCCTTTCCCGTCCAGCATGGCGACGAATTCCTCCATGTTCATGCCCATGCTCTTCGAGTATCCCCGCTCGTCCCACTCGAGGGAAAACGTTGAGCCGTAATCGGCGGGAACGCTCTTGAAGGGCCTGGCCCGGAAGGCCTCGAGGGTGTCCCTGCCGAACTTCCGGACATACTTCTCGATGTATTCCTGCCGGTCCGCCACGCCGTGAACCCATTCGTCGAACCACATCGTTGCCGCATCCGGGTTTGCGCAGAACCCGAAGAAGAGAGCCCGGAAGGGGAAATCGTAGTCGTAATGCCCCAGCACTTCGGAAGGATGCGCACCCCAGGGGCAGTGGACGACGGCGCAGACCTTGTGCGACGGGACGATGGTCAGGTGAGGGGAAGACATGATCACGTCCGTGTCGACGATCTCCTCGCACGAAAGGATCACCTTTTTTGCCGCCAGGGCCGCCCACTTGCTGTTGATCATGGCCCCCCATAGCTGCCCGTTTCCCGCCTTGTCGGCCCGCTGCACATGCATCAGGGCAAAATCGGGATTGTACCCCTTGACGACCAGCATGTCCCTGCCGGTGAACGGGTCCTTGATCCCGGCAAAACGCTGGTCCCCCAGAAACCCTTTTTGTTGCACCACGTCGGTGACCTTGATGCCCGGCAGGACGGGCAGGAAAGGATACCCCATGGCCCCGGCCTTCATCATGGACAGCAGGGTGTGATTCGTCATCTCCTCAACGACGACCTGCCCCTCCTTGATGGCCCGATCGAGCGGGGTGACGATCCTGGGGCCGCCGGCCCTGAAATTGTAGGCCATGACGACCCGATCGATCACCCTGCTCAGGATGAGCTGGTCGATTTCCTCGATGCCGCCCTGCTGAAATGCCATCAGGTTCTTCTTCCGCTGCCGGATCAGCTCGTGGGTCAGCGCCAGCGGCATGGAATAGAGACAATTGGCAAAGACGAAGGATTCTCCGTTGTTGACAAACCTCCCGACGGCCTCGGCAGCGGTCATTCGCTTATCCGCATCCATGTATTTTTCCATCCGGATCTCCTTTCCGCAACGCATGGGGCGCTGGTTCTCTCACGATCGGGAAACGTTCACATGCACACTATTCCCATCCTGCCTGCGGCCTCGCAGATTCATTGCATTCGGGGGCACCGTTGCACGATGCCCTGCCTGGCAAAGGCTGCAATCGATCGACTGCACACCCAATGGCAAGGGATGTGCCATCGTCCCCGAAGCCGATTCAATTGCGCATCCGCTTGTATTCGAAGGGATCTATGAAAGTGGAGACAAAACGGAGTGTCGCCGTTCCGTAAATACAGCGTCCATTTGTGAACAGCCAATTGACACTACATGAACACTCTCCGGCGGGAGGGCGTTCTCACGGTTTTTCCGCGTTGTAGCGCCTGATCTTCTTGTACAGGGTGGTGCGGGATACCCCGATTTCTCTGGCAGTCCTGCTGATATTGCCGTGATGGATCTCCAGGAGCCCCATGATCTGCCTCTTCTCGGTCTCACCCGACTTCTGCCGGAATCGCATGCGGGCCGCCTCGACGTCGATGGGGTCCGCCGGACCGGCCGTGTCCAGTGCCGCTCCGGGGGGTGAAGCGGAGGAAGGGTCGGCCATCCGGATATCCTGCGGCAGGTCCTCTATCTCCAGGGAGCTGCCCGACGTTCCGTTCACCACGCGCTCGACTACGTTCTGCAGCTCCCGGACGTTTCCGGGCCATCCGTAACGGACCAGATGCTTCTCGACGTCGGAGTTGATCCTGCTGCTCTTCCGGTTCGCTTTCTTTTCCGCCGTTTTCATGAAGTGGTGGAAGAGAAGCATGATGTCCCCGCGCCGCTCCTTCAGCGGCGGGATCTTGATGTTGATGACATTCAGACGGTAATACAGGTCGCTCCGGAAGCTTCCGGTCCTCATCTCGCTGTAGAGGTCCCTGTTGGTCGCGCAGATGATGCGGACATCGACGGGAATGGCATCGTGCCCGCCGATGCGGGTCAGCTTCCTCTCCTGGATGACCCGGAGGAGAGCGACCTGCTGATCGAGGGACATGTCTCCGATTTCATCCAGGAACAGGGTTCCTCCCGAGGCCAGTTCGAACTTGCCGGGATTGCCGCTCTTCTTGGCCCCGGTGAAGGCGCCCTCGGCGTATCCGAACAGCTCGCTGGCGATCAGCTCCCTTGGGATGGCACCGCAGTTCACGGCGATGAAGGGCCCCCGGCTCCTGGGCCCGTAGTTGTGGATGGCCTGTGCGAAGAGCTCTTTTCCCGTGCCGCTTGCGCCTTCGATCACGACGCTGCTGTCGCTCAAGGCGGTGTTCTTCGCATTCTCGATCAGGGTCAGCATGATCGGGTCCCTGGTGATGATGTCTTCGAAACAGAACGTCGCCCGGTAGCCGCTGAATCGCTGGACCAGCCGGTGCACGTCCTTCATCGGCCTGAGAACGATGACGCCGCTCTGGACCGTCCCGTCCTCGTCCAGGATCGGGGTCCCCGAAACCAGAAGGTTCAGGGAGCCTTCCGATGTCGGGAAGAGGATCTCCTCGTCGCTGAAAGACCTCTTTTCCCGGAGCATCCCGTTCAGGATGCTGTCGCCCTCTTTCAGAATCATGTGCGAAAGCCGCCGCTTGATCTCTCCGGCTGCAGGACCCGATGCATGGTCGAGGAATGCGTTCAGCAGGAGAACGTCGCCGTCCTGGTTCACGGTGGCTACGCCATCGGAGATATTCCTGAGGATGTTTCCGAGGTTCTGGTTGAGGAGCATCAGCTCCTTGTTCTTCCGGTTCAGCTCCTCCGTCCTCTCCTTCACGCGCCGTTCCAGCTCGCTCCGCGACGCTTGCAGTTCCCCGGTCAGGCACTTGTTCTCCGTGACATCGACGCAGGCCATCACGATGGTGTTCTTCCCGCGCCACGGGGTGATCAGCCAGAATACATTGACCCACATCACCTCGCCGTTTTTCTTGATGAGCCTGAATTCACGCGTCGGGGGAACCGCCTCGCCGTGAAGCCTGGCCAGCCCGCGCGGCTTGATCCAGGCGGCGTCGTCGGGGTGCGTCACTTCCCAGAATCTCTTTCCCCGGACCTCCTCCAGCGAATAGCCCGTCATCTTTTCGCCGACCGGGTTCAGGTAGATGAAGCCGTCGATGTCGTAGGCGCATACGATCACCTGGAGATCTTCCACCATCTGCCGGAAGTCGATGCGCCCGAGCCAGTCCTGCTTCCCCCGGGCTGTCGATTGGTCTTCGCGGCTGCCGTTATTCGCGCCACCCGCCCCGCGGTTCATTTCGTTCAAGCGCC
>CAZODI010000075.1:0-2110 GCA_964578535.1 uncultured Syntrophaceae bacterium
CCACCGCCAGGCGCTCCGCTTCCTTCAGCACCATCTCGAACGTTTCCTGCGAAAAGTCCGCCCATTTCGACATCCCGCAGAGATCTTCCGTCTTGAGCATCTCTTGCAGGACGAATATCTGATCCCGTCGATCCAAAATCAAACTCGCCATATATCCTCCAAAATACAACAGTTTCCCGGCCGTCGGCAATTTGCTCCCGTTCCGGTCCGCAGCCTCGGACGGCCGCCGGACGGATCCGTATTCCGGATGCGGCGACGGCGGCTGAAAATCAAATTGCTCCCGGGAGCGTTGTGTCTGAATAAAAGGAGTCACCGCTCCCGGATGCGGCACGGGAGCAGTGACAAGGGGGTTCTCAGGAAACGGCTGCCACGAACGATCCCACAATCTTGACGCTGCCGGTGGCATCCGCCGACTGGATCTCGCAGCGGATTCTCTTCTCGCCGGCCTCCTCGAATTTTTCGACGACCGTCCCGGTCACGATGATCGTCGCCCTGTCCTTGGAGCCCGGGTCGTCCAGATCCATGGGTTCCGTCATGGCGGAGAACCGGACGCCGAACTTGCGCAGGTTCTTGTCGTCGATCCACTCCGTGATGGCGCGCCCCGTGATGCCCATCACGAGCATCCCGTGGGAGATGATCCGCGGCATGCCGAACATCTTGGCGAACGTCTCGTCGTGGTGCAGGGGATTGAAGTCTCCCGAGGCGCCGGCATAGCGGACGATATGCGTACGCGTAATGGGGTCCGATGTGAAGGTCGGCATCGCGTCGCCGACATTGATGCTATCGTACGTCAATGCTTTCGTCATGGCCTCCTCCTATCTCTCAACCAGGGTCGTGCGATTCCGGATCACGACCTCGCCCCGCTGATTCTTGATTTCCGTCTCCAGAACCGTGAATTCCATGAATTTCCCGGGCTTGCCCTTCTTTTCCTTATCGTACATGTCCACCACCTTGGTGACCCCCGTCATGACATCGCCCGGATAGATCGGCGCCAGGTATTCATACTCCTCTTCGCCGTGAAGCAGCCGGCCCAGGTTGATGTTGATCGCCTGGATCATGGGCATCAGTCCCTCCCCTCCCCACAGGGCGAAGCACGTCTGGAAGGTAGGTGAGGGAATCACATCCTTGTAGCCCGCCGCCTTTGCCGCTGCGCTGTCAGCATAGATCTGCTTGATCTGGCTCTTGCTTTCCTTCTGCGAGATGGCGATGGCGAACTCGGCGATCTTCCCCTTTTCCACTTCGTAGACGTAGGGGGGAAACTCCAGTCCCAACTTCGATTTGTCTGCCATGTGAACCTCCCATTCTGTTTGATCTTCTTGGGTGTTTTGTTACCGACGGGAATGGGAGGGCGAAGACGCCCTCCTTCCCCTCGCTATGAGAAGAGTCCCGTCTTTTCGAATCCGTCGATCTCCTCCTCGTCGTACCCCAGGCCGAGAAGGACTTCCCTGTTGTTTGTTCCCGCCTTCACCCCGGAACGGCGGTAATGGGGCGGCGTTTCAGAAAACTTGATGGGACAGGCGGGCTGCCTCACGGCGCGGCCGTCGGGCAGGGCGACCTCGGCCACCCAGCCCCGCTCCCTTGCCAGGTCGCTGTCGAATGCCTCCGAAAGGGACCGGACAGGCTCCATGCAGGCGTCCGTCTCCGCGAAAATTGCTTCCCATTCCGACAGCGTCTTTTCCGCAAAGATCGCCCGAACCTCTTCCTTTACCTTTGCACAGTCCGGCGGCACGACACCGCCGGCAACCAGGTCCGGACGGCCGATGGCCCGGCAGAAAGCGCTGAAGAACTGGGGCTCGATGCCCCCGAAACCGAGATAGCCGCCGTCCGCCGTCCGGTAGAAATCGTAGAGGGACCCGCCGTTCAGGATGAAGCCCTCCCTCTCGACCTCCTCCCCCACCGCCAGGCAGGCCGCGGCGGCCATGGCATTGAATGCGGCCGCCCCGTCCGTCATGGAGATGTCAAGATACTGGCCCTTCCCGGTCTTCAACCGGTGGATGACCGCGGCCAGGATCGCAATGATGGAGTGATTGGAGCCTGACGCCACATCGGCGATCTGCATGGGCATCGGAACGGGTCCTTCTTCCTTCCGCCCCGCATAGCCCATGAGTCC
>CAZODI010000075.1:2210-11387 GCA_964578535.1 uncultured Syntrophaceae bacterium
AGGTCCGTACCCGGCAGGAACGGCGGCAGGAAGGCCGTCAGGTCCGGCCGGCTCCCGGAGACGACCGACAGGACGTCCGCCCCCAGGTCGGCGAGGGTCATCGTGGCGTACGGCCCCGGCAACAGTGTCGTAAAATCCAGAATTTTAAGGCCTTCCAGGGGTCCCGACATGGAATCGCCCCTCCTACAGGCCCATGAACCGGGCGATGATGGTCTTCATGATCTCGTTGGTGCCGGCAAAGATCCGGGTCACCCGGAGATCCCGCCAAGAGCGGGAGATGGGGTATTCGTCGCAGTAGCCATATCCTCCGTGAAGCTGGAGGCATCGATCCGCGACGCGGTTGGCCATGTCGCTGATCCAGTACTTGGCCATGGACGTCTCGATGATGATCTGCTTCCCTTCCATGTGGTCGGCCACGAGTTTGTCAACGAAGGTGCGGCCGATCTTGATTTCCGTGGCCATCTCCACAAGCTCGAACTGGTTGTGCTGGAACTTGGAGATCGGCTTTCCGAATACCGGCCGCTCCTGGCAGTACTTGATGGTGTATTCCAGCATGAACTCGGCGGCGGCGACGGCGCCGATCGACAGGACCAGGCGCTCCTGCTGGAGCTTCTGCATCAGCTTTAAAAATCCCGTGCCCTTCTCCCCGAGCCGGTTGCTCTTCGGGATCCGGCAGTCCGTGAAATACAGCTCCGACGTATCCTGGCTGTGCCAGCCCGCCTTCTTGATCTGCCGGCCCTTTTCGAAGCCGGGCGTTCCAGCCTCGACGAGGAACAGGTCCACCGCCTTGTGGGGGTTGCTCTCCGCCGGGTCCTTGGCGGCCACAACGCACAGGTCACAGTTGATCCCGTTGCTGATAAACGTCTTCTGCCCGTTCAGGATGAAGGAGTCCCCGCTCTCCGCTGCGGTCATCTTCATGGCCGCCAGGTCGCTTCCCGCATTGGGCTCCGTCATGGCCACGGCGGTGATGCAGTCGCCGGTAACGCAGCCGGGGAGATATTTGTGCTTGTGATCCTCGGATCCAAAGGAAAGGATGTAGGGAACAATGATGTCGCTGTGCAGCGAGGCGGTGAGCCCCCAGAAATTCGCCCGGGCCATTTCCTCGTTGACGATCACCGAGTACAGGAAATCCGCGCCCGGTCCGCCGTACTCCATGGGAACCGACGTCCCCAGGAACCCCTGCTGCCCCATCTTCTGCCACGCACTCCGGGGAACAATGCCGGCCTCTTCCCATTCCTCGACATGGGGAATCAGCTCGTTCGCGACGAACTTCCGCATGGTGTCGCGGAACATCTTGTGTTCATCCGTGTAATTGAGAATGTCCATACGTTGTCTCCTTGACGAAATGCCGATGATTCAGAAAGCAATGTTGATTGCTGCGGATACCATGTCTTTCGTGTCCGGGTTGCCTGCCCGGGGCTTGGGGACGGACCCCTTCACCCCGGGCAGGGTGTAACGGATGGGAACTATTTACCGAGCTTGCCGATGATGGAAATGGCGCACACGTTCTGGTGCGGGAATCCACCCAGATTGTGCGTCAGGCCGTAACGGGGATCCTTCAGCTGGCGCTCCCCTGCCTTTCCCTGCAGCTGCAGGTACATCTCGTAGATCATCCGGAGTCCCGAGGCACCGATCGGATGGCCGAAACACTTGAGGCCGCCGTCGATCTGCGCCGGAACCTTGCCGTCCCGGTCGTACATGCCGTCCAGGGCATCCTTCCAGGCCTGGCCCGGCTCGGAGATGTGGAGATCTTCGTAGCTGACCAGTTCCGTGATGGAAAAACAGTCGTGGAGCTCGATCATGCTGATCTCTTCCTTCGGATTGGTAATGCCGGCCTCTTTGTATGCCGCGGTGCTGCACTTGCTTGCCGTGACGAAATGGTCACCGGCCCACTCGTTGAAGCCGCCTTCATAACCGTTGCTGACGGATAATTGGACCGCCTTGACGGTGATGATGTCCTTCTTCCCGAGTTTCTTGGCGATTTCCGGGGTCGTCACGATCGCGCAGGCCGATCCGTCGGAGACGCCGCAGCAGTCAAACAGGCCCAGGGGCCAGGCAATGATCGGGGCGCCCAGGACCTGGTCCATCGTAACCGCCTTCCGCAGGTGGGCCTTGGGATTCAGGGCACCGTTGGCATGGCTTTTCACCGACACGTGGGCAATGGCCCGCTTGATGTCGTCGTTCTTGATCCGGTTCTTGGCCACATAAGCCGATGCGAGCTGGGCGAACAGGCCCGGCGCCGTCGCATTGGGAAACCACTGCCAGACCAGGCTCCCCGCCGTCGCACCCCACGCGGGAAGTCCACCGTACCCCGTGTCCTTGAGCTTTTCGACGCCCAGTGCCAGGCAGATGTCATAGGCACCCGAGGCGACACCGTACACCGCCCCCCGGAAAGCCTCCGTTCCCGTGGCGCAATAATTCTCCATCCTGGAAACGGGGATGTTGGGCAGGCGAAGGGCAACGCTCATGGACGGCGAGCCCTTGCCGACATTGACCTCGTCCATGCAGACCCCGAACCAGGCAGACTGGATTTCCTTCTTCTCGATCCCGGCATCGGCGATCGCTTCCTGAAAGGCCTCGACCATCAGGCCCTCCGCTCCCATATCCCATCGCTCTCCGAACCGGCTGCAACCCATACCGATGATCGCGACTTTGTCTCTAATTCCCGTAGCCATGGTAGTACCTCCCCAATCGTTAGAATTTGAACAGTTTGCCGATGAGCTGGGATTTCATCATGTCGCCGCTCACCTTCAGTTTGCCGGCGGAGAAGGCCTTCATGCCGTCCAGCTTGCCGGTGATGAGGTCGACGAAGTCCGCGTCGGCCATGCCGATGGTAGTGGTAGCGCCGTCGACCTTTCCCGCCGATACCGTGCAGGCACCGTCCTTCACGGTGACGAACCAATCACCGCCCGTCGGGCCGGAGATGTTGAACTGGAAGACCACATCCTTACCGGCAGCCGCGGCTGCGTTGAATGCGGACGGCATCTTGTCGAAGATCCCCTTGACGTCCATCGCACCACCAGCCTTGGGCGCCTCGCTGCCCGCCGGTGCCGGCGGCATGAGGAACGTCATGATGGCCGCGTTCAGCTCTCCGTAGTACTTCGCGCCGGCCATGTTGTTGATCTTCTCCCAGTTGTCGCGGATGTCCTCCGGCGTCGGCACTTTCCCGGCTTCGCCCAGTGTGACCCCGGGGCCGGTCATGATGGCCGCGCGGCTGTAGTATCCGGCGCCCACGTTGAAAATGCTCCCGTTCTCCTTGCAGTCCTCGGAGCAGAGATAAATCGTGAGACCGGCGACATAATCGGGGCTCATCTTCTGGAACATCTCCGGCGGCATGACGTCTTCCGTCAGCCGGGATGCCGCGATCGGCGCAACCGTGTTGACAAAGATGTTGTACTTCCCGCCCTCTGCCTTGAGGGTGTTCATGAAGCCGACCAGCCCCAGCTTGGCCGAGGAGTAGTTCGTCTGGCCGAAATTGCCGTACAGGCCCGCCGCAGACGTCGTCATGACGATCCGGCCGTACCCGTTCTCCCGCATGGCCTTGAAGGCGGGACGCGTCACGTTGTAGGCGCCGTTCAGGTGGACCGCCAGGACGGCCGCCCAGTTTTCCGGCTCCATCTTGAGAAGACCCTTGTCTCGCAGGATCCCCGCATTGTTGATCAGGATGTCGACTTTGCCGAAAGCATCGAGGGCCGTCTTCACGATTCCCTCGCCGCCCTGAGGCGTGGCCACATTGTCGTAATTGGCGACGGCTTCGCCGCCCAATGCTTTGATCTCATTGACGACCAGGTCTGCAGGACCGGCTGCACCCGCTCCCGATCCGTCCCGGGCTCCGCCAAAGTCGTTCACCACGACCTTCGCCCCGCGGCGACCCAGCTCCAGTGCATAGGCCCGTCCCAAACCGGCGCCGGCGCCCGTCACGATGGCTACCCGGCCCTGGAAGTCGACCTCGGGAATCCAGTCGGTCTGGGGCACAGGCTTCCAGAAATACTGGGAGAAGCCGCGCGCCTTGTCGGCAACCCTTCTGCGGAAGGACAGTGTCACGGGCATGCCGACCTTGAGGTCGTTCAGCTCGCAGTCGGTGAAGTCGGCCACAAAGCGTCCGCCGCCCTCAAACTGCACCAGGCCGTAGATCGCCGGCGGATCGACCGACACTGCCAGCAGGTCGCCGGTGAAGCTCTTGATTCGCGCCGGAACACCTGCGAACTCGTAATCGTCCATGGGCCCCACGTGGCCGCAGGCGGGGTTTACGCAGATATCCGCCGGCGGGAACTGGGGCGTCCCGCAAGCCGTACACTTGCCGCCGACCATGCCGAGGATCATCTTGCGGTTCCGCCACAGGGCCGTCATGGCCGTCTGGACCGGCGCCTCCGCCCGAATGCCCGTCTCCGGATCGATCAGCTCGCGGAACTTGAGGAACTTCATGTAGTTATCCGTCGTCTTCTTCTTGGCCAGCGAACCCTTCACGCCCGCCCTCGCGGCGAGCTTCGTGATGTTCTCCGTCACCTTGAAGTACATGGCGTCGCATCCCTGACCAAAGCCGGCCACCAGGATTCCGTCGCCCGGCTTTGCCGTCTCGAGGGCCGATACGAACATCAGCAGGGCATGGGCCGTGCCGGTTTCCCCGCAGACTTCGTGCATCGTGTCGACGAGCTTGTCTGCCGAGGCGCCGAGCTTCTTCGCGATGGACCGGTGCTCGGCCTTGAAGATGCACGGGAAGACGAGTTTCTGGACATCGTCCATGGTGATCTTCAGCTTCTTCATGAGGCCGCCGACCGCCTCGGGGATGAACTTGGAGTAGCCTTCCTCACGGAGCCAGCGCTCTTCCCAGGTGTAATCGAACTCGGACCAGGAACCGCGGAAATGGTCCACGAAGTCGTACGTGACGCTGTAGGAACCCTTGAATTCTGCCACGACGTCGTCGCTGCCGACCATCAGGGCCGCCGCGCCGTCGCCGAACCACATTTCATAGAAGCCGGCCGTCCTGGTGTGGCGCTTGTCCGAAGCGGCGACCAGGATGGTCTTGCGGTTGCCCGCTTTCGCGACGTCAAGGGCCGTCAGGAGGCCCGTGGTCCCTGCCCGCTGGGAGGACGTGAAGTCCGCCGTATTGATGTCGCTCCGCAGATTCAGCGCCGTCGCCAGGATTCCCGCATTCTGCCGGTCGCTGAAGGGGAGGGTCGTCGAGCAGAGATAACCCGCGTCGATCTTCTTCTTGTCCTTGCCGATCAGGCAGTCCTGCGCCGCCGCGACCGCCATGGTGAGGCTGTCTTCGTCATAGTTGCACATGGAGCGCTCGCCCTGGGCGACGCTGATGAGCGCCGGTGCGAACCAGCCCATGGCCTGGTAGATTGCCATCCGGTCCAATCTCAGGCGGGGGATATAGGCTCCAAATGATGTAATACCGACCATTGTCTTACCTCCTTCATTCACGTGTATTGCGTTCGCATTTTCGAATCGTTCGTCCCGAAGGATCCCGCCTCAGAATTTGAACAGCTTCTCCAGGAGCTGCGACTTCATCAGGTCGCCTTCTATCTTCAGCTTGCCGGAGGTGTAGGCCTTCATGGCGTTCATCTTCCCGTTCATGAGATCGAGATAGTCGCCGGCGGCCATCTTCAGCGTGCAGCCGGGGCTCGCGTGGGTTCCGGCCGCCACCGTCAGGGCTCCGCCTTTGATATCCGCGTACCAGTCGCCGCCGCCGTCGCCGGAGATACAGTACTGGAACACCACGTCCGTTGTGGCAGCACCCGCCTGGAAGGCACCGGGCATGGCAGCGAAGACATCTTTCACCGCGGCAAATCCGCTGCTGCTCTTCGGGGCTTCCTTCTTCCCCTCCAGGGCCGCGAGGACGTCACCGAGAACCAGCTCGTTCAGGTTGCTGTATTCCCTGGCACCCTTCAGATCGGCGATCTTCGCCCAGTTGACGGAGATGTCTTCGACGGAAGGGATCTTCGTTCCGCCGCCGAGAACAACGCCCGGGGCCGTCATGATGGCGGCGCGATTGTAGAAGCCGGCGCCGCAGTTGTAGACGTGGCCGGTGTCCCCACACTCTTCCGAGCAGAGGTACAGGACGATGGGAGACACGTACTCCGGTTTCAGCTTGTCCAGCATGTCCGGCGGCAGGATGTCTTCCGTCAGCCGCGAGGCGGCGATCGGGGCAATGGTGTTGACCTTGAAGTTGAACTTCCCGCCTTCCAGCTTCAGGGTGTTCATGAAGCCCACAAGACCCAGCTTGGCCGAGCTGTAGTTCGTCTGGCCGAAATTGCCGTACAGGCCCGCCGCGGAGGTCGTCATGACGATCCGCCCGAATCCGTTTTCTTTCATCGCGCCGAAGGCCGGGCGGGTCACGTTGTAGGCGCCGGTCAGATGAACGTCGAGCACGATCTGCCAGTTCTCCGGTTCCAGCTTCAGGAGACCCTTGTCCCGGAGAATGCCTGCATTGTTGATGAGGATGTCCAACTTCCCGAAGGCGTCGACGGCCGTCTTGACAATGTTCGCACCGCCCTCTGCGGTGGCGACGCTGTCGTAATTGGCCACGGCTTCTCCGCCCAGTGCCTTGATCTCATCGACGACCTTGTCCGCCGGACCTGCGGCCCCGGCGCCGGAGCCGTCCCGGGCCCCGCCGAAGTCGTTGACGACCACCTTGGCCCCGCGCTTGGCGAGCTCCAGGGCGTACACGCGGCCCAGGCCGCCGCCCGCGCCGGTTACGATGGCCACGCGGCCATCAAAACGAATTGCGCTCTTTTCTCCCATAATCAGTCTCCCTTCTGTGGAATACGTGCTGCAAGAGTTCTGTTATATCTTCCGAGCGGCCCGTCCGGAGGGCGGGTCCGCCCTTGTCATTCCACTGCGTAGTCCACCTCATGGGCGAACGCCGGCAGATGGATAAACTTCAGGGTCTGCTTGACCAGCCGGATGTAGTCCTCCCGGTCCGTGTCCACCATGGGACGGAACAGGTTCTCTCCAGAGACGAAATTGTGGATGGAATTCATCAGGGCCAGAATCTCCATCCTCACGTGGGGGGAGAGATTCCTCTTGTCCTTTGCCAGCCCCATGGATCGGGCGACATCCGCCGTGAATTCGGGGATCTTGAAGTCGAGTCCATCGCCTTCCCGGGTCTTGCCGAAATAGCGGAAGAGGATCAGGTTGGAGCATTCGGGGTGATCAAAGAGATAGTCCGTCATCATCTCGATGGAGATGGCGAGGCGGTCATTGCGGGGCAGGCCGTGGATGATCTTTTCGACCTCGATCAGCTTCCGGCTGAGGTCGCTGCAGATGTCGAGGACGACGGCCTCGTAAAGATCGCCCTTCTCCCCCCAGTGATAGTGCAGGGTGGACATGTCGATGGCGACTTCCTGGGCGATCATGCGGGTCGTCGTGCCATGGAAGCCATACTGCCCGAAAAGCCGGCGGGCCACCGCCAGAATCCTCCCCTTCATCGACTGGGGGTCTTTCCGGGCCTTCTCCAGGATTGTGGCCATTTCAGGCTCCCATCAACAATTTCCAGCGGACCGTTCCATTGGCGTGTTCCATCTGGCTATTCCATATGCTTGTTCCATCAAATGATGGGCAGACTATGCTGAAAGAAATTTCTTGTCAAGGGATTTGTGGGGGAATGTGTGGCGGAATTTCACCGGCGATTGATCTTGCTGTATTCATTACTGTATTACGAAAAGAGTCGGATGGAGCACCCACGGGGCTCGTCCCGGCCGAGGTGCCTCTCAGGGAGGCGACGGATTTCTTTTTTTTCGGGATCCGGCGCGAATGAGGCTCGAAACGCCGCCTTATGCGGTTGACAATCCCGGCAGCCTTTCATATTGTGCTGCAAATTCCACGCGACAGGAGCGGACCCCATGAAAAACCGTTTGAAAGGCTGCCGTCGTATCCTTCTTATTATCGTTTTGCTGGCCCTCGTTTTCCCGACCCTCCCTGCGCTTTCTTATGAGCGGGAGATCGCCAACCTCTCGTCGATCCTGTCGGCTGAAATCGCGAAGTCCGGGAAGAAGAGCATCGCGGTGGTCGACTTCACCGACCTCCAGGGGCGCGTGAACGAATTGGGAAGATTCATCGCGGAAGAGATGTCGGGAAACCTGACATCCCATTCCCAGGGCTTCGACGTCCTGGACCGGAATCACATGAAACGGATCCTCGAAGAGCAGAAGCTCTCCCTGACCGGCCTGATGGATCCCGAGGCGATCAAGAAAATCGGTAAACTGGCGGGGGCGGAAATCATTGTCACCGGGACGATCACCCCGTTCGGCGACAGCATTCGCGTATCCTGCAAGGCCATCGACACGGAAACGGCAAGGGTGACCGGGTCCGCCCGCGGGGACATCGCGAAGACAGTGACCATCGCCGACCTCCTGAAACTCGGAGTCACCGACGGCTCGCAGCCTTCCGGACGTTCCGACCGACCGGCCGGAAGGACGGACAGAGTCGTCCGTCCCGCCGAAGAAAGGAAGAAGGTACCGGCGGGAAAAATTACATGGGATTTTGAAACGGGCGACCTGCGGGGATGGCAGAGCACGGGAACCGCCTTCAGCACCCAGCCGACGTACGGCGACAACCCGACGGCCCGCCATCGGGGCCAGCCCTCCCACCACCAGGGAGACTACTGGATCGGCGGCTATGAAAACCGGCGTTTCCCCTCCGATCCGCCCGGTCGCACTCAGGGAGACGGACCCCAGGGAACCCTGACCTCCGATCCATTCACGATTGACACGCCCACCATCAACTTTCTCATCGGCGGCGGGTGCGACATCAACACGGTGAGGGTCGAGCTCGTGGTGAACGACCAGGTTGTCCAGAGAGCAACGGGACGATGCACGGAGACCATGGAGCGCATGACTTGGGACGTCCGGGCATACCAGGGCCAAGCCGCGCAGTTCCGGCTGATCGACCACTCCAGCGGCGGCTGGGGGCACATCAACTTCGACGATGTGAGATTTTGACGGTCTGACCGGCCCGTTCCCGATTGCGAAGGCGTCTTCGGGGACGGCCATCCCGCACGGATCGGCATGGGGGGAGACGCTTTTCCTCTTTTCATGGCCGGTGATGGGGATCCGGGTGGGGGAAGGTGCGATCTAGCAAAAAAGGGGTTGCGGAGATGATCCGCAACCCCTTGATTTTATATTTGGCGTCCCCACAGGGAGTCGAACCCTGGTTACCGGCGTGAAAGGC
>CAZODI010000076.1:0-3951 GCA_964578535.1 uncultured Syntrophaceae bacterium
GACCATGATGGCCCTGCCCTTTTTCATCTGGATGGGGGAGATCCTCTTCCGGAGCCGGATCTCGGCGGACCTCTTCCGCGGCCTTGCCCCCTGGATGGACCCCATCCCGGGCCGGCTCATCCACGTGAACGTCCTGGCCTGTACGTTCTTTGCCGCCGTCAGCGGCTCTTCGGCGGCGACGACGGCCACCGTCGGGAAGATCACCGTCCCGGAGCTTGAAAAGCGCAATTACGACCGGAACCTGTCCATCGGCTCGCTGGCCGGGGCGGGGACGCTGGGGTTCCTGATCCCGCCGAGCATGGTCATGCTGGTCTACGGCATCATCGGCGACGTCAGCATCGGAAAGCTCTTCATCGCAGGCTTCATCCCCGGCTTCATGATCGTCCTTCTCTTCTGCGGCTACATCTTCATCCGCTGCCTGATCAACCCCGCCCTGGCGCCGCGGGCGGAGGACCACTACACCTGGAAAGACCGCCTCCAGGCCATCCCGGCCATCGCTCCCGTCGTTTTCCTTGTCCTGCTCGTGCTGGGAAGCATTTACCTGGGCTGGGCCACGCCGACCGAGGCGGGGGGCGTGGGGGTCGTAGGGGCGCTGTTTTTCGCCGCCCTCACCCGGAGCCTCACCTGGCATGTCTTCAAGACGAGCATGATCAATTCGATCAAGACAAGCTGCATGATCATGCTCATCGTCATGGGCGCCTCCTACCTCTCGAACGTCTTCGGATTTCTGGGCATCACGCGGGCCCTGACGGAATACGTCGTCTCGATGCAGCTCTCCCCTTACATGCTCATCGTCATCCTGACAGTCCTGTACCTGTTCCTGGGCTGCCTCATCGACGGCTTCTCCATGATCGTCATGACGGCCCCGCTGGTCCTGCCCCTGGTGGAGGCGGCCGGGTTCGACCTCGTCTGGTTCGGCATCTACCTGGTCATCATGATCGAGCTGGCCCAAGTGACGCCGCCGGTCGGGTTCAACCTGTTCGTCATCAGCGGGCTCAACAACGACAGCCTCTTCCGGATTGCCAAGGCGGCGTTTCCCTTCTTTCTCCTCATGGTCGTGGCGACGGTGATGCTGACGGTCTTCCCCGACATCGCCCTCTACCTTCCCAACCGGATGAAGTGAGCCGGGAGGAGCCTCCATGAAGAGCATCGACCTGAACTGCGACATGGGAGAAAGCTTCGGTGCCTACACGCTCGGGATGGACGCCGAGGCGATCCGGCACATCACCTCGGCGAACGTCGCCTGCGGCTACCATGCCGGCGATGCCCGCGTCATGTACAGGACCGTGCAGATGGCAAAGGAAAATGGCGTGGCCGTGGGCGCCCACCCGGGTTACCCGGACCTGGCCGGTTTCGGCCGCCGCAAGATGGAATGCACGCCCGGGGAGATCCGCGATTACGTGATCTATCAGGCGGGGGCTCTCCGGGCCTTCTGCGACGCCCACGGCGTGGCGCTGCAACACGTAAAGCCGCACGGGAGCCTGTACAACGAGAGCGTCGGGAACGAACCGATGCTTCGCGCCCTCATCGGGGCCGTCGCCCGGATCGACCGCCGCCTCGTCTACCTTGCCCTGGGAGGAGCCCAGGCGCCGCTGGTGGGACGGATCGCCGAGGAGGCGGGGATCCGTGTCGCCTTCGAGGCCTTTCCCGACCGGGCCTATACGCCCGACGGGAAACTCGCGCCAAGAAGCATGCCCGGGGCCGTGATCGAGGACCCGGAAGAGGCCTCCGCCCGGGCGCTCCTGATGGCCCGGGAGGGAAAAGTGATCGCCACCGACGGGACGGTCCTCGAAATGGAGATCCACACGCTCTGCGTTCACGGCGACAATCCCGCGGCGGTGGCCCTGGTGAAGCGGATCCGCGGCGTTCTCGAGAAGGACGGGATCCGCGTCGCCCCCCTGGGAACCTTCATTGGTTGTTAAGGAGGACGGAATTCCCATGGCGCCTGCCCCGCTCGACAAGCCCCGGCTGCGGAACAGCGGCGACCTGGCCATCTTGGTGGAGTACGGCGACGCCATCGATCCCGCCATCAACGAAAAAGTCCGCGCCGTCACAACCCTCCTGAAGCGGAACCTCCCGGAGGGCGTCCTGGCCATCGTTCCTGCCTACCGATCCCTGTCCATCCGCTACGATCCCCTCCTGACCTCCCCGGAGCGCCTGTCGGCCGTCCTCACGGAACTGGAGGGGCATCTCCGGGAGGTGGAGATCCCACCGCCCCGCGTCGTCGAGATCCCCGTCTGCTACGGCGGCGGGCATGGACCGGACCTCGGTATTGTTGCGGAACACAGCGGCCTGTCTCCCGGGGAGGTCGTTTCCATCCACTCCGGAACGGAATATCCGATTTACATGATCGGTTTCACCCCCGGATTCTGCTACCTGGGCGGCCTCGACCGGCGGATCGCCACGCCGCGCCGGGAAACGCCCCGGACGCTCCTGCCCGGCGGCTCCGTCGGCATCGCCGAGGCCCAGACGGGCGTCTACCCGGTGGACAGCCCCGGGGGCTGGCAGATCATCGGCCGGACGCCGCTCAGGCTCTTCGCCCCGGAGCGGGAGACCCCCTTTCTTTATGAAGCGGGTGACCGCATCCGTTTCGTCCCGATCCCGGAGGAAGAATTCGACCGGGTCTACCAGGAGGAGAAGAGCTGATGGACGCCTTCCGCGTGCTCTCACCGGGTTCCCTGACGACGGTCCAGGACGGCGGACGCTACAGCTTCATCGACCGCGGCGTCCCCCCTTCGGGAGCACTGGACGGGTTCGCCTACCGCATCGCCAATCTGCTGGTCGGAAATCCCCCGGAAGCGGCCGTCCTGGAATTGACGCTCCAGGGTCCCGCCCTGGAGGTCCTCTGCGAGGCCGACGCGGCCGTGGCCGGAGCCGACATGGGGGCAACGCTCAACGACGGGCCGGTGGCGCCCTGGAAGTCCTTCCGGGTGAAGGGGGGGGACATCCTCCGGTTCCATTTCGCCACGACCGGCTGCCGGACATACCTGGCCGTCTCGGGAGGAATCGACGTCCCCGTCGTCATGGGGAGCCGCGCCACCTGCCTGAAGGCAAAGATCGGCGGCGTCGGGGGAAGGGCCCTGAAAAAGGATGACGTCCTGGCTCGAGCAACCGGCGCCCTCCTGGCGGCGCCGCGCAGGCTCCCGTACCGCTGGATCCCGACGTACCGGGCCGACATCGTCCTGAAGGCCCTGCCGGGACCCCAGGAAGATGCCTTCCGTTCCGGCATGGAGACGTTCTTCGATACCGACTACATGGTGACTCCCCAATCCGACCGCATGGGCTACCGCCTCCAGGGCGCGCCGATCCATCATGACGAGGGAGTCCCCCAGAGCATCATCTCGGAGCCGGTCCTCCCGGGCAACGTACAGCTGCCTGCCGACGGGCAGCCCATCATCCTCCTGGTGGAGCAGACCACGGGGGGCTACACGAAAATCGCGACGGTCATCTCAACGGACCTGCCGAAGGTAGCCCAGGCCATGCCGGGCAACCGGATCTGGTTCAAGAAGGTGACCCTGGAAGAGGCGCACGCCCTGTACCGGAGCGAGGCGGCACGCATGAAGGAGATCGAGGCGTTTTTCAGCGGTACACCCGGTCCCCGATCCTGAGCGACGTGACGTACAGGATTTCGCAGGCCCCCCGGTCGGAGTCCTCGCGGGTCAGGCTGGTCTTCAACCGGACGGTCTGCCCCTCAATCAGCCCTTCGCCGTTTACCAGGTATCCCTCGATCACAACACGATCCTTGGCACCCACGTCCCGGTCGATGGCCCGGAAGAGGTTCGGCGTCGCCGGAATGAGATGATTGTTTGACCCGTGGGACATGGCATATTCGAAGCTCACGGGCGGCTCCTCCCCCTTGATCCGGAACCAGGCGAGGCGGGTGTTGTCGTGCTTGATCTGCAGGTTCTTGGCCACGTCCGGATCCGTGAGGCGGCCCCAGACAAGGGCCAG
>CAZODI010000076.1:4051-6097 GCA_964578535.1 uncultured Syntrophaceae bacterium
CCAGGAGGAGGATCCATCCGGCCCCCCGGCAGATCCAACGGATGCCCATTGCAGGGGGACCGATGAGGGTTCGGTTTGCGGGCATGGGCATCTACTTCTTCCAGATGAACTTTTCCTGTTCCACCGCCGCCGGATCCACGCCCAGGGTCTCCAGATCCTTCAGCGCCGAATCCATCATGGGAGGCGGACCGCAGAGGTAGAAGGCGGCGCCCGGCTTCACGCCGTGCCGTTTCAGGATATCGGCGCTGATCCGCCCCTTTTCGAACAGCATCCGGGGCGTCCCCGCGTCGAAATGGCCGTCCACCGAATCCTCCCGGCTCAGGCAGTGGACCACCGTGAGGTCGAGCTCGCGGGTCATGGCACGGATCTCGTCCATGTCGAAGGTCTCGGAGATGGTCTTGTTCGCCCAGAAAAGAAGGACCCTGTTCTTTGCCTTGCCGTTCCGGAAATGCCTGAGCACGCTCAGGAACGGCGTGATGCCCACTCCCCCGGCGATCATGACGATCTCGGGCTTCCCGTCGATGCCCCGGCAGAAGACGCCCAGGGGTCCGGCAACCTTCACGGAATCGCCGGGCATGAGGCCCGGGATGGACGAGGTGAAGGCCCCCTCCTTCTTGATGGAGAAGCGCAGGAGGGCATCCTCGGGGGCGGCGGAGATGGTGAACGGGTGCGGCTCGCTCCAGCCTTCGGGCCCGGCGAGCCGGATGGAGGCGAACTGCCCGGCCTTCCGGGCGGCGAGCTTCTCGTCCGTCCCCTCCAGGTAGACCGAGTTCACCTCCTCGTTTTCCGGGACCACGCGGACGACCTTCCAGACATTCTTTTCTTCCTGCCCTGCATTGGCTGACGTCATCTCAAGACCTCCCTGGCGATCCTTTCGCGCTGAACGTACCATATTTCCCGCCGGGGCTCCCCGTTTTTCTTCGGGTATACCGGCGCATTCTTCCGGCTTGACGAACCGGGCCAAACGGCCCTATGTCTATCGGGAAGCAGCGAAGCAACATTCCCCAGGCATCCGGCGGCCTTTCCAAAACCCTGCAACAGGGAGCAGGAACGATGAAACGGCAGGCCATCCTTCAGCGCGGATCCATCCGGGGCGCTCCCCCCAGGCTGCCGCCGACCCCTGAGAAAATCCCCTTCCCCGTGAGCCCCATCATCCACTCCGCCCTGCGGGCCATCTATGCTGGAGGCCCCAAATCGCGGTGGCTGTCGGACGCCCACGGCCATCCGTATTACCCCTACGAGACGAGGGCGGGGAACATCGTCTTCTTCTACGAACCGCCGCCGGACTACTCCCCGCGCTTCCACCCGACCATCGCCCTGTACTATACGCCCCGCCTCGATTTCATCTACTCGGGCCGGTTGAGGGACACCGTCCGCAGCCTGTCCGTGGAGTCCGCGGACGTCCTGATGATCCTGATGTCCGCCATCGCCCGCCTGGACGACCCCCGGACGGGGATCGCGCGCATCACACCGGAGGAGATCGCCGGCATGAGGAATATCCGCCTCCGCCGCGGCCGGGCGAGGAACCTGATCGAGGACCTGAAGGCGGAAGTCTTCCGTCTTGCAGACCTGAGGGTGTTCATGACCTGGAAGGACTACCGGACCGGCGGCACGGTCACCTTCGGCAGGGAAAGGCCGGACCGCCTGCTGGACCTCCTGGACGTCGAATACCGCCGCCGGGAGCGCGGAGGAACCGTGTTCCGGTATCGCTGCGGTCAGGCCCTGTCGCATTTCCTGGATGTGGAGGGGCTGTTCTGGATCGGTTACTACGGCCGGGCCCTTCTCCACCTGAACCCGTACCAGGAGGCGTTCACCAAGAAGCTGGGCACCTACTGGACACTCATCGGAACGGTCGCCGGGAAAAAAGGAGAGCTGCCCCGGGCGACCCCGCGGAGCATCCTCGACTTCTGCGGGGAAGGCGTGAGCGGACGCAACCCCGGCCACACGGTGGACGCCTTTTTCAAGGCCCACGAGAGGCTCATGGAGATCGGCATCATCGAGAGCGACGACCTGCGGGAGCCCGTCAGCCGGACGAAGGGCTACATG
>CAZODI010000076.1:6197-11088 GCA_964578535.1 uncultured Syntrophaceae bacterium
GCGGATCGCGGCCCGCCACGAGGACCGCTGAGAGGCAACCCCGACCCATCCCCCACGAAAGCGGCACCCATCTCCGAGGAATGCGCCTGCAATCAACGGCCCGGCACCTCTCTCCATCGGCCCTGACGACGGTTTAACACGGCCTAAATATAATAAGCGGGACATGCGCCGGACCAGCGGTCCGGTATCATGCACCGGCATCGCAAATCCACCGACAGGAGAATCCGCCATGGACGGGATGAAGCGAATCCGGGACCTGCAGGCCGGGATGGCCGACCGGAATCTCTCCGCTCTCCTCATCGGCTATTCCAGGAACATCCTCTACTATACGGGAACGGCCCAGCCTTCGTGGCTCCTCGTCCTCCCCGACGACTGCACGCTGTACGTCCGGAGCGGGCTGGACTTCGCCCGGAACGACGTCTTCATCCCGCGGGAAAAGCTCCGGGAGGAGCGGCGCCTGGAGCGGATCGGCGAGGCCCTCTCCGCCCGGATGCGGGGCGGCGACCGGCGTCTCGGCGTGGAGATGGACATCCTGACGGCGGAACAGTTCCGGCAGGTCGGGAAATGCTTCCCCGGCTTCGAATTCGTCGATGTCTCCTCCGTGCCGCTGGACCAGAGAAAGAAGAAAGAGCCGGCCGAGATCGAGAAGATCCGGAAGGCCTGCGGGGCCATCCATGCGGGCCACGAGGCTGTGCTGGCCACCCTGAGGGAAGGAATCACGGAACTGGAGCTGGCGGCGGCGGTCGAGAACGCCCACCGCCTGGCGGGCCACGAGGGGATCTTCTTCATCCGCCAGCCCGACTTCTTCATGAGCCGGGGCCCCATCAGCTCCGGCCCCAATCTGTTCCGGATCAGCGGCGTCGTCTACACGATCACGGGAGTGGGCCTGAGCCCGTCCGTACCGGCGGGGCCGTCGAGGAGGAAAATCGAGGCCGGCGACATCGTGATCGTGGACATCCCCACGCTGGTGGACGGCTACCACGCCGACCAGACGCGCACCTATTGCCTGGGGAAGGCCGGGAAGGAGATCCGCTCCCTCTACGACGACCTGCGCTCCATTGCCGACCACCTGATCGCCGCCATCCGCCCGGGGATCGCCGGCACCGAGGTCTACCGGATCGCCGTCGAAAAGGCCGGCGAGCTGGGGCGCCGGGAGACATTCCAGCATTTCGGGGGCGGCAAGATCTCCCGGATCATCGGGCACGGCATCGGACTCGAGCTGAACGAGCCCCCCATCCTGTCCGGGTACGACTCCTCCCCCCTCGAGGAGGGCCAGGTCGTCGCCCTGGACCTGCACATGCTCGACGAGAAGCTGGGCGTCGTCAAGCTGGAGGACATGATCCACATCCGGGCGGAAGGGAACGAAATCCTGACCCCGACGCCCCGGATCCTCTTCGAGGTTTAGAATTCCTGCCGGAGACCATTGCCCCGGCAAACCAGGGAAAGGAGGTCTGGTCATGCAGTTTCTGGAGGTGAGCAGGGAACACGGCATTGCGACGGTCATGCTGAGCCGCGGAAAAGTGAACGCGCTGAATGAACCCTTCATCGACGAGCTGACGGCGTGCTTCCGGGATCTGGCCGTGGACCCCGCCGTCCGGGCCGTCATCCTGACGGGAAAGGGAAAGTTCTTCACCTACGGGTTCGACATCCCGGAGTTCCTGGAGTACGGCCGGGAGGATTTCCTCCGCTACCTCACGAAATTCACCCGCTTCTACGGCGACCTGTTCCTGGTTCCCAAGCCCGTCGTGGCGGCCCTCAACGGGCACACGATGGCGGGAGGCTGCATGATCGCCATCGCCTGCGACTACCGGGTCATGGCCACGGGCAAGGCGAGGATCTCCCTCAACGAGATCAACTTCGGCTCGTCGCTGTTCGCGGGGAGCGTGGAGATCCTGAAGATGTGGCTGGGACAGAAGAACGCGGAGACCTTCGTCTACTCCGGCGCCCTCTACTCCGCCGAGGAGGCCCTCGGCCTGGGCCTCGTCCACGAAGCGGTCGCGGAGGAGGACGTGGCGCCCCGGGCGATGAAGATGGCGGAAGAATTCGCCGCCAGGGACACCCCCGCGTTCGGCAGCATCAAGAAGCTCCTCCGGGGACCGCTGGCGGAGCAGATCCGGCAGCGGGAGCGGGCCTCCCTCCTGGAGTTCGTCGACATCTGGTACTCGGACGCGACGTGGCGGAAGCTCCGGGAGAAGCAGATCCGCTCGTAGCAGTCCCATGAAAATACGGGTTTGCATGCGATAGAGAGCGGTTTTTCTTCTTCCCCTTGCCCAAGTACGAATCCGCGGCATCAAGATGAACCAGAATATGTATGCAATTACTAGAGCAATAAACTGACCACCTATTTCCAGCCATGGATAAGGAGGCCACAGTAAATCATTAAGGCACAAATCGTAAACATAAAGCAGCCAGATCGTGCCAAAAGGAACAGTCCACAACATGAAATAGAACCACATTGCAACTGTGGCATCACGGTCGTATAGTGGATAGACAATAAGCAATAATCCTACAACAAACCAAATAATTTTCCACAATGTGAACTTAGATGTCATTTCCGTCTTCTATAGCATTCGGTTCCAGGATAATTGTTCGCTGAATCAACAGATGTCAGTTTTTGGTGTCAATCATGGTCCTCAAACAAGAATATTGGAGGAAGCATGATCGGAATCGGAAAATGAACATTCATCACGTAAGGTCAATATGATAGCTCCTCCTGCCTTATCTGTCCGACGGAATCATCAAATGACAGTCCTCAATTTCGCATGAAAGGCAATGATAAGATCTCATATTATACTTTCTCTAAAATCCAGACGATTTAATGCTGTTATTGGTCATGATCACGTCCATTACCCAAGGAACAATCTTAAACCATTGCAGATATCCTAATATTGAATAAAGGAGCCATACGAAAACAATTGATGTATAAACACCCAGCGTTCCGATATTCAGCAATTGATCCAGAACTGCCACCCCGAAAGGTACGAGAAAACCAACCGGAAACGACATGATCAGCATTGAATATGCGAATACTATTTCGGCCTCCATCTGCGCATTTATGTGGTCAGAGCCGGCAATATACATAGCCAGCATAACAACATAAAGGCTCAAACACATCCAGCCAATTTTTACAACTTGTACACCATGGCTTTTAACTATGTAAGCAATCACGATTGAAATATTGAGCAGAATTGCAGAAGGAAGTATACTGAATGCAATATTCCCCAATAGTTCATCACCATTTGAAAAAAAAGTGACGGCAGGCGTCAGGATGAGGATGGCCAGAATGAATCCCCACAGAACAACCAGTACTTTCCTGCCGCGCGAAACATATATTTGAGAGAAATATTCAATTATTTTACTTTGCATTGGTGCCCACATTTTTTGTTGACGTAATCATCATACTCTTGGCAATCGATGTTAATATATAGTCCGTAAGGATGCCCCCGACGAAAACCAAAAAGAAAAGTGGGCCAACTTCGATTTATCAGGATTACAATTTACGAATATCGCTACCTTAAATAGTTGTCGGACAAGCTCAAATCGGAAAAAACGAAATGGTTAATGATAAATATTGTTTCTTATGGTTTAATAAAGTTCACCTCTGCTTAATCGACAGGCTTGAGTCCTTGTATTTTTTCATTGCTCGAAACATCAGATATTATAATTTGTTTTTTCTTTGTTAAAGATATTTAACAGTTTGATCCTATTGATCACAAATGGCAACAGTTTAAACCACTGTAAATAGCCAATAGTGACAAAACCCATCCACAAAATGAAATTTGCCAAGAAAACGCTCAACCAATAAGACCCTATTGAAGTTGAAAAGTCTGACATATCCAATAAGTATGAAACGCCACCGTATAAATATATCCATATGATGCTCGACGGAAAAGAAAGGACCAACATGGGATAAATAATAAGAATCCCTGCAGAAAGGTAGATTGCCGATTTTATAGGATCAACTATTGACACGCACAAAGCAAAGATAAAGATAGACCATGTCAATAGGAGCCATGCCGCCTTGGCATAACTGTTTCTTTCCGCTACAAAAGAAATGATAATCGAGATATCTGCTAACAGAGCGACCGGAAATAGACTAAAAAATATATAAGCAACGGATTCATTATTAAAAAAACCAACAACAGCAAACACTATCACTATTAAAACGGCTGAAGCCCATATCAAAGTAATAAATCTATTTCCATGAAGCCTGATCATATCCCTAATATGCATCATTATTTCTTCACCTTGCATTCTTTCTGGCATTCTTTTATAACATCATCCGCCCATTCATGACAGTTTGTTCCAATGCCTACTAGACCATAATAAGGTCGAGGGCCTGTAATTTTTTTTTGTAAGCATTTTTCCAAACAGTCATTATCGGGATGCTTTTCATTACATCTATCTGAATTATACTTATCTTTACTGGGTACACCTACTCCGTAAAGCTTACCTCCGCTGCTTTGACCACCACAAACAGGAGAGTCCTTTTTGCCAACACAAATGTATTGGTGATATAAAGGGTTACCCTGAAAATCCGGGCCGCTTTTCGTGCCACTTTCTGTACCTTTGTCACCAAAAATATCAAGGGGCTTTATACACATCCATGTTTTTAATCCCCATGGGTCGGACCAATCTATAGGATCATTTGAGACGTAAGTGTATTGATTTATACCCCCGGCGAAGCCGATGGGGTCCTTGGTGATAAACCGACCGGCCCTGGGATCGTAGTATCTGGCCCGGTAGTAGTAGAGCCCCGTCTCGGGGTCGTACTCCCGGCCAGTGAAGGCGTAGGGCTGGCCGATCAGGGGATTGATCGCCCCCGGGTTTCCGAAAGAGTCGTACTCGTACCGCTGGACCAGGCGCCCTTTCTGATCCGTCAGGCCGGTGA
>CAZODI010000077.1:0-10619 GCA_964578535.1 uncultured Syntrophaceae bacterium
AGCGAGACGATGCAGGGTCGGAAAAACGCTTCTGAGCGCGAGGGAAGCCCTTCTCCCGCGAGTTGGGTGCCAGACCGCGGATATTGGTAAAATAGAAAAGAGAAAGGAGACGGATTTGAAATCCGTTTCTTTTTCTGGACAGGGAAGAAGGTAAAAAAAGGTTGACGGCGCCGGGGGAGGCCTGTTAGAGGGACCGGGAAAGAGGAAACGAGCATGAACCGTTCGCGTACCATGACAACTTTGAATCGCTGGTGGTGGTGGACCACAGGAGAGGGGTCCGTCCGCCGCTGATGTACTGACATAGCATGCACGAGCCGCGGGGTCCCCTCGGGATCCCGCGGCTTTTTTGTTTCGCACTCCGGATTACGAAAAGGCCGCCCACAAAGCGGCCTTTTTTATTTTTCGACAGAGAGGATACGACGACATGATTTTCCCCGATTTCGACACGTTCCGGGCCCTGGCCCGGGAAGGCAACCTGATTCCCGTATACCGCGAACTCCTGGCGGACACGGAGACGCCCGTCACGGCCCTGCTCAAGCTGCGGGAGGAGCGGAACGTGTTTCTCCTGGAGAGCGTCGAGGGGTCGGAGAAGTGGGGGCGGTACACCTTCCTGGGCCTGTCGCCGCGCCTGGTGTTCCGGGTCCGGGGACGAGAGGTGCATATCGAGGAGAACGGAGCGAGCCGGGTCCTGGAGCATGACGGGGATCCCCTGCGGGTCTTGAAGGAGATCCTGGGGCGGTACCGGCCGGTCAGTCTTCCGGAGCTTCCCCGCTTTTTCGGCGGGGCCGTCGGGTTCCTGGGCTACGGCATGATCCGCTTCTTCGAGAAGAAACTGGACCGCCGTCCCCGGCGAGAAGGCGGAACCGACGAAGCAGCCTTCCTGCTCACAGACACCCTGCTCGTCTTTGACAACGTGCGCCATACCCTCAAGGTCGTCTCCTGCGCCCGGACGGACGGAGCCGGCGATCTCCGACAGGCTTACGACGAGGCGACCGGGAAGATCGAAGAGCTGATCGCCCGCCTCAAGGCCGCCCCGGCCCCCATCATTCCGTCGCGGGAGCGGGCGGGCGAAGGCGGATCGTTTGAAGGGACCGTCACGGAAGAAGAATTCCGGGAGATGGTCGTCCGGGCGAAGGAGTACATCGTCGCCGGCGACATCATCCAGGTCGTCCTCTCCCAGCGCTTCGAGCGGCCCTGCTCCGTCGATCCCGTCAACCTCTACCGGGCCCTGCGGTACGTCAACCCGTCTCCGTACCTGTTTTTCCTGAAGATCGACGGCTTCCACCTGATCGGCTCCTCCCCGGAGGTCATGGTCCGCCTGGAGGAGGGCATTGCCGAGCTGAAGCCCATCGCCGGTACGCGGAGAAGGGGCGCCACGGAGCAGGAGGACCGGCGCCTGGCGGACGAACTGCTACAGGACCCGAAGGAGAAGGCGGAGCACGTGATGCTCGTCGACCTGGGACGGAACGACCTGGGGCGGATCGCCCGGACGGGGAGCGTCCAGGTGAGCCAGCTGATGGCCGTGGAGCGCTATTCCCACGTCATGCATCTGGTCTCCGACATCCAGGCCCAACTGGACGACGGGCGGGACGCCTTTGACGTCCTCAGGGCGGCCTTTCCTGCGGGAACGCTGACGGGTGCGCCGAAGGTCCGGGCCATGGAGATCATCGACGAGCTGGAAAAATTTCCGCGAGGGCCTTACGGCGGCGCTGTCGGCTACATCAGCTACACGGGCAACATGGACTTGGGCATCACCATCCGGACGATGATGCTGGAGAACGGGATGCTGTTGGTCCAGGCGGGCGCCGGCATCGTCGCCGATTCCGACCCCCGGAGCGAATACGAGGAGACGCTGCACAAGGCGGGGGGGATGTTCCGGGCCGTCGCCCTGGCGGAGAGCGGCTTTCAACTGAACGGAGGTGCAGCATGATCCTGATGATCGATAACTACGACTCGTTTACCTACAACCTGGTCCAGTACCTGGGCCAGCTTGGAGAAGATGTGGTCGTCCGGCGGAATGACGAGACGACCCTGGAGGAGATCGAGGCCATGGCGCCGGAGGCCATCGTACTGTCCCCCGGCCCCTGCTCCCCGGATGAGGCGGGCATCACCCTCGACGTTGTCCGGCGCTTCCACGAACAGATCCCCATCCTGGGCATCTGTCTCGGCCATCAGGCCATCGGGCAGGCCTTCGGAGGCCGGGTGGTCCGGGCGGAGCGGGTGATGCACGGCAAGACGTCCCCCGTCGTGAATGACGGCAGGACGACATTCCGTGGGATGCCCAACCCTGTAACGGCGGGGCGCTACCACTCGCTGGTCGTCGAGCGGGGAAGCCTCCCGGACTGCCTGGCCGTCAGCGCCGAGACGGAGGAGGGTGAAATCATGGGAATCCGGCACCAGACACATCCCGTCGAAGGGCTCCAGTTTCACCCCGAGTCGATCCTGACGCCCAACGGGAAGCGGATGCTCCGGAATTTCCTCGAAACTTACGTGCGGAAGGAGGAACGGTCATGCTGAAGCAGGTGCTGAACAAGGTCGTCCGGCGGGAGGACCTGCGGGAAGTGGAGATGATGTCCGCGATGGATGCCATCATGGAGGGCCGGGCGACGCCCGCCCAGATCGGCGCCTTCATCACGGCCCTCCGCATGAAGGGGGAGACCGTCGAGGAGGTGACCGGGGCGGCGCGGGTGATGCGGCAGAAGGCGACCCGCATCGACGCCCGGTCCGGCGTCATCGTCGATACCTGCGGCACCGGCGGCGACGGGAGCAACACCTTCAACATCTCCACGACAGCGGCGTTCGTCGCGGCCGCGGCGGGCCTGACGGTGGCCAAGCACGGCAACCGGGCCGTCTCCAGCGGCTGCGGGAGTGCCGATGTCCTGGAAGCCCTGGGCGTCAACATCGAGGCGGAGCCGGACGTGGTCGAGGAGTGCATCCAGCAGATCGGCATCGGGTTTCTTTTCGCCCCCCGACTGCACGGGGCCATGAAGTATGCCGCCGGCCCCCGCCGGGAGACGGGAATCCGGACCATCTTCAACATGCTGGGCCCTCTGACGAACCCGGCGGGCGCGACGGCCCAGCTCATCGGCGTCTATGATCCATACCTCACGGAGACCTTCGCGGGGGTGCTGAAAAACCTTGGGACGAAGCGGGCCTTCGTCGTTCACGGCCTGGACGGGCTCGACGAAGTCACGGTGACGGGAGAGACGCGGGTCTCGGAATTGAAGGACGGCCTCATCCGGACCTACAACTTTAATCCGCTGGATGTCATCGGGGAGGTTCATCCCGCCGAATCCCTCGTGGGCGGGGATGCCGAGGCCAATGCCCGCATCGTCCGAGCCGTGCTGGCGGGAGAGCCCGGACCCTGCCGGGACGTGGTGGTGCTGAATGCCGCCTTCGCCATCGTCGCCGGCGGAAAGTCCGGGACGGTCCAGGAGGGAGCCGCCGTCGCCCGGGAATGCATCGACGGCGGGGCGGCCGTGAAAAAGCTCCAGGCCCTGATCGAGATGAGCCACGCCTGAGGTGTCCCGTGATCCTTGATCGAATCGTGGAGGTGAAGAAACGGGAAGTGGCTCACGCGAAGAAGCGGACGCCCCTTGCGGTCCTGGAGCGCTCCCTTCCCGGGGCTCCTCCCGCGCGCGATTTCCGGGAGACGCTGCGCAGGAATCCCTGCGCGATCATTGCCGAGATCAAGCGGGCCTCCCCGTCCAAAGGCCGCCTCTGCGAGGACTTCAGGCCCCGGGAGATCGCCGCCGCCTATGAGAGCGGCGGGGCAGCCGCCGTCTCGGTTCTGACGGACGAAACCTTTTTCGAGGGCGCCGGCGCCCATCTTTCGGAGGTGCGGCGGGAGGCGACCCTTCCCGTCCTGCGCAAGGACTTCGTCATCGACGAATACCAGATCGTCGAGGCGCGGCTCCTGGGGGCCGACGCGGTGCTCCTGATCGCCCGCATCCTGGAGGAAGGCCAACTCCGGGAATATGCCGCCCGGGCGGCTTCGCTGGGCATGAGCGCCCTTGTGGAGGTCCACGGCGGCGGGGAACTGGACCTGGCCCTCCGCGCCGGGGCCGTTCTCGTGGGGATCAACAACCGCGACCTCGACACCTTCCGGACGGACCTGGCGACGACGCTGGAACTGGCGCCCCGGATGCCGGCGGGCGTGACGGTCGTCGGCGAGAGCGGCATCCACACGCGGGACGACGTGGAGCGCTTTCTCGAGGCGGGCGTTCACGCCTTTCTGATCGGTGAGGCTCTGATGAAGGCCCCCGATCCGGCGGCGAAACTGAAGGAGCTTATGGGACGATGACGGAGATCAAGATCTGCGGGATCACGCGTCTGGAAGACGCCCTGTGCGCCGCCCGGTCGGGGGCAGACGCCCTGGGTTTCATCTTCTATCCGCCGAGCCGCCGCTGCGTTTCCCCGGAGCAGGCCCGGCGGATCCGGGCCGGACTGCCCGGGGGGATCGTCTCCGTTGGCGTTTTCGTGAATCAGGACGCGGCGTTCGTGGAGGATGTCGCCGGGACCTGCGGCCTGGATATGATCCAGCTGCACGGCGACGAAGCGCCGGAATACTGCCTCCGGTTTTCCCGGGAGCGGCTGATCAAGGCCGTATGGCCCGGAACATCCATGGACATCGGCGCGTTGGGCGCGTATCCGGTGAAGGCCTTTCTGGCCGACGGCGGGGATGCCAGGCGCCGCGGCGGGACAGGCCGCACCGCCGACTGGGATCTTTCGGCGGCGCTGGGGCGGGCTTTTCCCCTCGTCCTCGCCGGAGGGCTCCGGGAAGACAACATCCGGGAGGCCCTGGCCGTTGTCCGGCCCCGGGCGGTGGACATCAACAGCGGCATTGAGATCACCCCGGGAATCAAGGACCATGAACGGATGCGGCGGATCATCGCCAGTGTCCGGGAGGCCGGGAAGCCGGGCGAGGGAGACGGACCCGCGATCTTCCGTCGTATGCTTCCCGGGACAGACCGCGGGAGCGTCGATGTTCCCGAAATGAGAAAGGACAAGCCATGAAGACGAACAGGCAGCCGGACCGGCGCGGCCATTTCGGACCCTTCGGGGGGCGTTATGCCGCGGAGACGCTTATGCCGGCCCTTTACGAGCTGGAAGCGGCCTATCGGGAGGCCCGGCGGGACGCGCAGTTCCGGAGGGAATTCAGGATGCTGCAGAGGGACTACGCCGGCCGGGAGACGCCCCTCTATTTCGCTTCCCGCCTGACGGAATCCCTCGGCGGTGCGCGGATCTACCTGAAGAGGGAAGATCTGAACCACACGGGCTCGCACAAGATCAACAATACCCTGGGGCAGGCCCTCCTGGCCCGGCGGATGGGCAAGCGAAAAGTCATCGCCGAGACCGGGGCGGGCCAGCACGGCGTGGCCACGGCCACCGTGGCGGCCCTCTTCGGCATGGAGTGCCGCGTGTTCATGGGTGAGGAGGACATCCGCCGGCAGGCTCCCAACGTCTACCGCATGAAGATCCTCGGGGCCGAGGTGGTTCCCGTCTCCTCCGGCACGGCAACGCTGAAGGACGCCATGAACGAGGCCATGCGGTACTGGACCGCCTCCGTCCGGGACACCTTCTACGTCATCGGCACGACGGCGGGTCCCCACCCCTACCCGATGATGGTCCGTGACTTCCAGAGCGCCATCGGCCGGGAGACGAGACGGCAGATCCTGGAGAAGGAGGGGCGGCTGCCGGACCTGCTGGTGGCCTGTGTCGGTGGAGGGAGCAACGCCATGGGGCTGTTTTATCCGTTCCGGAATGACCCATCCGTTGAGATGGTCGGTGTCGAGGCGGCGGGGTTGGGCCTGGCGACGGGGATGCATGCCGCCAGCATCACCGCCGGCCGGATCGGCGTTCTCCACGGAAACAAGACCTTCCTGCTGCAGGACGATTACGGCCAGGTGCGGGACGCCCATTCCATTGCCGCGGGGCTCGATTATCCCGGCGTGGGACCCGAGCACAGCGCGTTTCATGCCGGCGGCCGCGCCCGTTATGTCGCCGTCCTTGACCGGGAGGCCATGGCAGCCTTCTCGATGCTGTCCCGGCTCGAGGGCATTATCCCCGCCATGGAAAGCGCTCATGCCGTCGCTTATGCCATGACCCTGGCGCCGACACTGGGGAAGGACCGGATCATGGTGATTAACCTCTCCGGCCGAGGAGACAAGGATGCTGAGGTCATGGCGAAGATGCAGGGAAAGGAGGACGACCATGGGACGCATTGAAAGGGCTTTTGCCCAAAGAAAAGCGGAGGGTAGAAAAGTGTTTGTGGCTTACCTGACTGCTGGGGATCCGGACCTGGAGACAACGGAAAAACTGGCCCTGGTGCTGGAATCTGCCGGCGTCGACATCATCGAGATCGGCGTTCCATTTTCCGATCCGACGGCCGACGGCCCTGTCATCCAGGCGGCGTCCCAGCGGGCGCTGAAGCGGGGGACCACCCTGGCGGGCATTCTCGAACGAATCGCCTCCCTGCGCCGGCGGTCCGACATTCCCGTGGTGCTGTTCGGATACTTCAATCCCATTTTGAGCTACGGCGTCGAGCGGTTTGCCCGGGACGCCGCTGCCGCTGGCGTAGACGGGCTTCTCGTCGTCGATCTTCCCTTCGAGGAGGCTGGTGAGTTGAGGCGGTACAGCGATCCAGCGGGCCTGGCATTCATTTCGCTCGTTGCGCCCACGACGGACGCGGTGCGGGCGAGGACAATCCTCAGCCGGGCGACAGGATTCGTCTATGCCATCTCTGTGACGGGGGTGACGGGCACAAGCATGCCGATACAGGATGACATCCGGCGCGATCTGCAGAGGTTCCGGGCGGAGACGGACCTGCCGATCGTTGCCGGGTTTGGCATTGCCACGGCCGGGCAGGCCGCCGGAATCGCGCCCTTGGCCGACGGTATCGTCATCGGCAGTGCGCTGGTCCGACTTATCGCAGAGAAGGCGGGCCGAAACGATCTCGTCGAGACGGCGGCATCCTATGCCCTGGAGATCCGGATGGCCATCGATGGAAAGCGGCGGAAGGAACTGGCTGGTGTTGGGGAGGGATAGTAAACCGTCGGCCTACTGGTCGGTGTCGTTCCACTGCTCGGGCAGCGGCTGCGGCCCGGGGACGATCCCTGCGATGTCGGGATCTTCCGCTGGGTTCTCTTCACGAGCCAACGCTTTGGACTCCTTCGCTTCGATCCGGCGGGCAACCTTTTCCTGCTGCTTCTTCTGGCGTGCCCTTTCCTTTTCCCGCTTCTGAAATGTGTATTTGGATCGGACCATGAATACCCCCTGGCTGTCGCTCCGCAAGGGAGCAATAAAAATGAAGAAGCACTCTCACACCGCATCCGGCACGGGAGTGCTTCTTTGTTTACGGGTAATTCCTACAGGGGCTTTACGTTTTCCGCTGCGGGGCCTTTTTTGCCCTGCGTGACATCGAAACTCACACGCTGACCCTCGACCAGCGTCTTGAAGCCGGCACCCTGAATCGCGCTGAAATGGACAAACACATCGCCGCCTTCATCCTTCTCGATGAACCCAAAGCCTTTCTGCTCGTTGAACCACTTCACCTTGCCTTCTGCCATCGTTTGCACCCTCCTTTCTCAAATTTTCCCAAAGTCGGATGGAACGAGGGCAGAATAAAAAGCCACCTGGACTCTCAAGAAGAGCACGGTGGCCAACCTCTGCACTTCAATTGTTTCGATCCAACTTTTTCCGTGTCGGCAGAACAACCGTACCTGACGAACACGTTCTATGAATTGTCAGACCCCGTAATATGATCCTCCGAGGATGTCAAGACATAATTTTTAAAAAATGCGTTTACAGGCGAATCCGGGAGGCACGGCCGAGTTTCTTGTCCAGGCGGAACGACAAAACCAGCAGGGATGCGGCAAGGCAGATCCAGCCAAGCCCGGCGACGATCCTCGACACGGGGAACCAGTCGATCAGGAAAAAGGCCGTCAGATTCGTCCCCACGAAGGAGCCGAGGGTTGACAGGAAGAGGACCAATCCTGCCGTCCAGCTCGAATCACGATGATAGTGCGTCAGGATCCCGATGATGTAGGGGGATACCATGGCCATGATCGTGATGGGAAAGAAGAAGAGGATATTCATGGCTGCCAGGGAGCCCGCGCGGACATCGACGATCCGGTCGGCGATGAAGTTGCATGCGGGGGCATGCATCTGTGGGATGAAAAGCACCCAGACCGCACTGACAGCAAGGAGAAATGTAAAAAGGGATACCTTGAAGGCACGTTTTGCCAGGTATCCTCCGAGGACGTATCCAATGGAGAAGTGGACCATGAAGGAACTGATGATGCTCCCCCAAATGTAGACGGAGCCCCCGAAATACGGGGACATCAGATTCGAAGAGAGGATTTCGAGGCTCATGATGACCGCTCCGAACATGAACAGCAGCAATGCAAACGCCAAGTATACAAGCACCATGGTGAATCCTTCCTGCAAGAAGTTCCCGGCCGTCCCGGATCGCTGATTATTTCCGATTCAGAAGCAGATTGGCCGGGTTAAAATCGTCCGTCAGGATCCTTTCCTTCCGGATCGCCGGGGTGGGGTTGAATTTCCGGGATTCCCGGATCAGGTCGATCGGTCCGATCCGGCTTCTGCACTGTTCTCCGCAGAACCTGGGCGGCGCATAAAGGGGTTCACGGGCGGCGACGATGATGGAGTTGCTGCTGTTCGTTCCCTCGAAAACATAGACGTAGCGGAAGACGCTCCGGAAGGTCGTTACCTGTGCGTCGAAAAGCTGGTTCGAATTGTGGACGTTCTGGACCACGATCCCGTTGCGCGTCAACCTTGCGCGGCAGAGTTCGAGAAACTCGCGGGTCGTCATGTGTGCCGGAATGTAATCGGAATTGAAGGCGTCGATCCAGATCTGGTCGAATTTCTCAGGAGTTCTGCGGAGATATTGCCGGCCGTCAGTGACGGACAGGGCATGGCCGGCTGCGAGCTGAAACGAAAAATGTTCCTTTGCCAGCCGGACCACCAGCGGATCCACCTCCACGGACTGGAGTCGCACCTGGGGCAGGTGCATGCGGAAAACGGTCGGGATATAGCCTCCTCCCAGACCGATGAGGCAGACGTTCCGTGTGTCCGGCAGCAACCGGAATCCGACGAACATCATGGCCGTGTATTCGAAGACGGATTCGTCGGGTCTCGGGATGCTCATGCAGGTCTGGCGCTGATCCCGATGCCGTCCGAAGATCATACAGCGGTTCGTGCCGGCCTGGCGGATGGTGATGTGGTTGTAGATCGAATCCCCTTCATAGAGGGTTTTCTCGCTTTCCGCGATGGCCGCCTTCGGCGTCCCGATGAGAAGGAAGAGGATGATGGCGATACGGCACAGGCAGGGCATGTGGATGGATTTGTTCATGGCAGGGTCGGCAGGGCCAAGTCTCCTTTTTTTGAGAATCCTGTATTGCCCATCCGGTTGCCCGGGTCAAGCGGCATTCTCGGTTCCCATGGAAAAACCCGCGACCCGATGGGATGCTTCGCGCCATCGGTGGGACGGCCTGGATAAGAGGGCTGCCCGGGCGCGGGCAGGTGGCAAACCTTGTTTGATCATGTTATGCAAAACATCGTTTTCCGGCGTTCGATTCTGTATGACGTTCTTCGGCCGGATTCAGGGACTGCCGGCGCCGCAAATAGCCTTTGGCGAGGGGAGGAATCATGATCATCGAGAGCAGGGGAATGCTGGCCGACGGACTGTATGCCATCGGGGGGCCGCACCTGCCGGCCTATCTGGCGACCGGGGAAGCGCCCGTTCTGTTTGACGCGGGCATGACCTTCATGGGGCCGGCCTATCGGAACGCCCTTCAGGAGCACCTTGGAGACGCCGGGAGGCTCCGCTCCGTTTACCTGACCCATGCCCATTTCGATCACTGTGGTGCATGTCCTTACCTGAAGCGCCACATCCCGGGCCTGAAGATCGGGGCGCACCGGCTGGCGGCGGAGACCTTAAGGAAGGCGAGCGCCATCGAACTGATCCGGAGCCTGAGCCGGGACTGCGAGGTTCTGTATCGCGACCGGGTCGGCGGGGAGGACATCTCCTTTGATTCCCTGGACGTGGACATCCCGCTGGAAGACGGGGCCGAGGTGGACCTCGGAGGCGACCTGACCTTCCGGGTGATCGCCACCCCCGGACATACCCGGGATTCCGTCTGTTATTTCATTCCCCGGCTGAAGGCCCTCATCACCGGCGAGGCCATCGGCGTATTCGACCGGAACTTCATGATCCAGCCGGAGTTTCTGGCGAGCTACCGGGATTACACCGCCTCCCTTGAGAAGCTCCTCGTTCTGGATCTGGATCTCATCATGATGAGCCACTACTACACCCTCACCGGCGAGGACGCCCGGGGGTATGTGGCCCGCTCCCTGGAAGGGACAAAAGCCTTCCGGGAGCGCATCGTACATTACCTGAACGATGCCGGCGGGGACCGGGATGCCGTGGTCCGGCGGATTCACCGGGAGGACTACATCTCGACGGCGGCGAACCTCCAGGAGGAGAGGCCCTATCTTATCAACCTCCAGGCAAAGGTCCGTGTTGTGGCGGAGGGGAGATAGTCCGGAGACTCGAAAGCCCCGAGGGCTGGGACCCTTCGGGGCTTTTTTCGAGGAAC
>CAZODI010000078.1:0-10502 GCA_964578535.1 uncultured Syntrophaceae bacterium
TTTGGCGGGGCCGATGGGACTCGAACCCACGGCCTCCGGCGTGACAGGCCGGCGTTATAACCGACTTAACTACGACCCCGTTATGCTCTGATTCCTTAATTAAAGATTACCCCTGTTCTACCGTGAATGCAAACAAGAGTTGCTCTCTATTTGGTAGGCGGAACAGGACTCGAACCTGTGACATCCACGGTGTAAGCGTGGCGCTCTCCCAGCTGAGCTACCCGCCCAAATCCGGAGGACGCCCTTTAGCAGATCGAAAAGTGTCTTGTCAAGCCCAACCTTGTGCGAGTTCCTGTCAATGGGCGACCACCGTGGAGACGGACTCTCCGCGGGAATCGGGATTCGCCTCCCCGCCGCTCTCCAGGAGAGCGTTTCCTGCGAACAGGGGCATTTCGCCGGTGGGCTCGCCTGCGAAGGCTACCTTGAGAACGTCATCCATGTGTTCTACAAAGACAATCTCCAGTGCCTTCAAAACGTTGGACGGAACTTCCGCCAGATCCTTTTCGTTGTCCTTGGGAATGATGACGGTCTTCAGGTTGCCCCGGTGAGCCGCCAGCAGCTTCTCTTTCACCCCCCCTATCGGCAGAACCCTTCCCCGGAGGGTGATTTCCCCGGTCATGGCCAGATCGCCCCGGATCTTCCGGCGAATGAATGCGGAGGCAATCGAGGTCGCCATGGCAATGCCTGCGGAAGGTCCGTCCTTGGGGATCGCCCCCTCGGGAACGTGGATATGAACGTCCACATCCTTGTAGAAGTTTTCTTCCAGGCCGAACTTGTCCGCCCTGGCCCGAACGTAGGTCAGGGCAGCCTGAACCGACTCCTGCATGACGTCGCCCAGCTTGCCCGTCATGACCATCCGGCCTGTTCCCTTCATGAGGGACGACTCGATATTGAGCAGCTCCCCGCCCACTTCCGTCCACGCCAGACCGATGCAAAGCCCGATTTCGTCTCTTCCGTCCACCTCCCCGTGCCGGAACTTGGGTACACCCAGATACTTGGAGATGTTCTTCGAGGTAATCTTCAACTGGTTCTTTTTCCCGTTCGTCACAATCTCCCGGGCCACCTTCCGGCAGATGGAGGCGATCTCCCGCTCCAGATTCCGCACTCCCGCTTCCCGGGTGTACTGCCGGATGATCCCCAGGATCGCCCCATCCGTGAATAGAATGTTTTCCGGTTGAAGACCGTTGGCCTCCATGGACTTCTTGACCAGGAACTTCTTGGCGATGTTCAGTTTTTCCGGTTCGGTATAGCCGGCGATCCGGATGACCTCCATGCGGTCCTGCAGGGGGGCCGGGATGGTCTGGAGGACGTTGGCCGTCGTGACGAACATGACGTCGGACAGGTCGTAATCCACCTCCAGGTAGTGATCGTTGAATGCTCCGTTCTGCTCCGGATCGAGCACTTCCAGAAGAGCGGACGACGGATCGCCGCGGAAGTCGGAAGACAGCTTGTCCACCTCGTCCAGGCAGAAAACGGGGTTGCTGGTCCCGGCCTTCTTCATGAGCTGTACGATTTTGCCGGGCAGGGCCCCGATGTACGTTCTCCGATGACCGCGGATCTCGGCTTCGTCCCGCACACCGCCCAGGGAAAAGCGCACGAATTTTCGGTTTGTAGCCCGGGCCACGGACTTGGCGATGGAGGTCTTCCCGACCCCGGGAGGTCCCACGAGGCAGAGGATGGATCCCTTGTTCTTCTTTACCAGGCTCTGAACCGCCAGGTATTCCAGGATCCGCTCCTTCACCTGCTTGAGCCCGTAGTGATCTTCCTCGAGAACGGCCTCGGATTCCTTCAGTGTGAAGGCATTTTCCGTCTTCTCGAACCATGGAATGTCGAGGAGCCAGTCGATGTAGTTGCGGACCACCGTCGCTTCCGCCGACATGGGGGCCATCATCTGCAGCTTCTTGATTTCCTGGCGTACCTTCTTCTCGGCCTCCTCAGACAGCTTCTTTGCCTTGAGCTTCTTCTCCAGCTCCTGGATCTCGTTCTTGAAGTCGTCCTTCTCTCCCATCTCCTTCTGGATGGCCCGCATCTGCTCGTTGAGGTAATAATCTTTCTGGGTCTTTTCCATCTGCTTCTTGACCCGTTTCTTGATCTTTTCCTCCACCTGCAGAATCTCGATCTCGCCGACCATCAACTCATAGACGGCCTCCAGCCGCTCGTTGAGGCTCGTAATCTCGAGGACCCTCTGTTTTTCTTCCAGCTTGACATTCAGATGGGAAACGACGATGTCCGCCATCTTGGCGGCGTCATCCATCGCGGTAACGGTGGCGATCATTTCCACGTGAATCTTTTTGCTCAGTTTCACATAGCTCTCAAAGGCTTCCTTTAAGTTTCTTACCAAAGCCTCCGTTTTTACAGGATCTTCTTCCTCGTTATCGATCATCTCCTGCACGCGCACGAGGAAATAGTCCTCGTTGGGAAGGTACTCTTCAATAACCCCCCGGCTCTTGCCCTCGACCAGCACTTTCACGGTGCCGTCGGGAAGCCGAAGCAACTGGATGATGATGCCGATGGTGCCGATCGAATAGATATCCTCTTCCGCCGGTTCATCCTTTTGTGCCAGCTTCTGGGCCACCAGGAAGATCCCCTTCTCGTGTTTCATGGCCGATTCGAGGGCGGAGATCGACTTCTCCCGTCCCACAAACAGGGGAACGATCATGTGGGGGAAAACGACTACGTCCCGTAGCGGCAAGAGCGGAATGGAAACGATCCTGGACTTTTTCTCATCGGCGCTGCTGTCTAATATGGCCACTGGGTCACCCCGTCTTTTTTCTTCATTCCTTCATCCGATTTCTTTGCCGCTCATGCCGTCTCGGTTTTCGTTTCCAGGACGAATAGAGGCATTTCCTTCCGGAGCACCACTTCATCGCTGATGATGCACTCCTGGACATCATTCCGGGAAGGAAGATCGTACATGATGTCCAACATCGTGTTTTCGAGAATCGCCCGCAACCCTCTGGCGCCGGCTTTGCGCTCCACCGACAGTTTGGCAATAGAGCGAAGGGCGCCGTCCGTGAACTTCAGGGCCACATTCTCCATCTCGAAAATTTTCCGGTACTGCTTGATGATCGCGTCCTTAGGCTCTACGAGGATCCGCATCATGTCGTCCTGGGTCAGCTCGTCGAGGGTCGACACGACGGGAAGCCGCCCGATGAACTCGGGAATCATCCCGAATTTCAGGAGGTCTTCCGGCTGGACCTCAGCAAGGAGCTCGCTCAGCCGCCGATCCCGCTTGCTCCGCACTTCGGCAGCGAATCCCATGGAACTGGCGCCGATTCGCTTGGCGATGATGTCCTCGATTCCGTTGAAAGCCCCCCCGCATATGAACAGGATATTCGTCGTGTCCACCTGGATGAACTCCTGCTGGGGGTGCTTCCTCCCGCCCTTGGGAGGAATGTTTGCCAGGGTTCCCTCGATGATCTTCAGCAAGGCCTGTTGCACGCCTTCGCCCGACACATCGCGGGTAATCGAAGGATTCCCCGATTTCTTGGCGATCTTGTCGATCTCGTCGATGTATACGATACCCCGGGATGCCCGCTCCACGTCATAATCGGCGTTCTGCAGGAGGCTCAGGATGATGTTCTCCACGTCCTCTCCCACGTATCCCGCCTCGGTCAGGGTTGTGGCATCGGCGATGGTAAACGGTACGTTCAGGATTTTTGCCAGGGTCTTGGCGAGCAGCGTCTTGCCGGAGCCCGTGGGCCCGATCAGCAGGATGTTGCTCTTCTGGATCTCAATGCCGTCCAGACTCACATTCGAAGTAAGCCGGCGGTAGTGATTGTACACCGCCACGGACAGCACCTTCTTCGGCTTCTCCTGGCCGATGACGTACTGATCCAGGAAAGACTTGATTTCCCTGGGCTCCGGGATTGCCTGACGGGGTTCGTCGAGAAGAGGCGCATCGGCCTCCTCTTCCACAATGCACCGGCAGAGCTCGATACACTCATCGCATATGTAGGCCGTAGGCCCGGCAACGAGCTTGCGGACCTCGTTCTGGCTCTTGCCGCAGAACGAACAATACAGCATTCCGGGCCCGCCGTGCACATCCCGTCCTTTTCTTGCCATATCCGTCTCCTGTCTGCTTCATCTGCCGCTTCCCGTCCCTTCCGGCCCGGCCGGTTCAGGAGCGGGAAGCGTTTTACCGATTTTCCTTTGCGGGCCTTTTCTGGAGAACTTCGTCGATGATTCCATACTCCCTGGCCTGCTGGCTTTCCAAGTAGTAATCCCGCTCTGTGTCCGCCTGCACCTTGGACAGGGGCTGTCCGGTCAGATCGGACAGGATGGCATTCAGCCGGTCCTTCAACCGCAGGATTTCCCTCGCCTGAATATCAATGTCCGTCGCCTGTCCCTGGAAACCGCCGAGGGGCTGATGGATCAGGATCCGCGAGTGCGGAAGGGCGAAACGCTTGCCTTTCTCTCCCGCGGCCAGCAGCACCGCACCCATGCTGGCGGCCTGTCCCATGCAAAATGTATGGACGGGACAGCGGACGTACCGCATCGTGTCAAAAATGGCCAGTCCCGAACTGACATGGCCACCCGGTGTATTCAGGTAAAAGTAGATTTCCCGATCCGGATCTTCCGACTCCAGATAGAGGAGCTGGGCGATGATGAGATTCGAAACGTGATCGTCAATCGGCGTGCCCAGGAAAACGATCCGGTCCTTCAGCAGGCGGGAATAGATATCGAAAGCCCGCTCTCCCCGACCGTCCTGTTCCACCACCATGGGAACCAATTGCATCAGGCAACCTCCCCGGCGCCGGCGACTGCCGCGGCCGCAACGGGAGTTACCTTCCCGCGGTCGATGATGAAATCGAACACCTTTTCGTTCCTCTGTTCCAGGCGGATGTCTTCGATCCGCTCCTCCTCTTCGAGCTGCTGCCTCAGTGTGTCGACAGGCATCCCTCTCCGCGAAGCCAGTTCAAGGATCCTTTTTTCCAGTTCCTCTTCAGCGACGTCAATGGCCTCAATCTGGGCGATTTTCTTCAGCAGAAGGATCGATTTCACCACCTTCTTCGCCTCTTCGCGCATCTTTTCCAGCTGCGAGAAGGCCTGCCGGGATGCCTGCTCCCTGGGCATTCCCTGGGCCATCAGGGACCGCTGCAGATCGCCCATCATGAGAATCACCTGGCGGTCCTGGAAAGAGGGCGGAATCTCAAAATCATGGGCTGCCACGAGCTTGTCCAGGATCTGGTCCCGGAGGGCCGACCGGGAGCGGGCCTCCATCTCTTCCCCGAGGGACTTCCGGAGCTCGGCCCTGAATTCTTCCATATTTTCATACTTCTCGAAGTTCTTGACGAATTCTTCGTTTACTTCGGGAAGCTTCTTTTCCCGGATATCCCGGATCTTCACTTTGAAGATCGCCTCCTTGCCGGCCAGGTCGGGCACCCCGTATTCTGCGGGAAACGTGATGGGGAATTCCTTTTCTCCGTCCTTCGACATCCCGACGAGCTGGTCTTCAAACCCCGGGATGAACCGTCCCGATCCGACCTCCAGGAAATATCCGTCCGCCTTCATTTCGTCGCGGGCCACACCGTCCAGCGAGCCCTGGAAATCGAGGGTGACAAAATCTCCACGGGCAATCGGCCTGTCATTCTCGAGCTCTCCCATCGTGGCGAACATTTCCCGGATCTGCTCGACCCGCCGGTCCACGTCCTCCTCGGAAACGGATGCATCCTGCTTCTCCAGTTCCATCCCGATATAGTCCTTCGGCTCGACCAGCGGTTCCACTTCCACCGTCGCGGTAAAAGAGAAGCCCTGATCGGGGACGATCCCCTTCTGGTCGATGACCGGTTGCGCCACCGCCTGGATTTCATGGGCTTGCAGGGCATCCCAGTAAAATCGGTTCACCAGGTTCGTGACGGCGTCCCCCTCTGCCTGATCCTTGTAATATACCTCCAGTACCCGCCTTGGCACCTTTCCCTGCCGGAAGCCCTTCACGTGGGCCTTTTTGCCGACCTGGCGATAGGCCGCCTCCAGTTCCTGTTTCACATCCTCCCAGGGAACGTCAAAAGACAGCTTTTTCTGGACCGGACTGATCTCTTCAATCTGAACCACTGTTGTCGCCTCCGTCACGATAGTTCTCCTGAACTGGGATAACGGCTGATGGAGAAAGGGGGTCGGGAACAAACCCGGGAATGGCCTTGTGAGAAAATTGGAAAGTGAACCCTGATCGCGTCACCCGATAAAATCCTGAATCCTCCAGCCGGGGTATGATAATCATCCTACAGGGGTGCGTCAATAGTGAAAAGTACCCGTGCTGTCAAGCAAAACCTAAACCACGGCATGCAAAGGATATTCAAGGGGAAGTGGCACCGTCTTTCGTGTCTGGCCTATCGAAATATGGCGAGAGACCGGAATGGTGCCCGATTGGACGGCTTAGGAGGAAACAGCGGTGGGTTCCCGCCGGACCGATCCTGCCCGGCATGGGAAACCACCCGTTAATAGTGCATCTTCGTCTTGCTCGATGTCCTTGTTTTTACATCGTATACGACGTTATTCTTGAAGTAGATGTCGATCATGGTGGTCTCGGTTTTCCACTCGGCGCCGATCCCCACGGCGTGTGTGACCACCCCCGTCCCCGTTATATTCTTTTCCATATGGGCGTACTGCCATATCTCGATCTGATTCTTGGCGTCGTATTCCGTTTCCATCGGCTCTCCGCAAACCCGAAGGACATCCTCCTTGGTCGACTTTCCGACCATGATGTTCTGCCTGACCGCTTCCGCGTCGATTCTCTTCCCGGCAGTCGCACAGGACAGGACGAACATCGCCAATACAATTACGACCGTAAGTCTTCTGTACATTACGGTTACCCTCCTCCGGCAATCATTGGTCCCTTGAGGATGTGCGGGGCGGTGTGCTACCCGGCATGCCGTCCCGGTCTCCCCTCCTCTACTCGTACAGATCCTGGTGCTTCAGGTGAATGGGAGGCATCTTCTCGGGGACCTGGGTAATACATTCCGTATACTTCTGCTTGAGCTTTCCGTCTTCTCCGTATCGACGCTCCTCATAGCATTTCTGTACGGTCACGGGGGCACATGAGACCAGAAACAGGGCACAGAACATAAGAACGCAGAACCGTTTCATCCTATCGCTCCTCCTTTGAAATTGGTTCATCACGCGTCGAGAAGCTGCCTTCTTCCCCGAAACGGAATGATATCAATGGCCGATCGTCAACGCCGGGTCGAATTTCCCCGACACGGTCGGCGATTGCGCGTTGCCCGTCTCCCTCCTGACCTGCTCGGACAGGTAGGGAATCAGTTCCCCCAGAGTGATGTGGCTGTCACGATTATAATCCGCACCACCATTGAGACCCGTGAGGAGAAAATGCGTGAACACGCCGTGACCGCCTCCCCACTGCCGGCCCTCCTGGGAATACTGCCGATCGTCCGATGCGCTGATGACGGCGACGCCTTCGCCGACCTTGGAAAGAGTCTGAATGCCTGAACTGATGGGATTGACCTGGACGCCCCGGGCAGCGCGCCGGGCGATGTCGAACGAGCGTCCGATGCCGCCGGAGTGGCAGGCGTCTGCAATCACCACGACCTTCTTCGCCTTGATGAAACGCTTCAGCGCGGTCTCGATGTCCCACATCGGGAATCCCGTCGTGGCCACATCGTCGTACTGGCAGTCGTAGGGAAGGAGAAAGAGATTCTGGGGCTGATCGGGGGACTGGGGGCTGCCGTGACCGGCGAAATAGATCATGACGGTGTCTTCTTCGAGCGCCTGTCCCAGCCAGTTGAACAGGGCGTTCCGGATGTTCCTTGATGTGGCATCCGAATCAAGGAGTATCCGGACCCGGGAGGGCGCGTATCGCCCGCCCTTCTGCGATATCAGCCAGTCGTGGAACGCCTGGGCGTCTGCAGCGGCGTACCTCAACCCTTCGATCCGGGAGTCCCTATAATTGGAGATGCCGACGATGACGGCCCATTTCTGACCCTGAACGGGCCGCAATCCTGCATCGTCCCTGGTCTGTCCCGTCGGCGACACCCTCGCCTGCCCTTCGTTCCCGGCCATGCCGGAGTCCGTCCGGACGAGGGCCACGTCTACGAATCCGTCGTTGTCCACGGTGCACCCGAAGCAGTCGTTGATCCGCAAATAAAGAACCCCTTCCTCCTTCGGGGTAAAGACGTATTCGTAACCGATACCGAAAGGCTCGCCGTTTTCACCGATCTTGCCGATCAGGGCGCCGGCGCTCCACTTCTTGACGACATTCCTGACGGGCGGACAGGAAGAGCCGTGGGTCTCGACCCCGGACGGGCTGGTCCATCCGCACAGGATGCCGGCATGCCAGCGACCCCGGGCCGATATTTGATAGGAAGCGTCCTTCTGGACGATGACCCCCGAATTTCTCCATTCATCCGCTTGGGCATACACCTTTGCTGACCTCTTCTGGACCTTCTGATCCAGCCGGACGGGATCAACCTTGTCCGTGTACTTGAACCCGGCGCAGCCCGACAGGATAACCAGGCAAAGGCAGGAGAAAATCAGACCTATTGCTTTTCCACATGCATTCATGAAGGCTCCCGGATCCATAAAAAAACCCGTTCTCTCTTGAGATACGGGGTTATCGGGCTATCCATAAAATCTCCCGGATGAAATGGAACATGCCTGCATGATTGTTTTAAAAGTGTTGAAAACATTACGGCCAGAGCGGAGAATTATGCAAGCTTTTTGTCAGCTCCTGTAATCGGGGAGTGAAAGATCGCCATATACTTGAGCTGCATGGCATGACAATAGGACGCCTTCGGGTCGATTCGGCTCCATTCTGAATGCATGGCGGCTTTCCGGCGACTTCCCTCTTGAAGTCCGGCCGGTCTCGTGAAATAAGAGCCCCGCAAAGGGCATGAGACGTGACCTACTCTTTCCTACTCCCCGACTCGGAAAGAAGAGCATCCATGAAAAACAAGGAAATCAGGGTTCGCGGATTCCATCTCGACCAGTTCGGACATGTCAACAACGTGCGCTACCCCGAAATCCTGGAGGAAGCCCGCTACGATTTCTTCGACCAGTTTCCCGGTTTCTTCGCGAGGATTCAGAAGACCGGCCACTATCTTCCCGTAACGGAGGTCCACATTTACTACCGGAAGCCCGCCCGGCTGGACGACGTCCTGGACATCCGGACCCGGATCACCGGCCTGGGCGATACGGGCGGCACCATTCATCAGACCATTACCCTCAAAGGCACCGGCCGGATCATTCTGGAGGCGGATGTCCTGTTCGTCGCCGTCGATCTGGAGACAGGCAGGCGGGCAGCCATGGAAGGCGATCTCCGTGCGGAGATCCAGTCCGTCATTGACGGCTGCGAATCATAACTCCCCATTCTCGCAAAGGATCTCTTCCCGGGGGCATTTCAACATCACCGCGTTGTATCGCCCATCACCAACTTCATGCAGGAGGCTCCAGGCAGGATGAATCATGAGCAGTACGGTCCCATCACCCTGATTCGCGGAGAGAATGACGGCCGTCACCCTTTTTGCCACTCCCTGTTTATCCGTGAGGCGGGCGTCCTGATCGATCCCTCGTCCGACCGTGCCGAACTGAAGCGCCTGCGCGAGGAAGGCGCCGTCAGGATGGTCTGGCTGTCGCACTGGCACGAGGATCACCTGATGCACCTGGATCTGTTCGACGACCTTCCTCTGTGGATGTCCGAGGAGGACGCGCCTCCCCTGGCGGATCCGGAGATCTACATGGACTGGTACCGGGTGGAAAGCCCTTCCGCCCGTGATTACTGGCGCGAGATCCTGAAGAAACAGTTTCATTTCCGCCCCCGGCGTCCGTCCCGATTTCTGAGGGACGGTGATCTGATCGACCTCGGAGTCGTTACCGTCGATGTTCTCCGGACGCCCGGCCACAGTCCCGGACACCTGGCCCTCTACTTCCGGGAACCGAAAATCCTCTTCCTGGGCGATTACGACCTGGCACCGATCGGTCCTTGGTACGGAGAAGTCTATGCAACGATTGAGGACACCTTCCATTCGATCCATCGCCTGAAAGACATCCCCGCGGAACTTTGGCTTTCCTGCCATGGGAAGGGGGTTTTTGAAAGCATCCCGGATAGCCGCTGGCAGCAGTATGAGGCAGCGATTCATGATCGGGAAAAGCGATACCTGGCTTTTCTGGACCGGCCGAGATCGCTCTCCGAGATCGCGGAGGCCTGGATTTTTTACGGGAGACCGATGGAGCCGGTTCAATTCTATGAATTCGGCGAACGCCTCCATGCGGAGAAGCACCTTCAATGGCTTCTGCAAAAGGGGCTCATTACGGAACGGGACGGAAGGTATTCGAAGCCATAACCTTCCCTACATGGCGATTTTACTCGGATGGGAAGGAATTGTTGGAGGGGCCTCCTCTATCCTGGAAGGCGGGAAACGCTTAACTCTTTGATTTTTTGATGGTGCGAGAGAAGGGATTTGAACCCTTATGGTTTTACCCGCTGGATCCTAAGTCCAGTGCGTCTGCCAGTTCCGCCACTCTCGCAATTTAAAAGAGGTTTTTCCTTA
>CAZODI010000079.1:0-9871 GCA_964578535.1 uncultured Syntrophaceae bacterium
CCCCGCCAGGGGTTGAACGTGGCCAGCGCCGAGGTCTCCGAGAGCCCGTACAGCTCTACGATCGAGGAGCCGGTGAGGGCCTCCCACTGGTGGATCGTCTCCAGGGCGACCGGTGCGGCCCCGGAGAAGCAGCCCTTGATGAAGTCCATCTTCGTGGACATGAATTTCGGGTGGTTCAGGAGCCCCACGAACATCGTCGGGACGCCGCCGAACAGGGTGGGCTTGAAGCGCAGCGTCAGCTCGCAGATCGTGTCGGGCGTGGGCCGGGGAACGAGGATGTTGGTCCACCCTCTCATGATGGCGTTGTTCATCATGTCGGTGTAGCCCGCTACATGGAAGAAGGGCAGGACGGCCAGCAGCCGCTCCTTCCCGTCTTCCGTATCGAACAGCCAGGCCCGGAACTGCTGGGCGGCAACGCTGGAGTTGGCGTGGCTGATGACGACGGCCTTGGAGACACCCGTCGTTCCGCCCGTGAAGATGAAGGCCGCCGGGTCGTCGAAGTCGACCTTCGTGTCCGGGGGCGACGAAGCGGGACCGGCCAGGAGGGCGCTGAACTCGTAGACGCCGCTCTCCGGCGGGATATCGAAATGCAGGGCGGCGACCTCCTTGACCAGGGGGTCGTCGCCGGCGTCAGCCGGCAGGTAGTCCCGGGCATGGCAGACCACCACCTTTTCAATCTTTGTGGTGCCCTTGAGGGAAAGCACCGTCGGCACGAACAGGTCCATCGCAACGGCCACGCGGGCACCGGAACTGTTCAGGTTGTGCTCCAGCTCCGCGGGCGTGTAGAGGGGGTTGTTCATCACCGCCACGGCTCCCAGGCGGAACAGGGCATAGGTGGCGATGACCATCTGCGGAATGTTGGGCAGGATGAGGGCAACCTTGTCGTTCTTCTTCACGCCCAGGCCGTGCAGGGCGGCGGCGAACCGGTCGACGCTCTCGTCCAGCTCCCGGTAGGTGATCTCTTTGCCCATCAGAATGAGGGCGACTTGGTCCGGAAAACGCGACGCCGTCCTTTTCAGAACGGCGCCCATGGTTATTCTCTCAATGTTCAACGTCGGTGAAACGCCCGCCACGTAAGCCTTGTGCCAGATTCTGTCTTTCATGCTTTTTCCTTTCTCTCCCATCGGATCGCTTTCACGGGCTAAGATGAATGAAAAAGTCCTTTTCCCTGTCGATCGTTACCCGGCGTTCTGCGAGGTCATCTCCACCATGCACATCGCCTGGTTCCGGTCTTCCAGCATGAGCGCGTCCTCGAGGCTGAGCCCGCCGGTGTTCCGGTTCAGGGCCTCCTTGGTCAGCCTCAGCCCGATCGGCGATTTCCCCGCCATGGTCTGCGCCATCTTCATGGCCTCCTCCAGCAGGCGGTCCTTTTCGACGATGGCCTGGACGAACCCGATCCGATAGGCCTCGTCGGCGCCGAATTTGTCGCCCGTCATCAGGTACCGCGCCGCATTCCCGGCCCCGACGATGCGGGGGAACAGCCAGGAGGACCCCATGTCCGCCCCGCCGGTGCCGATGTTGATGTAGGCGGCGATGAATTTCGCCTCCGGGGCGGCGATGCGGACGTCGCAGGCCGCGGCGATAGACAGCCCCGCCCCCGCCGCCCCGCCGTTTACGGCGGCGATGATCGGCTGGGGACAGCGCCTCATGAAAAGGATGAAATCGGAAAATAGTTTTTGAAACTCATAGACGGCCTTGGGTTTGAAGCCGCCGGGGGGAATGAAATTCAGAAGATCATTCATGTCCATACCGGCATTGAACGCCTTCCCGGCCCCGGTCAGGACGATCACCCGGGTGTCATGGTCGCGGAACCGCTCCTGGAAGAAATCCCGGAACTCGTTGATCATGACGTAGTTCATGGCATTCATGTCCTCGGGACGGTTGAAGGTCAGGACCCCGACGGGCCCCTCCCTTACGAACTGCATCGTTTCATAACTCATCATCGACCTCCTCATACAAGTTCATGCAAAGACGCATGTATCTTTCTTTCTCCTTTTCCTTCCGTCCGTGCTTCAGGACAACTGGACCGCGAAGCGGTCGCGCACGGCATTGGCTTCCTTGATCGTCCGCTCCATCAGGGCGGAGACCGTCGGGACGTCGTGCATCAGGCCGGTCACCTGCCCGACCGGGAGAATGCCCTTCACCATGTCGCCGTTCTCCGTGGCCAGCCGGAACGCCTTGCCGGCGTTTGCGAAGTAGGCCAGCTGCCGGGCGTTCTTCCATCCCGACAGGAGCACACCGATGAAGAGCTTGAAGAAGGGCAGGTGGAGCATCGTGGCGATCTCGCGGGCGTTGAAAAAGGCGGCCGGCAGGTCCAGTCCGCGCCGGACGGCCTTGTGCGCCGTCTCCGTCTCCATGACCCGGCAGAAGAGGCCGTCGATGCGCTTCGAATAGAGCGTGTCGGAGACGCCTTTTTCCAGGGACAGCTTCTTGAAATTCTCGTGGAGCGGGCTTTCCTTCGTGGTCATGAAACGCGTTCCCATGGCGATCCCGTCCGCCCCCAGCGCCAGCGCGGCGGCGAGGCCCTTGCCGTCGGCGAACCCACCCGCGGCGATGATCGGGATCCGGATCTTCTCGGCCAGGCTGGGGATGAGAATCATGGACGTGATGGCCTCCCCGTGGGCCGCGGCCTCGTATCCCGTGGCGATCACCGCGTCGACCCCGTATTCCTCGGCACGCTTGGCGTGGTGCTCCTTGACGACGGTGGCGATCACCTTGCCGCCGTATTTGTGCGCCTCCCGGACCAGCCAGTCGCCCTTGCCCAGGGCGAAATTGATGACCGGGACCTTCTCCTCCAGGAGCACCTTGGCCGTCTCCATCGCCCCGGGAAACATCAGGGACGTGTTGGCCCCGAAGGGCTTGTCCGTCAGCTTCCGGATCTCCCGGATCGACTGCCTCGTCTGCTCCTTGTCCAGGGGACCCGTCGCCAGGATGCCCAGTCCTCCGGCGTTCGAGACTGCCGCCACCATCTTGGGCACGCTGATCCAGCTCATGCCGGACAGGATGATCGGATATTGGATGCCAAGCAACTCCGTAATGCGTGTTTTCATGTCTATTCTCCGGTAATCATGAATTTATCTCGCAATGTGAGAGGCCGTTTCATAACGGCCACTATAAACTATTACTTTATAGTTCCAAAACGAACAGGACTTGTCAAGGAAAAAGACCGGGGAGCGAAGGGGGATCATGAGGCAAGAACCGAAAACGGGGACGGATTTCAGTCCGTCCCCGTTTTCGCGAGCATAGAACAAACAAGATCTGTCGTCCGGGATGAAGGCTACAGAAGGATGCGCTGGTCGCTGTAGTCCTTGGCGCCGACGGTCTTCACAATGCCGGCGCCCAGCCATTCCCGGACCTCCAGGGCATGAAAGCAGTTGACGATGTTGTAGAGCGTAGGCAGCTCCTCCCAGGTCGCCTCGTGGAATTTCACCGTGCCGCTACCCACCCACCGTTCGGTCACGGTTTTGTTGGGATCCGCATGCGGCGTGAGCGTCGCATAGGCGGCGTCGGCGGTTCCCCAGTCGCCCGTCCGGGGCATGTACTTGAAGTGCAGGACCCCCTCGGACGCCGGATCGACCAGCGCGGCCGCCTCCTCCGGCGAGGGGACCCTCAAGTCGGCGACGCGCAGGTCCATGAACTTGAAGCCCAGCCAGGATGCAGTGCAGTGGGTCGTACCCGCAAGGACGGCCGGCTCCGGAAGCTCGCAGTAAATCTTTGAATAGCCCAGCTCCTCGCGGCCCGTGATGATCGGGTCGCAGAGGTTCTCCCAGAGGACCGTCAGGAAATCCCCCGCGACGGTATCGCGCTTCCCTTTGAACACAGCGGGAAAGGAAAGTCCCATGTGGTTGTATCCGCGCCCCGCCAGCCAGGGGATTTCCTTGAGGCAGGTAAAGCGCACGGAAACGACCGGCTCCGCCCGGAGCGAGAAGCCCTCGGGAAGGAGCGCTTCCAGTTGCGCGGGATCGGTCCGGAAAGAGACCGTGATGACGGTGGCCTTGGGGGCATCCTGGCTGAAAAGGGTATGGATCGATCCCCGCTGCCGAGGCCCCAGGCTGGGACCGAAAACGACGGGCATGCGGTAGAATTTCCCCGGCTGCATTTTGAACGGCATTGCGATTCCTCCTTGACGATCACACAGACGGAATGTCCCACGGGCGGCAGCATAGGCCCGGCATCCCGCTGCGTCAATGGGAATCGCACCGCAAAACACTCCCCCCTGCCCACCTCCACTCACCGGATCAAATCGGCAACTTTCCCTATTATGTGTTGCATTTCCCTCGTTATAAGCTAATATGCCGAACTTGGAAATCAGGAATACAACTGCTCAAACCGCCTGTTCAACATTCTTGCTGCGCCGGGAGAAACGATGAGCCGAGAAAGCCAGTTGTCGCTGTTTCCTGTAACCAGCCCAAGAGAAGAAAACCGTCCGTCACCCCTCCTGTTTACGGGAACAATCCCCGGGAAAAAGAAACCCGACCCGGAACAGTATCTAAAAATACATCGCGACCTCGCGGACAGGTCAAGCGAGGGGATCCTGATCCTGCAGGACGGAATCTTTACCTTCGTGAACCGCCGGGTGTCCGAGCACCTGGGAGTGCCGATCGAGGGGCTGGAAGGCACCCCCTTTTTCGACCATGTCTGGCGCGAGGATCGGGACAGCGTTCTTGCCAATTACCGGAAGCGGGTCCAAGGAGAGAATGTCCCGGACAGCTACGAGTTCCGAATCGTCAATCGAAACGGGAGATTGACCTGGGTCCGCCTCTCGGCGGTCCGCATCCCCTGGAACGGCAGCCCGGCAATCCTGTACCTGCTGACGGATATTACCCGGCAAAAAGAAGCCGAAGAAGAGTTGCGGCTCAGCGAGATCAAGTTCCGCGCCCTCGCGGAAAGCACCTCCGCCCTCATCTTTCTGATCCAGGACACAAAGATCCAGTACGTCAATCCGGCCTTCGAGGCGGTCACCGGCTTCTCCATGGAGGATGTCGCCGGCATGAATTCTGGGACATCGTCCACCCGGATCACCGGGAGATGGTGAAAGCCAGGGGACTCAAGCGCCTGGAGGGGGAGGAGCAGCCGCCGCGTTATGAAATCAGAATCGTTGCCAAGGACGGCACGGAGAAGTGGCTGGACCTCTCCTCGACAGTGAGCAAGTTCCACAACAAGAACACAACCGTCGCCTCCGCCTTCGAGATCACCGAGCAGAAGCGCGCCGAGCAGTCGCTCCGCGAGTCCCGGCAGCAGTTGATGGACATCATCAACTTTTTCCCCGATGCGACGGTCATCGTCGACCGGGAGGAAAAGATCATCGCCTGGAACCGGGCCGCGGAACTTCTGACAGGGGTAAAAAAAGAAGATGTGCTCGGCAAGGGGGACCGGGAGTATTCCATCCCCTTTTACGGTGACCGGAGGCCCGCCCTGATCGATCTGGCCCTTCATCCGGACCCGGAGGCGGAAGCGAGATTCACGACCATCCGCAGGAACGGGGACATCATCTTCGGGGAGGCGTACACCCCGAACATCCCTCCCGGAGACGTCCACATGTCCGCCAAGGCCTCGGTGCTCCGGGACTCCCGGGGGGAGATCGTCGCCGCCATCGAATGCCTCCGCAACAACACGGAGCGCCGGCAAATGGAAGAGCGCCTGGCCCGGGCCGAAAAGATGGAGGCCCTGGGCACACTGGCGGGCGGCGTGGCCCACGACCTGAACAACGTCCTGGGCGTGCTGGTTGGCTATTCGGAGCTGCTGGCGGAGAAACTTCCCGAGGGCAGCTCCACCCGGAAGTATGCTGAGAACATCCTCACCTCCAGCATCAAGGGAGCGGCCATCATCCAGGACCTCCTGACGCTGGCCCGGCGGGGCGTGCCCATCTCGGAGGTGGTCGGGCTGAACCGGGTCGTCACGGACTACCTGCAGGCCCCGGAATTCGAGAAGCTGCTGTCCTTCCACCGGGGGGTGGTGATACGGCCCGAGCTTTCGGCAGACCTGCTCAACATCAAGGGATCGCCGATCCACCTGTCCAAGACGGTCATGAATCTGGTGTCGAACGCCGCCGAGGCGATCTCAGGCCAGGGAGTCGTGACGGTCCGGACGGAGAACCGCCATCTGGACCGGCCGCTCAGCGGATACGACGACATGCAGGCGGGGGACTACGTCGTCCTGACGGTCTCCGACACGGGGAACGGCATCCCCGCCAGGGACATCGACAAGATCTTCGAGCCCTTCTATTCCAAGAAGGTCATGGGAAGAAGCGGAACGGGGCTGGGGCTGGCCATCGTCTGGGGAACCGTCAAGGACCACGGCGGATACATCGATGTGAAGAGCACCGAGGGGACGGGAACGACCTTCACCCTCTATTTCCCGGTGACCCGGGAAGAGCCCGCGCGGGCGGAAGGCGCCCGGCCTGTGGAATCCCTGGCGGGCCGGGGGGAAACCGTCCTGGTGGTGGACGACGTTCGGGAGCAGCGGGAGCTGGCAATCAGCATGCTGACCCGGCTGGGGTACCGGGTCGAGGCGGTGGCCAGCGGGGAAGAGGCGGTGGATTCCATCAACCGGAAGACGGCGGACCTGGTTGTCCTGGATATGATCATGGATCCGGGGATCGACGGCCTGGAGACCTACCGGAGGATCCGGAAGATCAACCCCAGCCAGAGGGCCATCATCGTCAGCGGCTTCTCGGAGACGGAGCGTGTCCGGGAGGCCCAGGAAATCGGCGCCGGGACCTTCGTCCGAAAGCCTTATATCCTGGAGAAGATCGGCCTCGCCGTGCGAAGGGAACTGGACCGGGTTATGGAATGACCCGGCCTGCCTCTTGACTCAGAAGTGAAAATACGTCGGCTCTTCCTGGCAGTCGAACGTTTGAAACACTTTTCTCGCTTTTTCCCGGATGGATACGGAAGCCATGGGCTTCACAACGGAAACGGAAGCCGGGGTTTCCCGGTCCGCTTTCGCGTAACCCGCCATGCCGAAATCCATCGCATCCGCGGCAGCCGCCTGCTCAATCATCTCCAAGCCTCCTTCCGGTCTTCAGACACCTTCTTCTGCTCACCCGTATCTTCCATCGTTCACTAAAAAAGACGGAGCTGGCCGCTGTCTTTTGCCGCTGCGGACTCAACCCTCGTCGCATATTCACGGATTTCCGCGAACTCCTCCTGCTGATAGAGAAGCCTCCGGTCCCGGAAGCGGTGTCCCGAAGGGATCTTCCCGTCCTGCCGCCAGCGCCAGAACGTCTGACGCGATATCTGCAGTTCCCTGATAATATCCGCGGCCGCGAAATACACTGTGTCGTTCAATACAATCTGTTTCATAGAACGTATCGCGATGCATCATGACGTTACAGTGTGTAACACCATAGCACGGCATGTTGCTTTGTCAAGAAAAAGCTTTGTGTATATCGTCTGTTATCGATGCATGGACCCGGGCGGCCGCCGCCGGGAACCATCCCTTTCGGGCGCGTAACAGGAATGGAGCGTCCCTCCGATCAGCTTCCGGCATGGATCTGCAGGAGGCCAACGGCGGGGAGGCTTTCATATTGACAGGCCCGGCGCCTTTCCCTATACTGCGTCAAGCCATCGAAATAAGGTTGATTTCGGAGGAGAGGTCGTCAAATCACGAGAGGAGAAAGCGAAAATGAAAAAATTCTGTTTGTCGATTGCACTCATTTTCCTGTTGGCCGCTTCGGCATGGGCGGCAGGTTTTGAACCCGGGGCCGGCGTGCGGGCCGTCGAAAAAGACGGGACGGAGATCACGGGCGCCATTCTCAATTACGAAAACGCACCCGAAATCAGTTGCATGGACAAGTCGGGACATTATTTCAAGCTCCCCCTGAAGGAAATCAAACGGATCACGCACGTCTCCGGGCAGAGCTACATAACCGGCGGGGGAACGAAGCTTCCCGTCCTGAACCTCGATATGATCAACGGGCAGACGGTACACTGCGGCCTCAACCAGCATGGCATCGTGAAAATCGACATGAGCCATAAAGGCAAACGGAATCTCTGGCTCACGGATGCACGCTACAAGGTCGTCGAAGTCGCCGGAGCGGACAAGGCGGATACAAACGGGCAGATGAAAGTCCGACTTATTGACGGCCGGATCGTCAACGTTCCCGTTAAAAAGTCCGATGTTCACAGCATCATTTTTGAATAATCCGGCAAAAACGACCTGCTGACGGTCCCCGTAACCCATCCCGACGATTTCCGTGAGAAAGCCGGGAAACCAGGAATGCGGCGGGAGGCGGGCAGACAAAGGGGGTTGACCGATCCACGGCCAACCCCCTTTTCACAACAACCGTCTCGCGTACGAATCTCTCTTCCGGTCGAACCCCAATCCTAAGATCCCTTCAGCCCGTCCAGCACCTTCAGGATGGTGCTGTTCTCCGGGATATCCGACATGCTCGTGCCGTACTGGACGAAGGCCAGGGCCCCCTTCCGGTCGACCACGAAAAGGGCCGGCATGAGGCCGAACTTCAGCAGCTTCCACTCCTGGCCATACCGAGCGGAGAGGGTCCCCTCCGGATCGGGAACACCGATCATCGGCAGGCCCTCCTCCTTCCACCGGGCTGCGACTTTTTCCGTGGAATGGGGCGCCACGACGACAATCGTGGCGTTCCTGGACGCGAACTCCTGGAAGTCCTGCTTCATCTGGACCAGATGTTTGCGGGTGTAGGGTCAGCTGAACCCGCGCAGGAAGACGAGCATCACGGGACCCTGCTGCCTGAGCTCCGACAGGATCACCTTGCGGCCGTCCTGGGAGACCGCTTCGAAATCGGGCGCCGCCGAGCCGACGGCCAGGACCACGGCCGCGACCATTGAAACCAGGATGACAGACCGAATCATGGGACACCTCCTTTGGCAATCCGGGGCCCGCCATCCCTCACGGCCCCCCCGCGGGGGACGGGCAGTTTCTCGGGAAGAAAAGCCATCGGGCGCTGAAGCGTCCCGACCTCTCCCGAAATCCTGTACCATATCCGAAGGCGGTTTTCTCCTGCTTCGAATGCGAGGACGCGGCCGTTCCGCACAGGAAAAGAGGAAAGGAAGGAGGGAAGAAAAGGACGAGGGGCTCGCCTTCTGTCGGCAAGCCCCCTTTGTTTCGGGCACGGCGGGATGTGGGCAAGAAGAATCGGCTATCTTTGCTGCGGCTCGAACCGGATGCCGCGTTTCTTGGCGGGATCGGCGGTCGTGCCGATATTCTCCGCTTCCTGATCGGAAACTTTGCTGCAGCAGTATAACTGAACGAACAGCAAGGCCGATCCAACGGGGATGGCAAAGGCTGTGATCAGCAGATTTTGAAAACTGTCGAGCTTGACCCAGAAGAAGGTAATGGAAAGAATCATAATCAGGCCCGGCAAGGCCCAGGCAAAAAGCTTATAGGTGAGGCTATTTCCATAGATGCGCCGGAAGGCAAACGTAACAGCGACAATCCCGTAGATGTGCCGGAGGACGAAAGCAACGGCTACGACTCCAGCGAAGATAAAGAATGCAGCACCAATTGTTCCCGTAAATACGTTCATGTTTGCCCCCTGAATTTCCAGCGTTCGCAACATCATCCGAACTTGACCGGTAACTTCGAAGATTCCCTTCTGCACACAGCAAGTCGCGACCGTGTCTTTTCTTATGAAAATGACAAAGACAAAATGCTTACAGCGCTCCCTTTCTCAAAAAACATGCCAGTGAAAGCGATTACGAAACTGAGTTTTGTATCTCTTTGATATTTCTTTTGTTATGAAATTCAAATCCGGAAGGTAAAATCGGCGAGGACTCCCGTGACCACCGGTGCCGCCCCAGGAATCTGCCCGATTTTTGTCAAAGGATTGACGTGTCCGACAAAATTAACACGCATTTTTTTCTGAAAACCCTATATGCAATTGCAGAAA
>CAZODI010000080.1:0-9651 GCA_964578535.1 uncultured Syntrophaceae bacterium
GGCCCTGCGCGGAAGCTCCGCCTTCCCACCCTGAAGCGCCCGCCCGCGGCCGGCACGGCCCCGGCAAAGGGCAAGAATCCCAAGGACATCATCCCCCTCGAAGAGGGCGAGTTCAAGGATTTCTAAGATGACGCTCTTTCAGTCCGCCACAGAACTGAAGGATAACGAGTACGACAAGATCAGCCGTCTCGTCTACGAGCAGTGCGGCATCTGCCTGCACGAGGGCAAGAAGGACCTGGTCAAGGCAAGGCTCGGCAAGCGCCTGCGGGAAGGGGGGTTCAAGTCCTTCCTGGATTACTACAAGTACGTGACGACGGCGGATGGAACGGAGGAGCTGATCACCATGATCGACTCCATTTCCACCAACGTCACGTACTTCTTCCGGGAGGAAAAGCATTTTCAGAAACTGACGGCCCTCCTTCCCGAGCTTGCCAGAGAGAAGGAGAAGAAGGGAAGGACGGAGGCAATCCGGATCTGGACGGCGGGCTGCTCCACCGGCGAGGAGCCTTACTCCGTCGCCATGTGCTTGAGCGAAGGTCTCAGGGACCGGCCCGTTCCTTTTCACATCACGGCCACGGACATCTCCACCCGCGTTCTCCGCACGGCCATGCAGGGCGTGTACCCGGCGGACAAGGTGAAAGGCGTCCCCCCGCCGCTGATGAAACGGTATTTTCAGTACGGCACGGGCGCATCCGAGGGCCAGGTGCGGATCAAGCCGGAACTCCGCCGGCAGATCAGCTTCGAGCGGTTCAACCTGATGGATGTACCCCGCTTCACGCATTCGTTCGACCTCATTTTCTGCCGGAACGTGATGATTTACTTCGACAAGAAAACCCAGAGCGGGGTTGTCAAGCGCTTTCACGACGTCCTCTTGCCCGGCGGCCACCTCTTTATCGGCCACTCGGAAACCCTGACGGGCCTGGACCACCAGTTCCACTACGTGCAGCCGAGCATTTACAGGAAATAGGGCGGACCGCCGCACAAAGGAGACCACATGTCCTTCAACATCCTCATCACCGACGATTCGCTTTCCATGAGGGCCGTTATCCGCAAGGTCATCAACCTTTCGGGGATCCCCGTAACGGAGTGCTTCGAGGCGGCCAACGGACGCCAGGCCCTGGAGATCCTTTCCCGGCAATGGGTGGACGTCATCATCTCCGACATCAACATGCCGGAAATGAACGGCATGGAGCTTCTGCAGGAGTTGAAGAAGGACAAGCTGTTCCAGGAGATTCCCGTGATCATGGTCTCCACCGAGGGAAACCGCGAGCGGATCGAAGAGGCGGAGCGCATGGGTGCCCGGGGGTTTCTCAAGAAACCATTCGTACCGGAGGAGCTGCGGTCGGAGCTGTACCGTATCCTGGGACTTACCGAAGAAGGGACATACCAGGACGACTCGGGAACCTGTGATTTCTAACAACGAGAGGGACGGATCGCAGCCATGATCAAAGTGCTCATTGTAGACGACTCGGCCATCGTCCGGAACGTGTTCACAAAGGAGCTGTCCACCTACCCGGACATCGAGGTGGTCGGCACCGCGCCGGACCCCTTCGTCGCCCGGGACAAGATCGTCCAGCTCAAGCCGGACGTCCTGACCCTGGACATCGAGATGCCCCGGATGGACGGGCTGACCTTCCTGAAGAAGCTGATGAAGTATTATCCCGTTCCCACTGTCATCGTCAGCTCGCTGACGCCCAAAGGCAGCGCCATGTCGCTGGAGGCCCTGGACGTCGGGGCCGTGGATGTCGTGGCCAAACCGGGAGGATCCTACTCCGTGGCAGATATCCGGGCCGAGCTGGTGGACAAGATCCGGGCCGCCTCCGTGGCCAACCTGTCTCGCGACCGGACACAGGAGAGACAGGAGGCCGTCGTGGAAAGAACCATGGTCAAACGGTCCATGACGGAGACGACCAACAAGGTGATCGCCATCGGGGCCTCCACGGGCGGCACGGAGGCCATCAAGGCGGTCCTGACGAAGCTTCCCGCGGACATGCCGGGCGTCGTCATCGTCCAGCACATGCCCGCCAACTTCACCGCGGCCTTTGCGGACCGGCTGAACGGAATCTGCCAGATGACCGTACGCGAAGCGAAAAACAACGATCCCGTGGTGCCGGGCACGGCCCTCGTCGCACCGGGCAATTTTCACATGATCCTCCGGCGCAGCGGCGCCCAGTACTACGTGGAGGTCAAGACGGGACCAATGGTGCACCACCAGCGACCCGCCGTGGACATTCTCTTCAAGTCGACCGCGCGATACGCCGGCGCCAATGCCGTCGGCGTCATCCTGACAGGGATGGGGAGCGACGGTGCGGAAGGGCTCCTGGAAATGAAGAAAGCGGGGGCGAAGACCATCGCCCAGGACGAAAAGTCCTGCGTTGTTTTCGGAATGCCGAAGGAAGCCATCAAAGCCGGCGCAGCGGACCGGGTCATGACCCTGACCTCCATCGCCGGCGAAATCATCCGAATGGTATGAGACATGGAAAAAGACAAGCTTGCAGGCAAGATCGACGAAATGGCCTCTGATTTCCTGTTCCTGGAAGGACTGGAAATCGACATCCCCACGGCGGGCAAGTTCCTCAACCACCTGGAGGGCATTCTCCAGGAAGCGGCCTCGGAAGAATTCGCGCCGCTCCGGACGATTGCCGACGGCATGAATCTCCTCCTGGAGCGCATGGTTCTGGACTCCCTGGACGACAAGAAGGCCGGCTTTGCCGCCCTCGAGTCGGGCCTCCAGCTGCTGCAGGGCATGGTCCGGGACGCGGGCCTTCCCGAGCAGCCGGGACCGGATCCGACGGCGTTTCTCCGGAGCGTGACGGCCCTGACCGGGGTCGTCCTGGGGGAAAGCGGAGCAGAGGAAGCGGCCGTGCCGCCGGAAGCCGCCGCCCCGGCGGAGAAGCCGGAGGCCATCGTGTTTCAGGACGAGGCGCTGGTGCGCGATTTCATCGTCGAATCCCTGGAATACATCGGGGAGATCGAGGTCAACATCCTGAATCTGGAACAGAATCCGGAAGACCGCGAGTACATCAACGTCATCTTTCGGCCGTTTCATTCCATCAAGGGCGTCGCCGGCTTTCTCAATCTGAACGTCATCCGCGACCTGGCCCACAACCTGGAAAACCTCCTGGACAAGGCCCGCAACGGCGAACTGACGGTGACCCCTCCCGTCATCGATGTCGTGCTCGACGGCTCGGACGCCCTGAAGTCCATGATCCTGCAAGTCAAGGAGCAGCTGGAAGGCCGGACAGACGCGGCGGAGTTTGCCGATACAACATCCATCTATGAGCGCATCAAGGCCATTGATGAGGGCCGCGCGGAGCCGGCACAGAAACCGGCAAAGCTGGGCGAGATCCTCAAGACCGACGGCGTCATCACGGAAAAGGGCCTGGATACGGGTCTCAAGGCAACGCAGGCCGAACCGGGGAAGAGGCTCGGCGAGGCCCTGATCGAGGAGGGCATCGCCACTCCGAAGCAGGTCACCCAGGCGCTCCGGAAGCAGGCAGAGCAAGCAGCCGATACGGCCACGATCCGGGTGGACATCCGCAAGCTCGACGACATCATCGACATGGTGGGGGAGCTCGTCATCACCCACTCCATGATCCAGCAGAACATCAGCCGGACGCTCAGCGCCGACCGGGCTCTCACCCAGAACGTGGCCCAGTTCTCCAGGATCACATCGGGGCTCCAGCGGGCATCCACCAGCCTGCGCATGGTTCCCATCAAGCAGACATTCCAGCGCATGTCCCGCCTCATCCGCGATCTGGCGAAGAACAACGGGAAAAACGTCGGCATCGAGCTGGACGGGGAGGACACCGAAATCGACCGTAACATGGTCGACGAGATCTACAATCCCCTGGTTCACCTGGTGCGAAACGCCGTCGATCACGGCCTGGAAACACCGGAGGAGCGGCTCCGGAGCGGCAAGCCGGAGCGCGGTCTCGTCCGGCTGAAGGCCTATCACCGGGGAGGGAACATCATCATCGAGATCTCCGATGACGGGCGTGGCCTGAACCGGGAAAAAATCATCAAGAAGGCCGAGAAGAACGGCATCCTCTCGGGAGGGGAGGTTCTGACGGACCAGGAGGTGTTCCGGCTGATCCTCCTTCCGGGGCTGTCCACGGCGGAAAAAGTCACGGACGTCTCCGGCCGCGGCGTGGGGATGGATGTGGTCAAGCAGGCCGTGGAAAAACTCCGGGGCAAGATCGAGATTGAAAGCAGGCCGGCGGCGGGAACGAGATTCGTCACGAGCTTCCCCCTGACACTGGCCATCATCGACGGAATGATCGTCCAGGTGGGAACGGAACGGTACATCCTTCCCACGACGGCCATCCGGCAGGCCCTGCGCCCCGCCTCGGATGCCTACACGAACGCCGTCGGGAAGGGGGAGATGATCCACGCCATGGGCCATCTCTACCCGCTGGTCCGCCTGAACGACCTGTTCGCCATCAGGGACTCCATCCAGAACCCCATGGAGGCGATCATGGTCCTCACGGAGGGCGAAGGCCGCAGCAAGTGCCTCATGGTCGACGAGATCCTCGGGAAAACGGAGGTCGTGATCAAGAGCCTGGGCGACGGGATGAAAAACCTCAGGGGGATCTCCGGCGGTGCCATCCTGGGAGACGGACAGATAGGGCTGATTCTTGATGTGGAGGGGATCTTCGAACTCAGCGAAGCGAACACATAGGAGAGGAGGGAACCATGAATCTGCGGCAGAGCATGTTGCTGAACAATCTCTTTTCATCCTCACTGATTCTCGGCGGAGGGGCAATCGGATATGCCGGATCTGCGAATCTTCTGAAAGACTACCTCGGTCCGGGAGCTCAGGCCGCCCTTCTGATCGGGGGAACCCTCGCCGGCGTTATTCTCTGCCTGCTGGGCGGCTGGTTCACGATCCGATCCGTCAGCAACCGGTTCTCAGGCATCCTGGCCGGCCTTTACGAAAGCACAAACCAGATCTCCAGCGCCTCTTTGCAGGTGGCAGCCAGCAGTCAAGCCCTGGCGGAGGGGACCTCCACGGCGGCATCGGCCATCGAGGAGACGTCCGCATCCCTGGAGGAGTTGTCGTCCATGACCCATAAAACGTCAGAGAACTCCACCAGCATGACCAGATCCGGGGATGTGACCTTCGGGCTCATGAAAAGCTGCCACAAGTCCCTCCGTGAAACCGACTCCTGCATGAAACGGATCGGGGAGGCGGGGGATCAGGCCGCCAAGGTGATCAAGACGAGCGACGAGATCGCGTTCCAGATCAACCTGCTGGCCCTGAATGCGGCCGTCGAGGCGGCCCGGGCCGGGGAGGCCGGTGCCGGTTTTGCCGTCGTTGCCGAAGAGGTCCGGAACCTGGCGACCCGTTCCGCAGAAGCGGCCAGGGACACGGAACGGATCATCGGCGCCATGTCCGGCCATATCCAGGAGGGGGCCTCTCTCGTGAGCAGGACCCTGGAGCAGTTCTATTCCATGGGAGACGAGGGCAAGAAGACCAACGCCCTCATCAAGGAAATCAATGCCGCCTCGGGGGAGCAGGCCCAGGGAATCGTACAGATCAACCAGGCCATCGCGGAACTCGACAAGGTGACCCAGCAGGCCGCTTCCGGCGCGGAAGAGTCGGCCAGCGCGGCGGAGGAACTGGCCGCCCAGGCCCAGCAGATGGGCATGCACCTTGGAGAGGTGACGTCGCTCTTCGGCACCGGCCTGGACGACATTGCGGACAACCGGGCCGGGAGGCCGGCGGAACACGACGGGCGTTTCCTTGCATACGCTCCGAAACGGCTTGAGCACATTCAGACAGCAAACACACTCGGGAGGTAAAGATTATGAGCCAGAATGAACACGAAGCAATGGAACTCATCGGGAAATCCAAAGCCGAGCGCGAAGGGAAATATCTGACCTTCACGCTGCACGACGAGGAATACGGGATCGGCATCCTCAAGGTCAAGGAGATCATCGGCATGATGCCGATCACGACGGTCCCCAAGACGCCCGATTATGTGAAGGGGGTCATCAACCTCCGGGGCAAGGTCATTCCCGTCGCGGATCTGCGGTTGAAGTTCGGAATGGACCCCATGGACTACACCGAGCGGACTTGCATCATCGTTGTGGAGATCAGCGGTGCGGGAAAGAAAGTCCACATGGGCATCGTCGTGGACTCCGTTTCGGAAGTCCTGAACATCAAAGCGGGCGATATCGAAGACACCCCCAACTTCGGCAGCCGCCTCGACACCGACTATATTCTCGGAATGGCCAAAGCGGGTGGTGGGATCAAGATCCTGCTGGACATCGACGAGATCCTGAACATCGACGAGATCGCTGTCATGGAGCGAGCTGCCTGATCTGGGGCTGGAGCGGGCAGGCGAAACAGGCAGGTCGGGTTTCGACACCGTCCGCGTTTTGCCTGCCCGTCCGGCGGGCCGGCGACTCCTGAAAGCCGCGGGCTTTCTACCGCACAGGATTAACCTGCCTCCGGCCGTTGCGACGGCGGCAAGGATGATCCCTGTCCGGCAGGGGCCCAACAGTCCGGAGATCCAAAGAAGGAACATGATGGAGGTGTGACAAATCTTCCCATCCGGGGCGGCTCCCAAGACGGCGGGTAACCGCGGGCTGTCCCGAAAAGCAGTTACGATCGTCATCGAGGAAGGGACCGGATGAATCCCGGACCCTTATTGAAATCGCACGAGCGCGGAGGGCATCGGAATGCTGGCAGGCGTGCAGGCCCACGATTTCATCAATATCCTGAAACATGCTCAGGTACATGACAACCTGGTGATCTCGGCAGTACATCCATCCCGCACCCTTTCCCCACCCAAAACTCGCGCAGCAGACCTGACAACGGAACAGCAGACCTGACGTGAACAGCCGGCCCGCCGGACCTGTAGAAGGCGGCGGTCCGCAGACCCTACGGAAGGCGCATAACCGGATGATCGTTCGGGTATTTCCACCCGATCGATAAGGAGACAACCATGTTTTCAGCACTGCGCTTACAGACCAAGACATTGATTCTACTCGTTCTATTCGCCGTTTTCTTCACCGGTGCGATCCTGTTCACCGTCATGACGGTTCGCGAAAAAATCATCCTGACCGCCCAGGAGAAACTGAAATCGGACATGGCCATGGGATACGCCATGTTCAACGACCGGCATCCGGGAGACTGGTCCGTCCGGGAGGGCAGGCTCTTCAAGGGAGACCTGCAACTGAACGACAATTTCGCCGCCATCGACCGGATCGCCGAGTTGACGAACGACGCCGTGACCGTCTTCCAGGGAGACACGCGGATCGCCACAACCGTCAAAAATGCATCCGGAGCGCGGGCCGTGGGAACGAAGGCGGCGGCCAACGTCGCCGAGACGGTCCTCCGGAAGGGGCAGCCCTACACGGGCAAGGCCAACGTCGTCGGCACCTGGTACCAGACGGCCTACGAACCGATCCGGAACGGCAGCGGCGACGTTGTGGGCATGTTCTACGTCGGTGTCCCGGACACGCGCTACAACCAGGTGGTCTACGACATTGTCGTGAAGGTCGCGATCTTCGGCGCCGTCAGCCTGCTAATCGTCTTCGTCCTGGGATTCCTGGTGGTTCGCTCCATCACCGGACCGATCCAGCGCATCGCCCGGGGCCTGTCGGAAGGCGCCGACCGGGTGGCCTCCGCGTCCGGCCAGGTGGCTTCGGCAAGCCGGTCCATGGCCGAAGGAGCCGGGGAACAGGCCGCATCCGTCGAAGAGACGTCCGCATCCGTCGAGGAAATGTCCTCCATGACGCGAAAGAACGCCGACAATGCCGGCCTGGCGAAAGTCCACATGTCGGAGGCCCGGGTCATCGTGGATCGGGTCAGCCGACACATGGAAGGCATGGCGGAGGCCATCGGGGAAGTCACCCGGTCCAGCGAGGAAACTGGAAAAATCATCAAAACCATCGACGAAATCGCATTCCAGACCAATCTCCTGGCCCTGAACGCCGCGGTCGAGGCGGCCCGCGCAGGAGAAGCGGGGGCGGGCTTCGCCGTCGTGGCCGGAGAGGTCCGCAATCTGGCCACGCGGGCGGCGGATGCGGCCCGCAACACAACCGGCCTGATCGACAACACCATCGCCGTTGTCAAGAAAAGCAGCGAGATCATGAACCGGACGCGCGAGGCCTTTGATGAAAACATGCAGATTGCATTCAAGGTCGGCGCGGTCATCGATGAAATCGCCGCCGCCTCGGAAGAGCAGGCTGCAGGCATTCTTCAAATCAACAAGGCCGTGTCCGAGATCGAGAGAGTCACGCAGCAGGCGGCAAGCCACGCCGGAGAGTCCGCGGCCGTCAGCGAGGAACTGAACATCCAGGCGGAGGCGATCAAAGGGCTCATGGCCGCGCTGTCGGCCCTGGTCTCCGGGAAGAATGCCCTTGCGGAACGGGACCGTCCGCACGACACGCCGGTCCCGGTTGTCGGAAACGCGATCTTTCCGCTGCGCGAATCCGTTTCGAACCCTTGAACCTGATCAACTTCAAGCAGAAAGGAGAGGAAGATGCTGAAAAAAATTTCGTTCAGGAAAGGTGGATTGCGGTCGAAACTCATGATCGGCGGCTGCCTGATGGCGCTCGTTCCGGTCGTCATCCTCGGGTCCATTGCCGTCTTCAACACCATCACGACCATCCAGCAGGAAACCGGCCAGCAGATCACGGCGGTCTCGAAGAGCACCGCGGACATGGTGGACGCGGTCCTGACATCGGAGTTGGCCTCCATAGCCATGCTCGCGAATCGTGATTCGGTGATCCAGGCCATGAAGGAGGCCAATTCCGGGAGCGGTGGACCGAAGGCCGACGCCCTGCTGAAGGAGATGACCAAGCTGCATCCCATCGTGCAGGAACGCTATGAGGTCCTGATCGCCGTCGGGGCGGACGGTACGACGTTTGCCGACAGTCTGAACGGCGCCATCCGGGGCATCAAGATCAACGACAGGGACTACTTCAAGGAAGCAATCCAGGGCAAGGCAAGCTTGAATTCCGTCGTGATCTCGAAAAACAGCAAGGAGCCGGTCTGCACGGTCGCCTGTCCCGTGAAGGATGAAAGCGGCAAGGTGCTCGGAATCATGGCCGGAATCATGAAGACCACCTTTCTGGCGGCCAAGATCAACGAGATCAAGCTGGGGAAAACGGGCTATTCCTATATGATCAACAGGGAAGGCCTGGTCATTATTTATCCCGACAAGAAACAGATCCTCCAGTTGAACCTGGCCAAGGAACCGGGAATGGAAGAGGTGATGAAGAGGACCGCTTCGGGAGATACGGGTGTTCAGGAGTATACGTATCAGGGAGTCCGTAAATACGCAGGATTCGCTCCGGTCAAAATCAACGGCTGGAGCGTCGTGTCGGCCGTCCCCGTCGACGAGATGCTGCAGTCCGCCTATACGACGAGAAACATCATTTTCGTCGGCGTCATCGTCTTTGTCGTGATTGCCGCCGTGCTTGCCTATTTCGCCGCCGGATCGATCGCCGTTCCCGTCCAGAAGGCCGTCAGAAAGCTGATGGCCAGTTCCGCCGAGATCTCCGCGGCCTCCGGCGAGGTCGCCTCCTCCAGCCAATCCCTGGCGGAAGGCGCCTCCGAGCAGGCGGCATCCCTGGAAGAGACCTCCTCCTCCCTGGAAGAGATGTCCTCCATGACGAAGCAGAACGCCGGCAACG
>CAZODI010000081.1:0-9635 GCA_964578535.1 uncultured Syntrophaceae bacterium
ATCTCCTGGGCCGACCTGATGGTCCTCGCCGGCAACTGCGCCCTGGAGTCCATGGGATTCAAGACCTTTGGCTTCGCCGGGGGACGTGTGGACGTCTGGGAGCCGGAAGAGGACATCTACTGGGGCTCCGAAGAGGAGTGGCTGGCGACGAGCGACAAACCCAAGAGCCGCTACAGCGGCGACCGGGATCTGGAAAACCCCCTGGCGGCCGTGCAGATGGGCCTGATCTACGTCAACCCGGAAGGCCCGGACGGCAACCCGGATCCGGTCGCCTCGGGCCGTGACGTCCGGGAGACCTTTGCCCGCATGGCCATGAACGACGAAGAGACCGTCGCGCTCGTCGCCGGGGGCCACACCTTCGGCAAGTGCCATGGCGCCGGTCCGGCGACCCACGTGGGACCTGAACCGGAAGCCGCGGGCATCGAAGAGCAGGGACTGGGCTGGAAGAGCAGCTTCGGCAGCGGCAAGGGCGGCGATACGATCTCCAGCGGCATCGAGGGCGCCTGGAAGCCGAACCCCACCAAATGGGACCTGGGTTATCTGAGGGTGCTGTTCCAGTATGAGTGGGAACTGGTCAAGAGCCCCGCCGGTGCGAACCAGTGGCTGGCCAAGGATGTAAACGAAAGGGACATGATCGTCGACGCCCACGATCCGTCCAAAAAAAACCGGCCGATGATGACCACAGCGGATCTCTCCCTGCGCTTCGATCCCGTCTACGGCCCCATCGCGCGGAACTACCTGAAGAACCCCCAGAAATTTGCCGATGCCTTTGCCCGGGCGTGGTTCAAGCTGACCCACCGCGACATGGGCCCCCGCTCTCGCTATCTCGGCCCGGAGGTCCCGGCGGAGGAGCTGATCTGGCAGGACCCCATCCCGGCGGTCGATCACAAACTGGTCAATAAGAAAGATATCGCCGCCCTCAAGGCGAAGATCCTGGCCTCCGGCCTCTCCGTGTCGGAACTGGTCTCCACCGCCTGGGCGTCGGCGTCCACCTTCCGCGGCTCCGACATGCGCGGCGGCTCGAACGGGGCGCGCATCCGCCTGGCGCCGCAGAAGGATTGGGAAGTCAACGAGCCGGCCCGTCTGGCGAAGGTGCTCAAGACCCTGGAGGGGATCCGGAAGGAGTTCAACGGTGCGCAGTCCGGCAGCAAGAAGGTATCGCTGGCCGACCTGATCGTTCTGGGCGGGTGCGCCGGCGTCGAACAGGCGGCGAAGAACGCCGGCCGCAAGGTGACCGTCCCCTTCTCGCCGGGACGGACGGATGCTTCGCAAGAGCAGACCGACGCGGCCTCGTTCTCGGTCCTCGAGCCGAAGGCGGACGGCTTCCGCAACTACCTCAAGGCCAAATACAGCGTATCGGCGGAAGAGCTGCTGGTCGACAGGGCGCAGCTCTTGACGCTGACCGCTCCCGAGATGACGGTTCTCATCGGCGGCCTGCGGGTCCTGAACGCCAACTTCGGGCAATCCCGGCACGGCGTATTCACCACGCGGCCGGAGGCGCTCACCAACGATTTCTTTGTGAACCTGCTCGACATGGGCACGGAGTGGAAGGCGGCTTCGAAGGACGGGGACCTGTTTGAAGGGCGCGACCGCAAGACGGGCGAGCTCAAGTGGACCGCCACCCGGGTGGACTTGGTCTTCGGTTCGAACTCCCAGCTCCGGGCGTTGGCGGAAGTCTACGGATGTGCGGACTCCCGGGAGAAGTTCCTGGGCGACTTCGTTGCGGCATGGGACAAAGTCATGAACCTGGACCGTTTCGACCTTGCCTGACCGCAGCACAAACGGCTTCGAGGGTTTTCGACGGAGCAGCGGGAAATAACGATACGGGCCGTGTGATCCGGAATTTCCCGGATCACACGGCCGCAGGCCGGACCTATTTTCGGAAGAGCTGTGCCAGAACCCCCTTGTCGATCTTCATGGAGGCATTCTTCGGCATGGTCTCCACAAATTTGATCACCCTCGGTTTCTTGTAGCCGCTCAAATCCTTCCGGCTGCTGCAGTAATCAAAGATCTCCTGCTCCGTCAGGCTCGGATCCTTCTTCACGATGACGGCGGCCACCTGCTGCCCCCAGTCGTCATGCGGAATTCCGAGGACAAAGGCCTCCGCCACCTTGGGATGGCCCGCCAGCACGGGGATGATCTCGCCGGGATAGATATTCTCGCCCCCGCTGATGATCATGTCGTCCACCCTTTCTTTAAAGAAAAGATAACCGTTCCCGTCCTGGACGAAGACGTCTCCCGTATGCTGCCAGCCGTCGGAGGTGAAAAGCTTTTTGGTGTCCTCCGGCTTGTTCCAGTAGCCGGGGGTGATGTTGTCGCCGATGACCACCAGCTCTCCCGGTTCTCCCGGAGGCACTTCCTTTCCTTCCGAATCGACCAGCTTGCCCTTCATGATCTGGGTCAGGAGCTTCCCAACGGAGCCGGGGACGCGGGTGTCGCTGGAGTCGTAGTTGATCGACGAGCCGACATGCTCCGTCCGCCCGTAAAGCTCCAGGGTTCTGACCTTGAATTTGCTTTCAAACTTCGCATACATCGCCGCCGGGATTGGCGAGCCGCCGAAGGCGACATGGTGCAGGGAGCTCAGGTCATACTTGTCCAGATTTTCCACCGCGGCCAGCTGGGCGCCCATCAACCCCACCAGGAAGGCCCAGGTCACCCTGTGCTTCTCCACGGTCTGCAGGAATCCGGTGGGACTCCATCCGCCCGGCGCGAAGACGACCGCTCCGCCGGTCAGGACGGCCGCCAGGGAAGCGATCGTGCCTCCGACATGGAACAGGGGCGCAATGCAGAAAAACCGGTCGGTTGATGTGATCCGCTGGGTATATGCGAACCCCTCCGCGCTGACAACGTTGTTGCGGTGGGTCTGTTGGACGCCCTTGGGACGTCCCGTCGTCCCGCTGGTGTACATGATCATGGCCAGATCGTCGTCCAGGGCCGGGTGGATCTCGGCCTCACCGGGGTATCGGGCCAGGATGTCCTTCAGGAGGACGGCTCCCGGTTTCGGGTCGTCCCCGTCGGCGAGGACGATCTGCCGGATGCAACCCTCCTCCTTCTGAAGCTCGCTCATGACGTCCGCGTGCTGGCTCAAGGTAAAGACGGCGACAGCGCCCGAATCCTTGAGGACATACCGGAGCTCTTCCTTCTGGAACCGGTAGTTCAAGGGAATCGGAACGGCTCCGGCCTTCAGGGCGCCGTACAGGAAATAGAAATATTCCGTGCAGTTGGGGAGATAGATGATCCCCCGCTCCCCCGGCTGGACTCCCGTATCCCGGAGCCAGTTTGCGATCTTGTTCGATATCTCCTCCAATTGTCCGTAGGTCGTTTCCCGGTCGCCGTCGATGGTCACCAGGTTGTTCCCGAATTCCCGGGCCCTCATTCTGTAATACGTTGCGATATTCACGTTTCCTGCTCCTTGTCTGTTGAAACTGTTTATGGTTCCTTCAGGATCGCATTCGCGAACCTCATACCCCACGGCATCGGGAAGCGATGCACGGGCATCAATAGGCCCCCATCAGCTCCTCGCTGAGGCTGATCATGATGTTCTTCTGCTGTGAGTACGCGTCGAGAACCATAATGTGGTTTTCCCGCCCGATGCCTGACTGTTTGTAGCCCCCGAAGGGAGCGTGGGCCGGCAGCAGGTTGTAGCAGTTCACCCACATGCGCCCCGTCTCGACGGCCCTGGACACGCGGATCGCCCGGTTGATGTCCTGGGTCCAGACGCCGCCCGTCAGTCCGTAGATGCTCTCGTTGGCCATCCGGATTACGTCTTCTTCCGTTTTGAATTTGATGAAGCAGACCACCGGCCCGAAGATCTCCTCCCGGGCGACACGCATGCCATTGTCCACGTCGGCCAGGATTGTCGGCTTCACGAAGAATCCCTTCGCAAAATCGCCTTCCGTGATCCGGTAACCGCCGCAGGCCACCCTTGCCCCTTCTTTCCTGCCGATCTCCACGTACTCCAGCACCTTCTTCAGCTGCGCTTCGTTGCAGAGGCACCCCATCTGCGTTCCGATGTCCCAGGGCATCCCGAGAATGACGTTTTCGAACGTCTCCACGCAGTCCGCCAGGAAGCGGTCGTAGATGTCTTCATGCACAAAGACTCTCGATCCCGCACAGCAGACCTGCCCGACGTTGAACAGGATCCCCAGGGCCGCCCCTTCGACGGCCTTCTTCCAGTTGCAGTCCGGAAAGAAGATATTGGCGGACTTGCCGCCCAGTTCGAGCGTCGCCGGAATGAGCCTGTTCGCCGCGGCCCCGGCGACGGCCAGGCCGACCTCGGTCGAGCCGGTGAAGGAGATCTTCCGGATGCCCTCATGAGCCAGGAGGGAATTGCCCGTCGTCGATCCCCGCCCGGTGACCACGTTGACGACCCCCGGCGGCAGGACCTGCTCCATGAGCTTCGCCAGTTCCAGGAGGCTCAGGGACGTCTCCGACGACGGCTTGATGACGACGGTGTTTCCCGCCGCCAGCGCCGGCGCCAGTTTCCAGGTCGCCAGGGCAAACGGAAAATTCCAGGGCACGATGAGCCCCACGACGCCGATGGGCTCCCGGAGCACGAGGCTCAGGGTCGTCTGGTCGATCATGACCGCCCGGCCCTCTTCCGTCCGGACGGCGCCCGCCATGTAGCGGAACTGGTCCGCACCGAAGGGGATGTCGATCCAGGAGGGCTCGCGGATGGCCTTCCCCGTATCGAGGGACTCGATTTCCGCCAGGTGGTCGCCGTGCTCGTCGATCAGCCTGGCGATCTCCATCAGCATGGCGGCCCGATCGGCCGCACAGACATCCTTCCAGTTGTCGTGTGCCTTCCGGGCGGCCTGGACGGCGCGGTCCACGTCCGCTGCGGCGGCATCGACAAAAGTCGAGAGCAGCTCCCCGTTTGCAGGACAGCGGGACTCCAGCAGGCCGCCTTCGACCCCGTCGACCCACTCGCCGCCGATGAACAGCCTGTAGCCGGTATCAGCCGGATTGTTCATAGAAACAAAACCTCCTTTCAGACCGCCGTGCCGTCATCGTCCGTCTTCGAGAATTCGTAGTTGCAATTCACCTTCGCGTTGTGCTCGTTCCACGAGTTGAGGCCCGGCATCATCTTGAACAGCTGCGTCTTCTTGCCCTCGACCTTGTATTCCGGGGAAGCCAGGGCCTTGAGCGGGCTCATCTCCCCCCGGTTGAGCCTGGCCATCATGTCGAACGGACAGGAAAACCGCGTCACGTACGAGTCGTCGTAAGGGGCTTCCCTCAATTCCTTCCACGGTGCGGGTTTCGCCTCGAACCTCACACTTGTGCATTTGCCGTTCGCAAAGTCCCAGACGGCAATCCGATCCTTCCCGTCCGGTCCGTCCCAGACCCGGAACATGAATTTCCCGCTCAGCTTGGCGGCCTTCTTCAAATGTTCAGCCGATTCGTTCAGGTTTTTCCGGCAGGCTTCGAGCCATGCCTTTCCGTAATACGTAACCATTCCATGATCCTCCTTTGGATTTTTGTTTACTGCCTTCCCCATCGCCCGATGCGGAGCGGTGGTCTGATTTCTCTCCCCGGAGCGACTCCTCAGATCCCGATGCACTTACGCACGAGTGTCTCGAAGGCCGGGGTCCTGCTGATGCCGACGGGATTGAACGCCATGCAGGCATCGTCCATGCTCTGCTCGATCAGGGCCTCGACGGTCGCCTCGTCCGTTGGAAACCCGTAGTCTCTGTAATAGAGCTTCACCCCCACCCGGGCGTAGAGCTCCCGGAGCCGCTCGATCGCCTTCATCCCCAGGACTTCATCCGGCAAGCCGTCGTCCTTCACGCCCAGCGCCCTTGCCACCGTGGCATAGACATGCGGCACCTCCTTCATGTTGAATTCCATGACGTAGAGGTTGGCGATCGCCACGGCCAACCCGTGGTGGAGATGATGCAGGGCGCCGGCCGTGTGGCCGATCCCGTGGTCCGCCCCAGGGAGGGCGGTCTGGAAGGCGATGCCCGCCATGCAGGACGCGATGAGCATCTTGGACCGGACATCGAGGTTCTCCCCGTTCGTGTTCCATGCTTCCTCGACGTTGTCCGCGATCATCTCGACCGCCCGGAAGGCAATGGCATTGGACAGGTCCTGCCGGTCGCCGGACGCCAGCGCCCCAATGGAATGGGTCAGGGCGTCCAGGGCCGTGGCCGCCACGAGATGCCGCGGCAGGCTCTTCGTCAGCTCCGGGTCCAGCACCGCGAGCTTGGGGATGAACTTGTAGTCGCCGATGATCAGCTTCTTCTTCTGCGCCCGATCCATCACGACGGCCCCCCAGGTCACTTCCGAACCGGTGCCGGCGGTGGTGGGAATGCAGATGATCGGTTTTGTCTCCGCCGAGACCAGGTAGAGGCCGACATAATCCTCCAGCTCGCCGCCGTTCGATTCGAGAACGGCGGCGGCCTTGCAGGCATCCATCACCGATCCTCCGCCGAGGGCGATCCAGAAATCGGCCCCGGCGTCCGCCGCGACGTTTGCAATCTCGTACACCTGCTCCCGGTCCGCCTCCTCCAGTACCCGGTCGAAGACAGCGGCCACCTCGATCGCGCTTCCCTTCAGGGCATCCAGCAGGTAGTCCAGGAGCCCCGCCCCTTTGACGCCCTGATCCGTAACGACACAGGCGCGGCTCCTGCCCTCGAACTGCCAGTCCAGACCAAGGTCGTCGGCCAGGTCGCGGACCTTGCCGTTTCCGAAGATGATCCGGGTCGGATTCCACCATTGGAAATCCATGTTGTGCAATGCAACGTTTCTGAAGATCCGGCTCATGCGGATTTCCCCTCCTTCCTGGTATTTGCAATGCCCCGCGGCGGTCGCCCGCTCGGAACACGAGCCTTCATTGCACCGACCGTGCCGGACGCTCGGAAATGCGGGAGCCATGCTTTCGGTCGGCCTCCGGCCGGGGACGGATCATCATGAACGATCGTGATATTAAAAAGTTATGGATCGGGGAATGGGGGTGAGGGTCTTCTTCCGGAAAGGATTCGAGGGCTGGCAAGCTGAAAAAGGGGAGACAGAGGCGGCAAGGCACCTGCATCATAACCATACAGGTGCCTTGCCGTAAGGCAGGTGTCCGATCATTCGACAGACTTCTGAACGGTCATGTCGTACTTCTTCATCTTTCGATACAGTGTGTCCCGGGATATCCCGAGTTTCCTGGCCGCCCCCGAAACGTTTCCTTCACTTTCCTCCAGGGCGGTCCGAATCATGGTGCTTTCAACGTCTGACAGCCGGATGGCATACGTCTTCTGCGCGACTGGCGGGTCTTTCTTTTCTCTCCCCGCAGTCTTTCCGGCATCCTGTTCACGGGCAAAATCCTCCAGGGAGAGAACGGTTCCCTCCGCGAGGGTGATCGCCCGCTCGATCCAGTTTTTCAGCTGCCTCACGTTGCCCGGCCAGGGCTGGTTCTTCAGGTAATCCATCGCTTCCGGGGTGATCTCCGTAACGTCCTTCTTGAGCCGGTTGCCGATTTCCTCCATGAAGTTGCCGATCAGGGTCTCGATGTCCTCCCTGCGCTCCCGCAGCGGAGGAATGTCGATCTCGACGACGTTCAGCCGGTAGTACAGATCGCTTCTGAAATTGCCCTTTTCGACCTCCTCTTCGAGGGGCCGGTTCGATGCGGCAATGATCGCAGCCTCGAGGGGAATGCAATGCTTCCCGCCCAGCCGCAGGAACTTCCTCTCTTCCAGGACTCGCAGGAGTTTCGCCTGCATGTCCAGGGACATGCCGTTGACTTCGTCGAGAAACAGGGTCCCCCCGTTGGCAAGCTCGAATCGGCCCGGCTTTCCCGAGGCCAGGGCGCCCGTGAACGTTCCAGCCTCGTACCCGAACAACTCGCTTTCAATGAGTTCATTGGGGATCGCGGAGCAGTTCAGGCCGAGGAACGGTCCCCCGGATCGCGACCCATGGTTGTGGATGCTCTGCGCCAGCATTTCCTTCCCAGTTCCGGACTCTCCGCAGATCACGACATTGGAGCCGCTCCCGGCGACCCGCTTCGCCAGGGCGATGGTTTTCCGGATGCCCCTCCCCGTCCCCCAGATATCGGAAAACCGGTACCGGGCGTCAAACCCGGCAACCTGTTTCACCAGGCTCTGAACCTTCTTGAATTCCCTCAGGACGATCAGGCTTCCAATCTTCCGGGAACCCGGATCGACGATCGGATGGAGGGTCAGGAGACACCGTTCCCGCCGCCCCGGCTTCCCCAGGATGATCTCGTGATCGTCGAGCGGCCTGTCCGTTTCGATGGCGTCCAGAATCTCCCCGTCCTCCAGAATCGAGCGGATGTTCTTTCCGCAGGCCGGAACGGACCGGACGGACAGGATCCGTTCCGCCGCCCTGTTGATATGAGTGACATTGCCCTTCTCGTCGAGGATGACGAGGCCGTCCGCCATGGTCTCCATGGCAGATCTCAGGTATTGCGAGGCGATCTCCGTGGCACGCAGCTCCTCCGTCACACGCAACTGATTTTCGATGGCCCTGGCTGCGGCGACGATCATCCCGAACGTGTGCGGGTGCCTCTGGGCGGACTCGTAGGTTGAGGTGATGTCCAGGGTTCCAATGATGTTGTTGAACTTGTCGAGGATGGGAGCAGCCGCGCAGCTTGCCAGCTGGATCACCTGAAGGTAGTGCTCCTCGGCGGCGATCTGGCAAGGTTTGCCCAATTTCAAGGCGAGGCTGGGCGCGGTCGTCCCGAAGTTCGCCTCGCTGAAGCAGTTGCCGATGACGGCATTGTTCTTCCGGCAATATTCCCAGATCTCCCCCTCCCCGATGGAATCCAGGATGAACCCGTTGCGGTCGGTGAGGAAGAGGACCATCTGCAGCCCGCTGATGAGCCTGGAAAGGCCCTCCAGGAAGGGGCGGGCCGCATCGATCAGGACCCTGTTCGCCTTCAGGACATTCTCTTTTTCCGTTTCCGTCAGATTGCCCGGTACCGTCTCGGACCGCGGATCGAGCCCGTTGGCCCTGCATCGCTGCCAGGACAGGAGGATTTCGTCCCGGACGGCCCTTCCGCTCACGGCACCGGTGGCAACGAATTCATTCCAGGCGGCCTTCAGCTTCGCTCTGTCGACGTTCATACTGCTCCCTCCATTCTTGTTCAGGCTGCCGAACAGGGTCACAATAAGAACCGGATCGTCTGTGTGAATCGCCCGCCGGAATCGTTCCCGGCGATCCGTTGTCGATCCTTCCCCTCAGGACCGCGACGGCCTTCACCTGGGCCGTCACGTTCGCCACGCAGGCGTTTCTCTCCCGGTAGACGGATTCCTTCTCGTCGTATTCGACCCGCACCATGGTCGCCGTTGCCCGCTCGACGTCGCCGTTTTCCATGTCCAGGCAGGACCCGATCAGCTCCCGGTAGGCATGGGCGTCGCGCAGGGCCATGTCCATGAAGCGCGGGACGTCCTCCCCGGTGACTTTCTTCTTCCCGGCAACTTCGTGCCTGCGGCCCTCCGGAGGGTAAACCGGGAACAGGCGGATGGAAAAGGAGGGAAGAAAAACCATCCGCCTGTTTGATCCCGGATATGGAATACACCGGACCGCTCAGGCCGTCACGGCCGAAGCGCCGTTGACGGCTCCGCGGGCGGTCCCGAGCGACGCACGGCCTTATTTCGCGTAGTCGTAGAATCCGCGGCCGGTCTTCCGGC
>CAZODI010000082.1:0-9263 GCA_964578535.1 uncultured Syntrophaceae bacterium
TGAGCGGCGAAGGGCGAGGGGAACGACGCAGACGGCCCGTTTTCAACAGCCGTCTAATGCACCACCGCTTTCGAAAAGATGTTCATGACAATAACCCCCGCCGCAATCAGGACGATTCCCGCAATCGCCGGGGCGTCGAGCTTCTGGTCCAGGAACAGCCAGGCCACCACGGAAATCAGCACCATGCCGACCCCCGACCACACCGCATAGGCAATCCCCACCGGAATCGTCCGAAGCGTCAGGGACAGGAAATAGAAAGCGGCGCCGTAGCCCGCAACAACAAGCAGCGATGGCAGGAGCCTTGTAAACCCTTCGCTGCTTTTCAGGGCCGAGGTGGCCACCACCTCGCTCACAATGGCGATCGAGAGAAATATCCACTGCTTCATACGATCCCCCGGGGCATGCATTCCGGCGGCGTGCCTCAACGAGCCGGCGTCTGCATGCCTTGAATAATCGATGGATATGACCACACCGGGAGATCCCGGCGACGGCCGCTGCCCGACTGTCTCAGCGCCCTCTTTTCAGGTACGCCGGCGCTTCCGGGCGCGCATGAAAGTCTCCGTAAGATCGGCAGAGCGGGTAATACTCGGCGGCGAACTGGGCGACGCCCGCGGCCTTCTCCCCCGCCGTCTCGGCGATAAAGGCAAGCATCATGTCGATCCCGGCGGACACGCCGGCGGCGGTCCAGACGTTGCCGTCGCGGGTGAACCGCTCTTCCTCGACGTGCACGTCTCCCAGTTTCCGCAGCCGCTCCAGGGAGCCCCAATGGGTCGTCGCCTTCCGGCCGTTCAGGAGACCGGCTCGATGCAGCAGAAAGGAGCCGGTACAGACAGAGAGGACGGCCCGGCACGATTTTGCCTGTGCGGCGATGAAGTCGATCAGGGCCGGATTGTCCACCTCCCGGCGCGTTCCCTCGCCCCCGGGAACCAGGAGACCATCCAGCGGCGGGCAGTCCGCGAAAGAAACGTGCGGGAGGACGGTCAGGCCCTTGGCGCAGGTGACCGGCCCGGACGTCTCGGTGACAATCAGCCGGGTATCCGGCCCTCCGGCGAACTTGCCCCACATGCCGAGGATCTCCCAGGGACCCGCGAAATCGAGTTCCTCGACGTTCGGAAAAATCAGGATCCCCCACTTCATAAAGCCTCCGTTTCGATGCATGCGACGCAGAATCGGGACCGGACGACGCGCGGCAGGGTACGCCCGGATGGCGGCGGTCCGCTCCGCCCCGGCCGGAGCCACGATACAGAAGGCGCCGCCCCCTGTCAATACACCCCGGTTTCAAGGACTTCCGTTGCACAGGGACCGCCCGCTGTGGTAAGAGACTGCCCGTGTATCATCGGCGGCGTCGGCCGGGTCTTCGAAGGGCCGGCCACCGGGCACGGACAATTCCCCAATCCCCGCCGGCTCCAAAGGGATGCAGGCGGGAGAAAGCAGACCCCATGGACCATCCGGGCGGCTGGGCGGACCTCCCCAGCCACATCAGTCCCTTCCTCTTCCAGATCGGGTCCTTCCAGCTCCGCTGGTACAGCCTGATGTACCTGGCGGCTTTCGGCCTCACCTATTTCCTGGTGGTCCGGAGAATCCGGCAGGAAAAATACCCCTACACGCCGGAGACGATCCAGGACCTCTTCATCTGGATCATTCTCGGCCTGATCCTGGGCGGCCGCCTCGGTTACGTCCTGTTCTACAACCTGGATTACTACCTGGGACATCCCCTGGAGATCTTCCTGCCCTTTGAATTCGGAAACGGGATCCGCTTCGTCGGCATCAGCGGCATGTCGTTCCACGGCGGACTCGTGGGAGTGGTTCTGGCGGCCGTCTGGTTCTGCCGGCGCAACGGCATCGCCTTCTGGAACATGGCGGACCTGATCTGCCCGACCGTTCCGCTGGGCTACACCTTCGGCCGGCTCGGGAATTTCCTGAACGGCGAGCTCTGGGGAAGAGCCACGACCATGCCCTGGGGAATGTACTTTCCCCTCGATCCGACGGGACAGCTTCGCCATCCCTCCCAGCTTTACGAGGCCCTTTTCGAAGGCATCGTCCTCTTTGTGGTCCTCTGGGCGATCCGCCGGAAAAGCCCCTTTGACGGTTTTCTGCTGTCCATGTATCTGATCGGCTACGGCCTCATCCGGTTCGTCATCGAGTTTTACCGGGAGCCCGACGCCCAGCTTGGGCTTCTCTGGCTTTCCCTCAGCATGGGCCAGATCCTGTGCCTGCTCATGATCGGGGCGGGACTGGCAGTCTTCTGGATGCGCAAGACCGCAACGGAGCGAAATCGGTAACCCGAAAGGAGGCTTCAGGATGGGCAAGAACATGGTCGTGATCGGAGGGGGCGCCGGGGGCGCATCCGCGTCGGCGGAGGCCCGGAGGAAGGATCCGGACCTGACCGTCACCATCATCGAGCGGACGGCCTACACATCCACCGCCGCCTGACCGATGCCCTATTACATCGGCGATGTAATCAAGGACAGTCGGAAGCTGGTGGCCCGGACCCCGGAGAAGTTTCGGGAGACGGGAATCGAAGTCTTCACGGAAACCCGGGTGGGAACCGTGGACATCAAGGAGCAGGCAGTGCTCACGGAAGACGGGAAAAAGCTGCCTTTCGATTTCCTCGTCTTCGGTACCGGAACCAGGGCCTTCACACCGGGGATGCCCGGAGAGGACCGCGAGGGTGTCTTTGTCCTCAAGGGCCTGAGCGACGCCATCCGCATCAAGCAGCTTCTTCAGGACACCCCCTGCCGGAGGGCCGTCATCATCGGCGCCGGCTTCATCGGCTTGGAGATGTCTGAGGCCTTCCGCGAGGCGGGCATCGAAACGACCATGGTCCACCGCGGCACCCTGCCGGCGGCCCGCTGGGATCCCGAGCTGTCACGTCCGATCCTGGAGGAAATGGAGCGCCATGGCGTGGCCTTCCTGCCGAACACACGCGTCACGTCCATCGAACCCGGATCGGACTGCCGAAACCGCCTCAACACAAGCGCCGGCCCCCTGGAAGCGGACATCATCCTCCTTGCCCTGGGGGTCCGACCGGACGTCGACCTGGCCCGGGAGTCAGGCATCACCCTCGGACCGTCGGGGGCCATCGCCGTCAACTTCGCCCAGCGCACCTGTGCGGAAAACGTCTACGCAGCGGGGGACTGCTGCGAGTCCTACCACCGGGTGAGCGGCCGCTGGGTCAACATTCCCCTCGGCGACATCGCCAACAAGCAGGGCCGCGTGGCCGGCAGCAACATCGGCGGAGACCCCATGACCTTTCCCGGCATCGTGGGAGCCCAGTCCTTCAAGATCTTCGGCCTGGAGGCAGCCGCCGCGGGATTGAGCGAGCGGGAGGCGACCGCCGCGGGCTTCCATCCCGTCAGCACCATCCTTTGGGGAAACAGTGCGGCCCGATCCATGCCCACGGCAAAGAGAGTGGGCCTGAAGCTCACAGCGGACCGGGGTACCGGAAAACTCCTGGGGGTCCAGGCGGTCGGGGAGGCGGGTGCGGTGAGCCGCGTCAATACGCTCTCGGCGGCCCTCTGGGCGGGCATGTCCCTGGAGGACGTGGCGTACCTCGACCTGGCCTACTCTCCGCCCTTCGGCGGCGCCTGGGACCCGATCCACATCGCCGCCCAGGGGCTGCTCCGAAAGCTCTGACCGATCCGTAAAAGCGCCCGGTCCGCCGCTTGCGGCGGAACGGACTTTCCGACAAGGAGCGAACGATGGAACGATACGGCATGATTGTGGTGTACATGGCGCTCATCCTGGCATTTCTCTACCTTTCCAAGCGGATCGCCGACGTCCTCACGAAATTCGACGACGATCTCGCCGTGGAGAAGGAGGCGAACACGGCCGTGGCGCTCCGCCGGTTCGGCCTCTACGTGGGAATCTGCACCGCCCTGGCGGGGGTCTTCCAGGGGGGGCTCCGGAGGGCGGACCTGGTGGTTTTTCTCACCGACGGCGCCATCACGACGGTCCTCTTCTTCGCGGCCCATCTCCTCAACGACCGCATCCTCGTGCCGGGCATCCGCAACAACGACCTGATCAAGGCGGGGAACGTACCGACGGGGATCGTCGAGGCGGGCAGCTTCATCGCCACAGGGATCCTGCTGAACGGCGCATTCGCCGGAGAGGTCGGGGGCATCCTTTCGGCCATGGCGTTTTTCGGGCTGGGCCAGCTCTTCCTGTACCTGGCGGTCTTCATGCACCAGCGGATCTACCGGTTCCGCACGGCGGCCTGCCTGCGGGAGGGCAACCTCAGCGCCGGGATCACCGTGGCGGGGCTGCTCGTGGCCTACAGCATCATCCTGCGATCGAGCATCGCCGGAGACTTCACCGGCTGGGCCGAGAGCCTGGGCTGGTTTCTCATCAGCGCCGCCTCGGGCATGCTGTTCCTCCTGATTTTCCAGAAGGTTTCCGACTGGATCTTCCTCCCGAAGACGAAACTGGAGGACCAGATCCAGGCGGGGAACACCGCCGCGGCCCTCCTGGTGCAGGGCCTCGTCATCGCCCTTGCCGTCGTCATCAGCCGCATGATCGTTTGACCGGGATCGGGAGGAAGCCATGAAACAACCGGGACGCAAAAGCCGAGTCATCGCCGGGGGCGTCTTTTTCCTGGCCCACACCCTGCTCACGGGGTGTGATGAAGCGCCGGTCACGACGACCGGCGGCACGGACGGAAACGTCATGCAGGAACGGAAGGCCGGCGTCATGACCCAGATCGAGGAAACGGCGCCGGGGGACTACAAGATCGTGAACGAATACCCCAGCAGCACCACGGGCGTGGTCGTGAAGCGGCGGGACGGAACCAGCGAGACCCTGCCGGAGGACAAGGTCCGCAGCCTCATGGACGGGGCAGGCCAGGAGCGGAATATGCTTGGCCTGGGGACCGTCCTGTCGGCGGGCCTCCTGGGGTACATGATGGGCAAGACCACGTCCCCGAACCCCTTTGTGTACGCAAACGAAGCGGTCTACCAGCAGAGCCTCGCCAGCCGCCTGCCCCTGGAGGAGCGCCTCAAGGAAGAGGAAAGGCAGTCGGGCAATCCCACAAGAAGCTACTGGTACGGAAGCCGCTATTACGGATACAGCTACGGAAACCGCCGTTACACGTCGACCTCGCCGGGTGTCCGGAAGGCCGGGTTTTTCTCCCGGATGACGAGCAGCTTCCGGAGCTTCTCGGGCTGAAGGCCGTGCATCTCCTGCAGGTGAACCCCATTCCACCGTCCATCTTCGAAAAGGTGGGCTTCTACTGGTACCAGTCTCCCGACAACCTGGACTACGTGGCGGAGGAACTGGTCCAGGTAACGGAGGAAGAGGGGGAAGCCTACTACCGGGCAGCGGAGGAGCTCTACGGTCTCTACGTTCAGGCGGCCCAGCACGTCATCGATCACGGTCTCTTCGACCTCCTGGACATCCCGGAAAACCTGGTGGAGATGATCCGGCTCAGCTGGGAGGACGACCGCCATTTCCACCTCCTGGGGCGCTTCGACCTCGCCGGCGGGCTGGACGGAAAGCCCATCAAGCTCATCGAGTTCAACGCCGACACGCCCTCGATGATCTTCGAAACCGCCCTGATCCAGTGGATGATCCTCCGCCACAACGGCATCGACGAAGAGCGGCAGTTCAACCGCCTCTACGAGACCCTGCAGGAATCATTCATCCGGATGCGCAACCTCCACCCGGCCTTCGCCGGACCCGACGCACCCATCCCCTGCGCCCTCTTCTCCTGCCTGGACCTGGGCCTCGAAGACGAGAACACGACCCGCCTCCTGGAGGAGATGGCCTACGAAGCGGGCTTCATCACCGGTTTCGAGTATGCCCACGACGTGTTCTTCGATGACGAGGGAATCTACAATCCGGCGGGCGACCGCTTCGATTTCTGGTACAAGCTCCTTCCCTACGAGTACATCGCCCTGGAGGAGCCGGAGCTGGCGGAGATGCTGACGGGCCTCCTCCGGCGCGACAGGGTCATCCTCCTGAACCCGCCCTACTCGCTCCTCTTCCAGTCGAAGGGGATCCTGAAGGTCCTCTGGGACCTGTTCCCGGACCACCCGCTCCTCCTGGAGACATCCTTCAATCCGCTCCGCGGAAAGACCTGCGTGGAGAAGAAAACCTTCAGCCGGGAGGGGGACAACGTGCGGATCCTCGACCAATCCGGAAATGAACTGGACAGAAGGGACGGGGATTATGTATCGTACCGCTCCATTTACCAGGAGTTCGCGGACCTGCCCGCCGACGGCGAAGGCCGTCTCTACCAGGCGGGGGTCTTCTTCTCCTGGGAGCCCTGCGGCCTCGGCTTTCGCCGGGAGAAGGGCATCATCCACAACCTCTCCCAGTTCGCAGGGCACACCGTCCGTGCCGGTTCTCCGGAAGCACAACCGAGGTAGGAAGAAATGACTGTCACTGTGGTCGGCTGGATTGTTTTCGCCATTCTCGTTCTCGTTTTCCTGGCCCTGGACCTGGGTGTTTTCAACCGGAAGGCCCACGTGGTCAACGTCAAGGAGGCCCTCCTGTGGACCGGCTTCTGGGTCACCCTGGCCATGCTGTTCTGCGGGGGTGTCTACTGGTTCGAGGGGCACCACAAGGCCCTGGAGTTCCTGGCGGGCTACCTCATCGAGTATTCGCTGAGCGTCGACAATCTCTTCGTCTTCCTCATGATTTTCGGGTACTTCCAGGTCCCCCCCCAGTACGAGCACAAGGCCCTCTTCTGGGGAATCCTCGGGGCCCTGGTGATCCGGGCCGTCTTCATCTTCGCCGGCGTCGCCCTCATCGAGCGATTCGAGTGGGTCATCTACGTCTTCGGCCTGTTCCTGATCTTCACCGCGGCCAAGATGGCCGTGAGCAAGGACCGGGAGGTCCACCCGGAGAAGAACCCCGTCCTGAAGGGTCTCCGCAGGATCATGCCGGTGGACAACTCTTACGACGGGGGGCGCTTCTTCCTGGTCAAAGACGGCGTCCGCCACGCCACGCCGCTCTTCGCCGTGGTCCTGGCCCTGGAGACGACGGACATCCTCTTCGCCGTCGACTCCATCCCGGCGGTCCTGGCCATCACGACGGACCCCTTCATCGTCTACACGTCCAACGTCTTTGCCATCCTGGGCCTCCGGTCCCTTTTCTTCGCCCTCTCCGGCCTGATGCGGATCTTCCACTATCTCCACTGGGGCCTGGTGGTCATCCTGTCCTTCGTGGGAGTCAAGATGCTCCTGTCACACCTGGTGAAGATCCCCGTCTTCGTCTCCCTCGGGGTGATCGTCGGCGTCCTGATCACGGCCATCCTGACCTCCGTCCTGTGGCCCAAGCCGGTCGAGGAGGGAGACACCGGCGTGTCCATGGACGGCAGGCACCCGCCGGCATAACCGGAGGATTCGACCTTGACCGAGCACTTTCCAGCCCCCTCGCGATCCGAGATCCAGGCCTGGCGGAAGCTCCGCCTGGAGAAATACCGGCGGCGGGAAGGCCTGTTCCTGGCGGAGGGCATGAAGGTGGTCCGGGAGCTCTTGCGAAGCGCCCGGCCTGTCGAGGCGTTCCTGGTCCGGAGGGATCGCGGGGAGTCCTGGCCGTCCCTGCTGGACTCCCTGGCCGAAAGGGCCTCCGTCTATGCGGTGAGGGAGGAAGACTGGAAGGGACTGAGCCAGGACGTCCAGCCCGAGGGTATTCTGGCCGTCGTCCCCGTTGCCGAGCGGGAGGAGCCGGCGGCGGTCCTTTCGCGGGAGAGCGGCCCCATCCTCTGCCTCCACGAAGTGAACAACCCGAACAACCTGGGCGCCCTCATCCGGACGGCCCACTGGTTCGGGATCGGGACGATCCTCTTGGACCCGGGATCGGTCAGCCCGACGAACCCGAAGGCGGTGAGGGCCTCCATGGGGAGCCTGTTCCACCTGAATATCCTGGAAGACGTGGATCTCCGGGAGGCGATCCCGGCCCTGAAGAAACACGGGCCGGTGGCGGCGGCCGTCGCCGCGGGCGGCATGCCCCCGCACGCGGGCGGAGTGGCGGCGATCCTCCTGGGGAGTGAGAGCCACGGCCTGCCGGATGATCTCCTGGCCCTGGCGGACGAGCGCTGGACGATCCCCGGGAAGGGCGACGCCGAATCGCTCAGCCTGCCGCAGGCGGCGGCGATCCTGATGTACGCCTGGACCGCCGGCTGATCCTTCCTGTTCCCCGTTCCACTGGACACGGAATCCTGCGGGACCTCACCTGGAGAAAGACATGAAACGCGTTGCGAACGGTGCCCTGGCAATCCTGATCGCCCTGCTGATCTTCGCAGCCCCGGCACAGGCCGCCGCGGACACCGCGAGCAAGATACGGGGTGAGAAGCCGATCCTCGTCATGATTCACGGCATGTTTGCCGGCCCCTGGTGCTGGGATTCCTTCCGGAGCTACTTCGAGGCACAGGGCTATCAAGTCGTCACCCCGACCCTCCGTTACCACGACATCCCCCTGACCTCCCCGCCGGATCCCCGGCTCACGGACACGGGCGTCCTGGATTATGCGGCGGACGTGGAAAAGGAGATCCGGGCCCTCCCAACCAAGCCGGTCATCATCGGCCACTCCATGGGCGGCCTCATCGCCCAGATCCTGGCGAGCAGGGGTGTGGCGAAGGCGGCGGTCCTCGTGGCGCCTGCCTTTCCCCGGGGCGTCAACCCCCTGTCCTGGACCGGCTTCAAGAGCGCCTGGATGAACATGGGGCGTTGGGGCTCCTGGAAAGAGCCGATCCGCCCGACCTTCGAGGGGGCGGTATACTCCTCCTTCCACCGCGTGCCGGAAAATCAGCGGAAACGGATATTCGAAAAACTGACCTACGAATCTCCGAAGGCGGCCCTGGAGATCAGCTTCTGGTTCCTCGACACCACCAAGGCCACACAGGTGGACGAATCGAAGGTGACCTGCCCGGTCCTGACCATCGCCGCGGAGGAGGACCGCCTCCTGCCCCCTTCCATCGTGCAGAAGATCCATCGCAAATACGGGAAAGTATCCATGTACCGCGTGTTCCCCGGCCGGGACCACTTCCTCATCGCCGAACCGGGCTGGCAGGAGGTTGCCGCCTACATTGACGGGTGGATGGTAAGGCTGGGGCGGTGAGAAACCACATGAAATTTCTCCTGCAGGAATAGAATTTTCATGGTTCCGGCACATCCGATTGAAATCACAGCAACAAATGATTAACGATCCATCGAAGAAACGTTGCGGCCCCGTCCATCAACGCCCGCCGCCACGCTGCGTCCCGTGGCGCGGCCGGCATAAGAAAGGGCTGCAGACCACCAATGGCCTGCAGCCCTTTCTTT
>CAZODI010000083.1:0-9175 GCA_964578535.1 uncultured Syntrophaceae bacterium
CCGCGACCCTCAGCTTGGAAGGCTGACGCTCTAGCCACTGAGCTACTCCCGCTTTGAGAACGAAATGGTGGAGGGGGGAGGGTTCGAACCTCCGTAGGCTCCGCCGGCAGATTTACAGTCTGCTCCCTTTGACCGCTCGGGAACCCCTCCAATATCTTATGCTATCTGGAGCTGGCGATGGGATTTGAACCCGCAACCGGCTGATTACAAATCAGCTGCTCTACCATTGAGCTACGCCAGCCAACACAACTAACAGATTTTCAAAGAGAACTTCCTAATCGCCCGGCTCCCGGGGAAATCCGCGTCATTCACCTGTCAAACGCGAATTACGGAGACTATTCTCTGGTACTCGTTTTGTCAAGATATTTTTATCCACCCGCCGGGGATACCGAAAGAACCATTTCATAGAGGTCCCCCCCTGCGGCATCGTTGACGACTACGAGGGGAAAGTCTTCAATCTCGAGCCGGAGCACCGCCTCCGGTCCCAGGTCTTCATAAGCCACAAGCGAAACGCTCCGGACACATTGTGACGTTACGGCGGCAATGCCCCCAATGGCTGCAAAATAAACTGCCCGCCTTTCCCGGATGGCTTCCACAACCTCCCGGGAGCGCCTTCCCTTCCCGATCATTCCCCGGAGACCGGCTTTCAGTAAAGCCGGCGTATAAGGATCCATGCGGCCGCTCGTCGTGGGTCCGATGGATCCGATGATCCTTCCGGACGGTGTGGGCGTCGGGGCCGCGTAGAATATCGTTTCCTCATCCAGAGAGACGGGAAGAGGATCCCCCCTCCGCAAGGCCTCCACAAAGCGGCGATGCGCGGCATCCCTTGCGGTCAGCACAGACCCGCTCAACAGGATCCGATCCCCGGCTGAGAGTCGGGTGCACACCCCGGCGGTCAGGGGAGTCGAGAGCGATATGACGGATGCCGACGCCATCAGAGAATCGCCTCCCGGTGTCTCACCGCGTGGCATTGAAGCTGGAAGGCGACGGGCAGCGACGCGATGTGGCAGGGCGCCATTTCCACGTGAACGGCCAGGGCGGTAGTTCTGCCACCGAGCCCCTGGGGACCGATCCCCAGTGCATTGATGTCCGCCAAAAGAACCTGTTCCAGGTCACGGAGACGCTCATCCGAGCCGTTCGGCTCTCCGATGGTCCTCAATAGAGCTGTCCGGGCAAGGGTAATCGCTGTTTCCATTGCGCCTCCGATTCCGACACCGACCAGGACCGGGGCGCAGGCATTGGCCGCCCCCTCCGCCACCTTCTGCAATACGTGCTGACGGATTCCCTCCCATCCCGCTGCCGGGAGAAGCATGGAAACGCCGCTCATGTTCTCGCTTCCCCCCCCCTTCGGCATGGCGATGAGGCGGATCCGGTTTCCCGGCACAATCTCCGTGTGAAGTATCGCCGGTGTATTGTCACCCGTGTTGGTCCTGGAAAGGGGATCGCAGACCGATTTTCTCAGGTATCCGTCCCGGTAGGCCTGCCGGACGCCCTCCCGGATAGCCGACTGGAAATCACCTTCCACTACGTGTACATCCTGCCCGATTTCCGCAAAGACAATAGCCAGTCCCGTATCCTGGCAGAGAGGCAGTTTTTCCCGGCAGGCCACATCGGCATTTTCCAGGATTCGGTCGAGAATCGAGGAGGCCACGGACGATGTCTCCCGCTCCCGGGCATCCCGGACCGTCCTGATGAGATCCGCGGGAAGCTCCGTGTTGGCCTCTATGAACAGGCGGCGGACCGCCTCTGTGATTTCCCGGCATGGAATCTCGCGAACCTGTGCCATCGCCGACCTACATCCCCCTTCGAAATTCCAGGGCTTTCCCCAGCGTCATCCGGTCCGCGTACTTCAGCTCGCCACCGACGGGAACCCCCTGAGCGATCCGGGTGATCGTCACGTCCGTCTGACGGAGCATTTTCGTGATCAGAAGGGCTGTCGATTCACCCTGGACGTTGGGATTGGTGGCCAGGATCACCTCCCGGACCCCTCCCCGGACGATGCGCTCAAGCAATTCCTGGAGACGGAGCTGTTCCGGCCCGACTCCGTCCAGGGGCGCCAGCGCCCCGTGCAGGACGTGATACGTGCCTCGGTAGCTCTGGCTCTCCTCGATGGCGATCAGCGCATCCGGTTCCTCAACGACGCAGACGGTGCCCCGGTCCCGGGAAGAATCGGCGCAGATGGGACAGACGTCTCCCTCGGAGAGGTGAAAACAGACGGAACACAGGTGGATCTTCCGCTTGACGTCGATGATGCTCTCTGCCAGCCTCTGGGCGTCTTCGCGGGATCCGCGGATAATGAAGGTGGCCAGGCGGGTGGCCGTCTTTTCCCCGATACCGGGGAAGCGGGACAGCTCCTCGATCAGGCGGCGGATGGGAGGTGCATAACCGTTCATGGACGTTCCCGCTCAGGCCATCCCCGGGATATTGAAGCCGCCCGTGATCTTGGACATCTCCGTCGCCATCATCTCCTGGGATTTCCGCATCCCCTCGTTGACGGCGGCCAGGATTAGATCCTGCAGCATCTCCAGGTCGTCCGGATTGACGACGTCCCGCTCAATCCGGATGGACAACAGTTCGTTCCGGCCATTCACGACCACCGTAACCATTCCTCCGCCGGCGCTGGCCTCCACGGTTCTCAGGGCAAGCTCTTCCTGGAGTTTGGCCATTTTTTCCTGGATTTTCTTCGCCTGCTTCACGATGTTGCCGAAGTTGTTGGACATGCATGCTCCTCTACCGCCGTCGCGGTCGATTATTTCGATATGATTTCGCGCACTTCTGCGCCATCAAAAAGATCCAGGACTTTCTGCAGGATCGGCGAGTGCAGGGCTTCCTGCCTTTTCCGGTTTCTTGCGTCGATCTCCTCCCGCTCCCTGCTCCCGTTGGCTCCTGGCTCTTCCGGGGCCACCGGTTCCAGGTGTACCGTGAGTTGCCCGCCGAAATAGGTGCCTGCCAACTCCTGCAGGCGGTTCTTCTGGAGTTCAAGGTCTTCCAGGAAGACGTAATCCGTCGGGAAGCCGATCACGAGCCGCTGGTCCTCGACGGTCCTCACCCGGCCGGATTCGATTTTCGACCACAGCGGATAGCTCTGGTTCTTGATATACTGCTTCAACCCCTCCCAAAGCGCTGCCGGATCCCCACCCGCCGGTGCGGCTCCGGAATACGGACGGCTCTGTGTCCCTGTCTCCGGCGTTACGGGGGCCGCCGAAACCGCCTCGGAAGACCTCCGTTCCTGCCCCCCGGCAGCCACCGTCTCCCTCCGGCCGGTCACCGTCCCGTTCCCCCCTCCGCCCTCCTGCGGTCCGCCGGACAAGCGCGATTCCATGCGTTCCAGCCTGTCCAGCACCTGTTCGATGGGCAACAGCGGCTCCAGGCAGGCCATTCGGACCAGGATCGTCTCCAGGGTCAGGCGCGGATTGCCGGTCTTCCGGACGTTCTCCTCCTCAGCCAGCAGGATGTCCGTATAACGCTGGAGGTCTTCCCGGCCGACGTCCTTAACCTGCCCGGCCAAGTGGGCTTTTTCCTCCCGGCTCAATTCCAGGACCTCCGTCTCCTCCCCCAGGACCTTCACCAGGAGCAGGCTCCGGAAGTGATCCAGGAGGGAACCGAAGAATCTGGCCATGTCCATCCCCGCATAGTACCCTTCGTGAAGAAGCCGCAGGCAGGCACCCGCATCTCTCCGGAAAATCGCCTCGGAAAGCTGCGGCAGGAATTTCCGCTCGGTGAACCCGAGCAGTTCCTCCACCTGGCCGTCCTCGATGGACAGCCCGGCATAGGCGATGACCTGGTCGAAGATGCTCTGGCCGTCCCGGATGCTGCCGTCGGCCGCCTCGGCGATCCACCGCAGGGCCTGGTCGCTCAGGCAAACGCCCTCCGCCCCGGCGATAGCCCTCAGGTTTTCCGCGATCCGGCCGATGGAGGCGCGGCGGAAGTCGTGACACTGGCAGCGGGAAAGGATGGTAGCCGGGATCTTGGAGGTTTCGGTGGTGGCAAAGATGAACAGGGTGTGGCCGGGAGGTTCTTCCAGGGTCTTCAGCAGGGCGTTGAAGGCCTCCCGGGTAAGCATGTGCACTTCGTCGATGATGTAGATCTTGTACCTGCAGGATACGGGGGAAAACTTGACGTTTTCCCTCAGCTCTCTGACTTCGTCGATGCCGCGGTTGGATGCGCCGTCAATTTCCCGGACGTCCAGCGAAACGCCGTCCCGGATCTCACGGCAATGGACGCATTCATTGCAGGGCGTCTCCGTCGGCCCATGCTCGCAGTTCACCGCCTTGGCCAGGATGCGGGCGACGGTCGTCTTTCCCACCCCCCGGGGACCGCTGAACACGAATGCGTGAGCCAGCCGCTGGTTGCGAATGGCGTTCCGGAGCGTTCGTACGACCGGCTCCTGTCCGACCACATCTTCAAACCGCTGAGGTCGCCATTTCCTGGCCAGAACGAGGTAATCCACAGGTGTCTTTACCAGAGATAATAAAAGGATAGCCAGGTTGACCCGCGGCACACGACGGTTTCTGATACCGCTGCTTCCTTCCGGACCTGACGGGGTTCACAGTCCGCCGTTGCACGGGACCCGGCTATCCGTTCCGAATGCTGTAGAATGCGTGTTCCCTCTCGGAAGGAACAACCGATTACTCCATCTGCAGAGCATTGGATCATACGGCAGCGGAAATACGAATGTCAAGAGTTTCATCGGGAAGACACATGAAATCCAGGCCGGCGGACTTCGAAAACAGCCGATCCCATATAGACTGCCCGGATATAAAAAGTGATTCGTTGCCCTGCATTTTTTTTGACACGACGATGCATCTGTGAGAAAAGAACGACTCACAAGACGTAACGCACGGCGATGGAGGAACCATGGAAATCACAACCACTGTTGAACGAGACACCATTACCGTGGAGCGGGACATCATGACCGTCACACCCAAAGGCAGGATTGACGCGGTGACGGCAGCCGATTTCGAGAAGGAATTGACCCGTCTCTCCGGGGAGGGATACCGCTATTTCCTGCTGGACCTGCACGCCCTGGATTATATTTCGAGCGCCGGTCTCCGGAGCATTCTGGCTTTCGCCAAAACCCTGAAGGGGAAGGACGGGCGCCTGGTATTCACCTCGCTTCAGGGACCCGTCAAGGACGTCTTCCGCATTTCCGGTTTCGGTTCCATCTTCAAACTCTGCGAAACAAAAGAAGAAGCGTTCCGGGAGTTCTGAGGCCGATCCCCTTCGTCGCTAACGACACAGATCAAATCATCAGCGGATTCTCTTGGTGACTTCATGAAGGCATGGCTGCGCTGCAAGGCCTGCGGCTTCATCGCAGAGGAGAAAGAGCTCCGCGACGTCTGCCCTGCCTGCGGCGTTCCCCGCAAGATGTTCGAGCCTTACCGGCATCCGATCTCCGAGTCGAGGCGGCGCATCCTGGATCTTCATATGCATCCCGTGGTCGTCCACGCACCGCAGGCCCTGGCCTTTCTTCTTGTTGTCATGACGGCGCTCCTGCTGATGGTCCGGGGACCACTGCAGGCGGACCTGGTGGCATCCGTCCGGATCATGGCCATCTGCCTTCCCGTCACGATCGCCGCCGCCCTGGTCTCGGGCATCATTGACGCCCGGGTTCGGTTCCGCAGGGTCGGCACGCCTCTCCTCAGGAAGAAGATCGTGGTCGGCGCCCTGTTCGGCACGATCTCCCTTGCGCTTCCGCCGATCGCTTATCTCCTCCCGCTCGATTCCACCGGCACGGCGGCGACGCTCCTGGTCATGGAAGCCGCGATGCTGGCGTGCAGTTCCGTCCTGGGCCTCATGGGGGTACGACTCCAGAACGCGAAGTTTCCCGGATAGGCTTCCCCCGCTCGATCACCTGTCGATACATCGTTGTTTTTATGATCCGGCTCCTCCGCTCCCAGAATCGATTCCGCCGGAGGCGGGCGGTCCCTGCCAGCGGACAGCCAGGACCGTGATGTCGTCCGATTGGGGTTCGGCACCGGCAAACCGATGTACAGATTGGACAATCCGCGCGACGAGCCCTGCCGGATCCGAATCATCGCCTTCCGCCACGGTCCCGAGCAGCCGGGCGTCACCGTAAAAGCGTTTCTCCTGATTCATCGCTTCGGTCACACCGTCCGTATAAAGGATAATCTGGTCGCCCGGGCCGAGGCCGATACGCTCCATCCGGTAGACGGCCTCCTCGGAGACGCCCAGCACAACTCCTTCCGGAACGTCAAGCCAGGAAACACCGCTCCCCCGGGAGCACAGAACCGGCGGGTTGTGCCCGGCATTGGAATATCGCAGTTCCCCCGTCCTGACATTCAGAATCCCGCAGAACACCGTGACGAACAACAAAGAATCGTTTTCATCGCACAACTCCGCGTTGATCTGCTCCAGGATGTCGGCGGGGTCCGTACTTCGCCGGGCGATTCCCTTCATCAGGGTAATCGTGACAGCCATGAACAGGGCCGCCGGGATCCCCTTGCCGGACACATCGCCGACGGCGAAGAACAGGTTCTCCTCGTCGATGGGAAAGAAACTGTACAGGTCGCCCCCGACCTCCTGTGCCGGCTCCAGGGCTCCGTATATCTCGAAACCTGCGTCGGCTGGGAAAATCGGGGATCGCTTCGGGACAAAGCTCATCTGGATGTTCCGGGCGATCAGGAGCTCGCTCTCCAGGCGCTCCTTGGCGGCGGTCGTCTCCCGGAGGTTGCGGATGTATTCCTTCAGGGACAGGCGCATCTCCTCGAACGAAGCCGTCAACTCCCCCACCTCGTCCCGTGCGTGCATGGGCGGCAGGGGAACATCCAGGTCTCCCCGGGAGATGGCGCCGGTCCGGGCGGCCAGTTTCCGGATGGGTCGCGTGATGTTGCGGGAGACGCCGACCACCAGGAGGAGCAGGGCGGTCAACCCGATCCCGGCAATGGCCGTAACGATCAGGGTGAGGCGATGAACGCCCGACAGCAGTTCTCGCTCGGGAATGACGACCCCGATGGACCATCCTGTGGACGGAAGCGGAGCATAATAAAGCCATGACTTCTCCGGCGTGAAACCGCCCGGAGCCGGCATAAACCCGGTCTCCCCGCGGACCATGCGGCGTCCCACATCCCGAAGCGCCGCATCGCCCTTTTCCTCGGCGATGCTGAAGATGCTCTCCCGCAGGATCAGCCTCCGTTCCGGGTGGCTCATGAAGACACCGTTGCGGGACAGCAGGAAGGCATACCCGGAGGGGGTGATGGAGACGCGGGACACGACCTCCACCAGCCAGCCCAGGGAGATGTCCGCCGTGACGACCCCCCTGAACCTGCTCCTTTCCCCGGGCCTCTGGAAGAACGGGGCGGAAAAGGTCGACATCATGATCCCCGCGCCACCCTCGTCGAAGTATGGCTCGCTCCAGCCGTCCTCCCTCATTTCCCGGGGAATCTGGTACCAGTCCCACTGGTCGTACCGGTAGGTCTCGTTTCCCAGATCCCGGCGCTTCAGGAAGCGGCCTTCCCGATAATAAAAGGGGGCATAGTACTTCCGGGCAGAGTCGAAGGCGTACGGTTCAAAGGCCACGGCGGAACTGAAGATGTCCGGATTGGCCTCCAGCATGGAGCGGATCTGGTCGTCCAGATCAACCCGGCTCAGGGCCTTCTTTTCCAGCATGGCCGCCATGAACAGGGGGGTCTTCTCGATGCCCTGGACGTACAGCTCGATCCGGTTGACCACGGACTGGGTCAGGGAACGGGCGTTCTCCTCCACATGGTGCAGCGCCAGCTGGCGGGAATAGAAATAGCTGTACCCGAAGGCCGCGAGGAAGATGACGGCCGTTCCGGCAAGGATCGTGAGCGAGAGCCGGTAGGCAAGCCCCCGACGCCTATTCTTGCCCGGGGTCCTGGACATGAACGTCTCCGTAATCGGGAATGGCTCGGATGATTCCGGTTTCGGCGAGAGCCTGGGCCACCCGGTTGTAATCCGCCCGGTCCAGCCGACCGGACGGCCGGGAGATCCCGTGCGGCCGGATAAGGTCCTTGATCCGGGTGAGCATCCAGCGCTGGTGAGCCCGGCTTTCGTTGATCTTCGCCTCGTCCACGTATTTCATGACGATGTCCAGCGCCTCTTCGGGATGTTCGAAGGCATGCGACCAGCCTTCCAGGGTCGCCGCGGCAAAGGCCCGGCATATCTCAGGGGTCCGCGCACAGAGCTCTTCCCGGCACCAGATCCCGTCTTCGGGAAAGTTCAGGCCATGATCGGCCATGGCAAAAACGGAGAGATCCTCCTCATTGAGGCCCGCGTTCAGCAGGGTGTGATATTCGTTGTACACCATGGCGGAAACGGCATCGACGCCACCCCGCAGGAACAGGTTCGGCGTGAAGGTCTGCCGCACCAGTTCCGGATGAACGCCGTATTTCCTGAAAAAGGCCATCTGCTGGGTCCGGGAATGCTCCCACAGGCTTACCTTCTTCCCTTCAAGATCCGGAGGCTTGAGGATCCCGCTGGATTTCCTCGCCACCAGCAGGACACCGGAACGCCGGACGATCTGGGCGACATGAACGATCTTCAGTCCTCCGGCACGCAGGCGGATTCCCTCCGCCAGGAACAGCGTCGCGAAGTCCGCTCTTCCCTGGCGAAACGCCTCTTCGGGGGACGCCCCGGGCCCGCCCCGAAGCAGGACCGGATCGATTCCGTGACGGCGGTAGAAACCCTTTTCCATCGCCACGAAATATCCCGCGAACTGGGCCTGCGGAAACCATTGGGGCAGGAAGGTCACACGCCGGAGAGGGCCCGCATCGGCGGCCGCCGCCGTTGCGATCCGGAGAATCGCAATCATGACGGCTACGGCGATAAGCCTTTTTCCAAAGGATGATCCCGACCCGCCGGGGAAGGACGGCGCCGGCGACACGGACGGCAAGCATTCAGGGGAAGGGGTCCCGCGGCGGAGACTATGATACATGGTCCGCCACCGGCAGGAAAAAAAGAAATGGCGGAGAGAGGGGGATTCGAACCCCCGGTACGCCTTTTTGAGGCATACACACGATTTCCAGTCGTGCCCTTTCGGCCACTCAGGCATCTCTCCGCTGAAAGATCGGAACCGGCTTTGTCCGCGGAACGGGGGCTTGCTCGTGGCGAGGCCTTCTCACGGATACGGGATGAAGAAATGGCGGAGAGAGGGGGATTCGAACCCCCGTGGGAGCTTTTGGCCCCCAAATCG
>CAZODI010000084.1:0-9174 GCA_964578535.1 uncultured Syntrophaceae bacterium
CTCCTCCCTTCTGGTTCTGATCCTCATCGGGCGACTTCGGCCCGTGGATGAGGTAATGCAGGAACGACCCGGCCACCACGCCGCCCGCCGCCAGCAGGGACAGCGGCTTCAGGAAGTCCTTCCACACGATGATCGAGGCCGGAACCGTCGGCTTCTTCGGCAGCTTCTCGTAGACCTCCACCTTTTCCGGGAGTACGTAGAGCACATGCGTCCCGTCGACGAACTTGTCGCCGTAGACGGAAGCCTTTTCTCCCAATTCCTCCGCCCTCTTGTAGGCCGCCTTGATCATGGCCTTCTTCTCTCCGAAGGTGAGCGCCCCTGTCGGGCAGGCCTTCACGCAGGCCGGGTTGAGATCCGCCTGGATCCGGGAGAGGCACAGATCGCACTTGTAGATGCGGTCCGTGGCCCGGTTCCACCGCGGAATGTCGAAGGGGCAGGCGGCGATGCACTCCTTGCAGCCGATGCACTTCTCCTGGTTCAGGCCCACCGTGCCGTACTCCGTGTGGTACAGGGCGCCGCTGGGGCAGACCTTCACGCAGGCCGCGTCGGTGCAGTGCATGCAGCCGTCCTTCCGGAACAGCCACTTGAGGCCGTCCTTGTCGGCCACTTCCTGGAACCGGATGAGGGTCCAGGTGTTCCACTGCAGGTCCGGGGGATTCTGGTAGGTGCCGTTGTTCTTCGTCTGCCTTGCCGGCATCTGGTTCCACTGCTTGCAGGCCAGCTGGCAGCCCCGGCAGCCCGTGCACTTCGAAACGTCAATCAGTTTAATGTATTCGGCCATGGTCTCTCACCCCCTTTTCCTGACGTTGACCATGAAGGCCTTGCTCTCGGGAATCATCGTGTTGGCGTCCCCGATGGTTGGAGTCAGCAGGTTGGCCGCATCTCCTTCCGTGTAGACCTCGGGCTTCTTGTCGCCGGGCTTGTACGCCCGGTCCTTCGTGGTGATCCAGCCGAAGTGCCAGGGAATGCCGACTTCGTGAATGGTATTGCCGTCGATGACGAAAGGCTTGAAGCGGGGCGTTACGATGGCCGTGCACTCCACCTTGCCGCGGGCTGACTCGACAATGACCTTCTCGCCGTTGGCAATGCCTTTTTCCTTCGCCAGTTCCTGCCCGATCTCGCACCACATCCCGGGCTGCATCTCCGCCAGCCAGGGGCACCAGCGGGTGAGGACACCCGTCTGCCAGTGCTCGCTGATCCGGTACGTCGAGCAGATGAAAGGGAACTTCGGGTCGCAGCTGGCCACGCTGGCGTAGACGTCCATGTCGGAGCCGACGCCGGCTTTGTCGAACCGCTTGATGGCGGGATTGTGCTTCTGCGGCGACATCAGGTTCTTCTCCACGGGACACTCGAGAGGCTCGTAGTGCTCCGGGAAAGGACCGTCAGCCAGGCCGGGGCCGTACAGGCTGGCCACGCCGTCGGGCTTCATGATGAAAGGCGGCCGTCCGGAGCCGGGGTTGCCGGCGCCGTCGGGCACGTCGCCCACCCATTTCTCGCCGTTCCACGTGATGACCGGCTTCTTAGGATTCCAGGGCTTTCCGTTCAGATCCACCGACGCACCGTTGTAAATGATGCGGCGGTTCACCGGCCAGGACCAGGCCCACTCGGGATACAGGCCGATGCCGGTGGGGTCCTTCTGACCGCGCCGCGCCGCCATGTTCGTCCCCGGGTAGGAGCCGCAGTAAACCCAGCAGCCCGATGACGTGGAGCCGTCGTCCTGGAGCCAGGCGAAGGTCGGGACGGGGTCGCCCTTCTTGAACTCCTTGAATTCGCCCTTCTTGGTCGGGTTTTCGACCTTCTTGTCCTCCAGGAAGAAGCCGTTGATCTCCTTGGCCACCGCGTGGGGATCATAATGGTAGTGGGAACCGGCGAACTTGCCGTAAGGCCAGGAGAGCTTCGTGATCGCTTCCTTCAGCGGTCCGCCGTTCTTCTCGTAAAGCTCCTTCACCTTGAAGTAAATCTCGCTCATGATGTCCCCGTCGGGCAGGGCCACGCCGGGGGGATTGACGGCCTTGTAGCGCCATTGCTGGAGCCGGCCGCTGTTGGCAAGGCTCCCTTCCTTCTCGATCGAGGCCGCGCAGGGCAGCATGAAGACCTCTGTCTTGATCTTCGCCGGATCCATGCCGGGGCCGCGCCAGAAGGAGCCCGTCTCGTTGTCGAAAAGGTTGACGTTCACCATCCAGTCCAGCTTGCCCAGGGCCTGCCGGACCTTGTTGGAGTGGGCCCCGCTGCAGGCGGGGTTCATGCCCCAGGCGAAGAAGCCGGTGAACTTGCCCTTGTACATCTGGTCGAAGATTGTGAGCCAGGAGTAGTTGGCCCCGTCGTCCAGCTTGGGCATCAGTTCATAAGCTTCGTCGATGGAAGCGTTCTTCCCGTACATGGACCGGAGGAAACTGGCCGAGTATTTTGGGAAGTTCTTCCACCAGTTGAGGCTGTCGGGCTCTTTCGTGGTGGGGGTCCGTTTCTCGTTGAAGGCCTTCAGGGTCGCCAGGGAGCCCGTCGGGGTTCCCAGGTAGCCCGGCCAGATGTGGAACAGCAGGCCGTGGTCCGTGGAGCCCTGGACGTTGGACTCGCCCCGCATGGCCGCGACGCCGCCGCCGGCGACGCCCATGTTGCCCAGGAGCAACTGGATGATGCACATCGACCGGATGTTCTGGACGCCGACGGTGTGCTGGGTCCAGCCCATGGCGTAGAGCTCCACGCCCGCCTTGTCGGGCTTGCCCGTCGAGGCGAACAGCTTGTAGACTTCCAGGAGCTTGTCAACCGGCGTTCCGCAGATCTTGGAGACGATCTCCGGTGTGTAACGGGAGTACTGCTTCTTCAGGAGCTGGAAGACGCAGTTCGGATCCTTGAGGCTCATGTCCTTCTTGATGCGCCCGCCGGCTTCCGTCTGGTAGGACCAGGTGTCCTTGTTGTATTTCGCCCCTTCCAGCCCCGAGAAAACGCCCTTGTTGTCGCCCGGCAGCTTGAACGCCGGGTTCACCAGGAAGGAGGCGTTGGTGTAATGCTTGACGTACTCCTCGAAATAGAGGTTGTTCTCGAGGATGTACTTGATCATCCCGCCGAGGAAGGCGATGTCCGTTCCCGAGCGGAGCGGAGCGTACAGGTGGGACTTTGCCGCCGATTGCGTAAACCGCGGGTCCACACAGATCACCTTCGCTCCCTTGTCCACCGCCGCCTGGATCCACTTGAAGGAGACGGGATGGTTGGAGGCAGGGTTGCTGCCCATGATGAGGAGGACATCACTGTTCTTGAAATCGATCCAGTGATTCGTCATCGCGCCACGCCCGAACGACTCTGCCAGAGCCGGTACAGTTGGGCTGTGTCAGATCCGGGCCTGGTGTTCAATGTACACCAGACCCAACCCCCTCAGGAATTTTTGGTACGTGAAGCATTCTTCCAAGTCCATGGCGGCGCTGCCGACGGAAGCGATTCCTTCCGTGCGGTTCACCGTTTCGCCCTTGTCATTCTTGGTCTTGAAGCTTTTGTCGCGGCTTTCCTTGACGTTGTGGGCGATCTTCTCCAGTGCCCACTCCCAGTCCACCTCTTTCCACTCCGTCGCGAAAGGAGCGCGGTAGAGCGGCTTGCCGAGGCGGTTCTCGTTGACGGCCATCTGGTAGATGGATCCGCCCTTGCTGCAGAGGGACCCGCGGTTGATGGGGCTGTCCGGATCGCCCTCCGTGTTGACCACCACGCCCCTGCGGACGGAGACGATGATGCTGCAGCCCACCGAGCAGTATGGGCAGATGGTGGTGGTTTCTTTGGCATACTGGATCTTCAGCGGCTGGGCATAGGCCGATACGGGCTTGAGACTCAACCCAAGTCCGCCCGCGGCCGCCACGGCGCTGGAGAGCTTCAAGAAACCTCTTCTGGTGACTTCCATAAAGCGCTCCTTTCTCTATGATTGCGGATTCTATCCATCGGCTGTCCCGTCCCCTCCCCGGGAAGCGAGAAAGCAATAGCAACTGGGCAGGCAGTCCCTCATCCACGGAATCTCGCAGTTAGAAAAATGGGATGAACAGAGCGCTGTCCATGGATGGCCTGAGGGTCTGAAATTGCCGATCCCCTATATATTTTCTCCCCTTTGGTGTCAATATTTTTATCAGTAATTACGAATACTTATGTCATATTTGACATAACATGAAACCGCAGAGATAATCGGACCTTGACATTATGCCGGATTCGGCATAACTCCACTGCCGCTCACGAATATCCCGGGGAGGCAGGCTGTCGGGGCTGCCTGAAAGGAAGGTGCAGGATGAACGATCGGGCCGCGGCCATAGAGAGACTGGAAGCGAACCTCCGGGAGGCGGAGGAGAAGAACCCCCACAGCCGGGGGATCCTGGAGGCGTTCGGGCCCCTGATGATCGAGCAGCGGCAACTCCTCGGCAGCCTGGACTGGAAACGGATCGAGCCGTCCGGCATCGACCGGGACAAACTGAAAGCCGGCGTTCCCGTGATTCGTCAAATCCCGCTGTACTTCCCGGATGATCCCTGGCAGGATGCCCTCATTCCCTTGATCGACGCCGCCCATCAGGGATTCCCAAAGCTTCGCGAAGGCCTGGATGCCTGGCGGACCATCGTCGAAGCGGGAACACTGCCGTATTTCGACTTCTTCCATTCCTACCCCCCCGTGGATGACGCGCTGCCCGATTCGTGGGACGGCGTCCGCGACATCCCCGCCGCCGTTACCCGGCTGATCCTGGCAGCCGCCGCACGAACCGTCCTGGAGCTGCGCTCGGCTGCGGTGATCCCGGTCCTCCGTGACGTCGAATGGGACAAGGGATACTGCCCCTTCTGCGGATCCTTCGCCGGCATCGCCCGCATACACGACAAGATCACCCAGCGCTGGCTCCACTGCCTCCACTGCGGATGGGACTGGCGATTCAACCGGGTCCGCTGCCCCTACTGCGAACACGAATCCCCCCAGGAGATGAATTATTTCTTCCTGGAGGGAAAGACCGTCGAGTCCGCCTTCACCTGTGAGGAGTGCAAGCGGTACCTGGTGACGCTGTACCGCATCAGCGACGTCGGCGAACCCGACCTGGACGTGGCGGCCCTGAGCCTGATCCACCTGGACCTGATCATGCAGCAGAAGGGTTACCAGCCTCTCGACCCCTCGGGATGGCTCCGTATCGAATGACCCCCTTCGGGACCGGGCCGGGAAACGCCGTCGTCCGCCTGCCTGATTCCTTCCTCGCACTCCCGTCTATGTTTTATGTAACAGATTGACAAAACAGACAGAATCTCCTACCTGTGCCAGGGCTGTCATATGCCACACATGACATAGGCACAGGAGGCTTTATGAACATTACTCGCAGAAGGTTCCTTACCCTTTCGGGAGCCGTCGGCTCGGGGATCGCCCTGTCGTCCCTGGGTCTCGACCTGGCCCCTGCGAAGGCGTATGCGGACGAACTGAACAAGATGAACCGTGTCCGGACGGCGAAGCAGGTCATCACGACCTGCTGCTACTGCTCCGTCGGCTGCGGCCTCATCTGCAGCGTCGACCGGAAGACCGGAAAGATCTTCAACATCGAGGGAGATCCGGAGCACCCCATCAACGAAGGTTCCCTCTGCGCCAAGGGGGCTGGATTCTTCGACCTCACGGAAGCGAACAAGTACCGCCTCCGCAAGGTCCAGTACCGGGCCCCGTATAGCGACAAGTGGGAAGACAAGGACTGGGACTGGGCGATGGAAAGGATCGCCCGCCTGGTAAAGGACACACGGGACAAGGAATTCGTCCTGAAAAACGCCAAGGGCGAAGTCGTCAACCGCTGCGAGACCATCGGCCACCTCGGAAGCTCCAACGTGGACAACGAGGAGTGCTGGCTCATGAGCGTGGCGGCAAGGGCATTAGGCCTGGTGTACATCGACCACCAGGCCCGGGTCTGACACAGTCCATCCGTTGCGGCTCTGGGAGAGTCGTTCGGCCGTGGTTCCATGACGAACCACTATATCGACCTGAAGAACAGCGACGTCATCCTCATCATGGGGAGCAACGCCGCCGAGCACCACCCCATCGCTTTCAAGTGGATCCTGCGGGCCAAGGAGCAGAACGGGGCCCGGATCATCCACGTCGATCCCCGCTACACCAGGACGTCCGCCCGCTGCGATTACCACGTACCCCTGCGGTCCGGCACGGACATCGCCTTCCTGGGGGGAATGATCCACTACATCCTGAGCAACAACAAGGATTTCAAAGAGTACGTCGCCAACTATACAAACGCGTCCTTCATCGTCAGCGCCGATTTCAATTTCAAGGACGGCCTGTTCTCCGGCTATGATGCGGGAAAGCGGAAATACAGCAAGGATACATGGGTCTTCGACAAAGACGGTCGGGGCGTCCCGATGCGGGACATGACCCTCCAGAATCCCCGCTGCGTCTATCAGCTCCTGAAAAAGCACTATTCCCGCTACACCATCGACAAGGTCTCCAGCATCACCGGCGTGACCAGGGAGAACCTGCTCAGGGTGTACGAGGAGTACAGCGCCACCGGCGTGAAGGATAAGGCCGGGACGGAATGCTACGCTCTGGGCTGGACCCACCACACCACGGGGAGCCAGATCATCCGGACCATGTCCATCATCCAGCTCCTCCTTGGCAACATGGGAATCGCCGGCGGCGGCATCAACGCCCTCCGGGGAGAGCCCAACGTCCAGGGATCCACAGACCATTGCATCCTTTACGGCAACCTTCCGGGCTACCTGAAGATGCCCGTGGCCTCACTCGATACCCTGGAGAAATACCTCCATAAGTGCACGCCGGAATCCAAGGATCCCCAGTCGGCCAATTACTACCAGAATTATCCGAACTTCTTCGTCAGCCTGCTCAAATCCTACTATGACGAGAGGGCAACAAAGGAAAACGAGTTCTGCTATTCCTGGCTGCCGAAGCTCGACGACGGTCATGCCTATTCCCTCATGCACCTATTCGATAAGATGTACGAGGGGAAGGTAAACGGGCTGTTCTCCGTCGGGACGGACCCGGCGGTCAGCTCCCCCAACACAGCCAAGGTCCGCAAGGCCCTGGAGAAGCTGGACTGGCTGGTGAGCGCCAACATCTTCGACAACGAGACCTGCTCCTTCTGGAAGGGCCCCGGTGTCGATCCGAAGAAGGTCAAGACGGAATGCTTCCTCCTCCCCGCCTCCGCCACCATGGAGAAGGAAGGCAGCCAGAGCAACAGCGGCCGCTGGGTGACCTGGAAGTACAAAGCCGCGGAGCCGCCGGAGGACGCCATCCCCGTCGGCGAGATCTGGATCAAGATGGTGGATGCCGTCCGGGCCCTCTATAAGAAGGAGGGCGGCAAGTTTCCCGAGCCGATCCTGGGTCTCAAGTGGGACTACACGGACCGGAAGGGACGTTACGACGCCCTGAAGATCTCGAAACAGATCAACGGTTATTTCCTGAAGGACACCGTCATCGAGGACAAGGAAAAGAAGACCAGCACCGTCTTCAAGAAGGGCCAGCTGGTCCCGACCTTCGGGATGCTGAAGGCCGACGGATCGACCTCCGGCGGAAACTGGATCATGGCCGGCAGCTTCAGCACCGACGGCGAGAACAAGATGGCCAAGCGGGGCAAGGACGACCCGACGGGTCTCGGCCTCTACCCGAACTGGTCCTTCGCCTGGCCCGTCAACCGGCGCATTCTCTACAACCGCGCCTCCTGCGACGTCAATGGCACCCCTTACAACCCCAAGCGCAAGATCCTGGCCTGGACGGGGGAGAAATGGGTCGGCGACGTCCCGGACGGTCCCTGGCCGCCCATGGCCAACAAGGAGAAGGGAAAGTACCCCTTCATCATGAAGCAGGACGGCCTGGGCGCGCTCTTCGGACCCGGCATGGTCGAGGGACCCTTCCCGGAGCATTACGAACCGCTGGAAGGACCACTCACGAAGAACCCCCTGTCGGGCCAGTTGATCAACCCGGCCATCCAGATCTTCAAGAGCGACCTGGACAAGGTCGCCAATGCGGACGAGAAATTCCCCTACGTCTGCACCACCTACTCCTGCACGGAGCACTGGTGCTCCGGCGCCCTGACGCGCTGGCAGCTCTGGCTCCTGGAGATGCAGCCGGAGCTCTACGTCGAGATCGGTGACAAGCTGGCCAAGCAGAAAGGTATCCGGAACGGAGAGCGGGTCCGGGTATCGTCGGTCCGCGGCCAGGTTGAGTGTGTGGCCATGGTGACCAAGCGCTTCCGTCCGTTCCAGGTCGAAGGGAAGGAGGTCCACCAGGTGGGCATGCCCTTCAACTACGGGTGGCTGTTCCCCAAGGACGGCGGAGACAGCACGAACTTCCTGACCCCCACCGTCGGTGACGCGAACACCTTCTGCCCCGAGTACAAGGCGTTCATGGTCAACGTCGCGAAGATATAAGGAGATAGGCCATGAAAGGGATTGAAGTCGTCAAAATGATCGATACCAGTCGATGCACGGCCTGTCGGGGCTGCCAGGTGGCCTGCAAACAGTGGAACGAGATGCCGGCCTTCCGCACGAAAAACCGCGGCAGCTACCAGAATCCACCCGATCTCCAGTGGAACACCTGGACCCTCATCCGGTTCCAGGAGTACGAGGATGACAAGGGGAACTTCAAGTGGCTGTTCCGGAAGGACGGCTGCATGCACTGCACCGACGCGGCCTGCATGAAGGTCTGCCCCAGCGGCGCCCTGTTCCGCACGGAATACGGGACGGTGGGTGTCAACGCTGAGAAATGCATCGGCTGCAAGGAGTGCATCGCCGCCTGCCCCTTCGACATTCCGCGGTGGAATCCGGCGACGGACCGGATCACCAAGTGCGACCTGTGCTACACGCGGCTGAAGGCTGACCAGAAGCCATCCTGCGTCCTTTCCTGCCCGACGGGGGCGCTTCAGATCGGCGACAAGAACACCATGATCAAGGCGGCCTACAAGAGGGCGGCGGAGCTGGGCGGGGACGCCAACGTCTACGGCGACAAGTTCGTCGACGGGACCCATGTGATCTACGTCCTGGAGCACAAACCCGCCGTCTACGACAAGCTGCCGGAGAAGCCGACGGTTCCGGCCTCGATCATCGTCTGGAAGGATTTCCTGAAGCCGCTGTCCCTGTTGGCGGCGGGCGGCGTGGTGGCCGGGTCGTTCCTGCACTACCTCATCCACGGGCCGAAGTCGCCCGATGAGGATCAGAACCAGAAGGGAGGAG
>CAZODI010000085.1:0-9051 GCA_964578535.1 uncultured Syntrophaceae bacterium
CGGGGCACCCTGCCGTCGCAGCGAAGCGCCCGCAAAGTCATCTGTCTGAGCGCCCCTGGGCGCGAGTTATGACTTTGCAGCGGAGCGAGACGATGCAGGGTCGAAAAAACGCTCCTGAGCGCGAGGGAAGTCCCCTCCATGAACGCAAATTTTTACCCTAAGAGCATCGATAGACATCACGGTACTGAGATAAAAAATGTAGGGAAAAGAACATGAGACACCGGAAACCCGGGAAGGCAGCCGAGGGGATCTGGTACCTGGGACGGGAGGAAACGGGGCTTTACGTTCTGGAGGGAAGCCGGGAGTCCATGATCGTGAGCGGAGGGATGGTCTATGTTCTGCCGGAGGTCGTCCGCCAGTTGGAATCCTTCGGAATCGACAGCAGGAGTATCACCCGGATCCTGATCCTCCACGCCCATTTCGACCACCTCGGCATCATCCCGTGGTGGAAGCGGACCCGTCCGGACACGGAAGTTCTGGCCTCCTCGCGAGCCTGGGAGGTCCTGGCCATGCCGAAAGCGCTAGCCACGATCAACGAATTCAGCCGGATCGTCACGGAAAGGATGGGTCTTCAGGAGGGACTGAAGAACTACGATTACGCCTGGCGGGACGACGTCATGGGCCGGACCGTCCGGGAGGGCGACCGGATCGACCTGGGAGGCCTGAGCGTCCGGGTCCTCGAGACGCCGGGCCATTCGTCCTGCTCGATCTCCGCTTACGTGCCGGAGCGGAAGGCCCTCTTCGCCTCCGACGGAGGGGGCATCCCCTTCAAGGACTTCTCGATCCCCCTGGGGAACTCGGATTTCACGAAATTCGAGGAGAGCCTGGAAAAAATGGACCGGCTCCCCGTCGAATGCCTCTGCGCGGACCACTACGGCTTCATCACCGGAGAAGAGGCGGGGCGATTCGTCGGCCGGACCCGGGAAGCGGCAAAGGCCCTGCGCCGGTCTATGGAAAGCGCCCTGGAACAACACGGCGGCGTGGAGGAGGCCGCACGGGCCCTGACCCGCGATCTCTATCGACTGCACCCGGACTACTTCATGTCGCCGGAGATCACCGAGGGGATCTTTCGCCAGATGATCCGCCATGTCGCCGGCGGGGCACGGCCGTCCTGACGGTGTTGAGAGCCGCCCGGCGGCCGTGCCGCAGGGGCGCTGCCTTACAGGAAGGAGTGATCCGGCCCCGGGAACTGGCCCTGCCGGACCTCTTCGATGTACTTCCCCACGGCCTCTTTCATCTGGGCGTTGATGTTGGCGTACTTCTTGACGAACTTGGGAGTGAACCGCTCGAACATCCCCAGGAGGTCGTGGAGAACAAGGACCTGGCCGTCGCAGTGGATGCCGCCGCCGATGCCGATGGTGGGGATCGTGAGCGCCTCGCTGATCACCCGGCCGAGCTCCGTCGGGATGCACTCCAGGACGATCGAAAAGGCCCCCGCCTCCTCGAGGATCTTCGCGTCCTCCAGGATCCGGCTCGCCGCCTCGTTTCCCTTGCCCTGGACCTTGTAGCCGCCGAGCTGGTGGACCGACTGGGGGGTCAGCCCCAGGTGGGCCATGACCGGAATCCCCGCGGCGGCGATGCGGCGCGTCACTTCCGCCACTTCCCGCCCCCCTTCAAGCTTCACCGCCTGGGCGCCCGCCTCCTGGAGAAAGCGGCCGGCGTTGCGGACCGCCTCGTCCACCGAGACCTGGTAGGACAGGAAGGGCATGTCGCCGATCACCAGGGCGCGGCTCACGGCCCGAGTGACGGCCTTTGTATGATGGATCATGACGTCCATCGTCACGGGGAGCGTGCTGTCGTATCCCAGCACCACCATCGCCAGGGAGTCGCCCACGAGGATCAGGTCGATGCCCGCTTCGTCCACCACGGCTGCGGTGGGATAGTCGTAGGCGGTGATCATGGTGATCTTCTCGCCTCTCTTTTTCATGTCGCGGATGGTTGCCGTGGTGACCTTGTTCAGCTTGCCGTGGGTGCTCATGAGGTTCCTCCCGATAAAATGGAATTAAGTTGCTTCGCCTGCTCCAGGGAAAGGGTTCCTTTCTCCCGGGCCAGCTTCACCGTTTGTTTTCCCAGGATGCGGTAAGTCTCCAGGAGGTGCGGAAGTTTCTCCCGGAAGGCCGCAAGATGCTTTTCGATGGTCCCGGTGTCCCCACGGACGATGGGTCCCGTGAGGGCCCGGACGGTTCCCATGGTCTCGATGTTCCGGAGCGTCCCTCCGATCAGGGGCCAGACGGCCCGAACCGCATCTTCACGGTCCATTCCAATGGACTCGTAGACAGCCTCAACCTGGCGGATCAGAGTAACCAGGTAATTCGAGGCCATGCAGGCGGCGGCGTGATAGAGGGCCTTGTTTTCCCCGTCGACGAAGAAAGGGGTGCCTCCCAGGTTCTGCACGATGCGGACGGCCCATTCCCGTGCGGGTTCGTCGGCGGTGACGCCAAAGACGCTGCCGGGCAGGTTCTCCAGCGCCATGGCGGAGTCGGCGAAGGCCTGCATCGGATGGATGCTGGCCCGGAATGCGCCGGCCTCCCGCGCCGGTTCAAGTAGATCGAGCCCACCGGCGCCGCTCATGTGAACGACGGTCTGTCCCGGACGGAAACCTCCCCCGTCGGCGATCTCGCGGCAGACCGCGAGAATCCGGTCATCGCCTGTGGTGATGAACACGATATCGCCCCGGGAAGCCGCGTCGGCAGCCCCGCCGGCGACGGGGGCGCCCGTGGCGGAGGCGGCCCGCTCCCTTGCCTCCGGGGAGACGTCGTAGAGGGCCGCCAGCCTGTAGCCGGCTCTGCACAGCAACACGGCCATGGCGGTTCCGACCTTGCCGAGACCGATGAAGGCGATTCGAGATTCCTGGGAGTCGTGATGGGAGGTCATATGGATGCCGGGCCGATGCTCATTTCCGGAACTGAGGCACAATCTTGTTGAAACATCGGTGTGATGTCAAGTATAAATCCCATTCCATGTCCGGGCAGCGCAATTCCAATCCAGGAAAGCCGATGCATGAGCGACAGAACTCCCCGTCCCGATAAAAGGCTGCTGCGGAAGGCCGTGCGCAGGACGGCGGGCCGTCCGAAATCCGGTCCATCCAGTGTTTCCCCGTCCCATGATTCCTTTTCCGGCATCGCCAGCAGAAAAGGGGACCTGAGAATCATCGTCGATATTCTTCCCGATCCGACGTTTGCCATCGACCTGGAGGGCATCGTCGTGGCCTGGAACCGCGCCATCATAGACCTGACCGGAGTTCCCGCCGGGGAGATGATCGGAAAGGGCGACCACGAATATTCGGTCGTCCTGTATGGAGAGCGGCGGCCCATCCTCATCGATTTGATTCTACACCCCGGAAGCGACGGCGAGAAGACTTACAGCGTCCTGGAAAAGACCGAAGACGGACGCATCATCGGTGAGTCGTACATGCCGAACATCCGGGGCGGCCGGATGTACTTCGTCGGCACCGCCGCCCCCCTCTACGATGCGGACGGACGCATCCAGGGAGCCATCGAAACGATCCACGACCTGACGGCGCGGCGAGAGATCGAGCAGGCCCTTCAGGACAGCGAGGAAAAATACCGGACCATCCTGGAGGCCGCGGACGAAGTCTATTTCGAGGTCGATCTGTCGGGGAACCTGACATTCTTCAACCGCGTCCTTCCCGAATACGTTGGATACACGGCGGAAGAGCTGGCCGGGGCGAATTACCGGATGTTTATCGGTGAGGAAACTTCCCCGCAGGTGTTTCAGATCTTCAACCGGGTGTTCCGGACGGGGCTCCCGGAGCGGGCGTCGGAGTGGTTCATGAAGCGCAGGGACGGCGAGACCTTCATGATCGAGGCGGCCGTCTTCCTGAAGCGGGACGCCGAAGGGAAACCCGTCGGCTTCCGCGGGACGGCCCGGGACATCTCGGAGCGGAAGAGGGTGGAGGCCGATCTGCGCGAGAGCGAGGAGCGGTACCGGACCCTGGCGGAGCGGTCCTTCGCCGGTGTTTACGTGATCCAGGACGGGCGGTTCCGGTACCTGAACCGGAATGCCGCCTCGTACGCGGGTTACGACCCGGAGGAGCTGGTCGATACGGTCGCCATGGACCTGCTCCTGCCGGAGGACCGGGAGCGGACGGGGCAGTTCGCACGGGACATGCTCCGGGGGATCCGCTCCACTCCCTATGAATTCCGGATCCGCACAAAGATGGGAGAGATCCGCTGGGTCATGGAGACCGTCACGCCGATCCGTTTCCGCGGACGCCACGCCATCCTCGGGAATTCCATGGACATCACGGAGCGGAAGGGAGCGGAGGCTCAGCTCCGCTATTTGAGCACCCACGACGTTCTCACGGACCTCTACAACCGGGCCTATTTCGAGGAAGAGCTGAGCAGGATGCAGCGCGGCCGCTCCTATCCCGTCAGCATCATCATGGCCGACCTGGACGGCCTGAAAAGGATGAACGACGAAGGCGGACACGCCGCGGGGGACGACTTTCTGCGGCGGGCCGCACGGGTCCTGCAGGAATCCATGCGGGCGGAAGACGTCCTGGCCAGGATCGGCGGGGACGAATTCGCGGCCCTCCTGCCGTTTTCGGATCACGAGGTTGCCTCCTCCATCATCGACCGCATCCGGAAGAACCTGGAAGAGCACAATAAAGCGTATCCCGGCCCACCGTTGAGCATCTCCATCGGAATGGACACGGGACAGAAGGGATCGGACCTGACTCTCATCATGCAGGCGGCGGACCGGTTCATGTTCATCGAGAAAGCCAGGAAGAAGGCCGCCAATCCGCTTCTGGGAAGGGGAGGCGAACATGGCCCGGGATGACCTCTCGGCTCTGAAAATCGACAAGACCCTGAGAAAGCAGCCCCTGAAGGCATCCAGGAAATGGACGATCGCGGCCGTCGTGGCGGTTCTCCTCGTCGGGGCGAGCGTCCTCTATGTCCTGGGCATTCTGACACCCTCGGTCACGGTGGAGACCGCAGCGGTTTCGCAGGTCTATCCGTCCCAGGGCCTGACGGTCCTCAATGCCAGCGGCTATGTGGTGGCCCAGAGGAAGGCGGCGGTGGCGTCGAAGGCCACGGGTCGGCTGGTGGCGCTCCTGGTAGAGGAGGGAAGCCGCGTCCGGAAGGGCCAGATCATTGCCCGCCTCGAAAACGAGGATGTGCTTGCGTCCAGGGACCAGGCCGCGGCCGGCCGGAACGTCTCCCGGGCGAACCTGGAGCAGGTCCGGGCGGAGCTGGAAGAGGCCCGAAGAGACTACGGGAGGCACAAACGCCTGGTCGAAACGGGGTCCGTGTCGCGATCGGCCTATGACCTGGCGGAGACAAGACTGCACAGGGCCGAGGCGGCTGCGGCTTCCGCGGAGGCCTCGCTGAAGGCGGCCGAGGCCGGCGTCCGGGGGGCCGAGACCGCCCTCGACTATACGCTGATCAAGGCTCCCTTCGATGCCGTCGTGCTGACAAAGAACGCCGACATCGGAGACATCGTCACACCCCTGGGGGCCGCCGCCAACGCCAAGGCCGCCGTGGTGACCATTGCCGACCTGGGATCCCTGCTCGTGGAAGTGGACGTCTCGGAATCCAGCATCGGACGTGTCAAGCCGGCCCAGCCCTGCGAGATCAGCCTGGATGCCCTTCCGGAGGCGCGATTCCCCGGGGAGGTCCACGCCATCGTCCCGACGGTCGACCGGAGCAAGGCCTCCGTCATGGTCAAGGTCCGGTTCCTGAAGCCGAGCGACCGGCTCCTCCCGGACATGAGCGCAAAAGTGGCCTTCCTCTCCCGGCCGGTCGCGGAAGGCGAGGAGAAGGCCCGACTCGCCATCCTGCGGACCGCCGTTCTGGAGAAGGAAGGGAAGCGGATCGTCTTCGTCGCCCGGGGAGACCGGGCGCAACAGGCCGTGATCGAAACCGGGGCCGATATCGGGGATATGGTCGAGATAACCGGCGGACTGCGGGCAGGGGACCGGGTGATCCTCAAGCCTCCGGGCCGGCTCCGCGACGGGTCCCGCATCCGCGTTGCCGAAAAATGAGCGACAGCCCGCCCATCGTCCGCATCCTGAATCTCAGCAAGGCCTACCGGCGGGGAAGCCTGGAAGTGCCGGTCCTGCACGACATTTCCTTCGACATCCAGAGCGGTGAATTCCTGTCCCTCATGGGGCCCTCCGGATCCGGAAAGAGCACGCTTCTCAACCTCATCGCGGGGATCGACCGGGCCGACAGCGGCAGCATTCTCGTCGAGGGATTGGAGATCACGACCCTCTCGGAGACGGAGCTGGCGGCGTGGCGGGCCGGCGCCGTGGGCTTCATCTTCCAGTTTTACAACCTGATCCCCGTTTTAACCGCCCTGGAGAATGTCGAGCTTCCCCTGACGCTCTCGGGCCTGTCGAAGCGGGAGCGGCGTGAACATGCGCGGATGTGCCTGGAACTGGTGAACCTCTCCCACCGGCTGGACCACTATCCGGGGCAGCTCTCCGGGGGAGAGCAGCAACGGGTGGCCATCGCCCGGGCCATCGTCACGGATCCGGTCCTGCTCGTGGCGGACGAGCCCACGGGCGACCTCGATCGGGTATCGGCGGCGGAGATCCTCGACCTGATGGAGCGCATGAACGGGCAACTGGGGAAGACGATCATCATGGTGACCCACGATCCCCGGGCGGCACAGCGGGCCCATGTCCTGCGGCACCTGGACAAGGGGGTGCTGAGCAACGATGATCCTGCGCATCCTCTTTAGGAACGCCTTCCGGAACCGCCTCCGGACGGGGCTCACGATCCTGGGAATCACCGTGGCGATCCTGGCCTTCGGCCTGCTCCGGACGGTGGTCGCCGCCTGGTACGCCGGGGTGGAGGCCGCCTCCGCGGCCCGCCTGGTGACCCGGAACTCCGTTTCTCTCGTCTTTCCGCTTCCCCTCTCCTACAAGGACAAAATCCGCCAGGTCTCCGGTGTCCGGGGCGTTTCCTGGGGAAACTGGTTTGGCGGTATCTACATCGAAGAGAAGAATTTCTTTCCGAATTTTGCCGTGGACGCTCCGACGTACCTGGAGCTTTATCCCGAATTCATCCTCCCGGAAGACCAGAAGAAGTCCTTCCTCGGCGACCGGAAAGGATTCGTGGCCGGACGCCGGATCGCCGCCCAGTTCGGCTGGAAGCTGGGAGACACGGTCACGCTCCGGGGAGTCATCTTCCCGGGGAACTGGGATTTCGTTCTCCGGGGGATCTACCGGGGGCGGGACAAGACCATCGACGAGACCCAGTTCTTCTTTCACTGGGACTACCTGAACGAGATGGTGCGGCGGCTTTACCCCGGGCGGGCCGACCAGGTGGGTTTCTACATGATCGGAGTGAGCCACCCGGACCTGGCCGCGGAGGTGTCCGCGGCGGTGGACGACATGTTCCGGAACTCCCTGGCGGAGACGCTGACGGAGACGGAGAAGGCGTTCAACCTGGGATTCATCTCCATGACCTCCACCATTGTGATGGCCATCCAGCTCGTCTCCGTCGTCATCATCTTCATCATCATGGCCGTGGTGGCCAACACAATGGCCATGACGACGCGGGAACGCATCGGCGACTATGCCATCCTCAAGACCCTGGGCTTCGGAGGCCGTCATATCGCGGCCCTTGTCTTCGGGGAGGCCCTCGTCGTCACCCTGACGGGCTGCGTCCTTGGGATGGCCCTGACATTTCCCGTCGCCCGCGCGTTCGCCGACAGCCTCCCGAATTTCTTCCCCGTCTTCAATGTCTCGAATGAAACGCTGGCCCTGGACGTGGCGGCGGCACTCCTGGTGGCAGGCGTCGCCGGCGTCATCCCGACGCGCCGGGCCATCGGGATCCGTATCGCCGACGGGCTCCGGAGGATCGGGTAATGGCGGTTCCCATCTCCTACAGCATCCGCAACCTCTGGACCCGGCGCCTCACGACGATCCTCACGGTCTCCGGCATGGCGCTGGTGGTCTTCGTTTTCGCCACGATCCTGATGCTCGCCGAGGGGCTGCAGAAGACCCTCGTGGAGACGGGGTCCTACGACAACGTGGTGGTTGTCCGGAAAGGATCGGGATCCGAGGTCATGAGCGGGGTGGACCGGCCGCAGGCCGCCGTCGTGGAGGTCCAGCCGGAGGTGGCGATCGGGACCGACGGCCGGAGGCTGCTCGTGAAGGAGCTCGTTGTCCTGATCGCCCTGCCGAAGCGGGACACGGGGCAGAAGTCGAACGTAGTCCTCCGGGGGATCATGGACGGATCGCCGGGCCTGCGACCCCAGGTGAAGCTGGTGGCGGGGAGGCTGCCCCGCATGGGGACGACGGAGGTCATGGCGGGAATGGGGGTCGTCCGCGGCTTCCGGGGTGTCGGTCTCGGCGAGAACCTGTGCTGCGGGCTTCGGAACTGGCGGATCGTGGGGATCTTCGACGCCGGCAACACGGGATTCAACTCGGAGATCTGGGGGGATGTCGACCAGTTCATGCAGGCGTTCCGGCGGCCGGTCTACTCGTCCGTTCTCTTCAAACTCCGGGACTCCGGGGAATTCGATGTCATGAAGGCAAGGCTTGAAAAGGATCCACGGCTGACCCTGGAGGCGCGGCGGGAGACCCGCTACTACCTGGACCAGTCGGAGGCGATGGCCAAGTTCCTGAGGATTCTCGGCATCTCGCTCACCATCATCTTTTCCCTGGGGGCGGTTATCGGGGCCATGATCACCATGTACTCCGCCGTGGCGAACCGGACCGCCGAGATCGGGACGCTCCGGGCCCTGGGTTTCCAGCGCCGGAGTATCCTCCTGGCCTTCCTCGCGGAGTCGATGATCCTCGGATTCCTGGGCGGGGCGGCGGGGCTGTTTTTTGCCTCCTTCATGCAGTTCGTGACCGTATCCACCATGAACTTCCAGACCTTTGCGGAGCTGGCCTTTTCGTTCACCCTGAGTCCCGCCATCGCCCTGGAGGCGATGCTGTTTTCCCTGGGGATGGGATTCGTGGGCGGTGTCCTGCCGGCATTCCAGGCGGCCCGACTGAACATTGTGGACGCCCTGCGGGCAGTGTGAGCCGGGCCGGTGTCCGATTCACGGCCGGAAACGACCATTCGATTT
>CAZODI010000086.1:0-8904 GCA_964578535.1 uncultured Syntrophaceae bacterium
GCCGGACTCCAAATCCGGATGCTGGGGGTTCGAGTCCCTCCTGGCCTGCCATTTCTTGTGTCCCTGTTTAGCGAGCGCTCTGGCAGGAGCCTTTCATGGATAAAGTGAAGGAGGCTTTCGAGAAGGTCAAGGTTTTCCTTGCGGAGGCCAAAGCGGAGTTCAAGAAGGTTACATGGCCGACCCCGAAACAGGCATTGGCATCCACTTCTGTCGTGCTTGTGGTGGTGGTTGTCATGTCCCTGTTTCTCGGGCTGGTGGACTTCGGCCTGGTCAAAGTCCTGCGGCTCATATTGGGTTGAATTCAATGGCGTTCCGCTGGTACGTAGTCCATACTTACTCCGGTTACGAGAACAGGGTGAAGCATTCCCTCCAGGATCGGATCCAGGCTGCAAACATGCAGGATTCGTTTGCGGATATCCTCATTCCGGAGGAGGATATCGTAGAGTTGATCTCGGGAGAAAAGAGGACCTCCAAAAGAAAATTCTTCCCCGGCTATATCCTGGTCCAGATGGAGCTCAATGACCAGACTTGGCATATTGTCAAGGAAACGCCGAAAGTAACCGGTTTCATCGGCAGCAAGGACAAACCGTCTCCCATTCCCGACAGCGACGTCGAGCTTCTGCGAACCCGCATCGACGAGGGCACATTGAAGCCGAAGCCGAAATTCAAGTTCGAGGAAGGGGATCATGTGCGGATCATTGACGGGCCGTTTACGAACTTCGACGGCGTGATCGATGAAGTGAAGCCGGAGAAGGGGAAACTGAGAGTCATCGTCAGCATTTTCGGGCGTTCTACCCCGGTGGAACTCGATTTCGTCCAGGTGGTGCAGAGCTGATTCGCCCGGTCCCGGAGGCCCGATGCCTGCCGGGTATTTCACAGGAAGAGGTTTCCACATGGCAAAAAAGGTCATCGCAAACATCAAACTGCAGATCAAGGCCGGAAAGGCGACGCCGTCTCCGCCCATCGGTCCGGCCCTCGGCCAGCACGGGGTCAACATCATGGAGTTCTGCAAGGCATACAACGCCATGACCCAGCACCAGGAGGGCATGGTTGTGCCGGTAATCATTACGGTTTATGCCGACAGGTCCTTCACATTCATAACCAAGACGCCCCCGGCTTCCGTTCTCCTGAAACAGGCAGCGAAAATCGCCAAGGGATCCAACAACCCCAGGAAAGAAAAAGTGGGAGCGGTGACAGAGAAGCAGGTCCGGGAAATCGCGGAGTTGAAGTTCAACGACTTGAATGCTGTCAACATGGAGGGAGCCGTTCGCATCATCGAGGGAACGGCAAAATCCATGGGTATCGACATCAAGGGTTAGAATCGTTCACGAGGTTACGGTCATGCCGAACAGAGGGAAAAGCTATCAGGAAGTGAAAAAGAAGGTCACCCCGGGGACGCGTTATGCCCTGAAGGAGGCGGTTGAAATCCTTGTTGGCACTACCCGCGCCAAATTCGACGAAACGGTGGATGCCGCCATCCGCCTCGGAGTAAACCCTGCCCATGCCGACCAGATGGTTCGCGGAAGCGTCGTTCTGCCGAACGGCCTGGGGAAAACGGTGCGGGTTCTCGTGTTTGCCAAGGGAGAGAAGGAAAAGGAAGCCGCCGATGCCGGCGCGGATGTGGTCGGATCGGACGATATCGTTGAGAAAATCAAGGGTGGCTGGCTGGAGTTCGATCGGGTGATTGCCACGCCGGACATGATGGGAAGCGTCGGAAAACTCGGCAAGATCCTCGGTCCCAGGGGGCTCATGCCCAATCCGAAAGTCGGTACGGTGACGTTTGACGTCGGGAGGACGGTGAAGGAGCTGAAAGCCGGGAAGGTCGAGTTCCGGGTGGAAAAGGCCGGAATCGTCCATACTCCCGTGGGAAAGGTTTCCTTCGGACCGGAAAAACTGATGGAGAACATTCAGGCCGTTATCGAAACGATCATCAAGCTGAAACCTGCATCAAGCAAAGGGACCTATCTGAAGAGCATATCCCTTTCCACCACCATGGGTCCCGGGATCAAGGTGGATCCTCAGGATGTTAAGGCAACATAATCACTGACCGGTCAAGAAACAGTCGGAGACAGCAGGCACAGGAGATGTTTAATCGGGCTATGCCCGACCTGCCGAGACGAGGTTCAAGTGTTCCGTGCAGGATGACCGAATGGTCATGCTGGTCCATTTTTCCTGTATGACGATACCTGTCTCCGACTTTCCTGAGGAAGTGAAGAAAATCGCTTCCCGGGCGTAGGTGACTTTGAGAGGAAAGGAGGTTGGAGATTGGATCGGAAAACCAAGGAGCAGGTGGTTGCCTCCCTTCATGAACAGTTGAAGGAGGCCAAACTCGCCGTTCTCGCCGGCTACAAAGGGATGAACGTGGCGAAAATGACGGAGTTGAGGAACGCCCTGCGAAAAACCAACTCGGATGTACAGGTAATCAAGAACACCTTATGGCGCATTGCGGCCAGGGGAACCCCTTTCAGTGCCCTGGAAGGGGAGGTCAAGGGACCCCTTGTCATGACCCTGAATGCCGGCGATGCCGTTGAATGCACCAAGGTGCTTGTTGAATTCGCGAAGAAGAATGCCGAGTTGGAACTCCGGACGGGCATGCTGGAAGGCAAGGTCCTGACGGCTCAGCAGATCGGCGCCATCTCGGAACTGCCTAGCCGGGAAGTTCTGCAGGCGAAACTGCTGTCCGTCATGATCGGCGTCCAGACGGGTCTGGTGACGGCGCTGAGCGGCGTGTCCCGCGGGCTGGTCCAGGTTCTGGCGGCATACCGGGACAAGAAAGAAAGTGCTTCGTAAACAAAAAAACCTCGCATCATACAGGAAGGAAGGTTGAGCATGTCGAACATCACCAAGGAAGACGTAATCAAGTTCATCGAGAACATGACCGTTCTGGAGCTTTCCGAAATGGTCAAGGAACTGGAGAGCCGGCTTGGCGTATCCGCAGCGGCGCCGGTGGCCGTGGCCGCTGTGGCTGCGGGTCCCGCCGCGGCGGCAGCCCCTGCCGAGGAGAAGACGGAGTTTGACGTAATCCTGACCGGCTTTGGAGACCAGAAGATCCAGGTCATCAAGGAAGTCCGCGCCATTACAGGGCTCGGCCTGAAGGAAGCCAAGGATCTCGTGGAAGGCGTGCCCAAGCCTGTCAAGGAGGCCGTCTCCAAGGATGAGGCGGCGGACATCAAAGCCAAAATCGAGAAAGTCGGCGGTACCGTGGAAGTGAAGTAGCAGGAAACCTGACTGTGACGGGGGTTACAGGTTTCCTGCGCCCCCGTTTTTCAGCCTGCCACCCTGGAACACGGACTTCTGAAAGGGAATTATGGGAGCATTCAGAAAGAGTTTCGGCCGGATCAAGAAGATCCTCGACATTCCGAACCTGATCGATATCCAGTTGCGGTCGTACGACAAGTTCCTGCAATGGGATGTCGAACCGGACCAGAGGAAAAACTTCGGCCTTCAAGGCGCATTCCGGAGCGTCTTTCCCATTTCCGACTTCAGCGGGAAATGCACTCTTGAATTCGTCAGCTACAAGATCGGGCAGGCTCGATACGACATGAACGAGTGCGTCCAGAAGGGCATGACGTATGCGGCGCCCCTGAAAATCGTTGTCCAGCTCCGGGTGTTTGACGTGGATCGCAACAGCGACAACAGAGCGATCCGGGACATCAAGGAGCAGGAGATCTACTTCGGCGAGATCCCTCTCATGACGAGGAACGGGACGTTCATCGTCAACGGCACGGAGCGCGTGATCGTCAGCCAGCTCCATCGCTCGCCGGGCATCTTTTTCGATCACGACAAGGGAAAGACGCTGGCCAGCGGAAAGCTGATCTACTCCGCACGGCTCATTCCGATTCGCGGATCCTGGCTTGATCTGGAGTTCGACTCCAAAGACATCCTTTACGTCCGCATCGACCGTCGCCGGAAAATGCCCGTCACCATTCTCCTGAAAGCCATGGGAAATTCGACGGATTTCCTGCTGAACTACTTTTACAGTGTGGAAACGGTACACCTGGAAGGCGAGGATCTGTTCATCGACGTGGACGAATCCCTGATCGGGGAAAAGGTGCTGGAGGATGTCAAGGATCCGAAAAGCGGCGATGTCATTGTCAAAAGAGGGAGAAAGCTCAACAAGCAGCTGATCAGAAGGATGACCGAGGCCGGCATCCTGAGAATCCCGGCCGAAGAAGCGGACATGCTGGGCCGGATCCTGGCCTCGAATGTCCTCGATCCCCAATCGGAGGAGGTCCTGCTCAAGTGCAACGAAGAATTGACGAGCCAGGGTCTGGAACTGCTCCGGGAAAAGGGAGTTCAGGATGTCCGCCTGATTCACCTGGATGAGGATACGACGTCCGCATCCATCCGTGATACCCTGATCATGGACCGGATCGACTCGGCGGAAGACGCGATCATCGAAATCTACAGAAGACTGCGTCCCAGCAACCCGCCGACCCCCGAAACGGCATTCAAATTCTTCCGCAGCCTCTTTTTCGAAGAGGAAACGTACGACCTGTCGGATGTCGGCAGGGCGAAAATGAACTACAAGCTCGGCCTGGATGTGCCGACGGATGTGGCCGTTCTCCGGAACGAGGACATCCTGGCAGCCGTAAAATACCTGATCGACCTGAAAAACGGGGTTCAGGACCGAAGCGTGGACGACATCGACCACCTGGGAAACCGGCGCGTCCGTTCGGTGGGGGAACTGATCGAAAACCAGTACCGGATCGGTCTTGTCCGGATGGAGAGGGCCATTAAGGAAAAGATGAGCCTCCAGGACATCGAGACCATGATGCCCCACGACCTCGTCAACGCCAAGCCGGTCTCGGCGGTGGTGAATGAATTCTTCGGCAGCAGCCAGCTGTCCCAGTTCATGGACCAGACGAATCCCCTCTCCGAGATTACGCATAAGCGACGTCTGTCCGCCCTGGGGCCCGGCGGTCTGACGAGGGAGCGTGCGGGATTCGAGGTGCGGGATGTTCACCCGACGCATTATGGACGGATCTGTCCGGTGGAGACGCCGGAAGGACCGAACATCGGCCTCATCGTTTCGCTCAGCACCTATGCCCGGGTCAATGAATTCGGCTTCATCGAGACACCCTATCGTCTCGTCGATGAAGGGAAGGTGCTGGAGGACGTGAAGTTCCTGACGGCCATCGAAGAGGAAAGCCGGATCATTGCCCCGTCCGATGTCAATCTGGACAAGCAGGGAAATTTCCAGGACGACCTGATCTCCGCCCGGAAGGGGGGGAACTATATGGCGGTGGCCGCCTCCGACGTGACGATGATGGACGTCTCGCCCAACCAGCTGGTCAGCGTCGCCGCGGCCCTGATCCCGTTCCTGGAGCATGATGACGCCAACCGCGCCCTCATGGGGTCGAACATGCAGCGCCAGGCAGTTCCGCTGATGCAGCCGGAGGTGCCCCTCGTGGGGACGGGCATGGAGTCCGTCGTCGCACGGGACTCTGGTGCCGTTGTGGCGGCCCGTCGGGACGGAACGGTCGAGAGCGTGGATGCCTCCCGTATCGTGATCCGCTGCAGCGTCCACGATCAGGATGAAACGGACACGGGTGTCGACATCTACAATCTGACCAAGTATCAGCGCTCCAACCAGGATACCTGCTTCAACCAGAAGCCCATCGTCCATCCGGGAGACGAGGTCCGGGCAGGCAGCATCATCGCCGACGGACCGGCAACGGACAATGGGGAACTCGCCCTGGGCCGGAACGTGATGGTGGCCTTCATGTCCTGGGGAGGCTACAACTATGAAGACTCGATCCTGGTGAGTGAGCGGATCGTCAAGGAAGACGTCTACACGTCGATCCATATCGAGGAATTCGAGACGATGGCCCGGGACACGAAGCTGGGCAAAGAGGAGATTACCCGGGATATCCCGAATGTCGGTGAAGAGGCCCTGAAAAACCTCGATGACAGCGGAATCGTGAGAATGGGTGTCTCCGTCAAGCCGGGGGATATTCTGGTCGGAAAGATCACCCCCAAGGGAGAGACCCAGCTTTCTCCGGAAGAGAAGCTCCTGCGGGCTATTTTCGGGGAAAAGGCAAGCGATGTCCGGGACACTTCCCTCCGTGTTCCGCCGGGCGTGGAAGGGACCGTCATTGACGCCAAGATTTTCTCCCGGAAGGGAGCGGAGAGGGATTCCCGGTCCCAGTATATCGAAGAAGAAGCTGTGAGGGGAATCCTCAAGGACCGGGACGACGAAATCCGGATCATCACGGAAAACGTGAAAGGCAAGATCGCTTCCATGCTGGAGGGGAAGATTTCCGGATCCAAGATCGTGGATCCGAAAAAAAAGAAAATCGTCCTCAAGAAGGGGGATGCCGTCACGAATGAATTCCTGGAGAGCACTCCCTTCGGCCTCTGGAAGGGGATCACCCTGCCTGAAGATGAGGAGACGGAACGCAAGGTCGGAGTCCTGATGGCGAATCTGGATCGCAAGATCGACCTCGTAGAAGCCTATTTCGCGGACAAGATCGAAAGGCTCAAGGCCGGCGACGAACTGCCGCCTGGTGTGATCAAGATGGTCAAGGTGTATGTGGCCATCAAGCGGAAACTATCGGTCGGTGACAAGATGGCCGGCCGGCACGGCAACAAAGGCGTTCTTTCACGTATCCTTCCGGAAGAAGACATGCCCTTCTTCATGGATGGGACACCCGTAGACATCATCCTGAATCCCCTGGGTGTGCCGTCCCGCATGAACGTGGGCCAGATTCTGGAGACGCACCTGGGCTGGGCGGCCAAGGGACTGGGAGAGAAGGTCTATGATCTCTATCGGAGCAAGGCCCCCACCGATGAACTCAAACGGGAAATGAAGACGATCTATTCCACCCCCGAGTTCGATCGGTTCGTGGACGGAGCCACCGACGAGGAGATCCGCCAGTTTGCAGACCGGCTCCGCAAGGGAATTGCCGTCTCCACACCGGTTTTCGATGGAGCCGAGGAAGTCGAAATCCGCGACATGCTCAAGTCGGCGAATCTTCCCGAAAAGGGGCAGACTCTTCTGTTTGACGGCCGCACCGGGGAACCCTTTGACCAGGAAATCACCGTCGGCATGATCTACATGCTCAAGCTTCACCATCTGGTCGACAATAAGATCCATGCCCGCTCCATCGGTCCGTATTCTCTGGTTACCCAGCAGCCTCTGGGCGGGAAGGCCCAGTTTGGCGGCCAGCGTCTGGGGGAAATGGAAGTCTGGGCTATGGAAGCTTACGGCGGTTCCTACTCGCTTCAGGAGTTCCTGACGGTCAAGTCCGACGATGTGGCCGGCCGGACCCGGATCTACGAAGCGATCGTGAAGGGCGAGCATACGCTGGAACCGGGGCTTCCCGAATCGTTCAATGTCCTCGTGAAGGAGTTGCAGAGTCTCTGCCTCGACGTGGATCTGATCGAGGAAGAGTGAAGGGGCCGGTCCCCCAACAGGCAGACGGAGGAATATTAATCCGTGGAAGACGTGTTCAGTTATTTCGAAAAACCGAAGGATCCCATCCGCTTCAGCGCGATCCGCATGCGCATCGCTTCACCCGAAAAGATTCTTTCCTGGTCCAAGGGAGAAGTGAAAAAGCCGGAGACGATCAATTATCGGACATTCAAACCGGAACGGGACGGCCTGTTCTGTGCGAAAATCTTCGGTCCCGTGAAGGATTACGAGTGCCTGTGCGGCCGTTACAAGCGCATGAAGCATCGGGGCGTCGTCTGTGAAAAGTGCGGCGTCGAGGTTATTCAGTCGAAGGTCCGCCGTGAGCGCATGGGTCACATCACCCTGGCGACGCCGGTGGCCCATATATGGTTCCTGAAGAGCCTGCCCAGCCGAATCGGCAACATCCTGGACATGACCCTCAAGGAGTTGGAGAAGGTACTCTACTTCGAATCCTGGATCGTCCTGGATCCGAAGAACACACCCCTCAAGAGGAAGGAGCTTCTCGACGAAGAAGAGTATTTCCGGAGACGTGAGGAATTCGGAGCGGACTCCTTCGTTGCAGGAATCGGAGCGGAAGCGGTTCGGAAACTGCTGGAGGAAATCGATCTGGAGCAGCTTTACGAAGAGCTCCGGGATGAGCTGAAGACGTCCGTCTCCGACACGAAGAAAAAGAAGCTCGTCAAGCGGCTGAAGGTGGTCGAGGCCCTCCGCAAGTCGGGCAACCGGCCCGAATGGATGGTCCTGACCGTGCTGCCGGTGATTCCTCCGGATCTGCGGCCCCTGGTGCCGCTCGATGGAGGACGGTTCGCCACGTCGGATCTGAACGACCTGTACCGCCGGGTCATCAACCGGAACAACCGGCTGAAGCGGCTCCAGGAACTCAATGCCCCGGAAATCATCATCCGCAACGAGAAGAGAATGCTCCAGGAAGCCGTAGACGTTCTGTTCGACAACGGCCGGCGGGGCAGGGCGATCACCGGGACAAACAAGCGGCCGCTGCGCTCCCTCTCGGACATGCTGAAGGGGAAACAGGGTCGGTTTCGCCAGAACCTGCTTGGGAAGCGGGTTGATTATTCGGGCCGCTCGGTCATCACCGTCGGACCGGATCTGAGGCTTCACCAGTGCGGCCTGCCCAAGAAAATGGCCCTCGAACTGTTCAAGCCTTTTGTCTACAACCGGCTGATGGATCGAGGTTATGTGACCACCGTCAAGAGTGCCAAGAAGATGGTTGAGCGGGAATCCGCGGAGGTCTGGGATGCCCTGGACGAAGTCGTTCGAGAATATCCAGTCATGCTGAACCGGGCGCCCACCCTTCACCGGCTCGGCATTCAGGCGTTCGAGCCCGTCCTCATTGAGGGGAAGGCCATCCAGTTGCATCCGCTTGTCTGTACCGCCTTCAACGCGGACTTCGACGGAGACCAGATGGCAGTCCACGTACCCCTTTCCATCGAGGCACAGACGGAAGCCCGGGTCCTCATGATGTCGAC
>CAZODI010000087.1:0-8858 GCA_964578535.1 uncultured Syntrophaceae bacterium
GCCGGCGTGTGGCAGTGCACCCACCCCTGGGTGTGGACGATGTTCGACACGGAGTGGCCCGTTCCGCCGACGGGATAGTTCCTCCGGGTGAGCTCCTCCAGGAGAGGCTCCACCTGCGACGGGTCGGAGACCAGAAACTCGATGTTGTGGCGGCTCGTGAAGCGCAGGTAGCCGTCGCAATAGGTCTCGGCGATTCCGCAGATCTCCCGGATCGTGTCCGTCGAGAGGAGGCGCGGCGAGCCGGCACGGACCGTGTGGAGCGTCTCTCCCGATTCCCCGACGTGCACGAGGACACCGGGCTTCAGGATTTCATGATACAGCCACTTCCCGTAGTTCCTCTGAACGACGGGGGGAAGCATGGTTTTGTAGTCGGGGGGGCCGATATCTGTGGCAGCCATCTCACTTCACCTCCTGCCGAATGTCTTCGGGCCAGAAAAAGACGTATGGATTCGTTCTCGGGGCCTTGACCATCTGCGGCGCCGCGGGGATGTCGATCGCCCGCAGGAACGTCCGCATGCCGAGCCTCTTGATCAGCTCGCCCAGGCGCTCGCGGGAGCGGCCGTTGTCGCACCACCAGTCCTGGATGCGGAGGATCAGGTCCTTCAGCTCCTCGTAGGGCGGCTCCAGCTTCATGAACGGGACGAGGACCCAGGACAGGAGCGCCCCTTCGACGATGGGCGCCTTGCCGCCGACGAGGATGGTTGCGCCCTGCTCTTCCCCGGGACGCAGAGCCCTGGGCATCAGGTTGATGCAGTGCATGCACCGCGTGCAGTCCTCGTTGTGTATGACGAGCTTCCGGCCGTCCCACTCCATGCAGCGCGTGGGGCAGAGGTCGCACACCTCCCGCTGGATGTTGAGACCCGCCGCGGCGTACGCCTCCACCTCGGCCGGATCGATCCGGATGTCGCCCTTCCAGGTCCCGATGATGGAAAAATCGGCCCGGGCGATGGATGCCACGCAGTCGTTCGGACAGGCGGAGATCTTGATCTTGAACTTGTAGGGGAACATGGGCCGGTGAATCTCGTCCTGGAAGTTCATCGTCAGGTGGTGGCAGAGATCCAGGCTGTCGACACAGGCCCATTCGCAGCGCCCCGGTCCGACGCAGCAGCTCGGCGTCCGGAGCGCCGACCCGGAGCCTCCCAGGTCGAATCCGGCCTCCGACAGGTCGTCGAAGCAGCCCTGGAGGTGTTCCGTCGTTGTCCCCAGGAGAATGGCATCCCCCGTGGAGCCGTGCATGTTCGTGAGGCCGCTGCCGTGGCCGTCCCAGATGTCGCAGAGGCGGCGCAGCGTGTCGGTCTTGTAGAACCATCCGGACGGGTGGTTGACCCGGATGGTGTGAAAGGCCTGGACATTGGGAAAGAGATCGGGACGATCCGAATATCGCCCGATGACGCCGGAGCCGTAGCCTTTGACGCCGACGATGCCCCCGTGTTTCCAGTGACCGATCCGGTCCTTGTAGGAAAGCTCCAGCTGGTTCAGGAGATCCTTCGCCATGGGGCTTTTTTCAGCCGCCTTCTTGATCTCCGTGACGAAGCTGGGCCACTTTCCCTTCTCCAGTTCATCCAGAAGAGGTGTTTCATTGTTTGGCATGGTGCTTTCTCCCTGTGTTCAAAGATAGGGGGCCGCTCATTGCATCGGCCGGTCACTGCGGCTGTCGCAGCCCGTTGATGAAATGCTCCACCGCCTCCATGTAAACGGTCTCATGATTCACATCGGCCAGGATCGTTCTCTGCAGCTTCCGGAAGTGGAGCATTCCGTGAAGGGTGCCCCACAGGATGATCGCCTGTGTCCTCGGATCCACCTCCCGGAACAGCCCTGTCCCGATGCCTTCCGCAATGGCCTCCGCCAGCACGGCAACACTCCGGTTCCCCTGGCCGTCGATCCTGGTTTTCAGATCCTGGGAAAAGATCGTCTCCGGCGAGGACAGGAAGTAGTCGATGATCTCGAAATAGTTATTGTGCTCCATGCTGAACCGGAGATAGACGCGGGCGATGGCCCTGATCTTTTCCTCCGGGGAGGACGAGGCAAGGCCTGCCTCCCGGATCATGCCGCCCAGGATTTCCAGTCCCTCGAGCTGAAGCGCCGCGTAGAGGTCCTCCTTGCTGTCGTAATAGAAATAAATGGTGCCGACGCTCAGCTCCGCCCGCTTGGCGATCTGATTGATTGTCGTCGCATGGAGGCCCTTCTCGAAGAGCAGCGCCCTGGCCGTGTCCAGGATGTCGTTCTTCCGCTGCTCCCGCTCCCTCTCCCGTCTCTCTCTCGCTCCCATCCCGGTGTTACTCCCCCCGCCTTGTCATGATGGCTTGCGCGTCCGGCCTTCCCGTGATAATCGCGGCGGGCATACAGAGAGCTTCGGGAGGCCGGTTCCCCTTTTCGTCATGCCCATGTCCTTCGAGCTTATTTACGGCTACGTCCACTGCCGTGGCCGGACAATCTACAGCGCCGGTTCCGTCGATACGGTCGAGGAGGCCGAGGACTGGGTGCGTCGGCATGAATCCGGGACCGCGCCCGCCCTGAAAATCCCGCCCGGCGACCCGGTTCGCTCCTGCCTGGCTGCGCACTGCCCGTTCAAGCGCCAGAAACCGTGGTTTTCCTATCTCGCTCATTCCGAATGACCCTGTGTGCCGCGCCGTCGAGGGACGGAATTCAAATCGGTCCCCCGATGCCTTCTCCTCAACGCCCCGTCAGAATTCCTCCCCGATCGCAAGCAGCACCTTGAGGGAAAGCCCGGTGTCGATCCGGTCCCGATAGACCTCCGGCAGGCGATCAAGGGCCACATAATCGGTGATCAGAGGCCGGGCATCCAGGAGGCCCTTCGCCATCCACTCCAGGCACTGCCGGTTCTCCTCGTGGGTGTTGGAAATCGACGCCGTCAGGCGGATCTCCCTCAGGTTGATCTTGTAGGGGCCGGGAATCTCCACCGGCCGGAACATCATGCTCACGATGCAGATCTCGCCGCAGTCCGCTGCCAGGTCGATGGCGCGGCTGACATTGGACGGGACCCCCGAGCACTCGAACACGTTGCGGAAACCGCCGGAAACCAGGCCCATGACGTTCCAATCCAGGTCCTTCTCGGCGGGATCGAAGGCATGATCGGCACCCCAGGCCAGGGCGATCTTCCGCTTTTCCTCGACGGGCTCGAAGAGGACGATGGGGCCGTATCCGAGAATCTTGAGGAGCCGGACCGCGCACAGGCCGATGGGTCCTCCCCCCGTCACCAGGGCGGACCCCGTTTCTTCCGACGTGCAGCGGATACCGTGCAGGGCCGCTGCAAACGCCTCCGCCAAGGCGGCGTTGTGGGAATCGACACCGTCGGGAACGGGGATCAGCATCTGGGGGAACACCTTGACATACTCGGCAAAGCCGCCCGGGAGATCGCCGATCCCCGTGGTCCGGCGATGGACCCGGCAGAGCTGCTGTTTCCCCCTTCGGCAGTTGGCACAGGTGCCGCAGTAGGTCGGACGGATGCACACCCGCGTGCCCAGGGGCAACCCCTCCGCCGCAGCGCCCTTCTCCACGACGACACCGCTGATCTCGTGGCCCAGGATGTACCCGTCCGGGAGAAGCCCCCCGGCCACCAGGGAGTGGTCGGACCCGCAGAAGCCCGTGTTGGCCACCCGGACCAGGACCTCGTCGTCGCCGACCCGGTAGTCCGGCACCTCCTCGAATACCAGCCCCCTCCCGGGGCGAAATACGACCGCCTTCATCATGTGCTCCTTTTCCTGCGCTGCAGAAACCGGCTCACGCCCCGCCGCTCAGCCCTCCATCTCCAGCTCGACCTTTTCGACTTTCGAGAGATCCTTCTCATAGAAAAAGGACCCCAGGAAGAAGAGGACGGCGGAAATGACGAGGAAGATCGGCAATACGGAGATGGCCGTCTTGATGCCGTACGAATCGGAGAGTGCCCCCAGCACCATGGGCGCCGTGAAAGCCCCGAGGGCGTTCTGAAAGATGACGCATACGGCGTAGGATATGGCCCGGAGACCCGGATGGATGACGTCCTGGGTCACCGTGATGGCCGCCGGGGCAAAGGCCACGATGAGGACCCCCATCACCAGCAGGGCGGCATACTGTGCCTTGCCGTCCAGAAGCGTGAAGGCCGCGAAGAGGACCACCGCCGTGAGAATCGTCGAGATGGCCGGGAAGAGCAGCCGGGCAGCGGCCCTTTTCTTGAACCAGACATCGGCGATCCATCCGCCGACGGGTCCGCCGATGATGGCCAGCATCATGATGAGGCCCGTCTTCATCCCCGCCTGGCTCATGGGGATGCCGTCGATCCGGTGGAAATACGTGGGAAGCCAGGTGAGGATGGAGGTCGTCGTGAAGATGACCCCGGCAAACCCGATGTTTGTCAGCATCAGGGAGGGCGTGCGGATGAATTCCCGGAAGATGTCCATCTTGCTCATGGCCACTTTAACGGTTGCGGCGCCTCCCTCCTTGACCGTTTTCACCAGTTCCACCGTTTTGTAGTCCTTGATGAAAAAGAAGAGAATGGCGACGATGGCACCGGGAATCGCCACGATGCCGAAGGCGTGTCGCCAGCCCCAGGTCTCGGCGATGATGCCGCCCAGGCCGATGCCGATGGCGCTGCCCAGGGGAATGGAGGCGTTCCACAGTCCCATCATCCGGGAGCGTTTCTCCGCCGGGAAGAGCCCCGAGAGCATCGCCGTGCCGCCGGGGGCGAAACCGGCCTCGCCGATGCCGATGCCCGTCCGGGCGATCAGGAGCTGCGGAAAGGTCTTCGTGAAGGCACAGGCCGCCGTGGCGAAGCTCCAGAGCAGGGCCATGATGCCGATGGTTTTTTTCGGCTCCAGCGGTCCACGAGAATGGATGCGGGGATGGTCAGCGTGACGATCGCCCCGAAGACGATGGAGACGAGCATTCCGCACTCCGTGTCTGTCAGGCCCCAGTCCTTCTGGATGAAGGGGAACAGCGACGTCACAATGACCCGGTCGACATAGTTGAACAGGTAAAGCAGAAACAGCAGGGTGAACAGGTAATACGAGTAGCCCTTTGACAGCCTGTATTCCTTCGGTCCCGTCATGTCCGCCATGGCAGATTTCCTCCAGTTCTTTCCGGGAAGCCCGGAATCATCTCCCGCCCCGCTCTTCCGTTTGCGTCTTGTCAGCTTGTTTTATACCCGCCGAGGTTGGCCAGGGCCACGCTCCCGGGGCTGATCACCGAGGGATCGACCTTGACGTTCACGCAGGCCGTCTTCCCGGAGGCAAAGGCGGCCTCCAGGGCCGGACGGATGTCCTCGGGCCGCTCGACGCAGATCCCGAAGCCGCCCAGATCCTCGACCATCTTGTGGTAGTCCACCCAGCCAAGTTCCGTGCCGTTGGGAATGTGGTGGCCCATGCGAAGCTGCTGGCTGTGCATGATCATTCCCCAGGCCTGGTCGTTGCCGATGACGACGACGATGGGCAGCTTCTTGCGGATGGCCGTGTGGAACTCCATGAAGTTGAATCCCGCGGAGCCGTCGCCCATGATGACCAGGACGCGCTTGTCCGGATTTTTCAGCTTGGCGGCGTTCCCGTAGGGAATGCCCACGGCGAGGCATCCGTAAAGGCCGTAATCGAGATAGGTTCCACCCCTGCGGATGGTGCGGGTCATGCCCATCCAGGTGGATGTGTCGCCGCCGTCGGCGACGACGATGTCGTCCTCCCGGTTCATGAAGTCGTTGACCTCACGGGCCAGACGCATGGGGTGGATGGGCAGGGTCTCCGCGTCCCACATGGAACGGGCCTGCGCCTTTCCGTCCGCGTCGGCCTTGCGGACCGTCTCCACCCAGCCCGCGTTCTGATCGCGCAGCGTTGCTCCGATCCCCCGGCCGTCAACGATGGAATTCAGCTCCGCCAGGAAGGCCTTGAGGTCGCTCACAATGCCGAGATCGACGGACCGGTTGCGGCCGATCTCATCCGGCAGGATGTCCACCTGGATGAATCTGGCCGCGGGCTGGAAGATCTCCCCGAAGATGTAGAACAGGCTCAGCCGGCCGCCGAGGAAGAGCACGCAGTCGGCGCTCATCAGGGACAGCATCGCCGCCCCGGGGCGGATGGCCAGGGAGGATTCAAAGCACAGCGGATGGGTGTCGGGGACGACGCCCCGCCCGGCTCCCAGCGTGAAGACCGGAATGCCCGTCTTCTCGACAAATTCGGTCAGCTCCTTCCCGGCATCGGCATACCAGACACCGCTTCCGGCAATGATGATGGGGCTCTTGGCCGCCTGCAGAAGATCGACCGCCTTCGCCGCGTTTTCCCGGTCGACAGGCATGGAGGACAGCGAGGTCTTGACCTTCCTGACCTTTGCCATGTTCACCTCCGCGTTCAGGACATCGCAGGGAAGCTCGAGGTAAACGGGGCCGGGCCGCCCGCTCATGGCCGCCCGGAACGCCATGTCGATGTACTCCGGAATCCGTTCGGGCACCTGGCAGACGAGCGCTTTTTTCACCATTGGCGCGATCACGGGCAGCTGGCTCATGTCCTGCAAGTCCAGCTTCTCTGCGCTCTCCATGCCGACACACCCGGAAATCAGGATGACCGGGGCGTTGGAGAGCCTGGCGCTGGCAATGCCCGACAGGGCATTCGTGAATCCCGGGCCGGCCGTGACCATGGCCACCGCCGGCTTTCTCGTCATGCGCGCCCACGCCTCGGCCATGAAGACCGCCGCCTGCTCGTGCCGTGTGTCGAAAATCGTGATTTTGGAGTTTTCCAGGTACTGATAGATGGGAGTGATGTGACCGCCGCTGAGGGAAAAGATGTATTCTACGTCTCTGTCGATCAACGCCTCCGCCGCCAGTTGGCCGCCGATGATCTTGCTCATGATGCTTCCTCCGTGGATGTATTGAATGGGCATCCCCGGGATCCGGCTTCCCCCGGGAAGGGGGCGGCCTTCCGGGACGCCCGGCTCTTTCATTTCAACCCGTTGTCATATTTCACAATTCCATGCACTGACCGCCGTCGAGGTTGATGGCCTGCCCGGTGATGTACCGCGAGGCATCCGAGGCCAGGTAGGCCACAAGGTCCCCGGCGTCGCCCGGAAGCCCGATGAAGCCGAGAGGAATCGTCTTGCACATCTCCTTCTCCCGCTCCTCGATCGTCGTGTTGAAAAACTTCGCCTCCAGGCCGAAACGCCATTTCTCCAGGTCCGTGGCGATCTGTCCCGGACAGATGGCGTTGACCCGGATCCCGAGGCCGCCCAGTTCCTTGGCCATGGTCTTGGTCAGCATGATGACGCCGGCCTTGGCCACGGCATAGGCGCTGTTGAAGAGGGGGGGAACCTTGCCCGCCCGGGACGCCGTGTTGATGATGGAGCCGGGCTTTCCGGTCATCATGGGAATGACGGCCCTGGACACGCGGAACACGGAGAAGAGGTTTACGTCCACCGTACGGATCCAGGCGTCTTCCTCATAACTGAGGACGGTGTTCGGAACCCCGAAGGAGGCTCCTGCGTTGTTGCAGAGGATGTCTACGTACTCGAAGCTCGCGCCTACTTTCCCGGCAAAGGCGGCGACGGACTCGCTGTTCATGACGTCCACGGCGACGGCCAATGTTTTTACGCCGTGCCTGTCGGCCAATTCCGCGGCGATGGCCTCCATCTCGTCGCTGGTTGCCGTCTTCAGAGGCTCATCCGGATGAACGGCCTTGCCGAGATCGGCGATGACGATATTCGCGCCGCATGCTGCGAGCTTCGCGGCAATGGCATACCCGATACCCGTCTTTTTTCCCGAACCGGTCACAATTGCAGTTTTGTCTTTTAAATCCGCATACATGATGAACCTCCATGGTTTGAGGTAGGCTTTACTCTATGCACTGTTCGATTTTTGAATACCGTTCAATTTATGGCCTGTCAAGGGATTTTCTTTCGTTGTGCAGAAATTTTTTTGGGCTTGAAGCCGATCCGAAACGGTCATGCCGTTCACTCGGATTCCGTCTGCCTGTCTTTTCCTGATCCTTCCCGCCCTCTCGCCGGTATTGCACCGTGCCATAGGGCCCGGTCTTTTCCCTGCCGTCCCGGCGGCCGCCTCTTGCCGGATGCGCGGAGAAGCCTTTCCGTCGATTCTCAGGCCGGCAGGCCGCATCGTCTTCCCGCCGATGCATGTCACGGAATCAGCATTCCTTAGGATCTCTTCCACTTTTTCCCTTGACATCCATAGGCCACAAAGTTATTGGATAGTCGTCTCTTTCCTGATTCAAAAAAAGTTTCTAACTCCATACAAATCAAAGAAATTCAACGACGAAAGGGGGGATCCGATCGCCGGGAACGAAGTGCTGTCATTTGTTCAAAGACAGGCGTGGCCATTTTCAATTCTATTAAATAACGTAGATCGGGGGGTTCGTGCAGATCTACACTGAAAAAGGAGGAGTATTAAAACATGGCCCAGCAGAAGATCGAGAACAAAGAGAAAGTATGGATGCCAACCCCGGTACAGCAGAAACTGAGAAACAAGACCATCACCGCAAAACAGTGGGCCGACATGGTCAAATCCGGCGACTGGATCAACCGCGGTGGCCCCGGTTCCGATACGTTCGTGACGATGGAGGCCCTGGCGGAGCGTCTCGGCGACGGCCCCGGGCAGGTGAACAACATCGAGATCTGGAACCAGGCGATCATGTGCGGCAACGGCTTCTGCGCCGCCGCCGACATGGAGGGGAAACACCACGTCCTTCACGAGGCCTTCATTCTTCCCACCGTCCGCGGGCTCATGACCAAGGGTTACAAAGCCGTCGACTGGAAACACTGGGGCTGGGCCCTCGGCATGGACGCAGAATACGCCCGCTTCTACCGGAAGGACAGGGCGCAGCGCGCCATGGACTGGGGCGTCCAGGCCTGCGCGGTTCCCCAGGGCGGATACGTGA
>CAZODI010000088.1:0-8607 GCA_964578535.1 uncultured Syntrophaceae bacterium
GGGCTGATGACGAAGCCCATGCTGGTCACGCTGCCCTTCGTCCTGCTGCTCCTGGATTCCTGGCCCCTGAAGCGATTCGACGGGGGCCGGCAGAAGATTCTTTGTCTCGTCTGCGAAAAGATCCCGCTCTTCGTCCTGTCTGCTGCGTCCTGCGTCGTGACCTTCTGTGTCCAGAGGAGCAGCGAAGCCGTCGTGTCTGTGGATTTGATATCTCTGCCGGCTCGAATTTCCAACGCCCTGGTTTCCTATGCCAAGTACCTGGCGATGACGTTCCGGCCCGTCGATCTGGCCGTTTTCTATCCGCATCCGGGAATGCCGCCCCTCGAACAGCTGCTGCCGGGCGTCGCCGTTCTGGTCCTGATCACGGCCCTGGTTCTGCTCCATGCCTCGCGCCGCCCCTACCTGTTTGTCGGCTGGTCCTGGTATCTGGGCACCCTGGTCCCTGTGATCGGCCTCGTGCAGGTCGGCGTCCAGGCCATGGCGGACCGTTATACGTATATTCCGCTGGTCGGGATCTTCATCATGATCGCCTGGGGTATCCCGGATCTCCTGAAAACATGGCGCCATAGGAGCATTGCCATGGCAACGGCGGGTGCCGCCGTGCTCTCTGTCCTGTCGATCCTGTCCTGGCGGCAGGTCCAGGTGTGGGAAAACAGCCATACGCTGTTCCGGCACGCCGTCGAGGTGACCCGCGAAAATTCCGTCGCCCACAGCAATCTGGCCTTTGCCTATGCCCGGCAGGGCGATATCGATACAGCCATCCGGCACTTTGACATGGCATCGAAAATGACACCGCATTTTCCCGATACCCACAACAATCTCGGAGTTCTCCTGGCGCAGATCGGGCGATACGAAGAGGCGGTCCGGGCGTTCCGGACGGCCCTGGACGAATATCCGGGCTACGGGCTGGCCAGGAAGAACCTGGATGCCGCCCTCGACCTCCTGGCCAGGGAAACGCGCAATTGACCGATGCGGCACCGGGCGTCCCGAACCGCCGGATCTTTTTATTGCTTGAAGATCCCCGGAAAGATCGCTATTCTCCCGCCGACCGTGCGGACAGGAAGACACGGACGGCGGGCACGCGGTCTCGACGTGAAAAGCGATTCCATGCCAAACGGGGATTCGCCGGGACGCCCGCTTTCCCCTGCACACAACCCCTGACCGGGCCGGAACGGCCGCCTTCATTCCATGGAAATCCCCGAACGAAACAACATGCCCTGGCGACGCTGGATTTTCCTTTCGGTGGGACTCGCGGTCCTGGTCGTCGGACTCTTCGCGGCCTTCAACCTCTACACCGACACCTACGGAATCCGCTGGACGTACTGTGGCCTGATCCTGCGGGGAGAGGACCCGGCGATGGTCCGGACCGGGATGGAACTGAACCAGCACCTCTACAAGCCCGCGTACATCCTGGCCCACCCGGGGCGCTTCGACTCCTTCCTCTTCGGCTCCTCGCGGGCGGGAGCAATCGACGTGGCCTCGATCCCCGGGGGGCGCTACTACAACATGAACTACGCGGCGGGCCTCCCAGCCGAGCATCTGGAGATCCTGAAGGTCCTGCTCGCCAGAGGGGTCCATGTCCGGAACGTCGTGGTGGCCCTGGACGAGTTCTCATTCCGGATCCGCCCGGAGGATCACCGGACGGAGCTGCTTCGCATTCCCCACCCATACGTGACGGGGGAGTCCTGGCTCCGCATCTTCGGCCGGTATTTTCTCCGGGTGCCCGAGGGGTTCGAGGTGACCGGCGCGGGACGGAAACTCACGGGGAAGCAGAGGATGCATCCCTTCGAGATGGACAACCGGGGCATGATGCGCATCTGGGACGCCTTTGAGGAGCAGGTCGGGAAAGATCCCGAGGCCTACCGGCGGTCCCCCGTGTTCCGGGAGGAGTCGCCTTCCTACGCCGGCCTTTACATCCCCGAGACGATCGCCGTCCTCCGGGAGATGTCCGATTTGTCGCGGAAATACAATTTCCGCCTGATCCTGTTCATCAATCCCGTCCACTGGCGGGTCTACCTGAAGAACGCCGACGCCCTCCAGGCCTTCAAACGGGAGCTGGTAAAGGTCTCCCCTTTCTACGACTTCAGCGGCCTCCATGCCGTCACCACGGACAACCTGAACTACTACGAGACGTCCCACTACCGGTACGGCATCGGAAAGCGCATTGTGGACCGGATTTTCCGGGAGGATCCCGCCGGCCGCCCCGGGGATTTCGGCCTGTACGTCACCGCGGATAATCTGGAGGAGGTCCTGGCCCGGGAGCGGGGAGAAACGGCCCGGTTCCCGGCGTCGCACCCGGAGGCGCGAGTCTCAGCGGTCCAGTCCCAGAAAGACAACCCTCAGGGGCTTGAAGCGTCGAAACAGGAGGAGAGTCAGGGCCAGGGAAAGGAGAAACCCCGCCCCCGCTGAAGTCAGGTAAAGCGTCCATTCCTGCCCGAATCCCGTCAGAAACAGGGCGTGGCTCACGTAAATATCCAGCGTCAGCGTTCCCAGCCGGCAAAGCGCCGCCTGGATCCGGCTCCGTGCCACCGACTGCAGGACAAACGCCGCCATGCCGATGCCGCAGAAGGCCACCAGGTCCTTGTAGACCGAGGCGACGAGCCGGGCCGGACCGGAGGCGCCGAGGAAATCCACCAGCCAGGGGTAGAACCGGGGCAGCTCGTTCTGTCGCCAGAAAGGCACCAGGAGTGGAAACAGGACGGCCGCCACGATCGGCAGCCGGTTCCATGAGGGGGACAGGGCGGACCGGTATCTCGAGACGAGAAATCCGGCGGCGTAGAAGATCAGGTGGTGCTGGACCTCCGGGACGGCCAGCCAGTCCGTCCGGATCAAGCGGACGGCGAAGACCGCCAGGATCACCGCCGCATCCTCCCATTTTTCCCAACCTACCGCCCGAACACCCCGGATCACAAGGAAGAGAATGCCGCTGGTCAGGAAGAGAACCCAGAGGAACCACAGGCCGACGGCCGGGGCGTGGAGAAGCTCGATGTACGATCCGGCGAGGCTCTCCGAGGCATAGCTTCCCCGGACGGCGTAGTAGACGGCGTGCCAGGCGAAAAAGGGAACGACCAGGCGGCGGAACTGCCGTCCCAGGTAGGCTGCCGCCGGCCGGTCTAGGGATCGGGGCAGGACCCATCCGCTGAGAAAGAAAAACAGCGGCATCGTGAAGGAAAAGACGAAGATGAACAGTGGATTGTCGCGGAACTGCGGGTCGTGGGCCAGGACGGCGTGCCCGAAGACGACCAGCAGAATTCCGGCGCCCTTCATGGCATCGATGAGGCGGTCCCGGTTTCCCTCCGGGTAGGGCGGCATGGTGAACAGGGACCGGAGGTCGGAGGCGATGGAACGGTCCCCGCCATCCCGCTTCCCGGGTCTTCCGGAACGTTCAGCCATGGCTCCGGATCTCCTCGAGAATGGTCCGGTAGCGATCCCGTTTCCTCTTTGTATCTTCCTTTTCGGGTGACAGAAGGGTTTCCATCCCCAGCGTCCAGAGGCGCCAGCGGGCCTGGATCTCCTGGAGGCGGCGGATCCGCGCGACCGATTCGGGACGATAGTGTTTCCTGTAGAATAGGTACTCGGCCCGGACCTTCCGCCGGACGACGTCCGCCGAGGGCGAATCCTGCTCGCTTCCGCCGCCGGCATGAAAAATCACGGCATCGCCGATGAAGCCGATCTCCCGACCCGCCCGCCGGATCCGCAGGCAGAGGTCCTGATCCTCCCCGTAGAGGAAAAAGTCTTCGTCGAATCCTCCCAGGCTCCGGATCAGGTCCGCCGGGGCGAACATGGCTGCGCCCAGGACAGCGGCGATTTCTCCCGGAAGGCCTGCCAGTTCCCCCCGGGTGTGCCGCTCCCCGGGATAACGAAGGGAGACGGACTCCTGGTGCGATCCGTCGGGATTGATCATCCGGGCTCCCGCGAGACCCACGGCCGGGTGGGTGTCCAGGTACGCGATCCCGGCAGTCAGGGCGCCGGGCCGGACCTCGGTGTCGGGATTGAGATAGAGCAGGCAGCGCCCCCGGCACAACGGCAGGGCCTGGTTGTTCGCCGCGGCGAATCCCCGGTTCTCCGCATTCCGGATGAGACGGACTTGCGGGAAGTCCCGCTCCACCAGATCCGCGCTTCCGTCCCGCGAGGCGTTGTCGACGACGAAGACCTCCTTGTCCGCCGGATCCGCCGCCAGGACGGAGGAAAGGCAGGGGCCGAGGAATCGCTTTGTATTGTAAGTGACGATGATGACGGAGAGTTCCATTGCATGCATCCTTAACGGACCGGGCCGATACCGTCAAGGGGGATTGAGCCGGAGCATGCTCCGGCCGATCCCGCTGTTGACTCTCCGCCTGAAAAGGGATAGCAGAGAAACCCTTGTAAAATGGAGCTGCACGGGAAAGGAAGGGGTATGTTCAGAAAAACGATCTCACCGAGAATATCCGAGACGAACGCGGCGCGGCACATCGGCCACAACGCAATCCCGGTCTGGCTGGAGGAGGGGTTCATCGAGATCCTGCGGCTCTTCAGCGACGACCCCACGGGGGACCCGGCCGTGGCCATGGTGAACATGAATATCGATTTCCTGGGGGAGATCTTCTTCGGCACGGACGTGGAGCTCACGACGGCCGTGAAGAAGCTCGGCAACACCAGCGTCGTTCTGCACCAGGAGATTTTTCAGAAGGGCAAGCTCTGCGTGCGGGCGGCCGTGACCTTTGTCCACTTCGACTTCCAGACGAAGAAATCGAAACCGGTCTCGGAGGAGGCCCTCCGGAGGCTCAGGGAGCACCTGATCGCGGAAACCTGAGTGCGATTCGGCCTGCCCGTTTCCGGCGGTCTTCAGATGTTCCGGGTATTCAGCAGCCGGCGGTAGTGCTCCTCCACCCGCGCGGCCGCCTTTTCCCAGGTGTGCTCCAGGGCGGTGCGGCGGGCCGCTTCGCCCATGCGCTCCCGCTCCCGGGGATTGAGGAGGGTGCTCAGGATCGCCGCCACCTCGGCGGGCCGCTGGGGGTCCTCGATGACGTAGCCGTTCTCCCCGGGGATCACGATGTCCCGGGCGCCGACGGTGCCGCTGACGGCCACGGGGAGTCCCGCCGCCATAGCCTCCAGGACCACCATGCCGAAGGTGTCGAACGTGGAGAGCATGGCGTAGACATCCGATGCCAGGTACACCTTCGCCAGCTCCTCCCGGGGAATCGGCCCGGTGAAGAGGATCCGGTCATCGATGTCCAGCCTCTGGGCGATTTCACGGTACTTCTTTTCGTTCCCCCTTCCCACCACCAGCAGCCGGAAGGGCTCCGTGGGCCTCCGGAGCTTGATCTCCGAGAGGCCGGCCATGATCCGGTCCAGTCCCTTGACCTCGAAGTTCATGGAGACGAAGAGGATCACCGGCTCCCGGAGTCCGATCTGCAGGTGCTGCCGGACCTCCCGGCGGCACTCCTCGCGGTTCAGCCCCTCGTACATCCCGGTGTCCACCCCGGGATGGTGCACCTCCACCCTTGAGGGTTCCAGCCCGTATTCGTCGATGTAGAGCTTCCGGGTCAGTTCCGAGACCGCGAAGAACCCGGAACAGCGGTTTCCCGTAACGAGCTTCCGCTCCACCCAGGCGGTGGCCCGATCGAAAAGGCTCATGAAGGGCTTCTCCCGTACTCCGTAGACCCAGTAGCGGTGGGGGGTCCCGTGCATCGTGAAAAGGTCCGCCGCGAAAATCCGGTCGTGGGTGTGGATGAGGTCGATGCCCAGGGACTCCATCTCCTTCGCGGCGTAGAGGGCGAAACTGGGGGTGACGAAGAACCGTGGGAAAGGGATGACGGAGACCCGGTGGAACGTCACGTTGTCGGAGCGCCGGACCCACCGGTTGGCGAAGACGTGCATTTCCCAGTCGGGGTTCAGGGCCAGCCGCTCCGTGAGCTCCGCCACAAAGCCCTCGGCGCCGCCCACCGTGCCGTACTTGGGAATGACCACCCCGATCTTCTTCCGCCGTTCCTTCATCTGCATTCCTTTCGCGAGTATCTCCACGTGAAGCGGCCCTTGCCTCTCCGCGCTTCATCGGTCGTCGAGCCGCACCTCCCGGAAGATCCGCTCCGAGGCCCTCCAGGTCCAGTGGGAGTCGTCGGGGTGGTACAGGTCCACGGTCCCCTTTCTCAGCTCCTCCCCGAGGATCCGCTTCGTGTCGATGAAGCCGTAGTCCTTCGGCTGCTCCCGGAGCAGTTCGAAGAAGCGGCTCTCGGGGTATTTCCGGTCCGCCAGGTATTCCCGGTAGAGGTTGTATTTATCCGGCGCGGGCATGAACATCAAGCGGATGTTTCGCTCTTTCAGCATGGCCGCCAGGCGGTTCAGGTTCTCGTTCAGCTTCCCGACGGTGGCCTCGTTGGACTTGGGAAGGTCCAGGAGATCGAAGACGCCGAAGAGAAGGGTCCGGCCGTCGCCGGCGGAGAAGAGGGTCCGGTCGGTCTTCACCCTGCACACCTTGGAGAAAAAGGCGCGATCCGAGACATGGTAGAGCAGGCTGTAGAGGACATACTTGAAGTTGCCTTCGTTGACGAATCCCACCGCGGGGAGGGTCGTCTCATAGTCGTAGACCCGCCGGCGGTAATCCCGGTCGATTTTGTCCATGGGCTCCACGGCCCTGAAATCCATCTCCCGGGCGAAGCTCCCGATGCAGGCCCGCTCCACCGTTTCGATCAGGACGATGCGGGGCCTGACCCCGTCGAGCCAGCCGTTGTTGAGGAGGTAGATCACCGTCTGGACCGGGTCCTCCCGGTAGATGGGGATGTTCAGGACGGAGAGGCCCTGGAGGGAGGCGATGTAGTCCTGGTAGAAGGCGTTCCGGCCGCGGCCGCCTCCAAAGGAGAAGGAGTCGCCCACGGTCAGGACGTCCACCCGCTCGCCCTTCCAGAGGCGGTAGTCGAAGTGCCGGCGCGGCAGATCGACATGGAAGCGCTTCGGGACGAGGACCTCCGTGATGTATCCGATCCGGGCGAGATCCCCCGGGCAATAGCCGTTCCGGCAGGTCAGGAGGTCCCGGGTGGCAAGGTTCCAGACGATCACGTTGAAGGCCGCGACGGCCAGGAAGAAGGCAAGAAAATAGAGGAAGAAACGCTTGCTTGTCATGTCAGAAATTAAAGTAAAGGAATTCCGATACTTTTGCCAGTTGGAACAGGCCCGCCAAAGAAAGGGCAATGAGGAACCAGAGGGTCGCCCGGCCGGGCCGGAACCGCTCGGCCATCTCGTTTGAATTTTTCAGAAGCAGGCAGAACAGGCCGAATCCGAGGATCATCCAGACGGCCCGGGTGCCGCCGGGCAGGGTGATCCACGTGCCGAAGCGGACGCCGTGGTCCGCGAGAAATCCCAGGGGACCCCGGAGGTGCTCCGAGACGACGACGCCGTTCAGGCCGAGCATCCCCTTGAGGACCAGCCACGCCCGGTCCCACGATTTGGCCCGGAAGAAGATCCAGGCGACGTTCACGAAATGGAAGGTGACCAGCCACGCCGCCCAGTTCGGCAGCGTCCTGCCCGTCCGCTTCCAGAGGCGGTGGACGCCCATGGCGGCGCCGTGGAGGAAGCCCCAGAACACGAAGGTCCACCCCGCCCCGTGCCAGAGCCCGCCGATGAGGAACGTGAGGAGGAGGTTTGCCGTCACCCGGGCCTCCGTTCCGCGGTTCCCGCCGAAGGGGATGTAGAGGTAGTCCCGCATGAAGCGGCTGAGTGTCATGTGCCAGCGGCGCCAGAAATCCTGAATGTCCAGGGAGCGGTAGGGGCTGTTGAAGTTCACCGGGAGCCGGATGTTGAACATCCGGGCGGTTCCCAGGGCCATGTCGGTGTAGCCTGAGAAATCGAAGTAGAGCTGGAGCGTGTAGGAGAGGCTCGTGATCCAGGCCTCCACGAAGGCCAGGTTCTCCGCCGTGTCGAAGCCGCTGTTCGCCCAGGGGGCGAAGGAGTCGGCGATGACGACCTTCTTCACCAGGCCGATGAAGAAAAGGTAGACCCCGACGGAGAGGTTTCCGTAGTCGATCCGTTTGTTTCCCTCGTCGTCGAACTGGGGCATCATCTCCCGGTGGTGGAGGATCGGGCCTGCGAGCAGGTGGGGGAAGAAGGAGACGAACAGGGTGTAGTTGGTGAAGCTGTACTCCCTTGCCCGGCCCCGGAAGGCGTCCACCAGGTAGGCAATCTGGGTGAAGGTGAAAAAGCTGATCCCCAGGGGCAGGACGATCTGCATCAGGGGCAGGTGAAGGCCTGCGGCGGTGTTGACGTTGGCGATGAAGAAATCGGCGTACTTGAACCATCCCAGGAGAAGAACGTCTCCGGCGATCCCCGCCGCCAGGAGGCGCTTCCGCCAGGGTTCGGGCTTCTCCGCGAAGTGGGACAGAGTGCGGCCGACGGTGTAGTTGAACAGGATGCTGCCCAGGATGAGCGGCAGGTACCGCGGGTCCCACCAGCCGTAGAAGAAGAGGGACGAGAAGACGAGGGAGACCTTGGCCGCCTTCGTCCAGCCCCGGCGGCTCAGCAGAAAGAAGAGAACCAGCGAGGCCGGAAGAAAGATGAAGATGTATTCGTAGGAGTTGAAGAGCATGCGCTCGTCCGGGGCGCGGGGGCTGTCACGGGGTTCCCGCCGTCGCGGAA
>CAZODI010000089.1:0-2888 GCA_964578535.1 uncultured Syntrophaceae bacterium
TGTCGGAACTGCCCAGGTGGATTCCCCCGATCTTGTCGAGGACGGCCACCAGGAGAGACACCCGGTTGGGATCCACGCCGATGGCCGTCCTCCGGGGCATGCCGAAGGAGGTGGGACTGACGAGGGCCTGGATTTCCACCAGGATGGGCCTCGTCCCCTCGACGCTGGGCACCACCACCGACCCGGGCGCTTCCAGCGGGCGCTCCGCAAGGAAGGCCTCCGAGGGGTTGGCCACTTCCGCAAGGCCGCTGTCCCTCATCTCGAAGACGCCGATCTCGTTGGTAGGCCCGAACCGGTTCTTGATGCTGCGGATGATCCGGTAGGCGTAGTTGGAATCCCCCTCGAAGTAGAGAACCGTGTCAACCATGTGCTCCAGGACCCGGGGCCCGGCGATGGAGCCGTCTTTTGTGACGTGCCCCACCAGGAACAGCGGAATACCCGTTTTCTTCGAGAGAAGAATGAGCCGCTCCGAGGCCTCCCGCACCTGGCCGACGCTCCCCGGGGCCGAGGACAGGACCGGTGAGTAGACCGTCTGGATGGAGTCGACCACCACCGCTGCCGGCCGGACCTCCTGGATGTGCCGGAGGATGTTGTCCAGGCCGATCTCCACGAGGACCAGCAGGTTCGGAGAGAAAGCCCCCACCCTCTTCCCCCGCAGGCGGATCTGGCGGGCCGATTCCTCACCCGTGACATACAGGACCCGGCTGCCCGGGGCGGCGATTTTCTCCAGGACCTGGAGCAGAAGCGTGGATTTCCCGATTCCCGGGTCTCCGCCGACGAGGACCGCTGACCCGGCTACCAGACCTCCTCCGAGGACCCGGTCCATCTCCGCGATCCCCGTCGAGAGGCGCTCCCCGTCCTCCGCCTCGATGGCGTCGAGCGGCTGGGGGGCGCCGCCGTAAGCCGCGTCCCGTCCCGTCCCCCCCTGGGTGTCCCGAAGCTCCTCCTCCACGAAGGTGTTCCAGGCATCGCAGGAGGGGCACTTCCCGAGCCACTTGGGCGAGGAATGCCCGCAATTCTGGCAGAAGAACGCGCTCCGGATCTTTTTCACGGCACCTCCCGGATCTCCAGGATCCTGTCCACGTTGAACGTTCGTTTCTCGTCCCGCATCAGGCAGTGGGCCTCGAGGCCCAGGAAGGGGCGCCCGCTGAAGGTCATCTCGCCGATGAAGAGGGGGCGGATCGTCCGCCGGGATTTCTCGTCCTTTGCCTTCAGGTAGACGATCTCCAGCTTTCTCCGTTCCCGGACGGCCTCCTCCAGGATGGCGATCCGCTCCTCCCGGGGACTCCGTTTGGCCGCCTCGCCATACTGGAACCGGGTGAGAAAGTTGACCACCTTCCAGTCCATGAGGATGTGGCTCCGCCGGACAGGCTTCCGGAGGACGAGGCCCTCCAGGTCGGTGCACCGCGACAGGGCGACGTACATCTGGCCGTGGGCGAAGGTTCCCCGCCCCACGTCGACAACGGCGTTCCGGAAGGTTTTCCCCTGGCTTTTGTGGATCGTCACGGCGAAGGCGAGCCGAACCGGGTACTGCATGAAGGAGCCCACCGCCTCGGATGCGATCTCCCCGTCTTTGAGGAAGAACCGGAAGATCTCCCAGGTGTAGGGCGCGATCTCCACTTTCTTGCCGTTGTCCAGGCGGGCCAGGAGGAGCGGCGGCCCCTCCTCCTGCGGCTTCACTCCCTTCAGCCTCCCGATGGTGCCGTTGATCCAGCGCCCCAGCGAGTCGTTATTGAGGAGCATGATCTGGGCGCCCTTTTTCAGTTTCAGGACCGGCGACGTCGGGAGGTACTGGTCCTCAAAATCCCCGTCCACGGCGGCCACGGCCGTCCAGGGATCCCCGGGCAGCCGGGCGAGCTGCTCCTCGTTGATGCGGTCCGCCAGGTCGTTGGTGCTGGTCAGGTGGATGTAGAAGCTCTTGGCGGGCGCCTCGAACGCCGGATCGACCCGGCGGTTCAGGAGCGCCAGGTCCTCGTCCGTGATGGACCGGTTGCGGATGGCGTTCAGGAGGCGGATGAATTCCGGGTCCTTCTGGCGGTAGACCGTCTCCAGTTCGACAAAGGCCGGATCGACGTCTTCGAAGGCCCGGGCGCTGAAAAAGAACGGCGTTGCATAATGGGACCGGAAGATCTCCTTTTCCCGGCTCGTCACCACCGGCGGGAGCTGGTAGAGATCCCCGATAAAGATCATCTGTACCCCGCCGAAGGGGCGGTCCGCCGCCGGCCCGTTGAGGCGCAGGAACCGGTCCACGCAGTCCAGCAGGTCCGCCCGGACCATGGAGACCTCGTCGATGATGATGATTTTGAGCCGGCGGTAGAGGTCCGCCTTTTCCCCCTTCAAGCGGCGGCGGATGGCCGAGGGGGTGATGTCCGGCTTGAAGCCAAAGAAGGAGTGGATCGTCTGGCCGCCGGCGGTAACGGCGGCGACCCCCGTGGGGGCCAGGACGACGACGGGCTTGGCGGAGTGCTCGCGGAAATAGCGCAGCAGGGTCGATTTCCCCGTGCCGGCGCGGCCCGTGATGAACACGTTCCGCTCCGTCCGCTCCATCAGCTCCAGCGCCAGCAGGAACTGCGGGTTCAGGTCCACCTCGCCGCCCGCTTCGGCAACGCCGCCTTCGGAATGATTCCGCCTCATCGCCCCCCCAACGACTCAAAATGCCGGAAAACAACGACGACGTTATAGATTTCCAAAGGCTTTCTTTCAAGCCCGAAGTGTTCTTCCCCGGTGTGCCGAAGCCCCCTCCTCCCTTCTCCAATCGACCGCCGCGGTGGCACCTCCGGCCCGGGAATCTGAAAATCTGTAAGCATATCAAGCATCTTCCCTGATAAAAGGGCTTGCACAATCGATACAATCTTGTTATAGAATTCCGCTCGTCAGAAAAACAGAGA
>CAZODI010000089.1:2988-7925 GCA_964578535.1 uncultured Syntrophaceae bacterium
CTTGCACAATCGATACAATCTTGTTATAGAATTCCGCTCGTCAGAAAAACAGAGAGGTATCTGCCATGCACAATCCCAATTTCAGTTCCGGACCCTGCAGCAAGCGGCCCGCATGGAGCCTGGATGTCCTCAAGGACGCACCGGTAGGCCGCTCCCACCGCTCAGCCCAGGGAAAGGACAAGTTGGCGAAAGCCATCAAGGAAACCAAGAGCATTCTGGGCATCCCGGACAATTACCTCGTGGGAATCATGCCCGGTTCCGATACGGGCGCCTTCGAGGCGGCCATGTGGAGTCTCCTGGGCTCCCGACCCGTCACCGCCCTCGTCTGGGAGAGTTTCTCCGAGGGCTGGGCGACGGACATCCAGAAGCAGCTCAAGCTCAGCCCGACGATCCTGAAGGCCGACTACGGCAAGATCCCGGACCTGGCGTCCATCGACTGGAACAGCGACGTGGTCTTCGTCGCCAACGGAACCACCAGCGGCGTCAAGATCCCGAACTGGGACTGGATCCCGGCGGATCGCCAGGGCTTGACCCTCTGCGACGCCACCAGCGCCGCCTTCGCCATGCCCATCGACTGGTCCAAGACGGATGTCCTGACCTTCTCCTGGCAGAAATGCCTCGGCGGCGAGGCGGCACATGGCATGCTGGCCCTGAGTCCCCGGGCGGTCGAGCGGTTTGAGTCCTACGACCCCCCGTGGCCCCTCCCGAAGATCTTCCGCATGAAGAAGAGCGGAAAGGTCAATGTCTCCATCTTTGAGGGCGACACGATCAACACCCCCTCCCTCCTCTGCGTGGAGGACTATCTGGATGCCCTGCAGTGGGCCGCGTCCGTCGGCGGCCTCCAGGGGCTGATCGCACGGAGCGAGGCGAACCTGAAGGTCGTGGAGGACTGGGTGGCGAAGAACGACTGGGTCGATTTCCTGGCGGCCGGCAAGGACATACGCTCGAACACCTCCGTCTGCCTGTCCATCGTCCATGAGAAGGTTCAGGCCCTGCCCAAGGACGCCCGGGCGAAGTTCCTCAAGGACGTCGCGAGCGACCTCGGGAAGAAGAAAATCGCCTACGATATCAATTCCTACAAGGACGCCCCTCCGGGGTACCGCTTCTGGTGCGGCCCCACCGTCGAGCCGGAGGACATCCGGACGGCCCTGGCGGAACTGGAGAAGGCCTTTCTCCAGAAAGTGGCATCCCTGTAAGATCCGGCATCGAATAGAACAAAGGAGAATCACGTATGAAGAAGGTACTGATCAGCGATACGCTGTCGACACAGGGCATCGAGATCCTGAAGAATACGGCCGGCATCGAAGTAACCGTCATGACGAACCTGACACCGGACGAGTTGAAGGGAGTCATCAAGGAGTACGACGGCCTGGTCATCCGAAGCGCCACGAAGGTGACGAAGGAGATCGTCGAGGCGGCGGACAACCTCAAGGTCGTAGGCCGCGCCGGCATCGGCCTGGACAATGTGGACATTCCCGAGGCCAGCAAGCGGGGCATCGTCGTCATGAACACCCCCGGAGGAAACACGATCACCACGGGCGAGCACGCCATTTCCCTGATGCTGTCCCTGGCACGGGATATTCCCCAGGCGACCGCCTCCATGAAGGGGGGCAAGTGGGAAAAGAGCAAGTTCATGGGCGCCGAGGTGTACAACAAAACCCTCGGCATCGTCGGCATCGGCCGGGTGGGAAGCATCGTCGCCGACCGGGCCCAGGGCCTGCGGATGCGGGTCATCGCTTACGATCCGTTCATTTCCCCCGAGGCGGCGGAAAAGCTTGGTATTACCCTTGTTTCCTTCGACGACCTCCTGAAAAACTCCGACTTTATCTCGGTCCATACACCCATGACGAAGGAGACCCGGGGCATCATCAACGCGGCGGCCTTCGCCAAGATGAAGAAAGGCGTTTTCATCATCAACTGCGCCCGGGGCGGCATCATCAGCGAGAAAGACCTCCTGGACGCCCTGAATTCAGGCCAGGTGGCCGGTGCGGCCCTGGATGTCTTCGAGGAGGAGCCGACGAAGAACAAGGAGCTGGTGGGCCATCCCAACGTCATCTGCACTCCTCACCTGGGGGCCTCCACGGATGAAGCGCAGATCAACGTGGCCATCGCCGTCGCCGAGCAGGTTGCGGACTACCTCACCAAGGGCGAGATCCGCAACGCCGTCAACTTCCCCTCCGTGAGCGGCGAGCTGCTCAACATCATCCAGCCTTACCTGGAACTGGCGGAAAAGCTGGGGCAGTTCCAGGCCCAGCTCGTCTCCGGCGGCATCAAAGAGGTGCTGGTGGAATACAGCGGCGAAATCCTGAATTACAACGTGGCGCCCCTCATCAACTCGCTCATGAAGGGTCTCCTCACACCCATTCTCAAGGAGAACGTGAACTACATCAATGCGCCCGTGGTGGCCAAGGAGCGCGGCATCAAGGTGGTGGAATCGAAGAGCAGCGAGATCCAGGCTTACACGAGCATGATCTCCGTGACGGTCAAGACCCAGAACGAGACGAGCTACACCGCCGGCGCCCTGTTCGGCCGGCAGGACCCCCGGATTGTCCGGATCAACAAGTTCGCCATGGATGCCATCCCCGAAGGACACATGCTGGTAGTATACAACAACGACCGGCCCGGCGTTATCGGGAACATCGGCACCACCATGGGCAAGAACAAAGTCAACATCGCCCGGCTTCACCTGAGCCTGAACCGTGAGCAGGCGGAAACCGGCCAGGCCCTGGTCGTCCTGACCACGGACACGATGGTGACGCCGGACATCCTCAAAAAACTCAGGGAATTACCCCATGTTATCTCGGTAACCCAGGTGGAGATGTAGGGAAACCGGGGCGGAAAGGAAAGCGGATCATGGCGAACGTCGTTGTCGTGGGAACCCAGTGGGGCGATGAAGGCAAGGGAAAAGTGGTGGACATCTATGCCGAGGATGCCGATGTCATCGCCCGCTTTCAGGGCGGAAACAATGCCGGCCACACCCTCGTGGTGAAAGGCGAACAGACCATCCTGCACCTGATTCCATCTGGAATTCTCCACGACCAGAAGACCTGCATCATCGGCAACGGGGTCGTGGTAAACCCGGATGTTCTCCTCAGCGAGATCGAGGCCCTCCGGAGCCGCGGCAATTTCCCGCCCAACACCAACCTGTTCGTGAGCGAAAAGGCCCACGCCATCATGCCGTATCACTGCCGGCTCGACCTTGCCCGGGAAGCCCGCAAGGCCGGGAAGAAAATCGGCACGACCGGCCGGGGCATCGGCCCTGCCTACGAGGACAAGGTGGCCAGGACGGGAATCCGCATGGGAGACCTGCTGGACGAAGAGGTTTTCCGGGAAAAACTGGCGGCCAACGTGGCGGAGAAGAATTTTCTCCTGACGAAGCTCTTCGGCGAGGAGCCCGTCTCGGAGCAGGCGATCTACGACCAGTACCGGGCATACGGCAAGGCGCTGAAGCCATACATCACCGACACCTCCACACTGCTGGACCGGGAGATCCACAAGGGCAAGAAGATTCTCTTCGAGGGAGCCCAGGGCGCACACCTGGACGTGGACCACGGCACGTATCCCTTTGTCACGTCGTCGAATACCGTGTCCTCCAATGCCTGCTCGGGGACCGGTGTGGGACCCGGCGCCGTGGACGCTGTGGTGGGGATCTGCAAGGCCTACACGACCCGGGTCGGCGGCGGCCCCTTTCTCACCGAACTGACCTGCGAGATCGGAGAACGGATCCAGCGGGAAGGGCAGGAGTTCGGGGCGACCACAGGGCGCAAGCGGCGCTGCGGCTGGCTCGACATGGTTCTCGTCCGCCAGTCCGTCCGCGTCTCCGGAATCACGGGGCTCGCCGTGACGAAGCTGGACGTCCTGACGGGCATCGAGAAACTCAAGATCTGTGTAGGCTACCGTACGGAAGAAGGGATTGTCAGCAGCGCTGTCCCGGCGAATCCGCGGGTTCTCGCCCGCTGCGAGGCCGTTTACGAGGAGATGGACGGATGGACCGAAGACATCCGGAACGCCCGGGAGATACAGGACCTCCCGAAGAATGCCCGGAAATACCTGGAGCAGATCGAGGCGCTTTCGGATACCAGGCTCGTCCTCGTTTCCGTCGGGGCGGGCCGGAACGAAACCATCATCCTGAAAAACCCGTTCTCCGGTGCCTGAGATTTCTTGACAGGGGGCTTTCCCCCTGTTAATAGGGCACGCCTCGCTGTAATCGACAGCACGGGACGTTAGCTCAGTCGGTAGAGCAGCGGACTTTTAATCCGTTGGTCGTCGGTTCGATCCCGATACGTCCCACCAGATAAATAAAGGGGTTAGCCATTACTGGCAGCCCCTTTTTTCTTGCCAAAATCTTCGATTGTAACGGTTTTGGTATCGGTTTGCGCCTTGAGACACGCTTTCTGCTTCTGTTGTCAGGCGTAATCTATTCGGCGACACAAATTAATATAATCGGCGACAACGAAACAGAATCGGCGACAAACTGAACACGGGTGTACGAAGGGCGCACAAAACCTGTCCGACTTATCATGTGAATTAAAATCGGCAGGTTCAGTGCGTTTTTTCTGTCTTCAAACGGCCGATCAGTTGCCGTTGATATCGTAGTTGCGAATCAGTAGTTCCGCCGCCCGCTTTTGATGATTTCCACCAGCAATTGTGTAGGATGTAGTAACTTCTTCCAGGACAAACCCTTTAAATATCTCCCGGATCTCAGGCTTATCATTTATTGAAAGCAAGAACTTTCCTTTAATTCCCCGTAGAACATCTGCCAGCTTATTGAAGTCTTCCCTTTTGAAGATCCCGGGGCCGTAATAGTCCTCAAAACCGTAGTATGGTGGATCCAGGTAAAAGAAAGTAAAAGGCTTATCAACCCTGCTTATTAATTTCTCGTAAGGCAGATTCTCTATATAAACCCTGGCCAGGCGAAGATGAGCCGCCGACAGGTC
>CAZODI010000090.1:0-1370 GCA_964578535.1 uncultured Syntrophaceae bacterium
GAATCAGCTCCGCGCAGACGTCGATGCCCGTCAGGTTGTGGGGATTGTGGAGGGGTGCCAGGTTCCTGCAGGTCTCCAGGGTCTCCCGTACCTCCAGATCGATCGCTACGGAGGAGCGGAAGAACTCCCCCCCGTGAACGAAGCGGTGCCCCACGCCGGCGATATCGCGAATGCCCGCCAGCACGCCGCCTTCCGGCGCAACCAGGTACTTCAGCAGCACGTCGATGGCCTCGCGATGATCCGACAGGCTCTGCTCCCTCGTGAAGGGATCCCTGCCCGCCAACTCGTGGCGGACAAGCGAATCGGCCCGCCCCAGGCGCTCGGCCTGCCCGCGGGCGAGGACCCGCTCCCCGGGCATGTCGAAGAGCTTGTACTTGATGGAGGAGCTGCCGCAGTTGAGGACGAGGATCTTCATGGGCCGTTCCTCACACCATCGGCGGACGGCTCGAAGGACCCGCCCTCCCGGCGGACCGCGACGAAAACCCGGTACAGCGCGCTCAGGACCAGGAATCCGGCGGCCCAGACGCCGAGCGCGACGGCGATCTCCGGCCCCGTCGGCACGTACTCGGTCACGGACCCGAGGGGCGTGGGAATGAAGCCCGTCACGACCAGCCCCAGTCCCTTTTCGATCCAGAAGGCGGCGAAAACGGCCGCGCAGGCCGCCGCCAGGAAGTGCTCGTTTCTTCGTGTTCGCGGATGGATCAGCGCCGCCAGCGCGCCCACGGCCAGGATGACCGACGTCCACATCCAGGGGGCGAGGTTGCCGTGCCCGTCGATTCCGGCGTAAAGGTAGCGGAAGTGATCCTCGTGCTCCGGAATGCCGCTGTAGAAGACGGTGAACAACTCCACCAGCACGAAAAAGATGCTCACGGCCAGGGCATAGGCGACGATCCGGGCCAGGGCCTGGAGAGCCTTCTCTCCGGCATCGAAGTTCGCCCACTTCTTCAGGACCAGGCAGATCAGGATCAGGAGCGCCGGGCCGGATGCGAAGGCGGCGGCGAGAAACCGCGGGGCCATGAGCGCCGTCAGCCAGAAACTGCGGCCCGGAAGGCCGGCGTAGATGAAGGCCGTCATGGTGTGGATGCTGATCGCCCAGGGAATGGAGAGATAGATCAGCGGCTTGACCCACCGGGGCGGGGGAATGCCCTTCCGGTCGCAGCCCAGGACCGTCCACCCGGTGATGATATTCAGAACGAGGTAAACGTTCAGGACGAACATGTCCCAGAAGAGGACCGATTTCGGCTGGGCATGCAGGAGGACAAAAAGAACCCGCTGCGGCTGCCCGAGATTCACGAAGATGAAAAGCCCGCACATCATGACGGACGCGACGGCCAGGAACTCGCCCAGCACGGTGATCTTTCCGAAGGCCT
>CAZODI010000090.1:1470-7873 GCA_964578535.1 uncultured Syntrophaceae bacterium
GCGCGTTTCGAGGAGCAGGCGGATCTCCGAGCGGGGATCCTCCACGTCGCCGAAGACCAGGGCCTTTCGGCTGCAGGCCTCGACGCAGGCGGGTTCGAGCCCCCTGGCCAGGCGCTCCTCGCAGAAATTGCATTTTTCGATCACCCCTTTGCTGCGCGTGGGATAGTCGGGGTTGAGCTTGTGAATGAAGGGCCGCGGATCCCGGAAGTTGATGCTCCGCGCCCCGTAGGGACAGGCGGCCAGGCAGATCTTGCAGCCGATGCAGCGGTGGTAGTCCATCATGACGATCCCGTCGGGCCGCTGGAACGTCGCCCCGGTGGGGCAGACCCGGACGCAGGGAGGATTTGCGCAGTGATTGCACAGGACGGGTGGGCGCATCCGGCGGAGGGATTCCCCGGACCAGGCGTGCGTCTCGCCTGGAAAAACGGCCGGAAACGGCTCCCGCCAGATCCATTTTACCTCGTCCTTTGGGTTGCCCAATGCGGGGACATTGTGAGCCTGGTGGCAGGCAGCAATGCAATCCGTGCAGTCGGCGCTGCATTTCGACAGGTCCACCGCCAGGGCCCAGCGCCCGGCTTTCAAGGGATGCCGGGCGGCGCCGCCGGGAGAAGCCGCTTTCTCTGCGGCCCGGACCGGGGGGAGAACAGCCGGCACCAGCAGCAGGAGGGCGGAAGCCCCCGCCATTTTCAGGAATTCCCTGCGGTTCGACGTCATTTTTGCACCTCGCCGGGAGCAATATGGCAGCGGAAGCAGTCGGGCTTTGCGCCGACATAGTCATGGCAGCGGTCGCAAAACTGTTCCTTGTTGCTGTGGCACTTCAGGCAGGTCCCGGACAGGCTGGCCTCGAAACGGCGACCGTCCGACGCGGTGTATGTGCGGTTCCCTTTCCGGACCGCTTCGTCGCGCCAGGCGGTCAGAAGCTGCACATGGCGGCTGCGCATGACGGCCGTATCGTCCACGCAGCGCTTCTCCCCGAGCTCGCGAATCGCCGGCGTGTCCAGGCTCAGCTCCGGCGGAGAGGACTTCCCCGCCCCGCCGTACCAGAGGGGAACGGTTGCCAGTAGGACAAAGGCCGCGATTCCCGCCATGATGATTCCCTTATCGTAGAGTTTCATGGGCTGAGGGGTTCTCCGCGCAGGTCCGTGGTCCGCTCCTTCTCGCCTTTCATGACCAGGGCATTGGCCAGGAGCTCGTGGACGCCCATGACGCTCACCTGCGGTACCCAGTAATCCATGAGCGAGGTCAGGGTGACCCGGTCGATGGCGCACATGCAGGCCAGCCGGTTCACGCCGTATTTTTCCACCACGTCCCGGACGGCCATGGCCCGGGGCATCCCGCCCCGCATCCGCATCTCGAAGTTTTCCTCGTTCCCCAGTCCGGCGCCGGCACCGCAGCACAGCGTCTTTTCCCGGATGGTGTCCTCGGCCATCTCCCGGAAGACATTGCAGGAGCTGCGGATGATATGGCGCGGCTCTTCCAGGATCCCCATGGCCCGGGCGGGATTGCAGGAGTCGTGAAAGGTGACCCGGAGGTGATCGTTGCGCCGCGGATCCAGCCGGAGCTTTCCGTTTCCGATCAGATCGGCCGTGAACTCCGCGATGTGGACCATCTTCGTGGCGCGGGCGTTTTCGAAGCGGGTGCCGGTGATCGGAGAAACGGGCATTTCCAGGAAGTCGGCGGGACCGTTCATCGTATCCATGTACTGGTGGACGACGCGCCACATGTGGCCGCACTCGCCGCCGATGATCCACTTGACGCCCAGCCGCTTCGCCTCGGCATAGATTTTTGCGTTCAGGCGCTTGACCATTTCATGGGAGTGGAAGAGACCGAAATTCCCGCCCTCGGAGGCATAGGTGCTCATGGTGTAATCCAGGCCGATCTCGTGGAACAGCATCAGGTAGCCCATGCAGGTGTAGGTTCCCGGATCGGCGAAATAGTCGCCCGATGGGGCGACGAAGAGGATCTCGGCGCCTTTCCGGTTGAGGGGGATATCCACGCGGACCCCCGTGCGGTCCTCGATATCGTCGGCGAGAAATTCGAGCATGTCCTTGATGCCGCCGGGCTGGATACCCAGGTGGTTTCCGGTCCGGAAGCAGTTGGCCGCAGGCTCGACGACCCAGTTGATGTTGCAGCCCACGAGATCGAGCAGCTCGCGCCCCATCATGGTGATCTCCGCCTGGTCGATTCCGTAGGGACAGAAGACGGAGCAGCGGCGGCACTCCGTGCACTGGTAGAAGTAGTAGAACCACTCCTTCAGGACATCGACCGTCAGGTCCCGGGCGCCCGCCAGCCGGCCGAACCGCTTCCCCGACTCGGTGAAGTAGCGGCGGTAGACCGACCGCAGGAGCTCAGCCCGGAGGACGGGCATGTTCTTCGGATCGCCGGTGCCGATGTAGAAATGGCACTTGTCGGCGCAGGCGCCGCAGCGGACGCAGAGGTCCATGAAAAGCCGGAAGGAACGGTACTTTTCGAGGCGCTCCTTCATGCCCTCCAGGATGATCCTCTGCCAGTCCGGGGGAAGCTTCCAGTCGAGGTCGGCGGGCTGCCAGGCCCTCGGATTCGGGAGGCCCAGGGCGGTCAGGTTCTTCGCCGCGCCGGCATAGCTCCAGGTGCCCGGACGGAACTCGACGGGGGTGTCCTGCCAGGCGGTCTTCGGCGGCCGGTATTGGATTTTGATCAGCTCGTCCGGTTTGGGGATCTTCGGGGACGACACAGGCTACTCCTTTTCCAGGGGAAGGCCCGCCGCCTTCATCTTGTCCCGGAATTCATCCTCGTATTCCTCGTAGGTATGAACCTTCACGGGGGCATTCCAGGGATTGACGTGCCTTCGCCTCCGGCTGTCGTTGGCCTGGCCGCGGGTGGGGCTGAGAAACAGGCCCCCCGCGTGCATGAGCTTGCTGAAGGGGAACCAGGCCATGAGGGTGAAGACGAAGCAGAGGTGCATGGAAAACAGGATGCCCGTCTCCCCGGCGGCCGCCGGCGAAAGGGTCGCCCACCCCAGGGCGAGGGTCTTCACCGCGTTGAGGTCGGCGGGGAAGACGTGCCGCATCGCCAGGCCCGTCAACGCCACACCCGCGATCAGGAGCAGGGCGAAATAATCCGTGAACAGGGAGATGTATCGCAGCCGCGCGACCGCCGCCCGGCGCAGGAAAAGGAACACCAGCGCCAGGAGAAGACCGGCATCGCTCAGGTAGAGAGTCGGGGCGCCCGTCTCGAAGAAGCCGTCCAATGCCGACAGGGCGTCGATCCAGGGCACGATCGGCTCGACGAAGAAGCGCAGGTGCCGCAGGACGATGACCAGCAGGGACCCGTGAAACAGGAGCGCGAAAAACCAGAGCCACTTGGCGCTGCCGTAGACGGGCCGTCCGTTGACGATCGCGACATCCATGTTTCGGAACAGGGACCGGAACAGGAGTACCTCCAGGGCCATCCTGCCGGCGGCGCTCCAGGCTCCCGCGGGGTTTTCCAGCGGCTCGCGCCGGATCCAGGGCAGGGATTGGGCCTGGCCGCAGGTTGTGGGAATGCGGAAAGGGACGGGGGCGCTTCCCCATTTCAGGATGCGGTACACGAAGCCGCACAGAAAGACGGCGAAGGCGACATACGGAACGACGGCGGTCAGGACGCCCGACAGGTCCCGGCTCGCGCCGATCCCCAGGGCCAGCAGCGTCAACAGGGAAATGGCGATGATCGATCCGATAAGGTTCACGTTGAATTCCGCCTCACGCGCTCATGATTCCCACGACGACTTCCCGTCGAACTGAATGATGGGTTTCTTCATGTCCGACATGGCATTGACGATCAGCTCCACCAGCCCGCCGTAATAAAGGCCGCTGCGCTCCTCCCCGTGGTAGTAGCCGATCATGTCCCGGATGGCACCCTTGCAGTTGGAGCAGGGGGCGCAGACATATTTCGGCGCTTCCGGCGGCTCGTCCGCGAAGGCATCCAGGATCTGGAGGAACTTCCGGCGGGAGCTGACCAGATTCCGCCAGTCGGCGAAATTGTAACCCGACATGATGGCAAAGCCGGAGCCGCCGCCGCAGCAGTAGTTGTCCACGCCGTGGGGCGTCATCTCCCGGAAGCGCGGGGCGACGGCCCGGAGAATGCGCCGCTGGGGCTCGACGATCCCCATGGACCGCACCATGTTGCAGGGATCGTGCAGGGTCACGGGAAACGGATTCCTCCGGGGGTCCAGGGACAGCCGGCCGCTGGAGACGATGTCCGCCAGGGTGACCATGGCCGACTCCCGGGGGATATTCAAATCACCCGTCAGCAGGCGGTCGGCCGTGACGGTCAGCGCCTTGTGGGCGTGGCCGCACTCGCCCATGACGATCTTCCGGACGTTCAGCCTCCGGGCGATATCGGCATGTTTCACCGCAACGCGGGAAAACTGCACGTCGTCGTACCAGAGCCCGTAGTTCACGGCATCGTAACCCACCGCCTCGGACGACAGGGTCCAGGAGAGCCCGGCCGCCTGGAAGAGGATGGCAAAAGCGCCGACATTCTCCGGCCAGGCCAGGATTTCCCCGGCGTTGTGAATCAGCAGGATATCCGCCCCTTCCCTGTCCCAGGGAATTTCAACCTTGAAGCCGGCAATCTCTTCCATCTCCTCCTGGATGAACTCGACGCTGTCTTTTGCCGCCAGGGGATTCATCCCCGTCGAGGAGCCGACCCGGAGATGCTGAACGGTCCCCTTCTCGTGTAGCTCCTTCGGGGCAATGCCCATCTCCTGCGAAAACAGCTTGCGGATTTCGTGCGTGATGAGGCCGTTATCGACACCGATCGGGCAGACGGAGGCACAGCGGCGGCAGAGTGTGCAGCGGTATGACAGCTCGGCAAGCCGGGCCATGGTCGTCCAGTTGAGGTCGATATCGCCATTCCATTTCGCCGCAACCCTGCCGCCGGGCTTCAGGTACTTTCGGTAGATCCGGCGCAGCACCTCCGACCGGAAGATGGGCCGGTAGATTTCCTGCCTGCCGCTCATCTCGTACACGGGACAGGCGTCGGCGCAGGTCTGGCAACGGGCGCAGTGCTCCATGGACAGGAGCAGGGGCTGCAGGAACGTCCAGTTGTTCTTCTCCTCGAAGAGTTTCTTCAATCCGGAGAGAAACTTGCGAACGAGGAGATCTTCCTCTTCCCGGCTTGCCGGTTTGGGGATGCCGATGGCGACCGTGTCGTCGAGGGAGGCCTCGATGCCCTTGACCCTTTCCGGCTTCAGGGGCGGCAGGGTCACCCGGTTGAAGTCCTCGTAAGAGGAAGGCAGCGGGACCATGTCTCCCGGCTCGATGTGGCAGAGGCGTTCGGATCTCACCGCCATGTCGGAGGGTCTGCGGGCGGCTTTCATTTCGTCTCCCCCGGGGTGGACGACGCGATGTCCTTCCAGGACGCACATCCGTCCGCCCTGACGTGCGCCGCCTGCCAGGTCGGCTTCAGATCCAGATTCTTCCTGACGGCCGCTTCGATCTTTCCCCCGCGGCGGTTTGGGGCCTCGTCCCACTTGACCTGGTGGTAGAGAAAATACTTCATGAACATGTGCGACATGTGGGTGAGGGGGATCAAGGCGACCAGGAGCGAGGCCAGGATGACGGTGAGCGCCCCGAGGGCCGTCCGGGGCGGCGCGTGGCCGCCCGTCAGCAGTCCGAACACGAAGCCCTTCGCGCCGGTGAACCACGGATCCACAACCAGTGCGGCCGCCAGGGCGGAGAGGAAGAAGGCAAGGATGATTCCGAGGTTGAAATAATCGGATAACGAAGAATACTCCCGCCACTCCCGGTCAAACAAACGCTTCGTCATGAGCGCCAGCCCGCCCAGGCATCCCAGGATCAGGCCCAGCCACCCGGCCGCGACGACATACCCGTCCAGCAGGGATCGCAACAGACCGCCCCCGGCATAAACCGGCGATCCCCAGAGGGTGAGCGAGGCATGGAGCAGCAGTCCCCCGAAGGTTGCAATCATCAGGTACAATCCGAAGTGAAAGGGAAAGGAAGCCAGCCAGAGGCCCCGGTTCGCCTTCCACAAGCCTCTCAGGAAGAAGATCTCCGGAACCATGTATTTGAGTTCATTGGCAAGCGAGCGTTCCCGTTCACGATTCCACCAGTCCACCTCTTCCATGTAGGAGCCGCCATAGGCCACCCGGGCGGCCGTTTCGTGCCGTACCGGGTAGATTTCCCAGCGGACGTGCAGGGGAAGGGTCCACTGCCGGTAAACCAGGCGCACCGAAGCCAGGACAAACACGGCCACGCACACGTAGGTCAGAACGTAGTAACCCATGGAATACTCTTATGATCTACCGCTCAAAGGCCGTTCAAAAGGGGTTGAATGCAAGGCGCCCGAAATCCGGGGCCGCGAGGCGTCATCACCATGATTTCGCCTTTTCTGCCAAAATTGCCCGTCTCAGGGCAGAGAC
>CAZODI010000091.1:0-5697 GCA_964578535.1 uncultured Syntrophaceae bacterium
TTTAGACAATCCCGGATAATCATATAGGTAATGCTTACACACCTTAGGCACAACAGCCCAACCAATTGTTATATTGATGTTATCTCGGACGAAGGTACTATTCCGTGAACTTCGAGACCAGCAGGCTTTACGGGAGAAATCGATAGGGGGTATGATTTACCGTTCGCACACAGGAAACAGCCCGTCGCGACAAAAAAAGCAGCCCCATCCATGCATGATCGGGGCTGCTCCGGTTCTGACAATATAGAAACGTTGATTTTCGTCAGGAACGCGCGGCCATAAGAAAAACAGCCTTGGAAAGTGACTGCAGTAAGTGCAGCACAATGAAGCATAACCTACAACGGACACGGCCTGACAATGACCTCATGTCCCGTGAACGACAGGATATATCATGTTCAGGGTACAATCCCGGCGACGGGTCAGTTCACGGAAAACGGTTTCTTCGCTACAACGATCCCTCCTTGTTCATGATGAAGGTCCTGAGATTGACCTTGCTGTTGCTTATCCCCAGCTTCTTTCTGATGCTGTTTCTCTGGAAGTCAATCGTCCGCTCGGATGTATGAATGATCCTCGATATCTCCTTGGTCGAACGACCTTCCTTGACAAGGAGCAGGATCTCGATTTCCCGAGGGGTCAATCTCGCATAATTGTACGAGATGTTCTTCAGGAACGGAGACATGATCTCTTTGAGGTTCTCTTCGATTACGGCCAGGATGTTCAATTGGGACGCGTTCAGGTTCTGTACCTTGAGCTTGTCGAGGAATGGCAGGACGACTTCCTTCAGGTTGGTCAGAATGTTCTTTTCGAGCTCGGCTTTGTCTTCATCCCGCTGTTTTAAAAGGACACGCAGGGCGGAGTTCGCTTCTTCCAGGCTGAACGTTTTTTTCCGAAGCTCTTCCTGTGTCTGCTTGAGCTCCGTGATGTCGATAATGGAGGCGACGCTTCTTTTCGTACCCGGGATCATCCCGACGGTGAGAAATGCATTGCGAACCGAGCCATCCGCCCGCCGGAATCTGAATTCATAGCTTCTTGGCACAGATCCGGGATCGATCCTTCGCCGGCGGTGACAATCCGTCATGAATTCCAGATCATCGGGGTGAATCAGATCTGTGAATTTCAGTTCTGCGTCCTGCGAATATCCGCTGATGCGATAAAAATTCTGGTTGGCCAGGACAATCTTCATGTCCTCATCGGTGAGCACCGTTGCCGTCCCTGTGGAATTAAACAGAGTCCGGTATCGCGCCTCTGATTCTTCCAGCTTGCGGTTCATTTCCTTGCGCACGGTGATGTCCACGATGACGCCTCGGATCCCGTCTGGTTTCCCGCCCCTGATGATTGCGTTAGCCAGGATCAGGGATGGGAAGGTCGTGCCATCGTTGCGGACACAGGTGTATTCTCCCGCCATCACCTTCTCGCCAGCCAGAACCCTTCTTACCCCCCGCTCTGCCCTGTCGCGATCCTTCGCCGTCAGGGTATCTGCAATCGTTATGTTCTGTCCGATATCTCCAGAGACGATTCCGAACATATCCAGAGTACTGCGGTTGGCATAGAGAATTCGTCCCTCCGTATCAGCCTCGAACACACCCTGAGGGAGAAGCTCCGCAAGGTCCCGATATCTCCGCTCGCTCTCCTGGATGGCCATTTCTGACAGCTTCCGTTCGGTAATGTCCACGAGCGCGGTCTGTATGGCAGGTTTTCCCCTGTATTCGATCCTCGTCCCGTAGTCACTCACCCACCGCATTTCCAGTCCTTCGCGCCCCTTGACAAAGACACGATATTCAATCACCGGCGCCTGTGTCACGACACCGGTCAACAGATTCCTGTGCATGCCCATGACCATTTCCCGGTCCTCGGGATGGATCATCTGCCACATGTCGTCGATGGGAAGAGAAAGGAGATCCTCTCTTGTGAAGCCGGAGTTCCGGATGAAGAAATCGTTGACAAAGACGAAACGTCCATCCTGAACAATGACAAGCCCCTGCAGAGAATGGTCCACCAGGGCCTTATACGCCTCCTCGATTTCCTTCTTGTCCGAAATGTCGGCAACAATCACCCTGACACCCGAAGGCGTCCCGGAATTGATGATCAGATTTGCATACACAATGGCGGGGAAGGTCGATCCGTCTTTGCGGACCGCTGTAATCTCCGGGGGGCGCACCTTCTCACCGGAAGACATTTTCCCTATGCTGCCGGCAATCTTTTTGCGATCCTCCGGGATAACGTGCCGGAAGACATTGACTTTGCCGACCACATCGTCATCGAGGCTGTAACCGAAGAGTTTCCTGCTGTGCCAATTGGCAAACAGAAGTGTTCCATCAAACTGAATCTCAATCACCGCCTGGGGGAGAAGGTTGATGAGTTCCATGAACCTGTCCCGTCCTTCCTTGGCTTTCTTGGTTGTCCCTACATTTTTTTCCTTCCTTTGCATGCCTTCGCTCCTGTAGTGTTGGTTGGGATCGAGCTGTCGCACATCCACTCAGAGCCGGAATCCTGCATTAAAAACCCCACACCGGAAGAGTCCTTGAGAGCAAACTCCAATACCGAGATCCAAGGGATAACTTGCAGGTACTTCCTGTTTTGTCTGTCGGATAGGAAAGATGCACTCGCTACGACCCATGTTTATAGGTAGCGGCTGCGCTTGTTGAATGTCGGGGAAATGGGAAGACTGGTGTGCTCATATACCTGCAGAGAGAAAACTGCAAGCAATAAAATAAAAGACAAATAGGGAGTAGCTGGCAGGTACACAGCGCAAGCCTGTTCATACCCGGCTAAGCCACGTTGAATACCGATTGATTCATCCTGACACTGCCTCCGGCGATTACAATCCAAAGACCCGCCGGGCATTGCCGTGAAGGAACAGGCTCTCCGTTTCCCCGTCAAGTCCGAGGGAATGAAGATCTGCAAGACATTTCTTAGGGGTGATCATGGGGTAATTTGTGCCGAAGAGAACCTTCCTCTTTCCGTTCGTCTTCATGAAAGTGACCAATTCCTGTGGATACCGCCTGGCTGTGTAGGCCGAGGTGTCAATGTAAACGTTGGGATGCTTGGTGGCCACGGCGATCATCTCCTGCGTCCAGGGATAACCGATGTGTCCGCAGACCATCGTCAACTCGGGGAATTCGATGGCGGCTACATCGATGTAAGGGATTGGGCGCCCGGGTTCGGAGGGGCACAGGGGCCCCGTGTGGCCTACCTGAAGGCAGACGGGAATGCCCAGCTCTATGGATTCTGCAAAGAGTGGATAATATCGACGGTCCGTAACCGGCAGATCCCACAGCCATTGGACGATGCGGAGTCCGCGGAAGCCGAGTTCACGGACGCAGCGCCGGAGTTCCCGGACAGCCGCCATCGGCCGGTAGAGATCGATTGTTGCAATGCCGACGAGGCGATCGGGGAAGCGCCGGACAAATCCAGCCACTTCGTCGTTGGAGATCAGTTCTCCCCGGGGTCCGCACCAGGCGGATACCAGCCCCTTTTCCACCCCGCCCTGGTCCATGGCCGCAATGGTGAACTCAAGGGGAATCTCTTCCGTCAGCGTTTCCATGCCGGTCCAGCGGCGGAGGGACTCGAACATGGGATGATTGATGAAACGCAGCGTCGGATGCTGCATCCAGACGTCGATCACGGTTCTCTCACTCACGGCTTTTCCTCCTTTTTCGTCATCACTCGGCATCCTCGAGGTTCTGCAGGATTCTCCTGAGTTGCCCTTCAAAGGCCTCGATTTCCGTATCGCTGAATCCGCGATAAATCAGATCGCTCATCTCGTCGGAGATCCGGATATAGGTATCCCGAAGCCGCCGGTCCTTTTCGGTCAGTCGAATCAGGATCCGCCGCCGGTCTTCCGGGGATGGAACGCGGACGATGTGGCCAGCCTCTTCCAGGCGGTCCAGCATGGCCGTCAGCGTCGATTTGCTGAGGGACGTTCTGCCTGCCAGTTCCTGGATGGCAATGCCGTCGCTCCGCCAGAGGGCAAAGAGGATCCGCCCCTGTTCGGGTGTGATGCGGGTCAGCTCCCTCTCCCGCATTTTCCTGGCGAAGATGCGCCCCGACACCTGAAAGATCCGGGCGATCAGAAAGCCCCCTTCGCGAGGGAATGGTTCCTTTTCTTTTTGATTCCTTTTCATGTGCAGGTCCGCCACAAATAATTCGATTAAGGATAGTTCTAATTAGAACTATTTGAGCCGGTCGTCAAATCTTTCCTTTCGTCCATATCGCATCCCTCCTCATTCCTGCGTCCCGCGTAAGTGACGGCCTCTCATGGACACAGAAGGGTCTGGAAACGGATTTCGCTGTATGGTTTTCTCCCTGCCCGTTCCAATTTGAATTCAAACCTTCAATGATATAGAATGAATCGAGACGGCCCCCGGGGCCTCCGGATTTCGGGAAGAGGGGTGGTCGCCGGCATGTCACGAATGGAGGATCTCCATGAAACGAATGATCGGAACGATACTCGCCTGTGCCGTTTTTCTCGCGTCCGCTGCCCCATTCGCTGCGTATTCCGCACCGGCAGGTGTGACTTCACCGGTTCCGTCCCTCGAACTGCGTCGGGCCATGGACCTCGCGGAGGCGTATATTGCCGGAAACAGAATCGACCTCTCGCGCCAATACCTCCGATCCGCCAGCCTTCATTACGACAGCGGAATCAAGAAGCGCGGCCACTACTGGCACTTTCAATGGGCTTGGAGATCCCCGGCCATGGGCGGCGAATACGGGCTGCGGGTTTACATGGACGGAACGATCCTGCCCGAGCGATTGGGGCCATAGCGGAAGAGCAAAGGTGATCCCATGAAGAAGAAGGTAACACCGGGGGCGTGCATTCCCCTGGCCTGCTGGATGATCCTTTCCCTCTTGCTCTGGTCGGACATCCATGACGCCACCGCCTGCAGTTGTATGTGGCGCGGTCCGTTCCTTTCGGTGGCTCCTCTGGCCGAGGGGATCATCCGGGCAAGGGTGCTTGGATATCACGGGCGGGCAAGGGGAATCGACCTGGCCATGGATGTGGAAGTCCTGGAGGTACTGAGCGGGCCCATCCACGTTCGGCGCCTGCGGATCTGGGGCGACAACGGCATGCTGTGCCGACCCGGCGTGGACCGGTTTCCACCGGGCTCGGAGTGGATCCTGGCCCTGAACGGACCGGGCAGCAAGCCGGCCTATGAAGGACAGGGGCTGGCCGTCTCCGTCTGCGGAACGTACTGGCTTGAGGTCAGGAACGGCGCAGTCCATGGAAACATGGACAGCACGCGGGACCGGAATGCCGGTCAGTCCATGCCGCTGGAGCAATTCCGTGAAAGGCTGGCTGCGGCTCTCCATCGCATCCCGGCGGACGCCATGCGGAAGGAGGTGCGTTTCGCCGGTGAGGTGGCCTTCGGAAAGCCCTATGTTCACACCTTTGGCCCCGGATTCCGCTTTGTCCTGGAGCCGGACCCGTCCGGCTGGGCCATCCGCGTCCATGATCCCGGCGGAACGGAAGACCTGTCGCGCCTGACGCCGCCGCTTCACTTCGTTCCAAATCCAAGGATCATCGAAAGCAGGCACTTCATGGACAGGCAGAAGCCGGACGAACAGGACAGACCGTCGCCGGGACTGGTGAGGGAATTCATCTTCTCCCCGGCCGTGGGCAGGACCATCGACGGACCCGGTGCCAGCCGGGCGCCCACAGCAGAGGAGATCGAGGAAATCAGCCGCTTTGGCCGGGGA
>CAZODI010000091.1:5797-7798 GCA_964578535.1 uncultured Syntrophaceae bacterium
TGCGGCCCGGGTGGTGTCGAGCATCCGTCGCGGCTGTCCGTCGGGCTTGGTCGTGTCCCAGACGACCCGGCCCCGGAAGCCCGTCAACTCGACGATCAGCTCCACCAGGTCCCGGATGGAGATTTCGAAGCCCGCCCCGATATTGACGGGGTCGCTCTTGTCGTAGCGCTCCATGGCCGCCACGATCGCCTCGGCGGCGTCCTCGACGTAGAAGAACTCCCGTGTGGCCGCACCGGTTCCCCAGACGACGATCTCGTCCTCGCCGCTCTCCACGGCGTCGACGCATTTCTTGATCAGGGCGGGAATGACGTGGGAGGAGCGGGGATCGAAGTTGTCTCCCGGGCCATAGAGATTCACCGGGAGGATAAAAATGGCGTTGAAGCCGTACTGCTGCCGGTAGGCCTGGGCCTGGACAAGCATCATCTTCTTCGCCAGGCCGTACGGCGCGTTGGTCTCCTCGGGATACCCGTTCCAGATGTCATCCTCCCGGAAGGGAACGGGGGTGAACTTGGGGTAGGCGCAGATCGTCCCCAGACCGACGAACTTGTCGATTCCCCGGAGATACCCCTCGTGAAGGAGCTGCACCCCCATCATGATGTTGTCGTAGAACAGGGTGGCGGGGTTTTCCGCGTTGTATCCGATGCCGCCGACCCTGGCGGCCAGATGGAGTACGATGTCGGGCCGCTGTTCATCATAGAGGCGCCGAACGCCCTGGATATCCACCAGGTTGTATTCGGGAAGGTCCGCCACGGACACCCGGCCGTACCCTTTCCCGTCCAGATTCCGGAGCAGGTGGGTCCCCAGGAACCCTTTCCCGCCGGTTACGCTGATGCGTTTTTCTTTCATAACTCTCTCCGTTCCTCAACCACCCTTCCAGGATCCTCGACGCTGCTCAGCCGGCCTTTTTCCTGACTGCTCAATTGGATCCGGATACGATGCGCCGGGTTCCCGGGAGCGATGCGCCGACAGGCATAAACCGAGGAACCGGACGACAGCCAACGACACAAACAGTCATTCTCCGGGACCGGCTTAGAGCATCCGACCGTTGCCGGTGCAGTCGTACCCTGCATCCCGCAGGGTCTTCTCCCGCTTCGCCTGTTCCATATCCGCCTCGACCATCATTTCCACGAGCTGGCCGAAGCTCACCTTCGGCTCCCAGCCCAATGCCTTGCGGGCCTTCGACGAGTCACCCAGCAGGACGTCCACCTCGGTGGGCCGGAAATACCGGGGATCGATGGCAACGTATTCCCCGTAATCCAGGTCCAGTTTCGCGAACACCTTCTCGGCGAACTCCCGCACCGAATGGGTCTCCCCCGTGGCGATGGCGTAATCGTCGGGCTTTTCCTGCTGGAGCATCAGCCACATGGCCTCCACGTAGTCTCCTGCGTAGCCCCAGTCGCGCTTTGCCTCCAGGTTGCCCAGGTACAGCTTGTCCTGCAGCCCCAGTTTGATCCGTGTCGCCGCCCGTGTGATCTTTCGGGTCACGAAGGTCTCACCCCTCCGGGGAGACTCGTGATTGAACAGGATCCCGTTGGAAGCGAACAGCTTGTAAGCGTCGCGGTAATTGCGGACCAGATAATAGGCGTAGACTTTCGCGGCCGCATAAGGACTCTGCGGCTGGAAAGGCGTCGATTCATTCTGTGGCGGCGGCGCAGCGCCGAACATCTCGCTGGAGGAGGCCTGGTAGAACTTCGCCCGGTTTCCCGATTTCCGGATCGCCTCCAGGAGCCGGAGCGTCCCCAGTCCAGTAATGTCCCCTGTGTACTCGGGCATGTCGAAACTTACCCGGACGTGGCTCTGGGCGCCCAAGTGGTAGATCTCGTCCGGATCGATCGCGTGGATCAGGTCCGTCAGCTGGCCCGAAACGGACAGGTCGCCGTAGTGCAGGAACACCCGGGCATCCGGGTCGTGGAAATCCTTGTAAAGGTGGTCGATCCGATCCGTGTTGAAGGTGCTGGACCGGCGGATCAGGCCGTGGACGGCGTAACCCTTCGCCAGGAG
>CAZODI010000092.1:0-2347 GCA_964578535.1 uncultured Syntrophaceae bacterium
CCGCTCATCCCCGGCAGGATCATGTCCAGGATCACCAGGTCGATCCGGTCCCGCTTCTCCATGTACAGGGACACGGCATCCTGACCGCTCGCCGCCGGATACACCGTGTAGCCGAGCGCCCCCAGCATCCGGGACGCAGACTCCAGGATCACCGGCTCGTCGTCCACCAGCAGGATCCCCCCGCTCCCGGTCAGAAGACCCCCCGGCGGCCCCTGCTCCTCCTCCGGCATCTTCTCCTCCACCGAGGAGGGAAGGTACACGTTGAACGTCGAGCCCCGCCCCGGTTCGCTGTACGCCTTGATCAGGCCGCCGTGGTTCCGGATGATCCCGTAGGCCGAGGCCAGGCCCAGGCCCGTCCCCCCTTCCTTCGCCCGCGTCGTGAAGAACGGCTCGAAGATCCGCTTCAGCGTCTCCCGGTCCATCCCCACCCCGGTGTCCGAGACCGAGATCCGGACGTAGCTCCCCGCCTTCGTCTCGAAGGCCCGGGCGTCCTCCTCCCGCAGGACCACATTGCTCGTCCGAATGTGCAGGTTCCCGCCCCGGGACATGGCGTGGCCCGCGTTGATGAACAAGTTGAGAAGAACCTGCTCGAGCTGCCCCGGGTCCGCCTCCACCGGGTACACGTCCTCCCCGAGTTCCAGGTCCGCCTCGATCTCCTTGCGCGTCTCGATGAAGAACTGGACGCTCTTCCGGACCAGCTCGTTGACGGCCAGCGTCCGGACCTCGTACTTCCCCTCCCGGGCGAATCCCAGCAGCTGCCTCGTCAGGTTCGCGCCCCGCTTCACGTGCTCCTCGATCCGGCCCAGGCGCTTCGCATGCGGATGACCGGGATCGTGCTCCATCTGCAGAAGCGACACGTTCCCCTGGATCCCCATGAGGATGTTGTTGAAGTCGTGTGCCACCCCGCCCGCCAGCTGCCCGATGGCGTCCATCTTCTGCGACTGGAACAGCTGACGCTCCAGCTTCCGACGGTCCTCCTCCAGATGCCTCCAGTCGGTAAAATCCTGCAGCACGAAGATCAGGCATGGCTCTCCCGCGAGCTGGATGGTCCGGGCGGAATAAATGCCGTGCCGCTCGGATCCGTCCTTGCGCCGGAAGATGAGTCCCCGGTGGACGACGTCGCGACCCGCCTTCAGTTCCTCCACCATGAAATCCCGATCCGCCGGATCGGCCCAGAAACGGATGTCCATGGAGGTTCTGCCGACCGCCTCCAGGCGCTTCCACCCGGTGATCTCTTCGAACCCCAAGTTGGCCTCGACGATTCGCCCGTTCTGCAGCCGGGTGATGGCGATGCAGTCCGGGGCCGTCATGAAGACGGTCGAGAATTTCTCCTCGGACTGGCGGGACATCTCCTCGGCGTGCTTCCGCTCCGAAATGTTCAGCAGGAGCCCGTCGAACACATAGCGTCCTTCGTGGCGCGTCGGGGTGGCGAGCCCCTGAAACCAGGTGATTTCATTTGGCGAGGTCGCAAAGAAACGGCCTTCGAAGCTCCAGGAGCTGACGGTGGCCACGGCGTTCCGGACGGAATCCAGGAACCGTTCCCGGTCCTCCTCATGGATATGGGACAGGAAAACGGGAAAAAGATTCTCCGCGTCTGCCGGCAGGTTGAAGAGCTCCGCCAGGCGTTCGCCGGCGTAACTGATTCCCCACTCTCCATCGTCGCCGGCATAAAACTGGAAAACGACTCCCGGCATGTTCATGGTGATGCTGCGCAGATGTTTCTCTTTCTCCAGGAGCGCCTTTTCCGCCTGTCTCCGCCGGGTGATGTCGCTGAAGATGCCTTCCACGCCCATTGGGGTCCCATTCCCGTCGCAGTAGAAATGGGTGTTGGTGGATACGGGAACCGGACTTCCGTCCCTCCGCTTCAGGGTGACCTCATAATCCGAGACCCGGCCGTCTTCCTTCAGCTCCTGGATTAGCCTCGTCCGCTCACCGGCGTCATAATAGAAATCCTCCGCGATGTTCTTCCCAAGAAGCTCCTCGATCGAATCGTAGCCCAGAAGACGCGCTCCCGAAGGGCTCACATATACAAGGTTTCCTTCCAGGTCGGAGCGATAGAGCGTGTCCTGCATGTTTTCCACGAGGGTCCGAAATTTCTGTTCGCTATCCCGGACAGCCCTCTCCGCCCGCCTCCTCTCCGTCATGTCCAGAATGGAGGCCAGGCTGTTGGTCGTCCCGGGAATCATGGTCACGCGGAGCATGACATCCCGGAGTTCCCCCTGCCGGTTCCAGATCTTCGTATCGTATACGCCCGGCGCCAGGTCCGCATCGATCCGGCGCAGGCGGTGGAACATCCTCATGCGCTCCAGGTCCGCTTCGTCGGCGATCAGCTCCGTCCAGCTCATCT
>CAZODI010000092.1:2447-4976 GCA_964578535.1 uncultured Syntrophaceae bacterium
GGAGCGGTTCAGGATCATCCCTTGATTCCTCTTGTTTGAGCAGCGCATTCCCGGGAAACGGAAACCCGGATCAACCCGTCAATGCACGGTTTCCCGACCTTGAAAAAGAATCGGGCAAAAGTGGAATAGCAAGGATTATGCCTTTTTAGGGAGCGATTGATGAATATCTCCTCTCAAGGCGCCACCGAGCAAATTGAATCCATTTTTCAAGACGTTTTCGGATTTCGGGCGCATGGAGAGGGGGGCCGCCCCGACTGTCAGGAATCCATCATCCCCATGAATTCATCTGCGATCTCGTCAATCCGTTGACGGGCGCGCCGGGCTCTCCCCGGTCATTGCAATGGCGGGAAAAATCGATTATCAATATTCCTCCTTCACGCTTGCCGAAAGAAAGGTACGAACCGATGTCCCGAAGGCCCGAATGGACGCTGACGCTCTTGAAGCATCTCTGGCCGCTGACCTACCTGTCCCCCAAACTGACCCGCCTGCCCATCGTCGGGCGATTCTTCGCCATGACTTTTGTTCCCATGTTTTCGGGCCGGAATTTCAACATCAGCTATCTGCCCGTGAACGAGGGAATCCGGGGAGCCGAGAGCGTCGTGATTCCCAGGGTCGTCATCGAGGAGTTCATCCGGCGCTCGCCCCACAGGGTGATGATCAAGCGCTGTACGTGCCGGGAGCTGAAGCAGTGCCGCCGCTTCCCCTACACGGAGGCCTGCCTGCAGATGGGCGACGACACGCGGCACCTGGACCCCCGCATCGCCGATCATCTGACGGTGGAAGAGGCCATCGCCCTGGTGGACCGCCAGCTTGCCCGGGGACTCATCCCCATGCTGGGCCGGGTGCGGGTGGACCACTACTTCTACGGATCGCCGAATACCGGGAGGCTCCTGACCGTCTGCTTCTGCTGCACCTGCTGCTGCACCGTCCTCAACTCGGCCCGCTTTTTCCCACGGGCGGCGGCGGACTCCATCGTCCGGCTCAAGGGGCTCTCCCTGCACGTGGATCCGGACCTCTGCACCCGGTGCGGAGCGTGCGTCGAGGCCTGCTTCATGAAGGCGCTCCGCATCGAGGGGGATGCGGTCGTCCGGGATGAAGAGCGGTGCAAGGGGTGCGGCAAGTGCCGGACGGTCTGTCCGAACGGCGCCATAACGATGACGCTGGACAGTCTCGAGGCTGCCGTCGAGGAGCTGCGGGGCCGGGTCCGGGAGCGGGTCGATTTCGGAGAGGCGGGTTCCTGAAGAGGGAGAGGGACGAAATGCAGTTCATCCATCACGGCCCGGGCAAGGCCTGGGTCAGGACAGCGACGGATCTCCTGTGGCCGTTCATCGTCGCGGGGAAGCGCTGGAGCAACCTCCCCGTTCTCCGGTGGTTGATCCGGCCGTTTTTCATGCGGCCTTATAACGAGATCACAACCATCCCCATCCAGGCGGCCGTGGAGACGCCGGGCAGCGTCGTCCTGCCGCGCCGCATCGTGGAGAGGCTCCTGGAGGACGTAAAGGACATCTTCATCCTGGACGAATGCATCTGCCGGACCCATTACCGGGCCGACTCGCCCCCGCGGAGCATCGGGTGCATCGCCCTGGGACCGGCGATCCGCCGGATCCACCCCAGCCACGGCAGAACGGCCGCCACAGACGATGCCAAGCGGCACGTCGAGCGTGCCGCCCGGGCGGGGCTGGTCGCCAACATCGCCCACGTCTGGATCGACCCGGTCGCCTTCGGTACGCGCTTTCGCGACCTCATCTTCATCTGCCTGTGCGACGACACGCACTGCCTATACCGGACCCACATGAAACACAGGGGCCCCACCCTCGACGGAGCCTACCAGCGCCTGCCGGGGCTTTCCGTCTCCATCGACCGGGAAGTGTGCCTGGGATGCGGGGAATGCGTCGAGAAATGCTTCCTCGGGGATATCCGGATCCGGGAGGGAAAGGCCGAGATCGGGATCGCCTGCGCGGGCTGTGGACGCTGTGTCGAGGTCTGCCCGAACGGGGCCGTCACGCTGGCCCTGGCGGATGAGGAAGCGGTCTACGGGAATCTCGTCCGGTGGATCCGCGGTGTCTCCGAGCTGCCGCTCCGGAAAACCGGAAACACGGCAGCCTGAGAAAAGAGCCCTTTCCGGGGGCGGACCCCACTACTCAAGCCGGATCGCCGTCGGGGTCCCGGTCCTCGATGACGGTCCGGACCGTGACGGCCATGTCCTTCCGGAGGGTATTGTACACGGAGCAGTAGGTGGAGTGTGACAGGGCGACGGCCCGGTCGACCTTGCGGGGATCGATGTCCCTGCCTTCGAGGTGGAGCACCATCTCCACGGCCCGGAAATACTGCGGCGGGCTGGGGTTCCTCTCCGCCGTCAGCTCCATCCGGAACCCCGCAAGGCGCACCCGCATCTTCTTCAGGATCATGACGACGTCGATGGCCATGCACCCGGCCAGGCTCAGGAGCAGCGCCTCCGTCGGCTTGCAGCCCCACTGGCCGTCGGAGTCGAACTCGATATCGTATCCCTGGGGTGTCGAACCGGTGAAC
>CAZODI010000092.1:5076-7659 GCA_964578535.1 uncultured Syntrophaceae bacterium
GGCGCCAGTTGCGTGCCGTCCACGACGAACTCCAGGACGGTGGGCTTCCGGCTTTTGATGCACGTCTCGAAGGCGTCCCGGATGTCCTCCACCCGGTCCACGCGCATCCCCTCGGCGCCCATGGCCTTCGCCACGGGGACGAAGCTCTCCGGGTTGGGGATGTCCACGCCGCAGAAGCGGTTGTTGTAGAAGTCGATCTGGTTCTTCGCCTCGGCGCCCCACCACATGTTCCGGAACACGCAGGCCACGACGGGGAGGTTGTGCTCGACGGCCGTGCTGACCTCGTGGAGGCTCATCCCCCAGGCGCCGTCGCCGATGATGGCGATGACCGGCGACTTCGGCCGGGCCAGCTGCGCCCCCAGGGCGGCGGGATAGGCGAATCCCGTGTTCCCGAAGGTGAGGGCCGCGATGTGCCGGCGGCCGCCGTTGAACTTCAGGTAGCTGTTCGCCGTGGAGGAGACGTTCCCGATGTCCGTGGCAACGATGGCGTCGTCCGGCAGGGCCCGGGAGATCTCCAGGAGGACGCGCCGCGGGTTGACAGGCTTCCCCTTGACCATGGCGGCCTTCACGATCTCCTTCTCCCAGGCGTCCCTCTCCTTCTTCACGGCGGCGAGGCGGCGCGGGTCCGGCTTGCGGTTTTTGTCAGCACCCTTGAGACGCTTCAGGATCTCGACGGTCGCCTCCCGGGCGTCCCCGATGATGCCCACCTCGATGGGATGGGTGCGGGCGATGTGCTTCGGATTGATGTCCACCTGGATGATCTTCGCCTTGTCGGGGAAGTAGTTGATGTCGTACTGGGGCAGCGTGCCGAACACGGAGAGCCGGGTCCCCACGGCGAGGACCACGTCCGCCTTCGAGAGGATCCTCATGGCCGCCTTGGAGCCCATGTAGCCGATGGGGCCGACGGAGAGCGGATGATTGCCGTAGAAGGCGTCGTTGTGGAGGTAGGTGACCGCCACGGGCGCCGTCAGGTGCTCGGCGATGTCTTTGATGACGTCCAGGGCATCGGCGTCGACGACGCCCCGGCCGGAGACGATGACGGGATTCTTCGCCTTCGCCAGGAGAGCCGCTGCCCGGTCGAGGCTCGCCATGGAGCCGCAGCCCCTGGCGTCCACGCGGTACTGGGAGGGCTTGAGGATGGTCTCCTCGATCTCGCCGTAGAAATAGTCCCGGGGGATGTCGTACAGGACGGCGCCCCGCTCGGCGTAGGCGATCCGGAAGGCCGTGCGCAGGCAGTCCGCCGCCCGCTTCGGATGGGGCACCCGCACCGTCGCCTTGGTGATGGCCTTGAAGACCGACACCTGGTCGCACTCCTGGAAGCCGTCCCAGCCGATGGTCGGCGTCCCCGCCGAGGGGGAGATGACGATCAGGGGCGTGTGGCCCATGTTGGCCGCGGCCACGGACGTCACCATGTTCGTGATGCCGGGCCCGTTCTGGCCGGTGATGACTCCGGCCCGGCCGGTGATCCGCGCGTAGGCGTCTTCCATGTGACCCGCGCTCTGCTCGTGCCGGACGGGGATGAACCGGATCCCCGCCGACGGGAACAGATCCAGCATGTCCATGAAGGCCGATCCCACGATCCCGCACACGTGATCGACACCCTCCGCCAGCAGCGTCTCGACGATCGCCTCGCTGGGCGTCATTTTTACCTTTTTCATCGCCAAACCTCCGTTTCGCGTTGTTTTGTTTCTATCTTCCAACGGCTTCCGGAGAGAGCCGTTGCCGTTCGCCTGTTGACATTTCACCGGCGTACCCGAGGACCGCTACGGTGTCCCGGGCAATCAACCGCTCCTCGTCCGTGGGGATGACGAGAATGCGGACGGGGGAGCCGGTGCGGGAGACGTCGGTCTCCGGCACGCCCCGTTCGTTCTTTTCCGCATCCAGTTCCACCCCCAGCCACGGGAGGAACGCGCAGATCCTCTCGCGCATCCTCGGGGAGTTCTCCCCGATGCCCGCCGTAAAAACAAGGGCGTCGAGGCCTCCGATCGCCGGGATCAGGGACGCGACCCCGCGGGCAACGCTGTAGGCGAAGACCGCAAGGGCCAGGCGGGCCCGCTCATGACCCGAATCGGCCGCCGACTCCAGGTCCCGGAAATCCGGCGAGAGACCGGAGATGCCCAGGACGCCGCTCTCGTGGTTCAGGATCGACATCACCTCCGCCAGGGGGATGTTCAGGGTCTCGACGAGGTGGGCCGGGAGCGCCGGGTCGATGTCGCCGCACCGCGTGCCCATGACGACGCCCGACAGGGGTGTGAACCCCATGGTCGTGTCGCACGACTTCCCGTCACGGACGGCGCAGAGGCTGGACCCGTTGCCGAGGTGGCAGGTGACGATCCGGAGCCCTTCCCTCCCCTCTCCGACAAGCTCCGACGCCCGGGAGGAGACGTAACGGTGGGACGTGCCGTGGAACCCGTATTTCCGGATGCGGTTCTCCTCGTAGAACCGGTACGGAAGGGCGCAGGTGAAGGCATGCTCCGGCAGGGTCTGGTGAAAGGCCGTGTCGAAGACGGCCGCCTGCGGGGCGTGCGGAATCAGCTCCGCGCAGACGTCGATGCCCGTCAGGTTGTGGGGATTGTGGAGGGG
>CAZODI010000093.1:0-3681 GCA_964578535.1 uncultured Syntrophaceae bacterium
GACGAGGCGAACCGGGAAGGGAAACCGGGGAACGACAAGCAGGAGGATGACTGTGAACGACTACGTACGCGGTGAAAAAAAAGGCGCCATTTTCTACCTGACCCTGAATCGGCCGGAGCAGCGGAACGCCATTACCTTCGAGATGGTCGAGACGATCTCGCGGATGGTCGAGGATCTGATCGTCGATCCCGAGGTCCGGGTCGTCATCATGAAGGGAGAGGGGAAAGTCTTCTCGGCGGGTGTCGATTTTGCCTCCCTGGCCGCCCTCGTCGGACGGTTCATGGCCGATTCGGCCGCCGGCGGGGCGTCCATCCGGGCCGACATTTCCCGGTACCAGCATTACATCAACCGCCTGGAGGCCATCGAGATCCCGATCATCTGCGCCATGCAGCACCGCGTGCTGGGGCTGGGGCTGGAGCTGACCCTGGCCTGCGACATCCGCCTGATGAGCGACGACTGCCTCTGGAGCATGCCGGAGCTCAAGTTCGGCGTCATCCCGGACCTCGGCGGAACGGCGCGCTTGAGCCGGATCGTCGGCGCCGCCAAGGCGATGGAGATCATTATGACGGGGCGGACCTACACGGCCGCCCAGGCCCTTGAATTCGGACTGATCAATGGTGTATGTCCGGGTGCCTCCCTGCTGGAGGAGGCGGAGCGCATGGCCGGGGACATCATCGCCATGGGTCCCGTTGCCGTCGGTGCAATCAAACGGATCGTCAAGGGGGGGGACGGAGTCGATCTCATGACCCACCTGGGCATGGAGGTCACGCTCCAGAGCGCCCTCCTCCGCGGCGAAGATTTTCAGGAAGGGGTGAAGGCCCTGATGGAAGGGCGGAAACCGGATTGGAAAAGGAGATGAACATGATCGAAGAGAAGTACAGGCTGGTGGCGGATTTTTCCTGCAACGGCATCGAGGCCATCAAGCGGACGGGAATCCGGGTGGTGGAGATGCGGGACCGATACGTCAAGACGCTCATGCCCATCCAGGGAAACGTGAACCACGTCGGGATCATGTATGCGGGCGCCCTCTTTGCCCTGGGAGAGATGATGGGCGGAGCGCTGTTCGGGGCCGCCTTCGACTACATGAAATACTTGCCCGTTGCAAAGGAAGTCTCCATCCGTTATCGCCGTCCCGCCATGACCGACGTCACCCTGGTCGCGGAGATCTCGGAGGAAGACGTCGCCCGGATCACGGCGGAGCTTGAGGAGAAGGGAAAGGCGGACATTCCCCTCGATCTGGAGCTGAAGGACGCTCAGGGGGAAGTGGTCGCCATCGTCCATGGGGTCTGGCAGGGGAGAAAGATTCCCGACGGCTTTGAGGTCCCGTGGGGGAAAGCGTAGATCTGCAACAGGAGTGACCGTTATCATGAAACACATCCGGCTGTTCGAGCCCATCCGGATCAACGGGCTGGCCGTCGAGAATCGCACGGTGATGCCCGCGATGGGCCTTCATTACACGGACGACTACACGTTCAATGACCGCTACTGCGCGTTTTACAGAGCCCGCGCCCACGGGGGCGTGGGACTGATGATCGTCGGTCCCCTGGCGGTCGATCTCTATGGCGGGGCCCCGGTCATGCCCGGCCTGTTCGACGACAGGAACATGAAGGCCATCGAGGCGCTCAATGCCGAGCTGCACAGGGACACGAAGACGAAGCTCGGGGTTCAGCTCTTCCACATGGGAAGGAATGCCCCGACACGGCTCTTTACGGGCGAGCCCGCCATGGCGCCTTCCGCCGTACGGAGCCGGCTCACCGGCGATGTTCCGAAGGCCATGACGGAGGAGGACATCGAGCGCGTCCAGGAATCCTTCGCCCGGGCGGCCGGGAGGGCCGTCGCCGCAGGCTACGACTTCATCGAGATCATCGCCTGCACGGGATACCTGGTCAGCCAGTTCCTGTCCCCGCTGACGAACCTTCGCACCGACGGCTATGGCGGGTCCTGGGAAAACCGGATGCGCTTCGGCCTGGAGCTGATCCGCCGGGTGCGGGCGGCCGTCGGACCCGACATCGCCCTGGGCATCCGGGTGGCCGGGAACGACTTCATGGAGGGAAGCAATACGAATGCCGAATCGGCCCTCTTCTGCGTGGAGGCCGAGAAGGCGGGTATCGACGCGATCAACGTGACGGGCGGCTGGCATGAGACGCTGGTCCCCCAGCTGACGCAGGGCGTCCCCCCCGGCGCTTATGCCTACCTGGCCCGGGGCATCCGGGACAAGGTCTCCGTTCCCGTGTTCGCTTCCAACCGTTTAGGCGATCCCGATGTCGCGGAACGGGTCCTCCGGTCGGGATCCGCCGACATGGTCTGCTGGGGGAGGCCGCTGATCGCCGATCCGGAGCTGCCCCGGAAAGTCCGGGAAGGCCGGCTTGACGAAATCATCCGCTGCGTCTCCTGCAATCAGGGCTGCTTCGACAGCGTGTTCCTGGCGCGGGGGATTTTCTGCGCCGTGAATCCGACCGTCGGGCACGAGGGGGAGCCACCCGCCGCGAAATCCTCACAGCGGAAAAAGGTGTTTGTCGCCGGGGGCGGCCCCGCGGGGATGCAGTTTGCATTGACCGCCTCCGGGCGCGGCCATGCCGTCACAATTTTCGAAAAGGAGCAGGGCCTGGGAGGCCAGATCCCTGTTGCGGCGGGTCCCCCGGCCAAGGAGGAGCTTCTCCATATCCGGGATGGCATGACGAGACGCCTTGGGCGGACGAGCGTGGAGATCCGGCTCGGCTGTCCCCTGACGGCCGACGACGTGAAGCGGGAGCGGCCCGACGCCGTGGTCGTGGCCACGGGGGCGGAGCCGATCGCCATCCGCGTTCCGGGCATCGATAAACCCCACGTTGTGGACGCCTGGGACGTGCTCCGGGGGAATGTCGCCCGCATCGGGAAAAGGGTCGTCGTCGTCGGCGGAAACGCCGTCGGCTGCGAGACGGCGGAGTGGATCGCCACGGACGGGCTGCCGGACCCGGAGACGTTCATGTTTCTTGCCTGCCACGGTGCGGAAACCACGGAAACGCTTCAGTCCCTGGGTGTCTGCAACGGCCGCGGCATCACCGTGATCGACATGGTGGACCGCATCGGGGCCAATGTGGGGCCGTCCACCCGCTGGGTGCTCATGCAGAGCCTGAAGCGGCACCGGGTGGAGCTTCGCACCGGGACGAGGCTGGTCGAGATCCTCGATGACGCCGTTGTCGTCGAGACGGGCGCGGGACGGGAGCGCATCGGGGCGGATACGGTGGTCATGGCCGTCGGGTCCAGGTCCGTGAACGGCCTGGTGGAGGAGCTTCGCCCCCTGGGCGTCGAGGTGATTGTGATCGGCGATGCGAAAACACCCAGGAAGTTCAGCGACGCCATCGCCGAAGGGTATGCAGAGGCCCGGAACCTGTAATGGCGGGTCGCAGCAGCAATGGAGCGGTAAAATACGACGTTCCCGGCATCCTGTCGGTTCTGCTGATTCCCGGATCAGACAAGGCGGACTGGGCAGGGATCGGGGACGCGGTCCTCGTGGACGGGCAGCGGCGCATCGTGGCCGTGGCCGACGGTCCGGAGCGGAATCCCGATGCCTCCTCCGCTTTTTTGAGGCGTTTTCTGGCGGGGATGTCCGACCTGATGGAGCCGGGGAAGGCCTGGTCACTCACGAACGGCGGCTTCACCCAACTGGTTTCCGCCACCAACCTGCTGGTCCGCGAGACG
>CAZODI010000093.1:3781-7566 GCA_964578535.1 uncultured Syntrophaceae bacterium
GAACGGCGGCTTCACCCAACTGGTTTCCGCCACCAACCTGCTGGTCCGCGAGACGTCCTACCATGACGGTACGACGTTTTCCGCCGTGGTTCTCGGGCAGGACAACCGGTATGCCGTCCTGCATGCGGGGGACAGCCTGATCTTCCGGCTCCGGCCGTCGACCGATGAAGTCGTTCAGCTCAGCCGGACCAACCACTGCCTGGTCGGACGGTCGGCGGGCCTCTTTCAGGCCGAGGAGGCGTCATTTCTGGATCATGACCTGTTTCTCGTTGCGTCCGACGGACTGGCGTCTCTGGCGCGCAGTTGCGGCCAGAGAACGGCGGCGTTCGTCGAAGGCCTGATGAGGACATGCGCGTCTCCCCCGGACATGATCGAGAGCCTCTGCGAATCCGCCCGCCGGATCGAGCGGGGGCTTGACGACATCGGCGTCGTGATCGTGAAGCCCGGGCGGCTGTCCAGCGCCGGGGAAGAGATTCCGGCACCGTCGCTTTTTCCATGAACGGCGCCGCCCGGTCCGGGGGGGACGGGCGGCCGATGACCAGGAGTCGCCATGAAGTCAACCATTCTCATTGTCGATGATACGCAGCTGATCGCCGAATCTCTCCGGAAGGCCCTTTCCCGGGAAGGGTACGACATCCTCACCGCGGCGACGGGGGAAGGACGCTCTCCTGTCCTACGAGGAAAACGGTCCGGACCTGATCCTGCTGGACGTCAAGCTGCCGGACATCGACGGCATCCAGGTCCTGCAGAAGATCCGGCAGGTGGACGTGAAGACCCCCATCATCGTGATGACGGCCTACAGCGGGATCAAGGGAGCCGTGGAGGCCATGAAGTCCGGGGCGTATGATTACGTCGCCAAGCCCTTCGACATCGACGAGCTGAAGATCATTGTCGCGCGCTGCCTGGCGTCCCGAAAGGTCGAGGCCGAGGTCGACCACATGCGGTCGACGAAGAAGGAGCTTTACAGCTTCAGCAGGATCATCACCTGCAGCCCCAAGATGAAGACGATCATCGACATGAGCCAGCGTGTGGCCCTCGGCAGCCGCTCCACGGTCCTCATCCAGGGTGAAAGCGGGACGGGAAAAGAATTGTTCGCCAACGCCATCCATTACAGCAGCCAGAGGGCGAACCACCCGCTGGTGGCCGTGAACTGTGCCATGCTCTCGGAGGGGGTGCTGGAGAGCGAGCTGTTCGGGCATGAGAAGGGGTCTTTCACGGGCGCCGTCAAGCAGAAGAAGGGCGTCTTCGAGCTGGCCGACCAGGGTACGCTCTTTCTGGACGAGATCGGCGAAATCAGTCCGGCGACCCAGATCAAGCTCCTGCGATTCCTCGAAGAAAGGGAGCTGCAACGGGTGGGCGGGACCAAGAAGATCAACGTGGATGTGCGGATCATTGCCGCCACGAACCGCAACCTGATGAAGAGGGTTGAAGAGGGCCGGTTCCGGGAGGATCTCTACTACCGCCTGAACGTGATCGCCTTCCACATTCCTCCGCTCCGGGAGCGGCGTGAGGACGTCCCCCTCCTGACCGACCACTTCCTGGATCTGTATGGCCGCCTGCTGGGGAAAAGCGGCCGTCGTCTGAGCCGGGAGGCGATGGACGCCCTCTCCCGCTATCCCTGGCCTGGGAACGTCCGGGAACTGAGGAACGTGATCGAGCGGGCCGTGCTCCTGAGCGACGGCCCGGAGATCGGCGTGGAGGACGTTCCCCTGGAGATCTCGGGGCGACACAACGGCCCGGAGGGGTCGGGCGTGAAATACATTGAAGACATGCCCCTGGACCTGCTCATCAAGAACTACACCGAGAGCATCCTGGCCCGCTACAGAAGCAACCGGACGAAGGCCTCGGAGGTTCTGGGCATCACAAGGCAGAGGCTGCGAAGGATTCTCAAGTCCCAGCCGGATTAAATCGAACCGCAGGCCGATTCAATTTCATCCGCAGGTATCCTTTTGAATCCATTGAAGTTGGGTAAGGGCGGGCTTCCGCCGACGGCCGGAAGTGGATGGTCCTCATCCAGCAGCCCGTGCCGGACACCGTTTTCTCCGGGAGTCGCCCTTTTCCTCCCGTTTCCCCCGTGCAACGCAGCCCCGTTCCTGCGGGGGCTTTCGCGCCCTGCAGTGGACCCACCGCCGTCCGTCGGGGCCGGTGGGCATGTCTTTTGCTGCATTGGCGGCGTTCCGTGATTTCGTACCTCAATTCAAGGAGGGTAGCTATGGAGAAGAAGGATCCTTTCCGGGTAGAGCGCGAGGGACACGTTGCCTGGCTGGTTCTGGACCGTCCCGAGAAGCGAAATTCCATGGGATTGAATTTCTATGACGAGCTGGGGAGGCACTTCCAGGCTTTCGATGAAGATCCCGACGTGCGCGTCGTGGTGATCCGGGCGGAGGGGAAGTGCTTCACCTCGGGGACCGACCTGGGCGAGCTGGCGACGTTCTATGGCCAGAAGAACGCCGGGCAGAGGGAAGACCTCCGCATCACGATCCGGAACGCCCAGCAGGGCATGGACTGGGTCGAGCGCTGCCGGAAACCCGTCATTGCCGCGGTTCACGGCCACTGTCTCGGTGGCGGTGTCGATCTTCTGTCGGCCTGCGACATCCGCATCGCCTCCCGGGACGCCGTTTTCAGCGTCCGGGAAGTACGGGTGGCCTTCATTGCCGACGTGGGGACCCTGCAGCGGCTTCCGCACATTATCGGGCACGGCTGGTTCCGCGACCTCGCCCTGACGGGCCGGGATTTCGGGGCCGAGGAGGCCCTGAAGATGGGGTTCATCACCGGGATTTTCGACGACCGGGAGGCCGTGGTCGCGGGGGCGGGGAAACTGGCGGAGCAGATCGCGTCCTATTCGCCCCTGGCCGTGCAGGGCACGAAGGACGTCCTGTTGTACAGCCGGGACAAGGGGATTCAAGCCGGCCTTGAATACACCGCCCAGAAGAACGCCGCCGTCGTTCCCTCCGAAGACATGGTCGAGGCCGCCATGGCGTTCATGGAAAAGCGGGCGCCCGTCTACAAGGGAAAATAGATGCCCGGTGCCGGTCCGGACCAGGGCGAAGAAAGGATGGGAGAACATGGATTTCCAGTTGAGCGAAGACCAGAAGATCTTCAAGGCGACCCTGCACAAGTTCGTCGATGAAGTGATCATCCCGCGGGCTCCGGAAGTGGACCAGGACGGGATTTTCCCGACGGAGAACTTCAAGGCCATGGCGGATCTCGGCCTGTTCGGCATCTCCATCCCCCAGGAGCACGGCGGCAGCGGCGAGGGCATCATGTCCTGCGTGCTGGCCATGGAGGAGCTCGGGCGGGGATGCGCCTCCACGGCGAACACCTTCGGCTCCCACGCGATTCTCTGTACGGAGAACATCTGCCGCAACGGGAACGATGCACAGAAGAAGAAATACCTGCCCAGCCTGATTGAGGGCAAAAAGATCGGTGCCATCGCCATCACCGAGCCGGAGGCCGGTTCGGACGCCCTGTCCATGAAGACAAGGGCCGTCCGGAAGGGCGACCGCTACATCCTCAATGGGACGAAGATGTTCATCACCAACGGTCCCGTCTGCGACGTCGTTCTCGTGTACGCGAAGACCAACCCCGATGCGGGCCCGAAGGGAATCTCGGCCTTTGTCGTCGAGCGCGGGTTCAAGGGATTCTCCAGCGGCAAGACGCTGAAAAAGATGGGCGTAAAGGGATCGCCCACGGGAGAGCTGGTGTTCGAGGACTGCGAGGTTCCCGCGGAGAACCTCGTCGGGGAGGAAAACGGCGGCATCCGGGTCCTCATGAACGGCCTGGAC
>CAZODI010000094.1:0-1940 GCA_964578535.1 uncultured Syntrophaceae bacterium
ATTGAAGACGGAACGCGCGGCTCAAAACCATGGATTATCCGACCAGCTGAACCTGAAAAACACCCTCCTCAGCCACATCCACGACCTCACCTCCCTGTTGACCGAAGCCCCCGATCTCGACCAGGTGTTTCACGAGATCCTCGATCGCGCGATGGCGGCCCTCCATTTCGACCGGGCGGTCATCATGCTCCTGAGCGAGGACGGGGCGAAGCTCCGGTGCCAGTGCGTGAAGGGCTTCACGGAAGATGGGGAGCGGCACGCCCGGAGAACCCCCCTGAGCATGGACCGCCACGACTGTTATGAAACGCGGGTCATCCGGTCGGGTGTTCCCCTGTTCATCCAGAACGCCGCGGACGATCCCCACGCCACGGCCCTGGACCAGGCCATCAACCAGATTCATATCCGCCAGGGTCAGGAGCGGCAGAGCCTCATCTATGTTCCCCTGAAGCACAAGGGGAAAATCCTGGGCTTCATCGGTGCGGACCGCTACCGGACGCGCATCGAGATCACCCAGGACGAAATCGATGCCCTCGTCATCTTCGCCAACCAGGCCTCCATCGTCATCGAAAACGCCCGCCTCTACAACAAGCTGCACGAGAAGCAGGTCCTTCTCGAAGGTGTGATCAAGTGCTCCGTCGACGGCATCGTCATCAGCGACATCAGGGGCAACATTCTCCACTTCAATCCCCGGGCGGAGGAGATCCTGGGAATCTCGGAGGACGATGCCCGCAAGATTCTCGCGCAGGAGCTGTCGGATCTCGACGATGACGAACGAACCCGTCTCTACAATGTCTTCAAGCGACAGGAGCACATCAGCCATTACGAACGGACCTACCAGCGCAAAGACGGCAAACGGCTGGTCCTGAACCTGAGCTGCTTCGCCATCGTGGACGAGAACCGCGGAACGCTCGGCGTCGTCACGGAAGTCACCGACGTCACGGAAAAGAAGCGGATGGACGACTACCTGGTGCGGGTGGAGAAGTTCGCCGCCCTCGGCCATGTGGCCTCCGTAATCGCCCACGAGATCCGAAACCCCCTGTCGGGGATCGCCACGACGGTTCAGAACCTGGAGATGGAATACGAAGAGGACAGCCCCCAGAAGAAGGACCTGCAGAGCATCATCGGGGAGGTCGACCGGCTGGAAAAGATGCTACGGGAAGTCCTCGATCTCGCGAGACCCCTGCCGCTGCAGAAGGAGGAAGTGGATGTCGTGGAGCTCCTGGGGTCCACGATCGCTCTCCTGAACAAGGAGGCGGTGAAGAGAAAGATCACGATCCGGAAGGACTTCGATTGCCGCTCCGTGACGATCAATGCGGATCCGCAGCGGCTCCGGCAGGTGTTCCTGAATCTGACGCTCAACGCCATCGAGGCGATCGGCGGGCAGGGCGAGATCGTCGTCAGCACGACGGCCGTGCAGACCCATCCCGAGCGAAACAGGCGGATCGTGATCAATTTCAAGGACACCGGTGTCGGCATCCCTGTCAGCCACCTCAACAAGATCTTCGATCCGTTCTTCACCACCAAGAAAATCGGCACCGGTCTCGGCCTTGCCGTCTCCCACCGGATCATCCAGGACCACAACGGCATGATCGAGGTGGAAAGCCACGAGAAGAGGGGGACGAATTTCCGGATCACCCTTCCCGTGGCATAGCGATCCGTTTTCATCCACTTTCTGGGCCGTATTCATCCGAGCAAACCAAATTCCAGTATAATCGATTCGTTGCAGTTGTCCGGCCGGTTCCGGTCCGCCTGAAACCGGTGCGGCTGGGTTAATTTCATACAGCACCGCCTTTCCGGTTCCCGGAAGGACCAGCCCTGCAAACCCGCATCCAGTCGAAGATCCGGGAAAGAAAGCGCATCGCGGGCCTCTCCTTGTCAACGGCATGCCCCTTGCTCTTCAAGGGGCCGTCAAGGTGTATCCCGCAAGGCTCCGGGCGCCA
>CAZODI010000094.1:2040-5932 GCA_964578535.1 uncultured Syntrophaceae bacterium
AAGCTGATCCGGGAGCGCTGCCCCGACATCATCATCAACAACACGACGGGCGGCGGGCCCTGGCTGACGACGGAACAGCGAATGTGCTGCCTCTTCGCGTCCGAGCCCCCGGACATGGCGAGCCTGAACCTGGGGCCGTTCATGCTCAAGATCCCGCTGAAGGACCGGAAGCCGCCCCTCGCCAATCCCCGCGACGGCTACATGTTCGACGCCTGCATTCCCTGCTCCTATACCGACGTCAATCTCTATGCCAAGACGATGAAGGAGAAGGGGATCAAGCCGGAGGTGGAGATCTACCATCCTGGACAGTACTGGGTCCTGCAGGACCTGATCCGCGAGGGCAACATCGACCCCCCCTTCATGATCCAGTTCGTCATGGGGTTCCAGACGTCATCCTATCCGACCCCCGCCAACGTCCTGTCCTTCATCAACGAGATGCCCCCCGACTCGATGTTTGCCGTGATCGGGACGGGCGTTTTCCAGATCCCCATGAACGCCATGGGCATCATGCTGGGCGGCCATGTGCGCGTCGGCATGGAGGACAACCTGCATTTCAGGAAGGGCGAGAGGGTAAAGAGCAACGCCCAGCTCGTCGCGCGGGTCAAGCAGATGGCCGAGATCATGAACCGAGAGGTGGCGACGGTCGCCCAGGCCCGGGAGATGCTCGGTCTGCCCAAGAAGTGACAGCGATGCGGTGAAGGCGCGCCTTCGCGGGCACGAAATGTCGCACGGGTCTGCGAGCGCCGTATTCATACTCAGTTGATGCGGCCGCCCGGGTTCCCCGGAACCCCGGCCGCGCCGCAGGATGGAGGTTTTGTATGACCGACAGGAAAGACAACATTCAAAACATGGTCTATTCGGGCCGCATCAAGGTCCCCTATCTCTGGAACGTCGGGAAAACGGGCAGCCGTTTCCTGGTCGCCATCCGGGATAACAAGGAAATCTGGGGCACCAAGTGCCCCGGCTGCGGCCGTGTTTACGTTCCCCCGGTGAAATCGTGCGGAGATTGCTTCGTCCCGACGGAAGAGTGGGTCAAGGTCGGCGACACGGGAGTCCTGGAGTCCTTCACGGTGGTCCATTACGAGCATGAAATGCAGCCTCGGAAAGCCCCGCTGGCCTATGGGCTCATCAAGCTCGACGGGGCCGACGGCGCCATTCTTCACCTGATCGGCGACACGGACTTTGCGAAGCTGAAAACGGGCATGAAGGTGAAGGCGGTCTTTGCCGAGCAGCGTGAAGGCACGATTGCCGATATCAAACACTTTACGCCGGCATAGGGAGTCATGGAGGAGATATGAGCAAAATCGCAATTGTCGGTGTAGGTCAGACTGCCTGCACCCGCAGCAAGATCGATACGTTCGAGGAAATGGTGTTTGAAGCGGCCTCCAAAGCGCTGGCCGATGCCGGCGCGGAGGTCGGCGACATCGATAACGTGGTCACCGTGTCCAACGACTTCTGGGACGGCCGGACCATCTCGTCCATGGCCGTCCAGGAGGCGGCCGGTTCCTGGGGAAAGGACGTTTCCACGGTGGAGGGCGACGGGACATTCGGCGTTCTCTACGGCATGATGCGCGCGCTTTCCGGTTCGTTCGACACGACGCTGGTCGTCTCCCACATGAAGGGATCCGAGAGCATCATGAACCTGATCACGAACGCCATGTTCGATCCCATCTACCAGCGTGGCCTGGGGATCGACGCGACGTCGGCCGCCGCCCTGCAGGCGCGCTGCTACATGGACATGAGCGGTGCGACCGAGGAGGACTTTGCCCGCGTCTCCGTCAAGAATCACGGCAACGCGAAGAACAATCCCTACGCCCAGCTGCCGATGAAGATCTCCGTGGGGGACGTCATGGCCTCCCGGAAGATCGCCGAGCCGCTGAAGCTCTTCGACTGCTCGCCCATCGGCGACGGGGCTGCGGCCGTGGTCCTGTCCAACAAGAAGGGGCTGAAGCGGTTCAAGAAAGATCCCGTCTGGATCCAGGGTGTGGCGCACTGCTCGGATTCCTTCACCCTGGGCTACCGCGATCTGGCGAAGTCCAGGGCCCTGAAAGAGGCGGCGAGGAAGGCCTACAAGATGGCCGGCATCAAGAAGCCGCTCAAGGACCTGGACGTGGCGGAGCTCTATGACGCTTACTCCTACATGGAACTCATGTGGTACGAGGGACTGGGGTTTGCACCCGAGGGAAAGGGGTACGAGCTCATCCGGGAGAACGTCACGGGAATGAAGGGAGATCTGCCGGTGAATCCGTCCGGCGGCGTCATCTCCAGCCATCCGGTGTTCGTGGCCGGGATGGTGAGGCTGATTGAAGCGACCCTTCAGGTCCGGGGAGAAGCGGGAAAACGGCAGGTGAAGGGAGCAAAGACGGCACTTGCCCACGGGATCAACGGTCCCTGTGGCCAGGCTCACTGCGTGTATGTCGTGGGAGCGTAAGGAGGATATTTTATGGGCAAACGGGTAGCCATTGTCGGTTTTGGTCAGACCTATCAGCGAAGTTCCCGGAAAGACGTCAACGGCGTGGAGCTGATCAACGAGGCCGTCGTCACCGCGCTCGCGGAAGCGGAACTGACCATTCGGGATATCGACGCCATCGTCATCGGCAACATGGACCACTTCGAGGGGATCAATTACGTCGACATGTGGTCCGCGGAAGGATCCGGCGCCGTGATGAAGCCGGTCATCAAGGTATGCACGGGAGGCACGACGGGGACGACCGTCGCCATGTGCGCCTATTATCACGTTGCATCGGGCATGTTCGACAGGGTCCTGGCAATCGGCTGGGAGAAGAATTCCGAATCGGATACGACCGGCGCAATCATCACCGCATTTCATCCGGTCTGGGAGCGGCCGACCCTCGGCGGCGCCGTCGCCGGCCTGGCCATCGAAGCCAGCAAGTACATGCACAACTACGGCGCCACGGAGCGCGACGGGGCGCGGGTCGCCGTCAGGGAACGGCTTCACGCCCTGAACAATCCGTACGCGCATCTCCACCAGGAATGGATGAAGGGGATTCCGCCTGAGAAGCTGGTCGACCTGATCGTCGGCTCGGAGCAGAACGCCATGCTCGCCTATCCGCTCCGGATGAGCGACATGTGTCCCCGGACCGACGGGGCCGCGGCGGTCATCTTTGCCGCGGAAGGGACGGCGGAGAAGATCACCCCCGTCCCGGCCTGGGTTCACGCCACGGCCAACCGGCACAATTTCGTGTACGCCGGGGACGTGGACATGGATCGCAACACCACCATCGCCGAGGCCTCGAAAGCGGTCTTCAAGAAGGCCAGGATCAAGGAGCCTCTCAAGGAAATCGATGTCTGCGAGCTGTACCTCCCGTACTCCTATGCAGGCCTGAAATGGATTGAGGATATCGGATTCTGCGCCTATGGCGAAGGCCCCAGGCTCCTTTGGGACGGGGTTACGGACATGGACGGCGAGCTTCCGATCAATCCGTCCGGCGGTGTCATGTCTTCCAACGCCATCGGGGCGACGGCCCTGATCCGGGTCGGGGAGGCGGCGCTGCAGGTCATGGGCAAGGCGGGCGCCCGGCAGGTCAAGGGCGGAGACGTCAACTTCGCCTTCGCCACGGGCTTCGGCGGCTGCTACTGGGGCGACATCATGCTGCTGGGAAAGAAGAAGCCAGCGTAATCACGTGGAAAACGCACCTATCGGGAGGAAGTCATGAACGATAAAAAACGGGAAGACGTGGAACTTCTTTCCATCTCTTCAGGCGAGGCCAGCCAGCCATTCAACTGGAGCGTCGGAAAGCACGGTTCCTTATTTCTGCAGCAGCTCAGGGACAACAAGAAAATCGTCGGCATCAAGTGCCCCGGGTGCCAGCGGGTATATGTCCCCCCGCGGCCCGTCTGCGGCCATTGCTTCAAGGGGCTGACGCTGGAC
>CAZODI010000094.1:6032-7480 GCA_964578535.1 uncultured Syntrophaceae bacterium
CCTTGAGATTCAGCGAACAAGCATGAACAGGTTCTGACGATTGGTTCGAGCGAACAAGTCCCGATGCCTGGCCGTTGCCTCGGCGAAGACCCGGATCTCGCCACGGGCGCTCCCTCATCCCCGAGGCCATCATCCTGTCCTGCGCATCGCGAAACCTGTCGCCACGCATGATTCGATATCTCAATCTTCGCCATGAAAGGAGATATCATGTCGTTTCAAAGAGTCTGGCACAAGCAGAACCATCCCAGCGTACCTCCCGAGATCAAGGTCCAGAAGAAGACCATGCCGGAGATCCTGGCAGACGACGCCAAACAATATCCGAAACTGCCGGCCATTTACTACATGGGGAAGAGCCTGTCCTTCGAGGAGTTCGACGGCCTGGTGAACCGTTTCGCCAACGCCCTGACCGGCCTCGGTCTCCGGCGCGGGGACAGGATGGCCATTCTGGTCCCCAACATCCCCCAGTCCCTCATCGCCAACCTGGCCGTCATGAGGATGGGGGCGATTCCCGTCATGCTGAACCCTCTCTACACGGACCGGGAGCTGGAGTACCAGATCTCCAATTCCGAGTCGAAGATGGCCCTCACGCTGGACCTCGTGTTGCCCAAGATCGAGAGGATCCGGGCCGCCACCCGGCTGAAGGACATCATCGCCTGCCACATCAACGACTATCTGCCCTTCCCGAAAAAGCAGCTCTTCCCGCTCCTGAAGAAGGACATGTTCCGGAAGGTGCCGTCAGAGCCCGGGATGCATGAATTCCAGAGCCTCCTCGAAAAGGCGCCGGCGACGCCCGTGAAGAACGCGGCCCGCTGGGAGGATACGGCCGTCGTGATGTATTCCGGCGGGACCACGGGCGTCAGCAAGGGGGTGGTCCACACCCATGCCGGCCTCTCCACGAACGTGCAGCAGCTTGCGGCCCACATGTACGACATCGAGCCCGGGGATCGCCTTCTGTTCATCTTTCCGACCTTTCACATCGCCGGCCATTTCTGCTCTCACCTGTGCCTCTGCATGAAGCTGACGAACGTCCTCATTCCCAGGCCGGAGCCGCCCCTGCTGGCGGATGCCATCCGGAGCGGGAAGCCGAATTTCATCGGCGCCGTCCCGACCATCTATACGGCCCTTCTGCGGGAGAAAAAGTTCCGGAATTCGGATGTTTCCTTCATCAAGGGGTTCTTCTCCGGAGCCGCGCCGCTTCCCATCGAGATCATCAACCAGCTCAAGGAATTGACCGGGTCCACGATGCTCGAGCTGTACGGGATGACCGAGGCCGGGATCGTGACCGGTACGCCCTGGCGCAAGCCGATCCGGGTGGGCACCGTCGGCATCCCCTTCCCGAGTACGGACATGAAGATCGTCGACGTGGATACGGGGACACGGGAGATGGCGATCGGCGAGTCCGGAGAGATCTGCCTGAAAGGCCCCCAGGTGATGAAGGAATATCTCAA
>CAZODI010000095.1:0-1369 GCA_964578535.1 uncultured Syntrophaceae bacterium
GCGGAGCGAGACGATGCAGGGTCGAAAAAACGCTTCTGAGCGCGAGGGAAGCCCTTCTCTCGTTGACATGTTAAACCCGTGGCAGTACCCGCATGCCTGTCCTGTCCGGTGAACTGTATGAAAACACAAACGGGTCTGTTATTTCCAAAGCGTGTACAGCCGTGCTCCGTTCGACTTGTCCACCCGGTCGTTCATCATGTTGAGAACGTGGCCCGCGTCGACGGCGGGAACGCCGAAGCGGACGGCCGCGTCCACGCACACCGGCAGAGCGCCGATGCCCGCCCCGACCAGGAGCAGGTCCGCTCCCGCCGGAACGCGGCCGAGGACGTCCTCCTTCATGTCGTTCCAGCGGGTGGCGACGTAGCTGTTCGGGATGTCCACCAGTTCGATCCTCGGCCGGCTCCCGTGGCCTTCGAACCAGCGGGCGCAGGCGGCGCCGTCGCTGTCGGAGTTGAGAATGGCCAGCCGGCGTCCGTCCATCAGGCGGGCGAAGGCCGCTGAGGAGAAGTACGCATAGACGGCATAGAAGGGGACGTAATTCTCCCCTGTCAGCGGGATCCCCGTTTCTTCCAGGTATCGCAGGAAGGTGGTCGCCGAGGGCCGCCGGCGCCAGTGCCTGAAAAGCGCCTTCCAGCCTGTGGCGGATTCTTCGATGTTGCCGGGGAAGACGAGGGGAGCGAGAAAGCCCGTCCGGGCCAACTCCCGGAGGGCCGCGGCGTGCATGGGAAGGGATTCCCGGATGGCGGATTGCGATTCCGCCTGCTGATAGAGGCCATTGCAGGCCAGATCGAAATGGTAGAAGGCGTACTCGCCGTCGGCGAAGCGAACCACAGGCAAAGGCTTGCGGTGGGCGACGGCCTCGGCGACCCGGTCGCCTATGTGCTTCACGTAGTCATTCCCGGAATGCACGTCCCGGTGGAACAGGCACGTTTCTTCCCGGACCATCTTCGGGTCGTTCACCCGGAAGACGGGATCGTTGTCGATGCCGGAAATATCCAGTCTCCGGAAGGAAAAGGTCCCGCCGGAGGTGAGCCGTTCGATCGGATCGGGTGTCTTCACGGTATTTCCTGTCGATGGTCCTTCAGACGCCGGCGATGACGTCGCTCAGAATCCGGTAATCCGTCAGCACGGGGTAGCGGGGAAGGGGCTCCGCCGAGACGACCATGGCCAGGGGGATCTTGAGAGCCGACGATTCACGGTAGTGAATGTGCAGATTGTTCCAGGGGATTCGCCCTTCACGGTGCAGCTCCCGGATGTCAGCCAGGAAGTCGTGGCGCTTCCAGTTCTCCACAAGGACGAACCAGCGGGTCGCCGCCCCGAAGAGATTCGCCAGGGCATTCCGGTGGTTCTCCCGGATGTGCATGATCAC
>CAZODI010000095.1:1469-6929 GCA_964578535.1 uncultured Syntrophaceae bacterium
AGGGTCAGACGGTCGCCGTCGAAGGCATAATCCCCTTCCCGGAGGATCAGGGTGTGGTCCCGGGCGATGTCGTCCAGGCCCTCCCTGTAGATGTCCGAGTAAAACTGCCAGTCGTAGTCGTCGGGGGCCTTCCGGCCCGTCCGGAGCATCTTGAAGAATTTGCGGATGTGATACAGCCGGTCGGCCGTTGTGCCCATGATGAAACCCCTACCAGATCTTTTCGAAGTCCGCCGGCTCCCAGCGGTGATTCCGCTCCTGGAACGTGCTGGTGCGGCTGTCCGCCCGGAAGTGGTCCACCAGGCTGCGGTTGAACAGGCGGTACAACCAGGCGATAGGCGTCAGGAAGAGGAAAAAAATCAGCGTCAGGAGGATCCGCGAGTTGATGCGGCCCAACCGGAGAGCAAAGGCGAGCCATCCCTTGGCGATCCACGTCGTCAATGGATTCTCAAAGGTGTTCGCCACGGCCAGGAAGACCGCCGCCCACAGGAGCCAGCGGTTGCCGAAGATCAGGAAGGCGATGAGCAGCGCCAGCGTCAGGACGTGGATTGTCTGGAATATTCCCAGCTTGTCCAGCGGTTTCGGTTCCATGCCCCTTCCGTTTAAAACAGGGTGTAGATGAACGGCGCCACGGCGGAGCCGCTGGTCAGGATCAGGACGCCCATGAGGAGCAGAAGGATAATCATGGGCAGGAGCCACCATTTCTTCCGTTCCCGGAGGAACATCCACAGGTCTTTCAGGATTTCCATGTCTTCTCCGTGGCCCCGCCCGGGGGGCTGAAATGTTTCTATGCTTCGTTCCGGATCGCTTCGAGAATCACCCGGGCGACGGCGGCATGGCCCTCGCGCTTCAGGTGATCGTCCAGGATGTAAAAATGCCGGTCTTCCAGGTGTTCCGTCATGTCGATCACGGTCATCCGCCGGATCGCGTCGGGCCACGATCCCGTCCGGAGCTTCCGCCGGAGGAGGGCCGTGAATGTGTTCGACTGGTGCCGGCCGTTCATCTCGAAGGTGATGATCCGGACGCTCGCCAGATCGACGCCTCCGTGCTGCAGGGCATGGAGGAAAAGATCCGCCTCATCCGCCTCCGGCGGCGGCGCGGATGTCCTCTTTCGCAGGCGTTCCCCCCATTCGTCAACCCTTTTTTGGGCCTTCAGCCGGAGGTACTTCCCGAAGAAATAGGGATTCGGGCGGCTGTGAAAGGCCGCAAGACGCCGGAAGGTGTCCTCTCCCATGACCTTGAGCCGGTTGCCGCTCCGGAAAAAGCGCAGGTTTTCGTCGTAGTCGTCCTGGCAGTACTGGATCACGAGGATCTTCAGCTTCTCGCGTCGGACCTTCCGAAGGATCATCATCTCCCGGACGGTTCCGTAGGAGGGGATCGCCGTGTTGAGGACCCGCAGGCCCGTCTCCCGCGCCAGGATCCGGGAGAACATGTCCTCCCGGTCGACACCCCAGCCGACGGCGAAGGAGTCGCCCAGCACGACGATCTCCGGAGCCTCCAGGGACGCCTCGTCGTCCCGGACGCCCAGCGAGTTGATCTCGTAGCGGTTGCTGAACTCCCGGCCGGAATAGGTGAAGGCCCCGGGCTTCAGGGTGTAGCCCAGTTCGGGGTCGTGGCGGCCGCAGTCCGGCAGGAACTGCATGACCCGCCGCTCCCCCCCTTGTACGTACAGGTGACCGACGCTGTTGATGATTCCCTGGGGGCACTTCTCCAGGAGGTCGGGACGGCAGGCCAGGAAGCGGTAGGCCGCCTCGATGAAGACGAGGACGAAGAGAACCGCGGCGGCGGCATAGAGAAAGGGGATCATGGAAGGCGTCACCCCTGCTCAGTCCAGGACGAGGTCCTGGCGCCAGTTCCGCTCTTCCTTCCAGGGAGGCTGGTTCTCCTTGCGGAAGACGAAGCGGTTCACCACCAGGACGTCCATGTCGGTCCGCATGAAACAGCGGTAGGCGTCCTCGGGGGTACAGACGATGGGCTCCCCCCGGACGTTGAAGCTCGTGTTGACGATGACGCCGTATCCCGTCTGCTCCTTGAAGGCCGCCAGGAGCTTCCAGTACAGGGGGTTCGTCTCCCGGTGGACCGTCTGGAGGCGGGCCGTGTAGTCCAGGTGCGTGATGGCGGGCACGTCGGAGCGGACGGTGTACAGCTTGTCCTTGATGGGCATCCGGTGGTAGCCCTCGGGGTGGGGGTTCCGCCGGGACTCGACCACGTCGGCGATGAGGAGCATGTAAGGCGAGGGCCGGTCGGTGTCGAAATATTCCTGCAGGTCCTCCATGAGGACCGAAGGGGCGAAGGGGCGGAAGCTCTCGCGGAACTTGATCTTCAGATTGAGCCGGAGCTGCATGTCCTTGTTCCGGGCGTCGCCCAGGATGCTCCGGTTCCCCAGCGCCCGGGGTCCCCATTCCATGCGGCCCTGGAACCAGCCCACGGCTTTCCCCGAGGCCAGGTCGCCCGCCACTTCCTTTGCGAGGGAGTCGTCGTCTTCGTGCAGGGTGAAGACGGCGCCGTATTTCTTCGCGACGGCCCGGACGGAGTCGTCGCCGAAGGAGGGACCCAGGTAGGCCCCCTGCATGGCGTCGCCGCTTCCTTCCAGGACCCGGTCCTTCCCGTAGTAGATGTGGTAGGCCGCGCAGGCCGCCCCCAGGGCGCCCCCGGCGTCGCCGGCGGCGGACTGGATCCAGAGGTCGTCGAAAACGCCCTGCCGGAGAAGCTTGCCGTTGGCCACGCAGTTGAGGGCCACGCCGCCGGACAGGCAGAGGGTCCGGGCGCCCGTCAGTTCCTTCGCCGTCTTCGCCATCTTGAGGACGATCTCCTCGGTGACCTGCTGGATCGCCAGGGCCAGGTCCCCGTGGACCTGTTCGATCTCCGACTCGGGAAGCCGCCGGGGCACGCCGAAGAGGTCGAGCCACCGGTCGTCCTTCACCATGCTGAGTCCCGTGGCGTAGTCGAAGTACTCCTGGTTCAGCCAGATGGAGCCGTCCTCCTTCAGGTGGACCAGTCGCTCCAGGATCAGGTCCCGGAAGCGCCGGACCTGCTCCGAGGTGGGGTCGCCGTAGGGGGCGAGGCCCATGAGCTTGTATTCCCCCGAGTTGACCCGGAAACCAAGGTAATAGGTGAAAGCCGAATAGAGAAGCCCCACGGAATGGGGAAACGCCATCTCCTTGAGGACGGTGATCTCCCGGTCCTTTCCGTGGCAGATGGAGGCGGTGGCCCATTCGCCGACGCCGTCGACGGTGAGGATCGCCGACTCCCGGAAGGGGGAGGGGTAAAAGGCGCTGGCGGCGTGGGACAGGTGGTGGTCCGTGAAGAGCAGTTTGGGGCTTTTGCCTTTTCCATCGCCAAGCTTTGCCATCTCCTCGCGGATGAGGCGCTTGAGGAAGACCTTCTCCTTGATCCAGACGGGGATGGCCGAAAGGAAGGACTTCAGGCCCCGGGGGGCGAAGACGTAGTAGGTCTCCAGGAGGCGCTCGAACTTGAGAAGGGGCTTGTCATAGAAGACGACGGCCTCCAGGTCCTCGAGGCCGATGGCCGCCTCCTCCAGGCAGTAACGGGCGGCGTGGGCGGGAAAGCCCGGATCGTGCTTCTTTCGCGTGAAGCGCTCCTCCTGGGCGGCGGCGACGATCCGGCCGTCTTTTACGATGGCCGCCGCGGAATCGTGATAAAAGGCCGACAGACCCAAAAGGTACAAGCGATGCTTTCCTTCCGTCCCGGGGCGGCGCTTTCGTTGCGCCGGGGGACCTTCCGTGATAGAAAACGGGAGCCCTTGCCGGGGTCCCGGTAAATAACGAGGGGGGGGAACGCGGTTGCTCTTCAATTCCTACGCATTCATCCTGTGTTTCCTGCCCCTTACCCTGCTCGTCCTGGCATCCCTTAACAGAAAAGGATGGGCCTCACAAGCCAAAACCGGGCTTGTCCTGGCGTCCCTCGTCTTCTACGGATTCTGGGATTTACGGGTGCTGCCGGTCCTCCTTTTCTCGATTTTCTTCAATCACTGGGCGGCCGTCCGGATCGGCGCCGCCGTCCCGGGCGGTCCCCCGCGCCGGCGGTTTCTCGTCCTTGGTGTGACGGTCAATCTTCTCCTCCTGGGGTTCTTCAAGTACGCCGACTTCTTCCTGGCCAACGCCGGTGTCCTGGCCGGGACCCGCTTTGCCCTGCTGGGCATTGCGGCTCCCCTGGGCATCAGCTTCTACACGTTCATGCAGATCGCCTATCTGGCGGACGTCTCCCGGGGCAGCAGCCGCCCCGGCTCCCTGGCGGACGACGCCCTCTTCGGGAGCTTCTTCCCCTATATCGCCTCGGGTCCCATTGTCCGGCATGACACGCTGACGTCGCAGTTCGGAGTGGCTCCGGGCCTGCGTGTGACCGCGGAGAACCTGGCCCGGGGCCTCTTCCTCTTCTCCCTGGGGCTCTTCAAGAAGACCGCCCTGGCGGACAATCTGGCGATCACCGCAACGGGGGGATTCGACTCGGCAGCGACGCTGAACTTCATGGAGGCCTGGCTCACCAGCCTTTCCTATACCTTCCAGCTCTATTTCGACTTCAGCGGCTACACGGACATGGCCCTCGGGGTGGCCCTGATGCTGGGGATTGCCCTGCCGGCGAACTTCCTGTCTCCCTACAAGGCTGTGAGCCTTCGGGATTTCTGGCGCCGATGGCACATCACCCTGTCCACGTTCCTCCGGGACTACCTGTACATCCCCCTCGGAGGCAGCCGGAAGGGGGAGGCCCGGACCTACGGGAACCTTCTGGTGACCTTCCTGCTGTGCGGACTCTGGCACGGAGCCGCCTGGACCTTCGTCTTCTGGGGTTTCCTCCACGGGGCGGGGATGCTCGTCCAGAGGCTGTGGGACAAGACGGGGATCCGCATGTCCCGCGCACTGGCCTGGTTCATCACCTTCAACTTCATCAACATCGCCTGGGTGTTCTTCCGGGCCCGGGAGTGGGGAGATGCCCTGAAGGTCCTCAAGGGGATGTGCGGCCTGAACGGATTCGTCCTCTCGAAGAACCTGGCGGGAATCCCGGGCATTCAGGACCTGGCGGCCCTGGGCGTCCGTTTCGGCCAGTGGCATGAGCACCTGCCCAAGGCGCCGACGCATCTGTACCTCCTGTGCCTGGCGGTGATCCCGCTGGTCCTTCTGGCACGAAACTCGAACGAGCTGGCGGATCGCTTCCGGCCGAACTGGAAGACGGCCACGGCCTTCGCCGTCTTTGCGGCCTGGGGGCTTCTTTCCCTGAACCGGGCCAGCGTGTTCCTCTATTTCAACTTCTGAGTCCTCCTTCTGCACACATTGGAGCTCATGCCGGTTCCGAAATGAAGGAGGCCGGAATCCCGACGAAAGCCTGCCCGGTGATCCGTGACGCTGCCCAAAAGCATCGTGAGCATGGCTTTGAGGACCCTTCCCACCCCTCCGGCACCTAATCCTGCTTAAGCAATAAAACCGTAATTTCGAGGCATTGCATTCG
>CAZODI010000096.1:0-5748 GCA_964578535.1 uncultured Syntrophaceae bacterium
GGGCCCGCCGGCATCACGAGGGCTTTTCGCCAATCAGGCCAATCGCAGCTGAATGGGGATTTCGCCATGACGCAGAAAAAACACGCCCGGAAACCCGACGGGCCGACGGACAGTACCTACCGGGATTTCTTCCGCAACGCCCCCATCGGGATCTTCACCACCACGCCGGACGGCCGGTTTCTCGACGCGAATCCGGCCCTGACCCGGATGCTGGGTTACAAGACACCGAAGGCGCTGATGGATTCCGTGACGGACATCGGAACCCAGGTCTATGCCGATCCGGAAGCCAGGAGCAGGGCAACCCGCCTCCTCTCGGAGCACGGGGAACTTCTGAATTTCGAGTGCCGCATCGCCCGCAGGGACGGAACCGTCTTCTGGGCGTCCCATTGCACGAGGGCCGTTCGGGACGACGAGGGGCGAATCCTGCATTTCCAGGGATTCCTCATCGACATCTCGGAACGCAAGCGGACGGAGGAGGCGCTGATCGAAAGCGAAAAACGATACCGCCACATCACGGAAAACATGACGGACATCGTGACCGAAACGGACGCCGGAGGGGCCATCCTGTACACCAGCCCTTCCCACCGGACCCTGCTGGGAGACAGTCCGGAAGAAGTCCTCGGCAGGTCCTCCTTTGAACGCATCCATCCCGAAGACCGCGAACGGGTCGCAACCGAATACATGGAAGGCATTCGCACAAAGACGGACAGCTCGGTGGAGTACCGTTACCGTCACGCCGACGGGCATTATGTGTGGCTCCACTCGGCGGGCCGCTCCTTTTACGACGCCTCGGGGAACCTCACGGGCATCATCATCAATTCTCACGACATCACAGAGCGCAAGCGGGCGGAGGAGGAGCTCAAGGAGAGCGAGGAGCGCTACCGAAGCATTTACGAAAACGCCATCGAGGGCATCTACCAGAGCACGCCCGAAGGCCGCTACATCAGTGTCAACCCGGCCATGGCGCGCCTTTGCGGATACGCCTCGCCGGAGGAGATGGTCGCGACCGTGACGGACATAGAAACACAGTATTACGCGGATCCCGAAGATCGCCGCCGGTTCGTAAGCCTTCTCGAAGCGCAGGGGAAAATCGACCATTTCGAATACCGGGTACGCCGCAAGGACGGGAGCACGATCTGGATCTCCGCCAACGCCCGGGTCGTGTGCGATGCAAAGGGCAACGCCGTCCATTACGAGGGAAGAGTCCAGGACATCACAGAGCGCAGGCAGATGGAGACGGAGAGAGCCTTCCGGAACGCCCTGCTGTCCGCCCAGCAGGAAGCGTCCATCGACGGCATCCTTGCCGTGGACAGCGAGGGGAAGATCATCCTGCACAACAGGCGATTTACGGAGATATGGAAGGTTCCTCCCGCCGTCGTTGCCTCTCAATCTGATGAATTGCTGCTCCAATCGGTCCGGCAGTGGCTTGCCGATCCGGAGGCCTTTCTGGAAAAAGTGAACTACCTCTACGACCACCCGAATGAAACCTGCCAGGATGAAATCCCGCTGAACGATGGGCGGATCATCGAGCGCTACTCCTCCCCCCTGAGGGGGGCCGATAACCAGTACTTCGGCCGGGTCTGGTTTTTCCGCGACATCACGGAGCGCAAGCGGGTGGAGGAGGAGCTCAAGGAGAGCGAAACGCGCTACAGCACCTTCATCAACAGCACGTCGGACTTTGTATTCCTGAAAGACAACCATTTCCAGCACATCGTGGCGAACAGGGCGCTGGCCGAGTTTTACGGGCGGACGCCGGAGGAAATCATCGGACTGTCCGATTTCGACCTGATGCCCGAGGAGGCGGCGCAAAACTGCCGCGCCTCCGACCGGGAGGCCGTCAACACGGGCTCCGTCGTCATTGCGGAGGAAGCCGTCGGGGACCGCGTCTTCGAGACAATCAAGTTTCCCGTGCCGCTGCAGAGCGGCAAAACCGGGGTCGGCGGCTTCATTCGCGACGTCACCGAGCGCAAGTGGGCTGTGGAGGAGCGCCGCGAGCTGGAGGAGCAGCTCCAGAGAGCGGAGAAGATGGAGGCGCTGGGGCTCCTGGCGGGCGGCGTCGCCCACGACCTCAACAACATCCTCGGCGTCATGGTGGGCTACTCGGAGCTTCTGGCGGAAAAGCTGCCCGCAGGCAGTCCCACGAGGCGGCATGCGGACAACATCCTTCAGGCCAGCATCCGGGGAGCGGCGATCATCCAGGACCTCCTGACCCTGGCCCGGAGGGGCGTCACCGTTTCCGACGTGGTCGATCTGGGCGGGATCATCTCCGATTATCTCGGAACACAGGAGTTCAAAGACCTGAGAGACCGCCACCTGCAGGTCGCCTTCGCGGCGGAGCTCGAGAGCCGCCTTCTGAACATCAAGGGATCGCCCGTCCACCTGGGCAAGAGCGTCATGAACCTCATGTCCAACGCCTTCGAGTCCATCGCCGGCCGGGGCAAGGTTACGATCCGGACCGAGAACCGCTACCTGGACCAGCCCATCCGCGGGTACGACGACGTCCGGGAGGGGGACTACGTCGTCCTGACAGTCTCCGACACGGGCGGCGGGATCTCCGCGGAGGACCTGGGCAAGATCTTCGAGCCCTTCTACACGAAGAAGGTGATGGGACGAAGCGGAACCGGCCTCGGACTGGCCGTCGTCTGGGGAACCGTCAAGGACCACAGCGGCTACATTGATGTGCAGAGCACCGAGGGCGAGGGAAGCACATTCACGCTCTATTTCCCCGTCACGAGAGAAAAGAGCGCCCGGGACGACATGGACGCCTCCCCCGTTTCCTGCCAGGGCAGGGGGGAGTCCATCTTGGTGGTGGACGACGTGAAGGAGCAGCGCGAACTGGCCATCAGCATGCTGGAAAGGCTGGGGTACCGGGTCGAGGCCGTCGCCGGCGGGGAGGAGGCGGTTGCCTTCCTTCGAGGCCGGAAGGTGGACCTGGTGGTGCTGGACATGATCATGGACCCGGGGATCGACGGGCTGGAGACGTACCGAAGGGTCCTCGAAATCAACCCCCGGCAGAAGGCGATCCTCGCCAGCGGTTTCTCGGAAACGGACCGGGTCCGGCAAACCCTTGAAATGGGCGCCGGGGCATTCGTCCAGAAGCCCTACATCCTCGAGAAGATCGGCCTGGCAGTCCGGACGGAGCTGGACCGGAAATAGCCGGCGGTGCCTGCGTCGCCGCGGGCCGCCGGCACGGATGCCGCGCTGCCCCCGGACCGGCCCGGCCGGTGGAGGGATGACATTCCCTTTCCCGGAACACCGTGACGTCCGGTTTTATTAGGAGGGATGCGGCATGACAGCGATCGAAGGCTCGACGGGAAGGTGGCCCGTCAGCGAATCACTTCCGGCAAGCATCTTTCACGCGATCCCGATCGGCGTCGCCTTTGCCGTCGACCGGGTGTTTGTCCAGGTCAATCAAACGCTGTGTGAGCTCCTCGGATACACGGAACAGGAGCTCCTGGGACAAAGCACGCGGATGTTCTACGATTCCGGCGACGAGTATGAGCGGGTCAACCGTGAACTCTACGCACAGCTTGCGGGCAGCGAACGGACGAGTGTCGAGACGCATCTCGTGAGGAAAGACGGCACCGTCCTTTTTGCCATTCTGACCGCTGCGTATCTGAAGGCGGATGATCCCGCAGCCGGACACATTGTTACAATCCAGGACATCACCAAGCGAAAGCTCGCCGAAGAGGCCCTGCACGAGAGCGAGAACCGCGTCCGTAGCATTCTTGAACAGGCCCCCTTTTCCATCCAGGTATATTCATCCGAAGGCGACATCATTTACACCAACAATGCTTTTGAGAAACTATGGTCCGTCAGGCAGGAGGACCTGAAGGGCTACAATATCCTTCGGGATCAACAGATCGAGGCGCTTGGTATCATGCCGGCTGTCCGCAGGGCGTTCGAGGGAATGCCGTCAACCACCCCGACGATTGAGTACAATGCGGAATCCACGGTCGGCAAAGGCAACCTGCTCGTCGTACAGGGCATCCTCTATCCCGTCCTCGATACCAAAGGCACCATTCTGTACGTCATCATGATTCACCTCGACTTTACCGAACAGGCCCGGATCGAGAAGGAAAGGAAAATGCTGGAGGAAAGGCTTCAGCAGGCACAGAAGATGGAGGCGATCGGAACGCTGGCCGGCGGCATAGCCCACGACTTCAACAATATCCTCAGCAGCATTATGGGATATTCGGAATTGTGCCTGCACGAAGTGCGCAACAACCCGAAGGCCACCAGGCACGCGGAGCAGATTCTCAAGGCCGCGGATCGCGCCAGGGACCTGGTGCAGCAGATCCTGACCTTCAGCCGCAAGGCCGAACCGGAAAAAAACCCCCTTTCGCTTGCCCCGATTATCAAAGAGGTCGTGAAATTCATGCGGGCGTCCCTGCCGACCACGATCGAGATCCGGCACACGATGCCCGAAACCCCGCATGTGATCATGGCAGATCCCTCCCAGATGCATCAGGTGCTCATGAACCTGTGTACGAATGCCAGCCACGCCATGAAGGAAAGCGGTGGGATTCTGGAGATCGGATTGAGGCAGGTCGAAATCGAGGCGGGTGCCGCCCTGTCTCGAACCCCGCTGCCGGACGGACGCTACGTGGAGCTGTCCGTCCGGGACACAGGGCATGGGATCCCCCAACAGAACCTGGGAAAGATCTTCGATCCGTATTTCACCACCAAACAGCAGGGGGAAGGAACGGGGCTGGGCCTTTCGGTTGTTCACGGGATCGTCAAGGATCACAATGGAGAGATCCGGGTATACAGTGAAGAAGGCAAGGGGTCGCACTTCATGATCTATCTCCCGCTGGTCGACAGGGAGATAAAAGACGGAGGGCATGAGAAACAGAAACTCATTCCGCCGGGTCGAGGCGAAACGATCCTGTTCATCGATGACGAGCAGATGGTTGTCGACGTGAGCAGGGAAATGCTGGCGGATCTGGGTTACCGGGTCCTGACGGAAACCGATCCGGTGAAAGCGATCGACTTGCTCAAGAACGACATCCGGGGAATTGACATCGTCATCACGGACAAGACGATGCCGCATATGACGGGTTTCGAAGTGGTCAAGGCGATCAGGAATATGAGCAGGGAGATTCCCGTCATTCTCTGTTCGGGATTCCTGGAAAAGAGCGACCAGGAAAAAATCACCGGCCTCAACATCGACAGGGTGATTGCAAAACCGATCCAGATGAGCGCCCTGGCCCATGCGGTTCGTGAGCTGCTCGACGGGATCAAGATGTAAAAGGGTGCCTTCCCCGACCGGCCCGGAAAGACCCGGGGCTTACGTGTGGGGCATGCCGCCGCGGAAGATGAAATAGACCGCCCCGACAAGGCAGAGAGCGGCCCACAGGTAGTCCCATTTCAGGGGCTGCTTCATCACGAAAAAGGCGAATCCGGCAAAGACGATCATGGTGATCACTTCCTGGATCACCTTGAGCTGGGCGAGATTGTAGTGTTGAAAGCCGATCCTGTTGGCGGGCACCTGGAGCATGTATTCGAACAGGGCAACGCCCCAGCTCAGCAGGATCACCATCAACAGGGGCCAGCCGTTCATGAACTTGAGGTGGCCGTACCAGGCAAACGTCATGAAGAGGTTGGACAGAATCAGCAAGAGAACCGTTTCGAGCACGGCCGAAACCCGGTAAATGGCATCCTGCGCCCGCCTTGCTTATACCGGCGGTGTGGGCGTCAGCGTCCGTGAAGCATGCTTGCAACGGGCGGTGCGGAACCTAATCCGGA
>CAZODI010000096.1:5848-6927 GCA_964578535.1 uncultured Syntrophaceae bacterium
GGACCGGGTCAACCTCGACACGAGCCTGATCGACGACGTGATCCTGGGGTGCACCGGTTACGACTCCGCACAGAACAACGCCGGCCGGGTGGCCGCCCTGAAGGCGGGCTTTCCCCCGACCGTCCCGGGCATGACCGTCAACCGGGTCTGCCCGTCCTCGATGGAAGCCATCGACATCGCCGCCGCCCACATCAAGCTGGGCACCTACGACGTCGTGATGGCCGCGGGCTCCGACAGCATGACACAGATGCCCTACGTGCTGAAGAACCACCGCACCGGCATGAAGATGCAGAACGACGTCCTCATCGACAGCCTCTGGGAAGGCATGAGCGGCGGCGGAAACATCATCATGGGCCTGACCGCGGAAAACCTGGCCGAGAAATACGGCATCACCCGCGAGGAGCAGGACGAATACGCCCTGCGGAGCCACCAGTGCGCCCAGCGGGCCATTGAAAACGGCCTGTTCCAGGAAGAGATCGTTCCCGTAAAGGTTCCCAGGGGGCGGGGGCAGTTCGAGGAATACAGAATCGACGAGCGCGTCCGCTTCAACATGAAGCCGGAGGACCTGGCCAAGCTGCCGCCGGCCTTCAAGAAGGGCGGATCGGTGACCGCCGGGAACGCCTCCGGCCTGAACGACGGAGCCTCCGCGGTGCTCATGATGTCCCTGGACAAGGCCAAGGAACTGGGCATGAAGCCCCTGGCCAGGATCATCGCCGGCTCCGTCGCCGCGGTCGAGCCCGAGCTGATGGGCTACGGACCCGTCCCGGCGACCCAGAAGCTGCTCGCCAGGACCGGCATGAAGATCTCCGACTTCGGCCTCGTCGAAGTGAACGAGGCCTTCGCCGTCCAGTACATTACGGTCGAAAGGCTCCTCGGGCTGAACCGGGAGATCACCAACGTCAACGGCGGCGCCATCGCCCTGGGGCACCCGGGAGGGCCCACGGGGGCGCGGCTGGTCATCACGCTGATGTACGAAATGAGGAGGCGGGGCGTGAACCTGGGACTGGCCACCCTCTGCGGAGGAAACGGCCCGGCCCGCTCCGTGATCATCGAGGCCATGTAGGCGGATTCGGAAGCGT
>CAZODI010000097.1:0-6734 GCA_964578535.1 uncultured Syntrophaceae bacterium
CCAGGCTCTTCGGTTTCAGAAGGCGAAGAGCGGAAACGTTTTCGCGACAGCGGGAGCCCCCGTGGCAGCCCCCGTGCCCCGAACGAACCGATCAACCGCGGGCGTGATTGGATGTTTCCAGAAGAGCAGTCAGGACGTTCCTGCCGGAAGCATTGATCCGGCCCTCATCCGGGCTTCAGGCAGTCATCCCTCCACAGGCATTCGTCCTCACCGCAGTCATCCTTTGTCCCGAAGCACGGGCTGTAGCCTTCGCGATTCTGGATTTCCCGGATCAACTCCTTTTTCGTGATCCCGATCCGGAACGGGATGCCCCATTTCCGCGCGATTTCCCAGATCGACCGCATTTTCATATGGCAACCTCCTGCAAGAGCCCGGATCGATGGCCATGAGCAACCACATCCGGCGTGTCCGGTGTGTCCGGGAAGAAAACGTCGACCGTTTCAGCGTCTGACAGGGGATGGAGCGATTCTGATTCGGAAGGCCGGCGATGTCAAGAAGGGAAACGCCTCCGTCCATGCAAACGGTGAGGGCGGTATCGGTGACGGTTTGGCTTGAGTTCTGGACCCGCCGCTTCCCCAGGTCGGGCGGGACCCGGGCTCGACAGGAAAGAGTCAGGTCTTTACAGTGGCCGGAGCGGGTGCTATGGTTCCGCCCGTTCTTTACAAACGCTCTTTTTCCGAGGAGGCTGTCGCCCATGTCCGAAAATCCGCTTCATGCCCTGATGAGTCCCAAATCCGTCGCCATTGCCGGCGCCGGCAACAACCTCATGAAGATGGGGACCATGCAGGCCCTGAGTGTCCTTCACGACGGTTTCCAGGGGCCGATCTACCCGATCCATCCCCGGGACAAGGTCGTTTTCGGCCTGCCCGCGTATGCCACTCCGCTCGACCTTCCGGAGGCCCCCGACCTGGGAATGATCGTCGCGCCCGTCGGCGAGGTCCCCCGTCTCATGGAGGGGTTCGGCGAGCGCGGGACGAAGCGGGTCATCGTCTGTACGGCGGGCTTCCGCGAGGTGGGGGCCGCGGGGAAGGTCCTGGAACAGCAGATCAACGATATCGCCGCGAAGTACGGGATCCGGTTCCTGGGCCCCAACTGCATGGGGATCCTGAACTCGGAGATCCACCTGAACCTGACGGTCATGCACCTCGACGACCGGCCGGGTCTCCTGGGGCTCGCCTCCCAGAGCGGGACCTACGTCACCCAGACCCTCTATTTCCTGCGCAAGCAGGGAATCCGTCTGAGCAAGGCCATCAGCTCCGGGAACGAGGCCAACATCGGCATCATCGACGCCCTGGAGTACTTTGGAGAAGACGAGCAAACCCGGGCCGTTATCCTGTACATCGAGGCCATTCGCGACGGGCGGCGCTTTGTCGAGACGGCCCGGAAGGTCACGCGGCACAAGCCCGTCTTCGCCCAGTACGTCGGCGGCTCCGAGGCGGGCGCCCGGGCGGGGCTCAGCCACACCGGCGCCATGGCGGGACCGGACTTCCTCTACGAGGGGATCTTCCGGCAGGCGGGAATCGTACGCGTCCAGACGATTGAGGACCTCTACGCCCACGGCTGGGCCGCCGCCTCCCAGCCGCCGCTCCGGGGGCGCCGGATCGGCGTTGTGACCCACTCGGGGGGGCCGGGAACGGCCATGTCGCACACCTGCGACCAGGGCGGCCTGGACGTCGTTCCCTTCTCGGAGGCCGTCCAGCAACAGATCCGGCCGCTCATCCCGCCCCACGCCTCCAGCGGGAACCCCGTCGACATGACCTTCAACCTGGACACGGAGTACATGACCGTGCGGATCCCCGAGATCATCCTGGGCAGCGGCGAGGTCGACGGGCTCCTCATCCACGGTCCCATGATGACCGGCTGGATGAAGGAGGTCTTCCCGCACTTCAAGCCCCTCCTGAAGGAGATGACGCTCGACCAGTTTCTTGCCGGCATCAATCACGATCTCTCGCCGGCGATGGCCCTGCCGAAGAAGTTCGGAAAACCGGTACTCGTCTGTTCATTCCTTGACCGGGAGGACAACTTCGCCGCCGCGTACCAGGACAACGACATCCCCGTGTTCAACGCCCCGGAGAAGGCGGCCCGGGCCATGATCAGCCTGTACCGCTGTTTCCAGGCGCAGAGCCGGAAGGCGGGAAATCCCCCGGTCGCCCCGGAGACGTCCGCCGAGGCGGACCGGATCATTCGCGAGGCCTTGGCAAAGGGACAGAAGGCCCTGGACGAGCACGCGGCAAAGCGCATTCTCGCCCTGTACGGCATCCCGGTTCCCCGGGAGATTCTCGCCCGGACCGCCGGCGAGGCGGCGGCGGCCGCGGAAACCATCGGCGGCGCCGTGGCGCTGAAGGCCTGCTCCTGGGAGATCATGCACAAGTCCGGCAAGGGGCTCATCGCCCTCAACCTGAAAAAGCAGGCCGACGTCCGCAAGGCCTTCACCGGCATCCGCAAGGCGGCGGGGCGGCGCGTCCCCGTTCTCGTCCAGGAGATGATCCCCGGCGGGCGGGAGCTGGTCGTCGGCATGACCCGCTTCCCCGGCTTCGATCCCTGCATCCTCTTCGGCCTGGGCGGCGTCTACACGGAGATCTTCCGGGACAACACCCTGCGGCTCGCGCCCCTTTCCGACGCCGAGGCGGAGGAGATGCTTGACGACATCCGGGGCAAGGACCTCCTTGGTGCGTTCCGGGGCCAGCCGGAGGCCGACCGGGAGGCCCTGGTGCAGGTCATCCAGCGCCTCGGCTGGATTTCCGTGCTGCATCCGCAGATCGCCGAGATCGACCTCAACCCGGTGATCCTCGACGGTCCCTGGCCTGTCGCAGCAGACGCCTTGTTTGTACTCAGGGACTGATCGTCGTAGGATTGCTTCTTCCGGCGACAGAAAGGGAAAGAGCATGATCCGTGATTTCAGGACGATGATCCGGAGGGCCTCCGGGCTGGGGCCGAAACGGGTGGCCGTCATTGCGCCCCAGGAGAGCTCCTCCGTGGAGGCGATCGAGGAGGCCCGCCGGAAGGGGCTGGCCCGGGGGATCCTCATCGGGCACCGCGCCCTGATCGAGCAGATGATGGGGCAGGCGGACGCCGATCCCGCGAACTTTGAGATTGTCGACGAGCGGGACATGGACCGGGCCGCCGAACGGGGCACCGAAATGGCGGCGTCGGGGGAGGTCGACATCCTCCTGAAGGGCGGCATCTCGACGAACCGGCTTCTTCGGGCGGTTCTGAGGGGTCCCCGGTCGCTTCGAACGGGCCGCCTCATGAGTGACATCGCCCTCTTCGAGGACCGGCGGGAAGGCGTCCGGAAGATCGTGATGGTCTCCGACGGCGGCGTCAACGTGGCACCGGACCTGAAGGAAAAGATCCAGATCATCCGGAACGCCGTCGAGGTTGCCCACGCGCTGGGCATCGCGGTCCCCCGGGTGGCGATCCTGTCGGGGGTGGAGAAGGTGCAGCCGGAGGTCCGCTCCACCGTGGACGCTCTGGCGCTGGCGAAGATCTGCTCCTACGGGGAAGTCCCGGGCTGTGTCGTCGACGGGCCCTTCGCCCTGGACAACGCCGTCTCGGCCGAAGCGGCGAAGATCAAGAAGGTGGAGTCCCCCGTAGCGGGCGCCGCGGACATCCTCATCATGCCCGACCTGGAGGCGGGAAACATCTTCGGCAAATCCCTCGTCTATTACGGGGGGAAAGACCTGGCCCACGTGATCGCCGGCGTCCGGACCCCCATCCTGATCAGCTCCCGGTCGGATCCTCCGGCGGCGCGGCTGGCGTCCATCGCCTTGGGCGTCCTGATGACGGAAGAGATCCGCCGGCGGGAGGGGGAGGCGAAATCATGAAGATCGTCCAGCTCTCCGTATTCATCGAGAACCGGGCCGGTGTCCTGGCGGAGCTGACCACGTTCCTGGGGGACAGCGGGATCAACATCCGGGCCCTCAGCATCGCCGAGTCGAGGGACTTCGGCGTCCTGCGCATGATCGTTCCCGATCCCGCGACGGCCGCGGAACTGCTTCGCAGCCGCGGGTACCGCTTCCAGGAGGTGGAGGTACTGGCCGTCAAGGTCGCCGACCGGCCCGGCGGGCTCGCCCGGGCCCTGTCCGCGCTTGCCGCCGAGGGACTGAACGTGGATTACCTGTACACCTTCCTCGACAAGCTCGACAACCGCGCCGTCATCCTCTTTCGGGCGGACAACCCGGACTTCGCCGAGACGGTCCTCGCCGGGCAGGGCTTCGAGCTCCTGGGGCCGGAGGATTTTCGCAGGATCTGAACGGGCTGCCGCGGTGGTCCCGGGATGCAGCCATCCGGGAGATCAGGTGCGGATCCGGGAGTACATGAACGCGGCGGCCGCGAGAAAGAGGATGTCGGCCATCCAGGCCGCCAGGAGCGGCGGCAGCGTGCCGGCCCGCCCCAGGGACAGGCTGAAGGCGTGGACGAGCCAGTAGGAGAAGCCGATCACGATGGCCGCCCCGATGCTGCGGCTGACCCCCCCTCCCCGCTCCTCCCGGAGAGAAAACGAAATCCCGATAAACACCAGGATCATCGTCACCAGCGAGAAGGCCACCTTCCCGTGCATGTCCACCTCATAGCGGGTGGCGTCGTATCCTTCCGAGCGCAGCTTCCGGGCATAGTCCCTCAGCTCGAAGAATCCCATCTGCTCGGTGTCCTTCTGGACGATCTTGAAGTCGTCCGGCTTTTCCGGGATGTTCACGACGCGCTTCGGGACCCACTCCAGGGAGGGGAATCCTCCCGTGTCGAAGCGGGTGACGAGGAGTTTCGTGAAGACCCACGCCCCGTTTTTCCATTCGGCTTTTTCCGCGTCGATCCTCCGGACGAGGCGGAAGTCCGGCGTCAGGTAGTAGATGGAGATTCCCCTCAGGGTGTTCGTCTGCGGCTCGAAGAACCTGAAATTGTAGACCCCGTCCTTGCCCCGGTACCAGATCTGGTTTTGCTTGAAGGCCGGCATATCCTGCTTCTTCGGGACTTCCACCAGCCGGATCGTCTCCGCACGGGTGTTCGTGTAGGGCACGATCCATTCGCTGATGAAAAAGGATGCGATGCCGATCAGGACCGACAGCAGGATGACCGGTCGGGCGAGCCGGTAGAGGCTGACACCGCCGGCCTTGATGGCGGTGATCTCGCTGTGCCGGCACATGGTGCCGAAGGTCATGAGGGTGGCCATGAGGACCGCCGCCGGGATGGTCTGGGCGACAATCATCGGGATCATATAGAAGAAGTGGGCGGCCACCAGGCGCACCGATGCGTGGTTGCTCATGAAGTAGCGGATCTTTCCGAAGAAGTCCACCATGAGCGCCAGCAGAAGGAGCGCCAGCACGATCGTGCCGAAGAGCCGGAGAAACTCCCTGGTGATGTAGCGGTCCAGGATTCTCATTCGGTCCGCCTCCGCTTTTCCCGCCAGCGCCGGATCGTCTCCTCCAGCCGGCGGGGGATCGGGAAAGGCCGCTCCCGGGCGGCCAGAATGAACAGGACGATTCCCAGGGCGCCGAAGAGGACGTTCGGTGTCCAGGTACCGATGGCGGGATGGATCCGGCCCAGTTCCGCCAGGGCCTCCCCGCCCATGAGGAGCAGGTAGTAGGCCAGGGCGATCAGGAATCCGACCGTGATCCCCCGGGACTTCACGGAGCGGTGGGCCCGGATTCCCAGGGGAACGCCCAGGAGGCCGAAGCAGAGGCACGAGACGGGGATGGTCATCTTCTTGTTCAGCTCGATGGCCAGTTCCCGCAGCGCCGCCGGATCGGCGCCGGCCTTGCGGATCCGCTCGATCAGCTCCCTCGCAGTCATTTCCGTGCTGGACTTCTGGGCCGCCGCGGAGGTGAGGGCCGGCATCAGGTCCAGGGTCACGTCGTAGAGCTGGAAGTCCAGCTTCCGGTAGTTCTGGAGGCTCGCATCGACCGTGTGGGTGCTGCCCTGGTAGAGCCGGAGGATGATCACCATCCGGACCGGGTCCGCCAGCAGGTAGGCCCGGCTGGCGATGATCGTCGATGGCTCGCCGGTGATGCGGTTGTCGGAGATGATGACCCCTTCCAGGTATTCGGCCTTGTCGGCAACCCGGTCGGCGTAGATGAGAATCCCCCGGAAGTCGTCCACGAAGACCTTTTCCTTGATGCCCATGGCGGCCCGCTGCTGGGCCACCTGATAGACGAGGTGCTTCGCCGCCGAGTTGCCGCTGGGGACGAGGTGGAACGTCACGGCGGCGGTGAACAGGAATGCCAGCCCGGCGAAGACAGCCGCCGGAACGGCAAGCTGGTACAGGCTCAGGCCGGCGGACTTGAGAACGGTGATCTCGTTGTCCCCCGAAAGGCGTCCCAGGCCGATCAGGATCGCCACGAGGAGGGAGACGGGGATGGTGTATACCAGGAAGGACGGGATCAGGTAGAGGATGAGCAGGATCACGTCGAGAAGGCCGACGCCCCGGTTGACCATCAGGCTCACCAGCTGGACAATCTTCCCCATGAGGAGGACGAACGTCAGGATGAACAGGGTCAGGCCGAAGGGAACGGCGATTTCCCGGAATATGTAGCGGTTGATGATCCTGGCCATGCTGCCTGCCTTTGCCCCCGCGGACGACGGGTTTTCCGGGGCGCGGGGGCTGTCACGGGGGCTTCCGTCGTCGCGGAAGCTTTTCCCCGGCACCCTGTTTGTGAAGCGTTACGCCAGAGGGATGGAAAAGTTTCCCGAATGCTCCTCTGGAAACCCCCGGCCGCGCCCCCGCGGATAACGGTTTTTCCCGT
>CAZODI010000098.1:0-6678 GCA_964578535.1 uncultured Syntrophaceae bacterium
CGATTCCCAGTGCGTACATGCGTCAGATCATCTCCGCGAAGGACTGAAGACGCGTCCGGGCCTGCTCCAGGGACATCCGCGGCTCCACTTCCAGGTGGAGGACCGGGATGCCCGCTGCCTCGAATTCTTTCCGGTAGAGGGGATAGTCCATCTCCTCGGGATCGCAGAACTGCATCATCAGGACGACGAGTCCCCGGGCCCCTGAATTCCTCACGAGGTCCAGGAGGATGCGGTTCCTCTCCTTTCCCGGATCGAAGGCCAGGGAGCAGCCCTCGACGAGGGACCAGCGGCGGGCAAGGCGCTCCAGGGGATCGCCCCCGTCGGGCACGTCGGTCCGGAAGGCCCTGGATTCCTGAGCCAGGTCGTCCGCCGCAATCTCGAGGCCGACCTCTTCGAACAGTTCGAGGAGGTCCTCCGGCTCGGCCATGATCCCCGTCACGACGACCCGCTTCCCGGGTTCGGCTTCCGCCGGCAGCGACTTCAGGAGGCCTGTCAGCTCGCCGACGAGGGCGGCATGGTCCGCCCGGTCCATGAAATATCCGCTCTTCGCCACGGCGTGCCGGACACGGGGGGACACGAGGGACGGATGCCGGGGCGCCTCCTCCAGGAAGGCCCGCATGGCCCGGCGGTGGCCGTTGAAGATCCCGATGGCCACATCGAGGTCCCGCGCCGTGATCTCCCGCTCGGCGATCTCCGCCAGCCGGCCCCGGACCCTTTCGTACTCCGCCTGGAGATAGTCCACACCCTCGGGACTCCGGCGGTTCTGCGGGTGGACCACCGGCACGAAGGGGATGCTCGGCCGGGCGGCCCGGAAATTCTGGCCGAAGAAGGTCAGGCTCTCACAGAGGGCTGGAACGATCATGGCGGCGAGGCCGTCGTAGACGCCCCGGAGCGCCAGTTCCAGGGCCGATTTCACCAGGGGACAGGCGAAGGGCGGGAAATAGTGGCCCGCCATGGACGCGTCCGCCGTCCCGCCCCAGACGCCCACGGGAAGCATCCCGGCGGCATGAACGATCTCCTCGGGGGCGTAATAGGGCAGGACGCCCACAAGGGATTTCCCCTTCTCCCGCCTCAACCTCTCCGCGGCCTCACCGGGACGGGCGGCGGTTTCCACCAGTTCTGACAGGATCGCCTGAATCCGCTTCTCCCCGGTCATCGCCCCGCCTCCTTCCGTGCTTCCATCATCTCGACGAGGGCCTGGACCCTTGTGTCGAACTGGGCGGCGGCAAAGACCCGCGGGTCCGCCTGGTCCCCGTCGAAGGTGATGTAGGGCACGCCCGTCTCGGCGAAGACCCGGCGCTGTGCCTCATAGGTCGTAAAGTCCATGACCTTGCAGCTCCGGTTCATGTGATAGACAGCGCCGTCGCAGCGGCCCTGCCGGATGATCTCGACCCGCTTCTCCACCGCCTTCTCCAGGCTCATGTTGTTCGCGATGGAGGCATAGGCCCGGGCCATGCCGTCCAGGTCGCCCGTCTCGTAGAGGACGGCCCAGCCGTCGGGGTAGTTGGAGCCGGTGATGTTGATGCCGTAAGAGCGGAAGGCCTTCGCTGTATGGGCGAGCTGCGGCCAGCAGGCGATGCCGTCGAACATGATCCGGAACTTCTCCGCGGCGTCCCGGAAAGGCCCCTCGCCCCGGGCAATCTTCCCCTCCATCTCCCGGATCCACAGGCGGAGGACCTCCGTCGTCTCGGCTCGTCCCCGCATGAAGACCATCAGGGTGAGATAGTTGTAGAAGTCAAACCCGTTCGCCGGCGACGGCACGTGGCCCGTGAGCTCAAAGGCCCGCTTCCACAACCGGGCGTTCTCCCGGGAGATCTCCATCACCCGGCGGAACCGTTCCCGGTCGAAGGGGCGGCCCGTCAGGTCCTCCAGCTGCCCGACGAGACGGTCGAACTGGGCCCGGATGTACCGCACCCGCGCCTCGTCCACGACGCCCTCCGGATTGTAGGGCATGTCGATCATGAACAGCGGCACCCCCAGCTCCTTCGCAAGGTTCTCGTACCACTTGACGATCATGGTGCAGTAATTGTTGCAGCAGACGACAAAATCCGGGACCGGCGCCGGCGGCACGTCATCGTCTCCCCGCGCCCCCTCCAGGAGATAGCCGAAGTTGACCCGCATGTACCCGCAGACGTCGGCGTGATAGCCGTATCCCTCGGCCCGTTCCAGGAACCCGAGGGCCCGCTTCCGCGCCGAGACGACCGCCGAGTGGTTCTCCGGGTAGACGAGGGGCAGGTCCATGGTCTCGAAAAACTCCTGGGGCACGATGGCCGTGGACCAGCCGACGGGCCTTCCGGCGGCCTTGGCTGCCGCGGCGTCGGCGTAGACCTTCCGGGCATAGAGATCCAGGAGCTGTTTGGACGTTACGTTCTCGCTCATCCTTCATCCTTTTCTTTCCGGAGGGCCCGGTCTGTGAACCGGGTGGATCTTTTCCCGGCACCCTTCCCGGTGCCCGTCAGGACCGGTCCGGCAGCGTCACGTAAAGCCGTGCACCCTCATGGAGGGCTCCTTCCAGGCCGACGACGAATCCGTCTCCGTCACGGACCGCCGCGTCACCGGCAAGCGCCGGCCGGTACCGGTCGTCTCCGGCGGCGATCAGGGCATGCTTCACCGTCAGGCCCCGATAGAGCGTCACGGGGCGATCGTTCACGAATACCCGGATCCTCTCCTTTTCCATGAATTTGCCTCCCCGCTGCCCGCGTCAGGCAGCGACCCTCGATCCGGTGCGGCGGAAGTCCTTCAGATTCCCCTGACCTCGATGCGCCCCTCGATGCGGGGCCGGACGGGGGAGTTCTTTTTCAGGTAGGCCGCCGCGACGTCCCGGAGGTCGTCTCCGAACGCGACGTTCTTCCCCTCCCGGAATACGGTGAATTTGTCTCCCCCCGCCGCCAGGAAGTCGTTCGTGACGACCCGGTACGCCTTATCCGCCGCGAGGGGCCCGCCGCCGATCTCGACGCTCACGATCCGCTGTCCGGCGGGCCGCGCCAGGTCCGCCGTCACCCGGAGTCCCGAGATCTGGAGGATCCCGTGGAGCCCCCGGGCGCTCTCCTCCAGGACCTGGAGAAGCTGCCGGCCGGTCAGATCCATGGAGACCAGGACGTTGTCGAAAGGCAGAAGGGTATAAAGCTGCTCCAGCGTTATGCTGCCCCGGGGGATGTCTGTCCGGATTCCGCCGCTGTTCATCAGGGCCGCGTCGGCCCCGGCGGCTTCCCTCATGGCATCGGCGATCAGGTCGCCCAAGTTCGATTCACCCCGGGAATTCCGCAGCAGGTCGACATCCGTCGCGCCGACAACAGCAGCAAAGCGGTCCCGGATCCGGTCGTCGTAGGACGCCACGATCTCGGCAATCGCCGGGTCGAAGGCCTCCTTCGGTCCGGAATAGACGACCTTCAATTCCTTCCGCTCCGTGAAGCGCTCGATCCTGCCGCTTTCCTGGTCCACCGCCAGTTCCAGGACACCAAGGTACTGAGTGTAGCACCCGGCCTGGACGATCACGGTCTTCCCGACCACGACAGGGTCCATGACGGCGGTGTGGCTGTGGCCACCGACGATGACGTCGATGCCTTCCACCTCCCCGGCCGTCTTCCGGTCCGCGTCGAGGCCGCAGTGGGAAAGGACGACGACGAGGCGGGCGCCTTCCGCCCGGACCTGCCGGATCAGCCCCGGCAGGACGTCCTTCGGCTCCCGGAACGTCAGTCCCGCCACATTCCGGGGATTCGTCGTCCAGGCCGTCTCGGGGGTCGTGATCCCAATAACGGCGATCCGGATCCCCTTCCGCTCTATGATAATCCAGGGCTTCACACCCGGCAGCGCCTTCCCCTGCCCGTCGGCAATGTTCGCCGCGAGCCAGGGGGTGCGGGCCGCCGTCCGGAGTTTCTGCAGCGTGTCCAGCCCCCAGTCGAATTCGTGGTTGCCCACGGCCATGGCGTCGAAGGCCAGCGCGTTCATGATCTCCGTCACGGGCGACCCCCGGAAGACATTGGATATCGGCGTCCCCTGGAACATGTCGCCGCCGGAGAGGAGCAGCGTCCCCTTCGGGTTCTTCGCCCGCTCGTCCTCGATCATCTGCGCAAGCCAGGCTGCCCCGCCGACGGGCCGCTCCGGGTCCACCGTCTTGACGACGCCGGGCAGGATGTGGCCGTGGGTGTCGTTGACGTGAAGGACGGTGAGCACAACGGTGGGACGGGCACCCGCCGTCGCAGCAGGATGGTAGACGGCGGTCAGGCAGAGAAGGAGGAACAGAAGCAGGGCCGTCCCGGGAAGAACACGGATCCTGCCGGCTCCCCGTTTTGCTTTCTTCGAAATCATACAGTCTCCCTACAAAACGACCCGGACGGCCGGGTGGTTTTTCAGCATTTCGTAGAGGCTCGTCCGGACACTCTCGTCGGCCACAGTCAGCTCGACGTTCAAGCAGCAATACCGGCCGGTGGCGCTCGTGTTGGAAATCGCCACGGTATGGGGAAGGTCCTGAATGACCTGCGTCACCGCCTCCCGGAGGGCCGCTTCGTCGGGGCCGATGATCTTGTAGACCCATCGGCAGGGATATTCGATAACGGGCTTCCGGCGCTCTGCACTCATATCGAACCGTTCCTTTCTCCGGCAAGGGTATGGCCCCTGCCCGCCGGCCCCTTATCGCACGAACGGCGGCTGTTGGGAAGGGTCGGAATCGCTTCTTGACAGGCCCGGCCATGCGCGATACAAACACCAGAAAGCGCGATACGGGAGGTGTGGATCATGCCGATCAGTCTCAGGATTCCTCCCGAGCGGGAAGCGATGATCAGCGAAGCGGCCCGGAAGGAAGGCAAGACGAAAACGGCCTTCATCCTGGAGGCCATCGATGAAAAGCTCGGGATTCGCAGGGAGCGGTCCGCCAGGATCCGGAGTTTCGCCGGCTGGATGTCCCGCGAGGAAGCCGACGAACTCCGGAAAGCAACGGACAAGTTTGAGCAGATCCACGAGGGAGACTGGGAATGAAGCTCGTACTGGACACGAACGCCTACTCGGACTTCGCCGAGGGCCGCCCGGAGATCGTGGACCTGATGGCGCGACACGCCGACAGCCTCTTCCTTCCGGCCGTTGTGATCGGCGAACTGATGTACGGATTCCGGAAGGGGAAACGGCAGAAACGCAACGATGAAATGCTCGCCCGGTTCATCCGCGAATTCGACGTAACAGTTCTGCCCGTGGATATCGACGTGGCGGGGCACTACGCCGCGCTCTACCTCGCTCTCTCCTCGCGGGGAACCCCGATCCCCATCAACAACGTCTGGATCGCCGCCTGCTGCCGGAGCATCGGAGGCACGCTCCTGACGCGGGACCGCCACTTCGAAGCGGTTCCGGAGATCGAGAAGATTCTGGTTGCCTGAAATTCTCCACGGTTTATTCAATAAGACCGGTGCAGCTGGCTGCCGCGGCCATCTGACGAGAACGGACCATGGTCTGGATTTTGTTAAGGTCGGCCCGAGAAATACGCACAGTCCAGCATGGAGAGCATGTCTCGACCAAAGGACTTATAATCCGTTGGTTTCGCTTCAATCCACGCCCCCGCATGGGGGGCGACTGTCCCCGCTGTCCCGGTCGTCATGCCAAGTAGGTTTCAATCCACGCCCCCGCACGGGGGGCGACCCTTGATCTTTTCCTCGATGATCTTCTCCATCAGTTTCAATCCACGCCCCCGCACGGGGGGCGACTGGCCGAGAAGATCATGGTCGCATTCCCGAGGCTGTTTCAATCCACGCCCCCGCACGGGGGGCGACGTTTCATTGGGGGCCTCCTTATCGGATGTAGACGTGTTTCAATCCACGCCCCCGCACGGGGGGCGACTGTTCATGGGGGTTTGCGGGGACATGAAAAAACTTGTTTCAATCCACGCCCCCGCACGGGGGGCGACCAAGGACGCCAAGCAACACAGCGTCCCCAGTCAAGTTTCAATCCACGCCCCCGCACGGGGGGCGACGGTATCCATATAGAAATCGGCGGCATACAGTTGGTTTCAATCCACGCCCCCGCACGGGGGGCGACGGTCGATGGTGGCCGCCATTTCCTCCGGCACCGTGTTTCAATCCACGCCCCCGCACGGGGGGCGACAGGCTGTTGTCTTCCGTGTTCACGTTGTCGATTGGTTTCAATCCACGCCCCCGCACGGGGGGCGACCCCGAGGCCTTGAGGTCTTCCAGGACCTGCACCTGTTTCAATCCACGCCCCCGCACGGGGGGCGACCCGAGGCGAGGCGGGAGGCCAGCGTTTACGACGGGTTTCAATCCACGCCCCCGCACGGGGGGCGACGGGAATGGCGACGAACCACATCGCCCTGCGCGGGTTTCAATCCACGCCCCCGCACGGGGGGCGACGGACATGACGCAGGAACAGCGGATCTATCATCTGTTTCAATCCACGCCCCCGCACGGGGGGCGACCTCATCCTGGATCGCCCGGATGCAGAGGATCTGGTTTCAATCCACGCCCCCGCACGGGGGGCGACGTGAAGCGCTGTACGACACCGTCCACCGCAACAAGTTTCAATCCACGCCCCCGCACGGGGGGCGACTCCTCCTTTCGATGTGGGTTATTTTATTATCATGTTTCAATCCACGCCCCCGCACGGGGGGCGACAAGTAACTCTCCCGCTTGATCCCGCCCTGCAGCTTGTTTCAATCCACGCCCCCGCACGGGGGGCGAC
>CAZODI010000099.1:0-6308 GCA_964578535.1 uncultured Syntrophaceae bacterium
CCTCGTAGGGGCCTCGCCGCCCGCCCTTGTCGCGGGGCGAGCAGTTCCAGGTGGAGGGGACGATGGCCTGGTAGTTGGCGATCATCTTGTCCTCGATCCGGATCCAGTGTCCCAGGGCTCCCCGGGGCGGTTCCGTCATGCCGCGGCCCTCGCCCTTCTTCGGGACGTCGCACTTCGTCCAGGTACGGGTGTCGCCGGCCTTGACGTTCTTGACCAGTTCGTTGAGCCACCCCTCGATGTGGTCGGCGACGTATTTCGTCTCGATGGCCCGGGCGGCTGTCCGGCCGAGGGTCGAGAAGAGAACCGTCACCGGGAGGCCCGCTGCCTTCAGGGTCCCGTCGATGAGGTTCTTGAGCTCTGTGTGTCCCTGTGCATAGGCCACAACGAGCCGTGCCAGGGGGCCCACCTCGCAGGGAAGGCCGTCGTACCGCGGAGCCTTGCACCAGGAGTACTTCTCGTTTCCCTTCAGGTGCCCTTCCTTGTCAAACCCCGTGTACTCGGGATACGTCCAGCCCTTGTAGGGATGGAGGGGACCCTTGTCCTGGTACCAGGCATGGCTGACTTCCTCGGTGATCTTTTCCTCGTCCAGGGCCATCGGGTGCGCCACATCGGCACCTTTGACAAGCCCCCGGGGGAAGAGGAGGCTCGTCCAGCCGTCATCCAGGGGGAGTCCGCCGTAGGCCAGGAAATTCTTGACACCGCCGCCCTGCCCCTGGAGGCCTTCCTCCTTGTAGTAGGCCGCCGCCAGGAGGACGTCGGGGATGTAGGCGTTCTCGATGAAGTTCTTCATCTCCTTGAGCCGGAATAGGTACTCGCCGAGGCGCGAGGCATCCAGGGCGTCCATGACCGAGGAGACGCCGCCCACGACCAGGCTCTGCGGGTGTGGATTCTTGCCGCCAAAGATGGCCGTCATCGTGGAGCCGATCTTGGAGACCTGCAGCGCGTCCAGGTAATGGGACGTGACGATCAGGTCGGCCTCCGGGGGCAGCTTGTAGGATGGATTCCCCCAGTAGGCGTTGGCGAAGGGACCCAGGCGTCCCGACTGGACGAACTTCGTCAGGCGCTGCTGGACCGCCTTGTAATGGGTCTCCGAGCAGTTGTAGGGATTCGCGCAGTAGGCCCGGGCCATCTCCACGGCCTTCTTCGGATCTGCCGTGAGGGCGCTGGTGATGTCCACCCAGTCGAGGCCGTGAAGGTGGTAGAAGTGCATGATGTGGTCGTAAAGATACTGGGCGCCGCTGATGAGATTCCGGACGAGCCGGGCGTTTGTCGGCGCCTGGACCTTGAAGGCGTCCTCGCAGGCGAGGATGCTGGCTTCGTAGTGCACATAGGTGCAGACGCCGCAGAAACGCTGGGTGATGAGTCCGGCGTCCCGGGGGTCGCGCCCCTTCAGGATCGTTTCAAAGCCCCGCCACAGGGTGATGCTGCTCCAGGCATCCCGGACGGTGTTCGTGGAGTCCAGCTCGACTTCAATTCTCAGGTGTCCCTCGATGCGGGTAATGGGATCGATGATCATTCGCGTGGCCATAAGAATACCTCCCGGTGCCTATTCCTTGTTTGCGGTGTCGTTGTCGTTCCGGTGGACCCAGGCCGTCGCCCCGGCGTGGGCCGCGATGCCGGCGACGGTTGCGACCGTCAGCCCCATGGCGATGCGGTCCACCGTCGCTTCGCCGCCGCCGATGGCCGCATCCTGGATCGGCTTCTCCAGCGGTGCCATGGTGTCCCAGAAATTCGGCTCCGTGCAGCCGATGCAGCCGTGGCCGGCCATGATGGGCCAGGAAATCCCGTCATTGAACCGGACCCGGCCGCAGTTGGCGAAGGTGTAGGGTCCCTTGCATCCCACCTTGTAGAGGCACCAGCCTTTCCCGGCGCCGTCGTCGCCCCACTCCTCGACGAACTCGCCCGCGTCGTAGTGGGGGCGCCGCTCGCAATAGTCGTGGATGCGCTTGCCGTAGGCCCAGACCGGGCGTCCGAGGCCGTCCAGGGCCGGCAATCCGCCGAACATCAGGTAGTGGAGGATCGTGCCGACGAAGTTGATCGGGTTGGGAGGGCAGCCGGCGATGTTCACCGTCTGGAGGCCCAGGGCCCGGCCGACACCGGCCGCATCGGTCGGATTCGGCTTTGCCGCCTGGACGTTGCCGAAGGCGGAGCAGCTGCCGATGCAGATCGTCATGGCCGCCTTGGAGGTCACCTCCCTGGCCACTTCGAGGCCTGTTTTGCCCTTCGGCCCCAGGGTCAGGTACCTGCCGCCCATCGCCAGCGGGATGGCGCCTTCCACGACACAGACGAACTTCCCCGGGAAATCATGGAGGGCCTTTTCGAGGCACTGCTCGGCCTGGTAGCCCGAGGCGGCCATCAAGGTCTCGTGATATTCGAGGGAAATAGTGTCCAGCAGAATGTCGTCGATGTTGGGATAGGAGGTGCGGAGAAGGGCTTCGCTGCAGCCGGTGCACTCGGCCATGTGGAGCCAGACGACGGGGACCCGGCTGAACTGCTCCGCCGCGCGGGCCACCATGGGCTTGAAGACGGGCGGAAGCATCAGGGTGCCCGTCATGATCGACGTCCACTTGAGGAAAGACCGGCGGGAGACACCGCGCTCCTTCAGGACGTCCCGAAAGTCCTCCACCGGCGGCGGCAACTCGCTGTCCATCCTGTCCAGATGGACGCTGCAGCGGTCCAACCACTCGCGGTACTGCTTCCGCACCACACGATCGTAATGCGCGCTTTTCTGGTGTGCCATACTTCCCCCTTTCAGCTTGGATCGGAATGTCCGCCCCGGAGAGGGGGCTGGAGAGATTCCCGGCGACGTTGCTATGTGGAATATAGCATATATGTCGGCGTTGGCTTATGTCAGAACGAGCATACTGTCAAGGGGAAAAACGAAAAAGCGTAATGATGATACGGGTATGACTTTCGTGCTACGAGGAAGGGGTGAAAGGAGTTCCTATTTCTTCACATAGTGCTGCTTGTCGAACCATTCTTCCGTGGCGCGGATGCAGGCGTTGAGTCGTTCCTCCAGTTCCTCGAACTGCTTGAGGAGACGCTTTGCCTCCTCTGTCAGGTGGCCACCCTTTTCATGGGACCCCTTTTCGATCAGGGAGATTCCCAGCCGCTGCTCCGACGCCCGTACCCGTCCCCAGGCGGCCCGGTAAGACATCCCGAGCTTCTTGGCCGCCGCGTTCAGGCTCCCGCAGGCTTCGACCGCCCGAAACAGCTCCTGGCGGCCGTGTCCGAAGATGACCTTGCCGTCGCTCTCCAGCCAGACTTTGTGACGAATCTTCATGGTGTGGCATTCCTCCTTTCATCTGTATAAGGGGATCGGCCCTGGCAGGCCAGGCAGGACTCCCCGTCCCGGAGGGGATAGGCTTCCCCGCAGGACGGGCAGACGGCCGTCGGCCCCAGACGTCTCTTGGACAAAAGTTCCTGCTTCACAAAAACACGCTGCAGGCTCAGGATCGAAGTCGCGGCCTGCTTGATCTCACCGAGAAGGACGTCCAGGTCCTGTTCCTTCTTGGACTTCCGCTTGAAATACCAGGCGTCGATCTCCGTCCACGCCTTGAGTTTCTCCGTGTCCATGTACACCCGCACGCCTTCTCCCGTGCTCTTCTCGTACATGGTCAGGGCGAAGCGGCCGGTGTCGAAAATCTTCAGCCAGCCGTTGCCGATGGTGCAGGGTGTCAGGATCTGAACGGCGTCGGGAAGACAGACCTGGGTTTCGCAGAGGGTGTCGAAGAATTCCCCTTCCGGAAGGTTCTGCTGCGCCAGGTCCACCATGAACCCGCCGATGATGAGGCCGGGGGCCATGCTTCCGTGGAACGATTTGATAAGATGGAGATACTCTTCCAGTGAATAGGTTCCGATTTGCATGCACTCTCCTTTTTCCGCATTCAATTCACATTGGACTTCTATCCGGTCTGACTTTTTAAAAGGCAAGGGAAAGTTTCGGCTCCCGCACGGCCTTCTGGAGCAGGTCGCGGGATCCGGTGGAGCGGGTGATCGATTCCAGCCAGTCCCGGTCGATTTTTCCGTTGACGACGGGAAGGATGACGTCCGCCATGTACAGGGCTTCCGTGATGTCGTGGGTCACGTACAGGACGGACAACCGGCGCTCTTCTTTAATTTTCTTCAACTCGTCCCGGAGCTTTCGGCGCGTGACCACGTCGAGGGCGGAGAACGGCTCGTCCAGCAGGAGAAGCCGGGGGCGGGTCGCCATGGCCTGGCAGATGGCGCACCGCTGCCTCTCTCCGCCGGAGACTTGGCCGGGCCTGCGGTTCCGCATCGGGTTCAAGCCGAAGAAACGGAACAGGTCCTCGACTTCCCGGCGGTCCTTCGCCGCAAAGGCGGCGTTGCCGAACAGGGACAGGTGCGGGAAGAGCGTGTAATCCTGGAAGACGTACCCCAGCCGGCGCTTCCGGGTGGAGAGGCAGATGCCCCTTGGCTGGTCGAAAAACGTCTCGCCATTGAAGAGAATCGTCCCGTCATCGGGCCGCTCCAGTCCGGCCACCATCCGGATGATCGTGGTCTTGCCCGCTCCCGATGGCCCGATCAGGGCCAGCGTCGACCCCTCCGGGCAGGAGAAGGCGACGTCGATCTCCAGTTTCCCCAGCCGCCTGGAGAGGCGGACATGCAGTCCTTTCACGATGCCTCCCTCCGGGTCAGCCGGTTCACGATGAGCAGGAAGAAGTAACTGACGGGCAGGAAGGCCAGGGAGAGGAGCCAGGCCTTCTCGTACTGGAACGACTCGACGGCCTCGTAGATGGCGATGGATGCGACCCGGGTCTCTCCGGGAATGCTGCCTCCCACCATGAGGATCACGCCGAAGGCGCCCAGGCTGTGGAGAAAGACCAGGATCGCCGCGGCGGCGATGCCGCTTTTGCTGTTGGGCAGGACGACCCGGAAGAACGTGGCCAGCGGGGAGAGCCCGAGGACCGAGGCGCTCTCCAGAAGCCGCGGATCGAGCTTTTCGAAAGCGGCCTTGATCGGCTGGATGGCGAAGGGCAGGCTGTAGGTGGCGCAGGCCAGCACAATTCCCGTAAACGTGAAGAGCAGGGATGCTCCGAACAGCGTCTCCCAGGGAGCGCCGAAGGGCCCACGGGGCCCTAAGAGGCAGAGGAGGTAGAACCCGATGACCGTGGGCGGCAGGGCGATGGGCAGGTTGATGAGGGCATCGACAAAGGTCTTCCCCGGCCAGGTGAAGCAGGCCAGGACGTAGGCCAGGGGTGCTGCGATCACGATCAGGACCAGCGTCGTGATCAGGGCCAGCTTTGCTGACAGGTAAAGGGGAAGAAGCTCCATCTACCGGTATCCGTATTTCTTCTTGATGACGTTGGCCGCCGGGGACTGGAGAAACTGGAGAAACCGCTCGGTTCCGGCGTGGTTCTTCGTGCGGTTAAGAAGACAGGCCCCTTGCAAGATCGGCGGCGCCTCGGCGATGTCGTAGGGACAGCCGTCCTTTTTTGCGGCCCGCACGGAGGAAAGGGCGCAGAAGCCGACGTCCGCCCCGCCCGTGGCGGCGTACTGAAAAGCCTGGGCGATCGACTGCCCGATGATCCACTTTTTGTCGGGGCTGTTCCAGAGGCCGACTCGGCGAAGGGCCGCCTCCGCTGCCGCTCCGTAAGGCGCCACCACCGGGTTCGCAATGGCGACCTTCTGAACGTCCTTTCTCATCATGACTTCCCGCCAGTTCGCGGCGCCGCAGAATTTCTTTCCCTCTGCCCAGAGGACGACGCTGCCCGTGGCGTAAACGAACGGGCTGCCGCCGAGACCCTTCTTGAAGAGATCCTGGGGCCGTGTCTCGTCGGCGGAGAGAAAGGCGTCATAAGGGGCGCCGTTCGTGATCTGGTGATACAGGCTCCCGGAGGACGTGAACACGCCTTCCACGGGGATGCCCGTCTCGCGGGTAAACGCCGCGGCGATATCCTTAAAGGGTTGCTGGAAGTTGGCCGCCACGGCCACCCGCAGAGGCTCCGCGGCACAAAGCGGCGATGGCGAGAAAATCGTGCCCAGAAGGGCAAACAAGGTGAACAGGGCGAAGCACAGGAAGTACTTCATCAAGCGGGATGTCTTCATTAGGTAACTCCTTTTTCACGAAAGCTGGAATATCAGGCATGTCGATATGTGTACGATGACATATGGCAGATATAGCATAGGTGTCGAATTAATACAAGAATTATGGACAGGGGGCGGGAGAAATCCGTCCCTTTTCACGAAGACACCGCATCCCGTACCGCCTTATGTCCGCGATGGCGGAAGCCCCCGTGACAGCCCCCGCGCCCCGGGGAAAGAAAAAGGCCCGCCCCGAAGGGCAG
>CAZODI010000100.1:0-6141 GCA_964578535.1 uncultured Syntrophaceae bacterium
GAAGGTCCGGGCGGTCTTCAAGGACCCCGCGGAGATGCAGGGAAACACCCAGGACATCAAGTACTTCGAAATCATCCGGTAAAATCAAACGATGGGAGGTCAGCAGATGTACCAGGAGTATTTCAGCGAGGATCACAGGATTTTCAGGGACAGCGTCCGCAAGTTCGTGGAGAAGGAGATCAAGCCCCATGTGGAGGAGTGGGAGGAAAAGGAAGAGTTTCCCCTGGAACTGTACAAAAAAACCGCCGATGCGGGCTTCCTGGGACTGGAATATCCCGAGGAGTACGGCGGGATCCCCTGCGACAAGTTCATGGTGGTCGCCTTCATTGAGGAGTTCATCCGCCACAGCGGCGCCTCAGGGTTGTATTGCGGTCTCTACAGCCACACCATCGCCATGCCGCCGGTCCGAAGCCTGGGCACGGAGGAGATGAGGAAGCAGGTTCTGGCTCCCGTTCTGAGGGGGGAGAAGGTGGCCTCCCTGGGGATCACCGAGCCCAACGCCGGGTCGGATGTGGCGAGCCTCCGGACCCGGGCCGTCCGGGACGGGGATTCCTTCATTGTCAATGGGGCAAAGACCTTCATTACCAGCGGCTGCCGGGCGAATTTCGTCACCACGGCGGTGCGGACGGGAGGTCCCGGGCCGAAGGGTGTGAGCCTGCTCCTGATCGACACCTCGACTCCCGGTTTCAGTGTGTCCAAGAAGATCCACAAGATGGGCTGGCACAGCTCCGACACGGGTGAACTGAGCTTCGTGGACTGCCGGGTTCCGGTAACGAACCTCATCGGCAAGGAAGGCGAGGGATTCAAGGGCATCATGATCAACTTCCAGAACGAGCGGCTTTCCCTTTCCGTCCAGGCCCATGCCACGGCCCAGCTCGCCCTGGAAGAATCCATCAAGTACGCCAAGGCCCGGGAGGCCTTCGGGACGACCCTGACGGGATTCCAGGTCATCCGCCACAAGCTGGTGGACATGGCGACGAAGGTGGAGATCGCCAAGGAATACAACTACCGCGTCGCCGCCCGGATGGAGGCGGGAATGGACGTCATGCGGGAGGTCTCCATGGGCAAGAATTTTTCCTGCGAGGTCTGCGACAAGGTCGTCTTCGACGCCGTCCAGATCCACGGCGGTTACGGGTATGCACGGGAATACGTCGTCGAGCGGCTGTACCGCGATTCGCGGATCCTCAGCATCGGCGGAGGGACGACGGAAATCATGAAGGAGATCATCAGCCGAACGATATAGCATTCAAACAGGCAAAGCAGGTTTTTCCAGATAACCGACCGGGCCCCCGATCCGGGGGCCCGAGTAACCCTAAAGGAGGGAGCATTATGGCCGATTATCCGAGGAAACCTAAGAATGTCAGTGAGTTCGGGAAGTTTCTGTACCGGTCCCGGGATGAGCTCCGGGCCGTGCAGAACGAGAAACTGGGCAAGCAGATGGCGCTCCTGGAGAAGTACAGCCCCTACTACGGGAAGAAGTTCAAGGAGTGGGGGCTCGCCGCCGGGGACGTGAAAAGCGTGGACGACCTGGAGAAGGTTCCGCTTCTCTACAAGAAAGACTACATGGCCGACCCCATGAGCTTCCGCCTGGCCATCCCGGCCGACGCGCCGGTACAGCCGCACGAGAGGATCCTCTGGGGCGTCCATTACACGACGGGAACGACGTCGGGCGTGCCGACGCCGTTCTTTTCGACAACCCACGATTATTTTGGGAACATCATGCAGCTGGCGCGGATGTGCGAGATCGGGGGGATCACCGGCGACGACGTCGTCGCCAACATCTTCCCCCTGACCCCGGTTCCCCACATCGGGTTCTGGAAGACCGTGGACTACTCCATCGCCTGCGGTGCCCGGGTCTGCAACGCAGTGACAGGCTCCGCCTATCCGCCGTTTCCGATCCACCGGTCCCTGGATTACGCCGTGGACATGGTCGTCAAGAACGGGGCGACGCTTCTTTCCGGCATCGTCTCCTTCGTCCGGCGGACCATCATGCGGGCGGAAGAGCTGAAGAAGGACTTCTCCTCCGTCAACATGTGCTTCGTCCTCGGGGAGGCCTGTCCGGAGGGCATGCGGACGGATATGAAGAACCGACTCAAGAACATGGGCTCGAAGGATCCCTTCATCTGCAGCGGCCTCGGCTTCACGGAGATGCAGGGGACGACGCTGGAGTGCACCGAGCGGGGCGGCATGCACATGGGGGCGCCGGACCTCTTCTTCTTTGAGATCGTGGACGAGAAGACGGGAAAGCGCCTCCCCGACGGACAGCAGGGCCTGCTGGTGGTCACCCACGTGGACCGGCGGGGGACGTGCTTCCTGCGATACGTGGTGGGGGACATCACGACGCTTTCCCATGAGACCTGCCCCCACTGCGGGCGGAACGACGCCCGGGTGATCATGCAGCCCATCCGGACGATGGAGCTGGTCAACATCAAGGGCACCCTCATCAACCCGGATATTCTCAAGACGGAGATCACCGCCGTCCAGGGGATCGAGGAGTACCAGATCGTCTTCACGAAGGAAGACCTGAAGGATCCCCTGTCGCTGGATCACCTGCAGATCAAGGTGGCGCCCGCGCCGGGGGTGGATGCGGAAAAACTCAAGGCGGAGCTGGTAACGCGGGCGCGGAGGGCCGTGGAGATGACGCCGGAGATCGTTTTCTGTGAGAAGGAGGAGATCTTCGATCCCGCAAAGACGTTGAAAAGCACCCGGGTCGTGGACCTGCGGCCGCCGGTGGCATAAACCCGAGACAACGATGTCCCGCGCCGTCCGTCCCGGAGACGGACGGCGGCGGGACGATATCAACAGAAAGGAAGAGGAGATGGCGAATTCTTATGATGTGATCGTGGTAGGCGCCGGTATCGCCGGCCTTGGCGTCGGGGCGATCCTGGCGAAGGAAGGGAGGCAGAAGGTTCTGCTCCTGGACCGTTTCCCCAAGTTCGGCGGACGGATGATGAGTTATGACGGCTATCCCGGAAAGGGGTGGCGGGTGGAGATCGGCCTCCACATGGTGGAGCTGGGTGAGAAATCGAGCTGCAACGCCCTGAACAACCGGGTCGGAAAGACCGTGCAGTGGGCTCCGTTCAGCGACACCGTGGACATCTGGAACGGCGAGAAGTTCGTCAGCGTGGCCGAGCTGGTTCCCATGACGAAGGAGGACAAGATCGCCTTCCGGGACCTGATGCAGAAGATCGCCATGCTGCAGGACGCCGAGATAGAGGCCTGGGACAACCGCTCCCTGGAGGAGTGGCTCATGGAGAACGTGCCACAGGCGCCGGTGCGCGAGCTCTTCACCGACCTGGGCATGATCATGACGACGATCCCCCATGCCATCGACATGGCCGCCGGAGAGGTGCTTTACATCGCCCGGGACAACCTGCTCAAGACACGCCAGGCCCTGCAGGCGAGCTATCCCATCGAGGGCATGGAGGGAATCACCCGCGGGCTGGTGGAGGTCATCCGGGAAAACGGGGGAGAGATCAAGCTGAACTGCGACGTCCAGGAAGTGGTCATCGAGAACAAGCGGGCCGTGGGCGTCCGGATTCCGGCGAAGCGCCACATCTACGAAGAGGAGTACCGGATCTTCGAGACCGAGACGATCCGCGCCGACCGGGTGGTCTGCGCCCTGCCCATCTACAAACTGTCGAACATCCTCGACTTCAACCCGGCGAGCTCGCCGCTGCCCCGCTGGTGGGTGAAGCGGATCACCGACATCCAGCATGAAGTGACGGGGCTGATCGGCTTCATGCTGGGGCTTTCGGAGCCCATCGTGGACCCGAAGCGGAAATGCTTCATGTCGGCCCTCAAGACGAAGCATGCGGGCTTCCCCTTCCAGGGCTTCCCCGCCTCAAACTTCTCCCCCGACGTCGCCCCCCCGGGGAAGCAGGTCGTCCACACGGACATGGTGGTGGAGCATGCCGAGGCCTCGGACAAGTTCCTGCGGGAGCGGCTTCTGGCGGCCCACTGGGAGGACCTGAAGGACATGTTCCCCGGCATCGAGAACAAGGTGGAGTGGAAGTTCCCCTACTATGTCGACGGATGCGACGGCCTGGCACGCCAGCCCGGCCTCGTGGGCAACTACAAGCCTGGCCTGATTGCCCCCGGTATTCCAAACCTCTACTTCGCCGGCGACACCTACCAGGGACGCGGCCTGGCCATCAACAGCGCGGCCCTGAGCGGCATGAAGTGTGCGGACCTGATCCTGAAGGAGCTGAACAAGTAAGCACGGACGGGCCTCGTGCCGTTCCGCTGGATCTGAACGGCGAAAGGAGGTGAAGCGTCTGGACGGCAGGAGCAGACGGAGTCCCCGGCCGGAATCGGTCCGGGGCCTCCGCGGCGGTCATTGAGGAAACGAAAAACCTTTTTCTGATGCAGAGATGGTTGCGCAACCAGATCAATAAGAGGGAGATCAATAAATGCATAAGACGGAATGGCTTTACCAGTACAACAAAAAGCTCACCACGGCGGAAGCGGCCGCCCGCGCGGTCTGTGACGACGATTTCATCATGACCCCCCTGTGCTTGGGCCAGCCGAGCACCCTGATCCCGGACGCCATCGCCGACCGGAAGGACGAGTTGAATAACATCGAGTGGCGGTGGAACCTGGCGACCCGGCCCTACAAGATGTTCCAGCCGGAGTACCGCCAGACCTTCAAAATCACCTCCGGCTTCACGGGAACGCCCTTTATCCTGTCGCAGTTCCAGGGGCTGGGTTACGGCCCGTACGCCCCGGTCACCGTTTTCAGCTCGCTGAAGCAGTGGACCTATTACCGCAAGCCCGACGTCATCGTCGCCATGGTGACGCCGCCGGACAAGGACGGCTTCGTCAACATCGGCCCCGACTGCATGTTTTCCCGGGCGCTCCTCGAGGGGCAGGCCACCTCGAAGGGATTTGTCGGCGGCCCGCGCGTCCTCATCGGCGAAGTGAACGACCAGTACATCCCGGCCTGCGGGGACACCAGGCTGCACATCTCCAAATTCACCCACTTTGTGGAGAATTCATCGGCGCTGCCCGCATTCCCGGCGGCCGCCCCGAAAGACATACACCATAAAATGGCCGCATCCGTGGTCAGCCTCCTGAGGGACCGTGACTCCATCCAGATCGGGATCGGCGCCGTTCCCATGCTGATCTCCGACCTCATTGCCCACTCCGACCTGAAGGACCTGGGGCTGTTCACGGAGATGCTCCCGACGGGTGCGCCGCTGTGGCAGGAGAAGGGAATCCTGACCGGAAAATACAAGACCTTCCGGCCGGGCGAGATGTCCGCCAGCTTCATCGGTCCGGTGAAGGACCTCTTCGACTTCGTGAAGAACAACGAAGACGTGAAGTTCTTCCCCGGCGACGTGATGAACAACCCGGCGGTCATCGGCCAGGAGGAGCAGATGGTCGGGATCAATGGGGCCCTGGAGGTCGACATGGCCGGCCAGGTGGCGTCGCTGACCCTCGGCAACAAGATGGTATCCGGGTACGGCGGCCAATCCGACTTTGCCATGGGGTGCCGGCTGTCCCGCTTCGGCCGCATGATCATCGTCATGGCGTCCTACACAAAAGACAAGGACGGCAAGCTGATCAGCCGGATCGTCCCGAACCTCTCGCCGGGCGCCCTGGTCGGGACCCTGGCATGCCACGTGGACTACGTCGTCACGGAGAACGGCATCGCCGGCCCGCTGGACGGCCTGTCCATCGACGAGCGGGCGGAGGCCCTGATCAAGGTCGCCCATCCGGACCTGCAGGAGGGCCTGGTCAAGGCCGCCAAGGAAAAAGGGCTGTTCAAGTAGTCCGGTTTCCGAAAGACGGAGAACCGGGAGAAACCGGAATGGCAAGCAGCTCCGTCGCGCCGGTGCGGGACCCCGCGGGGCCGTACCGGCGGCGGGGCAGCAAAGAAATCAAAAAAGACTATGACCGGATGACGGGAATGCCGGGGATCTTGGGGTCCCCGGCAGATCCGTTTCATCGCGACGGATTGGACACCGAACCCTCTCCATCTTTCCGCAGTGCTTGCCCGATGTGGAACCCCTTCCGTGTGAGCCATGGAATGCAATGGTCCGGTCCCTCCGGCGAAAGCGCGGCATGACAGGAAAGGAAGAACAACGATGGATTTCATATTGAACGAAGACCAGAAGATGCTCCGGGACACGGTCCGGC
>CAZODI010000101.1:0-5872 GCA_964578535.1 uncultured Syntrophaceae bacterium
CCCTCGAGAAGTACAGTGTCATCCAGGCCATCAAGGCCCTGGGGCGGTGCGATGTGGCGCTTCTCCTGATTGACGCCGTCGAGGGCATCACCGAGCAGGACGCCAAGATCGCCGGCCTGGCCCTGGAGGAGGGGAGGGCCGTCATCATCGTGGTGAACAAGTGGGACGCCATCGAGAAGGACAACGCCACGGTGGGGGAATACGTCCGGAAGATCCAGGACACCCTCAAGTTCATGGATTTCGCACCCATCCTCTTCGTCTCCGCCCTGTCGGGCCAGCGGGTGGCGAGAATCTTCGAGGCCGTGGACGGCGTCTACGAGCAGTACACCCGCCGGGTGAACACCGCCCTCGTGAACGACGCCCTCCGGGCCGTCATCACCCGGAATCCCCCGCCCATGACCCAGGGGCGGGCCAACACCGTCGCCTACGTCACCCAGGCGGCGATCCGTCCCCCGACATTCATCTTTTTCATGAAGGATCCCAAGGGGGTTCATTTCTCCTACCAGCGCTTCCTGGTCAACCAGATCCGGGAAACACTGGGATTCGGCCAGGTGCCGGTGCGTGTCTTCTTCAAGCGGAAGTCGAAATAGCCCTCTTTCCGTTTGACGCTCCGGCGGACGATGTCTTTCATGACCGGCTGCCCAGCCGCCCGGAGCCTTCCCGGCTGCATCCGGATCGAGGACGAACTGGTCCTGGAGGAACTGCCGGAATCTCCGTGATTGCCGTGAGCACGGGATCATGACCGGGGCACAGGGGGCTGCATCCGGCGGACAAGAACCGAAACCGCAAAACATCCCTACAGTTTTCGCAAAAAATGCCGATGATTCGATTGTGTTGGTTTGCGTCCGGGGTGGAGTCCGTCCGGCGGCGGCGGATCCGGATCGCATCCCGGTGCAATGCTTTCACGATATGAAAGGAGCCGTCAGGGAATTACACAATCCATGAACAGCGGAAGATACATGGCCATTCCTCCGGGGGCGATCATCCCCGGAACATTGCCGGACTTCAGCATTTACGTCGCCGCGCCGCAGGGACGATACATCCTCTGGGCGCTGGAGGGGAACAATGTCTCCCCGGAGCAGCTCGCCAGGCTTTCCGAGAGCGAAACGAAGGAGGTCTTCGTCAACCTCGACGAGCATTTCAAGTACGAACAGTATCTCGAGGCCAATCTCGGAAACATCCTCGAAAACCCGTCAACCCCTGACGACCAGAAGGCGGACATCTTCTCCCGGGTCTCCACCAATGTCGTCAAAGACGCCTTTGAAACGTCCTTCGGCCTGGGCACGATGGGCGACGCCGCCGTCCGGCGGACGAGGCAGCTGATCGAATATTCCCTGAACTTCATCAAGGAATCGAAATCCATCAACGCCCTGGCGAAAATGATCGGCCATGACTACCAGACTTATGAACATGCCACCAAGGTCCTCTGGTTCACCGTGGCGTTCCTGCAGCAGGCTCCCGGCGTCCTGGACCAGGTCGTTCCGGATTATCAGGTCCTCGATGAGACCGGGAAGACGGAGATGCTGAGGCAGTGCGGCGTCGGCGCCCTGCTGCACGATATCGGGAAGGCCTTTATTCCCCAGGAGATCCTCACGAAAAACGGGCCCCTGGACGAGGTCGAGTGGGAGATCATGAAGCGCCATCCCTTGAGTGGCCTGGCCATGCTGATCGACACGGACATGCCCATGTTCGTCAAGAAGGCGGTGCTGCACCATCACGAGGATTTCCAGGGCGGAGGCTATCCCATGAAGCTGGAGGGGACCCACATCAACCCCCTGGCCCGCGTGCTGAGGATTGTCGATGTCTTCGACGCCATGACATCGCGCCGGCCCTACAAGGAGCCCACTCCTCCCATGAAGGCGGTCCGGATCATGATCGGCGCACAGGAGGATCATGCAGCCAGCGGGGACCAGGAGCAGGACGACCGGGATCTGGGCATGAGGAAGTGCTTCGACCGGGATCTGCTCCAGAAATTCATCGTGTTTCTCGGAAGCATAAGGCTGGAGGGATAACGGCCCGGCGAGCCGGCTTCTCCCTTTTTTCCCTGTCGGCCGTCGAGACCAGGCGTCCATCTCCTGCTTGGAGGTTGAATGATGTTGCGTCCCAAGTGGTTCCGGGAAACACCCGATTTCACCGATGACGCAGGCATGATGCGGACGGCCCATGTGCTGAACCGCACCCTCCTGTTGTTTGCCGTCCTGATGGGCGTCGGATTCATTGCCGCCCTCCTCTTTTTCGAGCCGAAAATGGGCGGCCTCCTCGCCATCCTGGTGATGCTGGCGGCAACAGCCGCCGCCAAGCTCCTGATGCGGATCGGAAAGATCCGGCTGGCCAGCATTGTCGCCGTGACCGTGGGCTGGATGACGTTTGCCTGCATCGTGCTGGTGGACGGCGGACTGAACAGCATCAACGCCTGTTTCTTCATTTCCATGACGATTGTCGCCGGCCTGCTCCTCGGAACACGCGCCGCCACCTTTTTCGCGGGAGCGGGCATCACGGCGGGACTCGTGCTGGCCCTCCTGGACCACTTCCGTTCTCTTCCCTACCAGTACTTTGTCGATACCCCCCTTGGTGACTGGACGATCCTGGTCTTTGCCCTGATTTTGGCATCCAGCACGCTGAATCTGGCGCTCCGCGAACGGGACAATGCCCTCGGCATCGCGGAGCGGCAGCTTTCCGATCTGAGAGAAGCGGAGGAGGCCCTGCGCCAGAGCGAAGAAAGGTATCGCCTGATCGCGGAGAGCTCGGCGGAGCTGATCACTGTTACGGACATGAATCTCCAATTCACCTACATCAGCCCGTCCATCATGCGCACCCATGGATACACGGTCGAGGAGGCCATGAACAAGCCCCTCGAAGCGTACATGACGCCCGGGTCCATGCAGGCCCTGCTCGAGGCGTTTGGGGACGAATTGAAGCTGGAGGCCGGGGGGGGCGCCGATCCCCGGAGATCCCGGGTCCTGGAGGTGGAGGAGTACCGAAAGGACGGCTCCGTCATCAGCCTCGAATGCAGCTTCTCCGCCCTGCGAGACGAAGAGAACAGGATGGTCGGGATTGTCACGGTGAGCCGGGACATCACCGCGCGCAAGAAGGCCGAGGAGGCGCTCCGGGAGAGTGAAATGAAGTATATCCAGCTCTTCATGAATGCCCCCGCCGCCATTTATGAGGCGGATTACCGGAACCGCCGTTTTCTCGGCTTCAACGAGGTTGTAAGCACCCTGACGGGCTATTCCCGGGAAGAGCTCCTCAAGATGAACCCGTTTGAGCTGTTCACGGAATGGAGCCGGGAAACGTATATCGACCGGATGAAGCGGCTCGGGGAGGGCAGGGATGTCCCCACCTCCCAGGAATACGAGCTGCGGAAGAAGGACGGCGGCATCCTGTGGATGAACATGAGCATCGATTATGGATTCGAGGACGGCCTGCCCGTAAAAGCCAGGGTTGTGGCGCACGACATCACCGACCGCAAGCGCATGGAGAAGGCACTCCAGGAGAGCGAGGAGCTCTATCGGACGTCCATGGAAAGCTCCAGCGACGGCATCGCCATTGTCCATGAAGGCCGGTATGTTTATGTCAACCAGCCGTTTCTGGACAAAATCGGTCGGAGAAGAGACGAGATCCTGGGCAAGACCAGGGGCAAGTTTATCCATCCCGACGACCAGGCCGCTTTCATGGACTATGTCCATAAGATCACGCATGGACTGCCGGCTCCAAAACAGGTTGAAATCAGGGTTCTTCTGCCGGACGGGACCTTGATCAACGCGGAAGTTTCGATGGTCAGGGTGACCTATAAGGGGAACCGGTGCAATCTGGCCTTCCTGCGGGACATCACCGATCGCAAGCGTGTGGAGGCGGAGCGGCTGAAAGCTCAGAAGCTGGAGTCGGTGGGTACGCTGGCGGCGGGGATCGCCCACGACTTCAACAATCTTCTGGCGGTCATGCAGGGATACATGGAGCTCTTGAAGACGGACATCCCCGAGGGGAGCAGAGCCCGCACCCGTCTGCTGTCGGCCGAGAAGGCCGTCAGCCAGGCGACGGACCTGACCAACCGCCTGCTCGTTTTTTCCAAGGGAGGGGAGCCGGTTCGGGAGATCGTCAACATCGGCGACCTCGTCCGGGAGACCGTGCTGGCGAATATCGGGGAATCGCCCGTGGAGACGCGATTTCACTTGGATCGCGATCTCCGGCCCGTCGAGGTCGATGAGCGGCAGATCCGCCAGGTCATCCGGAACCTGACGCTCAATGCCGTCGAGGCGATGCCCGACGGAGGGACGCTGACGGTCGGGACGGAGAATGCGACCGTGAGGATCGAGGACGGGCTTCCCGTCGGAGAGGGGGACTACGTCCGGATATCCCTCAGTGACACGGGGAAAGGTATCCCGGCGGATCAAAGGCCCCTGATCTTCGATCCCTATTTTTCGACCAAGGCCCGGGGGGCGGAAAAGGGAATGGGGCTCGGCCTGTCGGTCTGCCACTCGGTGGTCGGCAATCACAAAGGCTGTATCGCCGTGGAATCCCGCGAGGGGGAAGGGAGCACCTTCCACGTATATCTTCCCGCCGCCGCCCCGGAACGGCATCCGGCCTGCGAACGGGTTGCCTCTGAATCGGCGGATGACCGGGAACGGATTCTCGTCATGGATGACGAGGCCATGGTCCGGGACATGCTCAAGGAGCTGCTGACGTCGATCGGCTATGAGGTGGAGACGACCGGCGACGGCCGTGCGGCGATCGATCTCTATCGCAAGGCCGCCGAATCCCGGCGACCCTACGGGATGGTCATTCTGGACCTGGTCGTGCCGGGAGGGCTGGGCGGGGAGCCGACGATGGAAAGGCTTCGGGCGATCGATCCGGGCGTCCGGGGCATCATCCTCAGCGGATACAGCGACGATCCGGTCATCCAGAATTACAAGGAGCACGGGTTTGTGGAGGCGCTGACGAAACCTTTCCCCCTGAAGGCACTGCGGGAAATCCTGGAGAAGCATCTGCAGGCACCCGCCGGGTGAAACACCGGCGGACTCGCCCACGGGAGACCGCTTTGTTGCCGGCAATCATCACTCGTGGCGCAGGGCCTCGATCGGGTCCATCCGGGCGGCCTTGAGGGCCGGAAAGTAGCCGAAGACCACTCCGACCATGGCCGAGAACAGGAACGCGACCAGGACGATCGTGCCGTTGAAGATGAAGGGCACGCGCAGGACCCCGGACAGCCAGACGGAGGCGGCAAGGGCCAGGATGATGCCGATGATGCCGCCCAGGGAGGAAAGCACCACCGCCTCCACCAGGAACTGCAACAGGACCTCCCGTTCGAGGGCCCCGATGGCGAGGCGGACACCGATCTCGCGGGTCCGCTCGGTGACCGACACCAGCATGATGTTCATGATCCCGATGCCGCCGACCAGGAGGCTCACGGCGGCCACCGCACCCAGGAGCGCCGTCAGGAGCTGGGTCGTTCCGGTCAGCATATTGGCGATCTCCTTCATGTCCGTGACGGTGAAGTTGTCGTCGTCGCTTGCCGCCAGGTGCCGCCGCTCCCGCATCAGGCGGACGATGCCCTGCTGGGCCTTTTCCGTGGATTCGCCGTCCCGGACCGAGACCTGGATCATAGCGACGTCCTGGCTGCCGGAGATCCGCCGCTGCAGGGTCCGGAGCGGGATGACCACGATGTCGTCCTGGTCCGTGCCCATGGTGCTCTGCCCCTTGGCGTTCAGAACCCCGATGATCTCACAGGAGAGCTTCTCCAGGCGGAGTTTTTCCCCAAGGGCCTCCTGCCCTCCGTAGAGCTTCTTCCTTACCGTTTCCCCGATGACGCAAACCGCCGCCCCGCTCCGGACCTCGCTGTCGTTGAAGGTCCGGCCCGCCCCGACGGAGCGGTTCG
>CAZODI010000102.1:0-5394 GCA_964578535.1 uncultured Syntrophaceae bacterium
CTTTGCAGGAGGTGAGTCTGCATGATCAAAAAGGCGATTTTGAAAGGGGAACTGGACAGACGAATCATCGAGCAGAAGCTGCGCAACGGCGAAGTCACCGAGGAGGAGCTTGCGAAGGCGCTGGCGCAGCTTCCGGACGCGGCGGAGAAGGCCGATTATGTAAAGATCCGATGGGACGAAAAGAGAAAGCGCAGCGGTGGTACGATTTCCCATGCTGATTGATTCGCACGCCCATCTCGAGATGCGGGATTTCGATCCCGACCGGGAGGAGGTCGTACGCCGCGCCGTGGAGGGCGGTGTCACCGCCATGGTCACGGTGGGCACAAATCTGAGGGACTGCCGGAAGGCCATAGCCATCGCGGCGAAGTTCCCGGAGGTCTATGCCGCCATCGGAATCCACCCGCAAGACGTGAAGGGCATTCACGATGAGATGTACCGGGAGATGCGGAAACTGGCTGCGGAGCCGAAGGTCGTCGCCTACGGGGAGATCGGCCTCGATTTCTTCCGGAACCGCTCCCCCCGGGAGGTCCAGATCCGCCGCTTCGCCGAGCAGCTCGACCTGGCGGCGGAACTGGATCTGCCGGTGATCATTCATGACCGGGACGCCCACCCGGAGACGATGAAGGCCCTCCTTTCCTGGAAGGGGCGGAAGCCCGTCATCATCCACTGCTTTTCCGGCGACGCGGCCATGGCCGAGGAGTGCGTCCGCCGGGGATATTACGTCTCCATCGCCGGCCCGGTGACCTACCCGAAGAACGACAAGCTGGCCGAGGTGGTCCGGCGGACCCCCCTGGAGCGGCTCCTCGTCGAGACGGACTGCCCCTACCTGACGCCGCAGGCGCATCGGGGCAAGCGAAACGAGCCCGCCCATGTCCTCTTCACGGCCCGCAGGGTGGCCGAGATCCGGGGGCTTTCCCTGGAGGAGGTGGCGGAGGCGACCTCGGGGAACGCGAGACGGGTGTTCAACATTCCGTAACTGCTTCGAAACCCGGTTGCTTTTTCCGGGAAAGGAGAATAAGGAGCAAAGAAGACATACGGGGGTGCCGCGGAGGCTGAGAGAATACCCTTTGAACCTGACCTGGATCATGCCAGCGTAGGGAGCGGAGATAGGACGAACGGAAGGGGCCATATCCCGCGGCATAGGGGATGGCCCCGTTGTTTTTCTGCGGGGGACGGTTTTTCAGGGCGGTGAGCATGGAGCGGATCGTTTTCATCCTGGCGGGGGGGCCTCTGCCGGATCAGGAGTTTCTTCGCGAACGGGTCGATTCGATCCGTCCCGCGGCGATCCTCTGCGCCGACGGCGGGGCGCACCACGCCAAGGCATTGGGCCTGGTTCCCGAGGCCATCGTCGGAGACATGGACTCTCTGGATGACGAAACGGCGCGCTTCTTCGCCGGGCAGGGGTGCCGGCTTCTCCGGCATCCCCCGGAGAAGGACAAGACGGACACGGAGCTGGCGCTGACGGAGGCCCTGGGCATGAATCCCGACGCGGTCTGGATCTTCGGCGCCCTGGGAAGGAGGCTGGACCACACCCTGGCCAACCTGTCGCTTCTGGCCTGCGATGCCGCCCGGGGAATGGACGTCCGCCTGGTGGATCCGTTCTGCGAGGCCTTTCTCGTCCGGGACATGAAGATCCTGGAGGGGGAGCCGGGCCAGACGGTGTCGGTCTTTCCCCTGGGAGAGTCGGCGGGGGGAATCGACCAGGAGGGATTCGAGTATCCCCTGGCCGGGGCGGAGATGAGGACGGGAAAGCCCTATGGCGTCAGCAACCGGCTGATCGCTTCCCGGGGATTGATCCGGGTCCGCCGGGGTGCGCTGCTGGTCATCCGTTATTTCAAGGCGGGGGTATTCCCCGCGGGAGATTGAGAACATGAGCATCAAACGCATATTGACGATCGCCGGCTCCGACTCCGGGGGCGGCGCTGGGATACAGGCGGACCTGAAGACGATCACGGTCCTGGGGGGCTTCGGGATGAGCGTCGTCACCGCCCTGACGGCCCAGAACACCAGGGGCGTCTGGGGAATCCACAAGGTGCCGGCGTCCTTCGTGGCGGCCCAGTTCGACGCCGTGGTGAGTGACATCGGGGTGGACGCCGCCAAGACGGGGATGATCGCGTCGCGGTCGATCATCCGCATCGTGGCGGTGAAAATCCGGGAATACGGCATCGGGAACCTCGTCGTGGATCCGGTCATGGTCGCCAAGGGCGGGGCCTCCCTGATGGAAAAGGCCGCTCGGAACGCCCTGGTGGACGAACTGATCCCCCTGGCCCGGGTCATCACGCCCAACATTCCCGAGGCGGAGGTCCTGACGGGCATGGAAATACGGGGGATGGACGAGATGGAACGGGCCGCGGAGGCCATCGCGTGCATGGGTGCGAAGAGCGTGGTTATCAAGGGCGGACACCTGGAGGGCGACGCGGTGGATCTGCTCTACGAGGGCGGGAAATGCCGCCTGTTCCGCAGCCCGCGGCTCCGGACGACCGACACGCACGGGACCGGCTGCACGTTTTCCGCCGCGCTGGCCGTCGGGCTGGCGAAGGGGCAATCCGTGGAAAAGGCCGTGTCCGGGGCCAAGAAGTATGTAACATCGGCGATTCGCCACTCCCTCCGCATCGGAGGCGGCAACGGCCCCACGAACCACCTGGCGCCGCTGATGGAGGAGCTGGAAGGAAACAAGAAACAGGGAGCACGATCATGACACAGCTGGAAGCCGCCCGAAGCGGACAAATTACGGAAGAGATGAAGATCTGCGCGGAAGTGGAGGGGATCAATCCCGAAGCGCTGCGACGGGGCGTGGAAGAGGGGACGATCGTGGTGGTGCGTAACGCCCTCCACAAGGGAATCAAGCCCCTGGCCATCGGCAGGGGCCTGCGGACGAAGATCAACGCAAACATCGGTACGTCGAAGGACCGGGCCGACGTGGCGGCGGAGCTGGAAAAGGTCCGGATCTGCGTGGAGGCCGGGGCGGACACGATCATGGACCTGTCCACCGGCGGAGATATCCGGGCGATCCGGAAGGCCATCCTGGAGGCGTCGCCCCTGGCCATCGGCACCGTTCCCATCTATCAGGCCGCCGCCCGGATGCTGGACCAGGGGAAGTCCTTTGTGGACATGACGGGGGAGGACCTCTTTGCCGCCATCGAGGAAAACGGCCGGGACGGGGTCGATTTCATCACCGTCCACTGCGGCGTCACACGAAAGAGCGTCGCGTCCGTGGAAGCGCAGGGCCGTGTCCTCGGCATCGTCAGCCGGGGAGGTTCGCTGACGGCCCACTGGATGGAGATGAACGGCCGGGAGAACCCCCTCTTCGAGCACTATGACCGGCTCATCGAGATTGCGAGAAGCTGCGACATGGTTTTCAGCCTCGGAGACGGCCTCCGTCCGGGCTGCCTGGCTGACGCGACGGACCGGGGACAGATCCAGGAGCTGGTCATCCTGGGAGAACTGGCGAAGCGCGCTCGCGACAAGGGCGTGCAGGTCATGATCGAAGGCCCGGGCCACGTTCCGATCCAGGACATCGTGGCGAACATCCAGCTCCAAAAGCGGCTCTGCAACGGCGCGCCCTTCTATGTGCTGGGTCCACTGCCGACGGACATTGCGCCGGGCTACGACCACCTGACGTCGGCCATCGGCGGGGCCATCGCCGGTGCCGCGGGGGCGGACTTCCTCTGCTACGTCACGCCCTCGGAGCACCTGCGTCTGCCGACCCTGGAAGACGTCCGGGAGGGCATCATGGCGTCCCGCATCGCCGCCCACATCGCGGACCTTGCCAAGGGGCTCCCCGGCTCCTGGGAGCGGGACCGGGCCATGGCGCAATACCGCAGGGAGCTGAACTGGGAAGGACAGATCGCCATGTCCATCGACCCGGCGAAGAGCCGGGCCATGCTGGAAACGAGCCTGAGCGCCGACGAGGAAGGATGCACCATGTGCGGCGAGTTCTGCGCCGTCCGGATGGGCAGGGCGGGGAAAATCCGCGGAGGGAAATCATGAAGGAAGGAGCTCTCTGGCTCATCATCGCCGGTATGATCTTCACCGTGTCGATCCTCATCTTTGCATCGGCCGAGTCTTTCCTGGACGTACTCCTGGGGGTCGTGCCGCTGGTTCTCGTGGTCGTCTTTGGCGCGGCATACTGGGTCGGCCGCAGGCGCCGCCTGCAGGGAGGGAATCCCCTGTCGGAAGACCTGCCGGACACGGATGAGTGAAGAGCCCCGGGAGGAAAAGGCCCGGCTGAGGACGGTCGCGCTGTCCATCACAAGGCGGCTGGCGGCGGCGGGTCACGAGGCTTTTTACGTGGGCGGCTGCGTCCGCGACGTCCTCCTCGGCACGGAGCCGGAAGACATCGACATCGTCACGTCCGCCACGCCGGAAGAGGTGCAGGAACTATTCCCGCGGACGGTCCCCCTGGGGGCCCGGTTCGGCGTCGTCATGGTGGTGGAGGAAGGCCTGCCGTTCGAAGTGGCCACTTACCGCACCGAGGGAGGGTACCGGGACGGCAGGCGGCCATCCCGGGTCCGGTTCGCTGGTGCGCAGGAGGACGTGCTGCGGCGCGACTTCACCGTAAACGGCCTTCTCCTGGACCCGGAGACGGGCCGCGTCATGGATCATGTCGGAGGCCTGGAGGATCTGAGCGACCGGGTCATCCGCACGATTGGAGACCCTGCGGCCCGCTTTGCGGAGGATCACCTCCGGATGCTCCGGGCGGTCCGTTTCGCCGCCGTTCTCAATTTTTCCATCGATCCCCCGACTTTTGCCGCCGTCCGGGCGGGAGCCGACGCGATCCGCCGGATCAGCAGCGAGCGGGTCCGGGAGGAGTTGACGAAGATCCTGGTCAGCCGCGGTGCCCGCCGGGGGATGGAACTGCTGGCAGACTCCGGACTCCTGGCGCGGATCCTGCCGGAGGTGAGCGCCCTTGCCGGCGTGTCCCAGCCGCCCCTCTTTCACCCGGAGGGGGATGTCTGGAGCCATGTGCTCAATATGCTGGAAGGTCTTCCTGTCGCTGCGAATGGCAGGGCCGACGAGCGGCTGGCATGGGCCGTGGTGCTGCACGATGTGGGGAAGGCGGTCACGCGGACGGAGGACGGGCGGGGAATCCATTTCTATGGGCACGTCCGGGAGGGGATGAGGCTGGCGGAGGGCATCCTGCGGCGGCTTCGGTTTTCAAACCAGGACATCGGAACGATCCTGGACCTGATCCGGCACCACATGCATTTCATGTCCGTCATGGAGATGAGGCCCGGTACGCTCAAACGTTTTCTCCGGCTCCCGGATTTTCCGCTGCATCTTGAGCTGCACCGGCTCGATTGCCTCGGGAGCCACGGCATGCTCGACACCTACGATTTCTGCCGGCGGAAGATGGAGGAGCTGACCCGGGAGGACCTCCACCCGGTGCGGCTG
>CAZODI010000103.1:0-1596 GCA_964578535.1 uncultured Syntrophaceae bacterium
GGGGACATGGATCACTCCGTCCTCCGGTAATTCGCCGATGGGAGTCTCCACTCCCCGGCAGGGGGGAATGATTTCCTGGTAGAGGGCCAGGCAGCCCCTCACGATGGAAGCCAGCCCCGAAGCGGCGCCGCAGTGGCCGATATCCGCCGCCACGCTGGACAGGGACAGGGAGCGTTTCGGTCTGACTGCTCCATCCGATCCTGTGGCGAAAAACTCCGCCAGCGCTGCCGCCTCCATCCGGTCGCCGTCCGGATGACCGCAGGCATGGGCTTCCAGGTGGCTCACGGTGGCCGGGTCCACTCCGGCATCGTTGTAGGCCCGTTCCATCGCCCTGCGGCAGGCGTCAGGTCCGGGAACAACGGTTGTTCCTCCGGAGCCGCCGATGCCCCGGATGACCGCGTAGATCCGGTCGTTGTCCCGCCGGGCGGCGTCAAGACGCTTCAATACCAGGCAGACAGCGCCTTCGCCGGTGATCGTCCCGTCGGCCCGCCGGTCGAACGGCAGGGCTCGCCCCGATGGGGAGAAGGGGCGGTCGGCGTGCTGCCCCAGGACCGCGCGCAGGTCGCCCGCCAGGTCCACCGCCCCCACCAGGGCGGTGTCGATTTCGCCGGAGCGGAGCATGCGGCACGCCGTTTCGAGGGATTTGACGCCGGAATTTTCTTCCGCCGCCAGGGCGAAGCTGGGACCGCCTATTTTGAACTCCCGCGCGATCCTGCCGGCAACGATGTTGCCCAACGCGCCCATGGTGCGGTTGGCCGTCAGCGGCGGTCCGGCGTCATCGCGCAGCCTGGCCGTCCAGGCGGCCAGTTCATCGGGCGAAAGCTCTCGTCCCGCTTCCCTGGCCCAGGTGGCGGCCTTCTCCTTCAGGGACCAGCGGAAGCTGAAGTTGGTGCTGTTCAGGTCCAGGGAGATGCCGGTGAAGACCCCGGTATTCAGGTTATCTTGCCGGTCAATTCCGGCATCGGCCATGGCCGCTGCCGCCGACTGGAGCATGAGGAGTTGCTGGGGGAGCATTTCCTCCATCTCGCGGGGGGGGATGCGGAACCGTTCGGCGGCAACCGCCACCTCGTTCAGGTAGAAGCCCTTGAACGGCGTGCGGTCCAGCCCCTGGTCACGGAACCAGGCGCTGTCGCCGGCGCCCCACCATCCGGCCGGCGGAGAGGGCTCGATGTCGGCGCCGCCGCCAAGGACCCGCTCCCGGAAGGAACGGAGGGACTGCCAGGGGCCGAAACGGGCGTCCATGCCCACCACGGCCACCGGCATATCCGGCGCGGAGTTGGCTGCATGTCTGAACGTTGCTGAATCGACGCTGTCCGGCAGCCACTCCTCCACCAGCAGGTGGGCGTTGATGCCGCCGAAGCCGAAGGCGCTCACCGCTGCCCGGCGCGGCACGTTGTCGCTTCTACGTTGCCAGGGCTCCGGCCGGGAGAGGACCCGGAAGGGGCTCGCATCCAGCTCCATGGCGGGCTGGGGCGCATTGAAATTTGCCGTGGGGGGGAGCTGTTCCTCGGACATGGCCAGGAGCACCTTGGTCAGGGCGGCGGCTCCGGCGGCGGTGAGCAGGTGTCCGATGTTGGATTTCACCGAACCGATGAC
>CAZODI010000103.1:1696-5321 GCA_964578535.1 uncultured Syntrophaceae bacterium
GCCGTAGATCCGGTCGCCGTGGGCCAGGGCGTCGCTCGTGCGCTTGAGGACGAAAATGCCCGCGCCTTCGCCCACCACCAGGCCGTCGCCGGCGGCGTCAAAGGGGGAACAGATCCCTCTTTTCGAAAGGGCGCGCAATTGGGAAAAGCCCATCTGGGTGTAGAGAGGGTCGGGCCGGGAGACGCCGCCGGCCAGCATGGCGTCGGCGCGGCCGGAGAGGAGCTCGTCGGAGGCGAGCTTGATGGCGTAGAGCGAGGAGGCGCAGGCGGCGTCCAGGGCCAGGCTCCCGCCCCCCAGCCCCAGGGCGTGGGCCAGCAGACCAGCCGGGAGGCCCGCCACATAGCGGTTGAGGGGATTGACCCCGGAGATCTCCGAAGTCCGGCCGAGGAGCCTTTCCTCGAAGGAGGCGCCCAGCCACTGCCGGGCCAGTCTGGCCGAGCTTTCGCTGGGCAGGGCCAGGTTGCCGACGATGACACCGATGCGGGAACGGTCCAGCTGTCCGGTCACGGCATCGTCAAAGGCCCGTTTTCCGGCGTGAATCAGGAGGTGGAAGAGGGGGTCGAGATTTTCGGGGATTCTGAATTCCGGCGCAAGTCCGGTGAGATCATCCAGTGGCGGCAGTTCATCGATGAAACAGCCGTGACGGGAATAGACATGGTCCGGTTTTCCCACCTCGGGGTCGAAGACCGCGTCCGCGGGCAGGGCCCAGCGCCCGTCGGGAACCGGGCGGCTGGCGCTTCTGGCGGAACGGATGTTGTCCCAGAACCGGGTGAGGTCCGGCGCATCGGGGAAGATGGCGCCGATCCCCACGATGGCGACTGATGTATCCTGCGTCATCTCAGGCGGCTCTCAGGGAATCGCCGCCCGTCTGGGGCAGCTGGTTGTTCCGGAAGGCCCCCGCCAGGGACGGGTCGATGACGCATTCGTATCCCTCGAGGCGCGCCAGCAGTTTTCCGGTGGCGCGGTCGAGGAACTCCATGTCCGCGGTTGCGCCCCTCTCCCGCTCCGACGTGACACGGATGAGCAGATGGGCGCCTTCTCGCGGAAAACGGTCGCAGTACTGGCGGTAACGTCCGGCGAAGCAGGGGAGGGAGCCGGAGCCGAAGCGGTCGAAACTCCACAGGATCATGAGTTGGAAGGCGCTGTCCATGATGAGCGGGTCGCTCAGCCAGTCGCTGCGGAAGGGCGACCTGATCCAGCCGGACGGTTGCGGAGCAGCCTTCACCAGGGCGGTGATTCCCGTGGTGGAGCAGCTTTCCACCTGCTCGATGCCGTGCAGGTCCGGTCCGTGGAAGAGACGCCGGGTATCGTAGATCCGGCCATCCAGCGGCTCGTACGGAATTGCCGGCAGGTCGGAAATGGAACGGATTCCCTCGGGCAGCTTCCTGGCGAGCACGATTTCCGCCCTGGCGTGCAGCGCGGGCTGTCCGTTTTGGCCCGAACCGGCCAGTTCCACCGTCACATTGAACAGGGAGTCGCGTTTTTCCGCCTTGCCCGCCATGATCCGCACGGTGTAGGGCCTGGAGTGCTCGAACACGACTCCCTTGCAGACGCGCAGGTCGTTGAAGCCGTGGAAGCGGAAGCCGGGGTTGCCGTGCAGCGCGCCGTGGGCCAGCCATTCCACGATCATCGCCATGGGAAGGACCGCCTTGCCGTCCATGACGTGGGAGCGGAGGAACGGGTATTCCTCCACGGTGAGGTTCAGGCTGAGGGCTTCGGAGAGCTGTTTCGCCTCGGACCGCTTCGGGATTGCCAAGGCATCGCCGGTGATCTCGCCCATGGCGACCACCTCCACCGGCGCATCCTGGGCGCCGATTTCCCGGATCAGCAGCTCTCCCCCCTCGTCGAGGGGAATCAGTCCGATACCCTCAGAGGCGAAGACCTTTTTCAGCGCCGGCGTGACCATGCCGCCGTCCCAGGGGCCCCAGTTGACGCTGACGCAACGGCAGGCGGGGCGGCGGCGCGCCTCCCTCTGGGCCAGCTTGTTGAGCACTTCGTTGGCTATAGCGTAGTCCACCTGCCCGGAACGGCCGAAGCGGCCGGTGGTGGAGGAGAAGAGGGCGATGAAACGGAGCTCGTCGCCTGAGGTGGCTTCCAGCAGAGAGCGGAGACCGGCCACCTTGGTGGCGTAGACCATGCGGAACTGCTCCAGGGTCTTGTCCGTGATCAGCCGGTCCGCCAGCACTCCGGCGCCGTGGACGATGCCCCGGATGGGTCCGTGTTCGGCGCGGATCCGTTGCAACAGGTCGTTGACTGCCCGGTTGTCACGGATATCCACGGAGCAGTAGACGGCCCTGCCGCCTGCGGCCTCGACCCTGGCCAGGGTGGCCCGCAGCTCCCGTCCGGCCATCAGAGCCCGGTACTGTTCCTCGATGGCCTTTGGATGCAGCCTTTCCGTGGCATGTTCCAGAATGGCCCGCTTGATTTTGCTTTCGTCGCCCAGGCCGTCAAGCCAGGGAGGCTCTCCCTCCGGCAGGCGGCTCCTGCCCAGCAGGACCAGCAGCGGTCGGTAGGCGCGGGACAGGGCAACGGAGGCTTCGGTAGTCACACCCCGTCCTCCTCCGGTGATCACCACCACTTCCCCCTCAAGGATCGGGGGCGCGTCAGGCGGCTCAAGCCGGGGCAGGGGTTCCAGTTCCAGGGTCATCCGTCCGCCGGGGTTAAGACCGGTTTCCACCGGTCCAGTGGACAGCAGCTCAGCGGCGACAGCCGCGGCTTCCGTCTCGCGGTCCGGGAAATCTCCCAGGTCCAGGGCCCTGCAGGTAACTTCCGGCCACTCCCTTGCCGCGGTTTTGACCAGACCGGCCAGACCGCCGGAGAGCGGGTCCTTCGGATCGGTCCCGGCGCCGCAGCCGAACGACCCGTCCAGACGGGAGACGGTGGCGAACAGGGCACCGCCGTTGGCGCCGGCCCGGCGCAGGGCGGGGGCGGCATTTTTCAGCAGTAGGAATGACTGTTCGAGGAACGCGTCATCCGTCCCGCTGGCGGGGGCGACAATGACCAGTCCGGCGATGTCGGAACTGGCCGCGGCTTCCTGGGCCTCCGCCATGTCCAGGAGGCGTGCCTGCCGTCCGTCCGCTTCCAGCCGTTTCCGGAGAGCGGATGAAAACTCCGAACCGTCGTCGATAACCCAGATCTGCTCGTCTTTTGCCAGGGAGAGCCGGCTGTCGGCCGGTTCCAGCAACCTGGGAACGGCGGCGCTGCGGTTGATCCCGGTGATGGCGGCGGTTGCCGGTTGCTGTTCGACCTGCTGGCCGGACTCCTGCGGCGGGGCCGAAGGCCCGGCCTGCGGGGCCCCTCCCGCCAGATGATCGGCGATTTCGCCCAGGGTGCGTAGCGTGCCCATGTGCTCGGGTCCGATGGCGGGTGCTCCGGGGAGTTTTTCCTGGAGCGCCGAGAGGATCTCCACCCTCTTGATGGAGTCGATGCCCAGGTCGGCCTCCATGCCCATGTCCATCTCCAGCATCTCCACCGGGTAGCCGGTCTTCTCGCTGACCACGGCCAGAAGGGTTGTCGCGATGTCGGCTGTTTGGGGACCGGTGACCGGGGACCGGGGACTGGAAGGCGCTACGGTCGCAACGCCCGACGCCAGGTGGGCGGCGATTTCGCCCAGGGTGCGCAGCGT
>CAZODI010000104.1:0-4799 GCA_964578535.1 uncultured Syntrophaceae bacterium
CCTGTCAAAGGATCCTTTTCCCGGCTGTAAGCAGCGGCATCCGCCCCGAAATCGCCTGCTCCCGTCCCGGGCCTCGCGGGGAAGGGGAAAAGCGGACCGACGGCCGGCAAATTCCTTCCCCGACGGGGGCTCCCAACTGCACAACATATGGACTCACAGAAACAACATGCCGCCCCCTGTTCGGTCCAGCCATGGGAACGATAACGGCATCTACTTGTTTTAACAGTGCATTATTCAATTAGCAGGGTGGCACTTTCCTTGCGTCTTTATTTCGAACGGCGGCCAGTGCCCGTCCGCCCGCGGCGGTCTTGTGAATGATACGGAAGGAAAGCCTCGGGACGCCACAGCGGGTGAACAGGGCCTCGGTTCCGTGAAATCGGACGGTTGTACCCGGCAGTGCAGGAAGCTCGACTCTGAAAATCAAACAAGGAGGATACGGCATGTCAAAAAAGTATGATGTCATCGTAATCGGAGCCGGAATCGCCGGCCTGGGTTCGGCGGCCATTCTTTCCCGGGATTTCAAGCAGAAGGTCCTCGTCCTGGAGAAGAATCCCTTCATCGGCGGCCGCGTGGCATCCTTCGTCGGCAAGGGGGACAAGGTGTATATCGACGGCCTGGAACTGGATGCCAACGGCTTCAAGCGAGCCCTGGGCCTGGTCGGCTGCTGGATCCCGAAGTGCACGCCGGACCTGGAAACCTGCTTCAAGGAAAAGAGGTTCGACGGATACACCATCGACACCGGGCACGGCCTGTTCTGGGGGAACAAGGGCAAGATTCGCATGCTCATGGACTACATCCAGAAGCCCGTTGACATGCCATGCAACATCGGATTCGCCTTCGTCGACTACAAGAAGGGCAACAAGTCCTACCAGGTGGCGAAGGGCGAGCCCTACGGGTGGATGAGCAAGGAGGGCTTCCGGGCAACCATGATCGCGCTCCGTGACATGGCGATGATGACCTTTGCCGACATCGCCCAGACGGCCCACATGTCCTTCGAGCAGTGGATCCGCGCCAGGAACGTCCCCCAGGAAGCCTACGATTACATCAAGGTCCTGGCAGCCTCCCAGACGGGCCAGGCGGACCTGAACCTCACGCCGGCACCGGACGTCCTGGGCCACATGGCCACCGCCGGCCCCATCCGGATGAACCTGGTGGACGGCTCCTGCGCGACCGTGGCCAACCCCGGCACCATGGCTTTCCCGCTCCTGATGGAAGAGGCGCTGAAGGAAAACGGCGGAGAGGTGCTTCGGAACACCCCCGTTGCGGAGGTCATCATCGAAAAGGGCGCCGTGAAGGGCGTCACCTACCAGACCGCCGGCGGCTTCGAGACAGCCTGGGCAGACAGGGTCATCTGCACCGTTCCCTCCAAGCAGATGCTGAACGTCATCCATCCCCGGTATTTCCCGCAGGACCTCGTGGAGACGGTCCAGACGAAATACTGGGGTGCCGGCATGATCACCGGGTACGGCAACATGAAATCGAACATCTGGGAAGAGCGCGGGATCGAGGAGAGAAGCTTCATCTACATGCCCGACGTGATCGGCGCGGAAGAGGGGTACAGCGGCTGCATCGACATGGTCCTGTGGAACCTGGCTTCCTGCGCCCAGGGAAGCAACGCCAACCCTTCTCTCACCAAGGAAACCGGCTCGGCGCCGGAGGGCAAGCACGGGTGGATCTTCTCCACCGCCATGACCCACGAGGAGATGAGGACACCGAAGAAAGTGTCCCGGGTGATCGAGTGGAACGAGAACTGGTGGAAACAGACCTTCGGCCGGGCCAAATGGGAATCCGAAATGGACCACCTGATCTGGATGTGCACCGACCATGCCTTCGCCTGGATCCAGCCCATCGGGCAGGACCGGATCGACGTGAAGTCCCCGGAGATCGAGGGCCTGTACTTCGCGGGCGATCAGTACGGCAGGCGCCTGTGGGGCTGCGGCGTCGACGCGGCGGCGCTCAGCGTGACGCTGTGCGTCGACCGGATGATGGACTCCAACACCGAGGAGAAGGTGTTCCCCTTCTATCATCGTGCCCTGCCCGCCCCGAAAGAGACCTGGTAGGAGGCCTCCCGGGCGGTTTTGACGGAAGCAGCATGCGGGCCGCCCTCTCCCGGCGACTCCCTGCGACAGGATCGGAAGGAACCGGGTGGCCCGCAGTTCCAACAAAAGGGGGACAGATGCAAATCTGTCCCCCTTTTTCCGGATCCGGCCTGCGTTCTCTCAATCCACCAGCATCAGGCAGTAGAGATTCTGGGTCTCCGGCTTTTCTTTCAACGTGGTGATGAAAAAGCCGTTGTTGCGGGCGGTCTGGAAGACATCGATCCCGCAGGACTCCATGGAAGGCCTTGTCTTGGCGGGCAGGCGGCACGGGATCCCCTCCGGCTCGCCGCATTCCTTGCACAGCACGCACGGGCCGGCCAGCATGACGAAGGCCTTGTAGTAGCCGTCTTTGAACAGCTCCCCCTCCAGCTTCACCAGTTCGTCGAAGTAGGCCATCGTCTTCTTCCCCCGCTCCTTCACGTAGGGAGCTTCGAGGTGAAACAGGATCACCCGGCTGTACGAATCGAGGACCGCCCGCGTCTCCTCCGGTGTGGGGGTATGGGGCGGGCAACTGTACCGGTGCCGGTAGGGGCAGCCGTACAGGCACTTGAACCGTACCCACGGCGCGGTCACAACCGTCTGGGGCGCCGTGACGACGGCGTGCGTGCCGCCGGCCTGGATTGCCTTGTCGCAGTATTTTTGAAGATCGGATGTGTCCATTCCCTTCCCTCCCCTGAATGATGGAATGCAGCATAATGTCGCGGAAATGCCGCTGTCAACGGAATTCACCGATGGCCGGCCCGGCCGCCGGGAAAACATCGGCAGGATGAAAAATGAATGGGAAAAGCCGGCCCGCTTCCGTATATTGTCCCGGCGCATTACCCTGTTTCCCGGACAGCCCGGGGACGGGGCAGGAGCGAAACCGTAAAGAAGGGTCCATCGGCATCGTGATCAACCGGCTTTCAGGCAACGGGCGCTCCATTGCGGCGCTGGTCCTGCTGGCGCTCATCTGGGGCTACAACTGGGTCGTCATGAAGAAGTCCCTGCAGTTCATGGGACCCTTCGACTTCAACGCCATCCGGATGCTTCTGGGCGGACTGATACTCCTTGCCCTCATGGCCGGCAGGGGCATGTCCCTCCGGCCGAAACAGGTCCCCCTCACGATCCTGCTGGGGCTGCTCCAGACGGCCGCCGGAACGGGACTGATCATCTGGGCGCTGACCAGCGGCGGTGCGGGAAAGACGTCCATCCTGGTCTACACCATGCCCTTCTGGATCCTCCTCTTCGCCCGGCCGATCCTGGGCGAGAGAATCCGCGGCGCCGACTGGGTTCCCGTCCTCACGGCCTTCGCAGGGCTGGTTCTGCTCCTGGAGCCCTGGTCCCTGAAGGCCACGTTCACGAGCGAGATCCTGGCCGTCCTGGCGGGCGTCTTCTGGGCGCTGGCCGCCATCACCATCAAGTGGATGCAGCGGATGCCGGACTTCGATCTCGTTTCGGCCACGGCCTGGCAGTTCCTTTACGGCTCGGTTCCCCTCGTAATCGCCGCCGTCCTCGTCCCCTCCCCGCCCGTGACATGGACGCCCTATCTCGTTATGGCAATCGCCTACAATGCCGTCCTTGTCTGCGCTCTGGCTTTTCTGCTCTGGACGTACATCATGAACAAGCTCCCCGCCGGCGTGGCGGGAATGGGAACGATGGCCGTCCCGGTGATCGGCATGACCGCGTCGATCCTGGAGATCGGGGAGCGCATGGACACCAGCGAAACGGTGGGGATCTTCCTGATCCTGGCAGCCCTTTCCATCCTGACCTGGATGAAGGGACGGGACAGCCGGCGGATTCCAATCGCCGTTGTCCCGGAATGACGACGACCGTGACGGTCCCGCAGGAGTCGACGATGAGCGATGATATGGCCGACCCGATCCGCCACCCCGAGGCGGAGTTCTCCGTCCGGCTGGTTCCCGTGGAAACGGATGTTTCTCTCCGGGTGCTGCAGTTCCGGCCGATGGCTGACTGCATCACGGACCCGCTGGTCTTCGTGCCGGGGTTCGCCTCGGCGATCTACGGCTGGATCGACTTCCTCCGGGAGATTGTCCCGCTCCGGCCGGTGTACTACATCGAGTCACGGGAGAAGACGTCGGCGCGGATCGGCCGGAAAAGCCTTTCTCCCGCGGACTTCAGCATCGCCCGGATGGCGATGGACCTTGTGGAGGCCTGCAGGGGGCTCGGGCTCGACGGCCCGGGGAAAATCGTCGCCGGGAGCTCCCTCGGGGCGACCGCCCTGATCGAGGCCCTCAAGCACGGCCGGCTTCGGGCGAAGGCCGGCTTCATGATCGGCCCCAACGCGGACTTCAAGGCCCCCCTCCTCATCAAGGCACTCCTGCTCCTTCCCGCCGGCACGTACCACCTCGTCAAGCATGTCGTGCTCTGGTACCTGAAGAACTTCCGGATCGACGCGGCCCGGGAGCCGGAGCAGCTCCAGCGCTACCGGGACACCCTGCTGACCGCCGATCCCCACCGCCTGAAGCGGACCGCCCAGTCCGCCATCGGCTACACGATCTGGCAGGACCTGGAAACGGTCGCCATACCCGTAGCGATCACCCTGGCATCGACGGACAAGCTGCACGCCGAGGAGAAGATCCGGCGCCTGACCTCCGCGCTGCCGGGGGCGACGATCATACCCTGCGAATCGAACCTCTACATGCACTCCGCCGCCCTGGCGGGAGACTTCGAGCGATTCGTGTCAGGCATCAGATAAAGGAG
>CAZODI010000105.1:0-4722 GCA_964578535.1 uncultured Syntrophaceae bacterium
CCGGCGGCATCGATACGATTTACGGGAACGCCGGCGACGACACGATCTTCGGCGGCGTCGAGGCCGACCTGCTCTATGGCGGAAACGGCTCCGGCGGCGGAGCCGTCGTCGGGAGCGACCGTGATACCATCATCGGCGACTTCGGCCGGATCACCTTCGCCGCCGGCATCGTCTCCGCCACGGAGACCATCGATCCCGGCCAGGGGGCCAACGACACGATCGAAGGGAACGAAGACAACGACATTCTCATGGGAGGCTTCGGTTCCGACACGATCGACGCGGGCGTCGGGAACGACATCGTTTTCGGCGACAACGCCCGGATCGACCACGATACCGACGGTGCCCCGAAGGTCCTCCGGACAACGGACACGGAAGCGGATTCGGCCTTCGGCGACGCCGACACGATCACGGCCGGCAACGGAGACAACGTGATCCTGGGCGGCATGGGGGCCGACATCATCACCACCGCGGTCGGGACGGACGTGATTCTGGGCGACAACGGGACGGTGACGTATGCCGGCGCCACGGGGTCCCTGAAGCTGAGCCGGATCGCCTCGACGGTCCTTTCGCGCGGCGGGAACGACGTCATCACGGCCGGGAACGGAACAAAGCACATTGTCGGAGGGTTCGGCTCCGACACGATTACAGTCGGAGTCGGCGACCACGTGGTGATAGGTGACAACGGCCAGGTGGACTGCGACGCCGACGGCACACCGAAAGTCATGGCGACGACAGATACGGAGGCGAACTCCGCCTTCGGCGACGCCGACACGATCACGGCCGGCAACGGAGACAACGTGATCCTGGGCGGCATGGGGGCCGACATCATCACCACCGCGGTCGGGACGGACGTGATTCTGGGCGACAACGGGACGGTGACGTATGCCGGCGCCACGGGGTCCCTGAAGCTGAGCCGGATCGCCTCGACGGTCCTTTCGCGCGGCGGGAACGACGTCATCACGGCCGGGAACGGGACAAAGCACATCATCGGCGGGTACGGCTCCGACACGATCCATGCACAGGCAGGCGACCACAATGTCATCGGCGACAACGGCCTGATGACCTTCGATGCCACCGGGATGGCCATGACGCTGGAGACGACCGACTCGGCTGGCGCCCCGGGGTACGGCGGGAACGACACCATCACCGTGGGCGACGGGGTTGCCAATATCCTGGGCGGCATGGGTGCGGACCGGATCAGGGTTGCTACCGGCCGGGGTATCATCTTCGGCGACAACGGCAGGATCCTTTACGCCGGCGCAGCAGGAAATCTCAAACCGGATCTCGCCATCTCCATACTGTCCGGAAGCGGCGGTGACGACGTCATCATCGCCGGAAACGGCAACAAGCATGTGATCGCGGGCTTCGGGGACGATATGGTCACGACGGCCGGCGGCGACGACATCCTCATCGGCGACAATGGGGAAATCCAGTATGACACCAGCGGCATCCCGGAACTCGTGCGGTCAATCAATCCCACCGACGGCGGCAACGACCTCCTGATCAGCGGGAGCGGCGTCGACATCCTCATCGGCGGTACCGCCAGCGACGACATGTACGGCGGTGAGGACAACGACGTGCTGATCGGCGACGGCGGGCAGGTCACGCTGACCTCCGGCGAATGGCTCTACGTCGAGACCATCGACCACCACTCGGGCGGCGGAGACGACTACCTCGACAGCGGTTCCGGCGAAGACATCATGTTCGGCGGCGAGATCAGCAACACCTTCGTCGGCACCCTGGGCCAGGACGTCATGGTCGGCACCTACGGCCGGGTTACCATCACAGCCGGCAAGGTGCAGTCCCTGGTCCGCCTCGACAGCATCGACCTGATCACCAACACCATGACCAGCCTGGAGGACGGCACGAACGCGGAGTCCCAGCCGCTCTGGACCAGCGGAGCCGGCACGGGTGGACAGGCCGGGACCGGCGGGACGGAGGGTGGAGGAGCGCCGGGAGGAACCGGAGGCGCGGGATTCGGCTCCTACTTCTCGACCGGATCGACCCTGCCGGGCGTCTGGGTGGCGACGAGCTACGGAACGGAGCTCATGAGGCTGGGCGACGCGGACCTCTCCCAGGAAGACGACGGGCACAGCGACGGCCAGACGGGCTCCCAGGCCGGATCGTCCGGCGATTCCGGCTCCGGACAGGAGGAGAACGCCCAGGGCACGGATTCGGGTTCGGGACAGGAGACCTCCGGTCAGGAGGGCGAGGGCGGCCAGACCTCCGGGGAAGGGACCTCCAGTGAAACGGGTGCCGGGCAGCAGGCGGGCGACGGCGCCACCGGCGAGCAGGGTGCGCAGGGCCGGGGCGGCGAAGGCGGCGGCCCGCAGACCGGGGCCGGCGACGATGGTTCGGCCGTCCTGGGCGAAGACGGGACAGATATCGCCCGCACGGTAGACATGGGGGCCGGGGCGGCGATGGCGGGCCTCCTTGGCTGGAAGGTCATCAGCGGCGGGGACCTCGGAAAGGGCGGCCTGATCGACCGCCAGTCCTTCAAGGACCTCAAAGAGCGGCAGGAAAAGAGGCGCTTCAAGTCCTGGAAGAGCGCCGGGTCCTGGAAATAACGGCCGGCTCCTGCGGTCCAAAGCCCCGCCCGCAAGGCGGGGCTTGTTTTTCGAGGCGGAAGGCAGCCCGTGGCGCTGGACAGGGATAAGCGGATGGCAAACCTGAAAGCGGAACTCATCCACATTTACATCTCTCCCGCGGGGGAGTTCCATTTCCTCGTGCGGGGGAAGCCTCCGGAGGCGGCCGCGGGCGGGGGGATGGCCCTTCCGGTCGACCAGAGGATCATCCTGCCTCCCGCCGCTGCGAAGCGGTTGGCCCTGGTCATGGAGGCGGCGGTGGAGGACTACGAGGCGGAGTTCGGACCGGCGCCGGAGCCTGGGGAGGTCCGCTCTCCGGCAACGGAGCGGCGGCGGATCATCGACTCCGTTCAGGGGGACAAGGCCCGCCTGCTCATCGACCGGATTGACGGGATCGGCGTACACTACGGGTTCGAGCAGTCCTTCAAGATGCTGCCGGGGACGCTCCTGGACAACCGCTTTCTCGCCGGTTTTCACAGGGAGGCGGCCGGTGAAGGCCTCGAAGGGAAGCTGGACGGCCTCTGCCGGGCCGTCGGCATGCCCGAGTCCCAGCGGCAGGAATTCCTCCGGGGGCTTCCCGAGGCGAACATCGTGCTGTTCGGCTTCGAAGAGGGCGAAGGCTCTTCCCTCTACAAGGCCTACCTGGAGTATGGAGCGGCGTTCCGGCGCGTGATCCGGGAATCCCCGGACGACCCGGGCTCTTTCGTGATCCACCGGGGCTTCAAGTGGGACGCCGGCGACAGCGCCCGGCACACGACGGCCCGCTACGTGTGCCATCCCTCCTGGTCCGTGGAGCGGATTCTCCGGCGGCTGTCGGAATCCTTCTACGGGGGAACCCGGAGTCCCGTGTTCGGGATTGTGAAGGGGATCGTGGAGACGGCCACCGGGAGGATGCGTCCCGAAGAGCATCTCTACGTGGAGGTGGAGGAGGAGGGGAATCCCCGCGTATCCTTCGATCTCAACCTGTACCGGGCCAACCTGCTCCTGGGAGAGCTGTACCCGTTCCTGATCGCGATGTGCCGGCACCTGTCGATCGACGAGGAGACGTTCCTCCGCGCCTATGAGCCGGCTAAGAAGCTGATCTTCGGGCATGTTTCCGGCGGGACCGACCGCCGGGGACGGGATTTCCTGACCGTCTATTACGGCGTGAAGGGAAGCTCCCGCCGCGGACCCGGCGGGCCCTGAGAGGACATTCGAGAGGAATCCCGGGCCGTCCCGGATTTCCCGCGGGGAGGACGGAGAGGATCGTGGAGCGCAAGGTTCCGGTCGGGCGTGTCGACCTGTCGAAGTACATCGTCGTATCCGTCTGGTTCGGCTGCAACAACGCCTGCAGCATCTGCATGCTCTCGGACATCCGGGGGACGCTGCCTCCCATCGGCTTCGACCGGTACCGGGAGATCATCCGCGACGTCGTCCGGGAAGAGCGCTTCGAGAACCTGATCCTCTCCGGCGCGGAAGCCACGACCTTTGAAGAACTGGAGCGGTACGTCCGCTTCGCCGCGTCCTTCGACCGGTTCCGGAAGATCCAGGTCCAGACGAACGGCCGTCGCCTCGCCGACCGGCGGTACCTGGACAGCCTCGTCGCCTGCGGGGTGAACGAGTTCTTCGTCAGCGTCCACGGCATCGAAGAAGTCCACGACGCGATCACCGGCGTGGCGGGATCGTTCCGGGAGACCCTGGCGGGGCTCCGGAACCTGGAGGCCTATAAGGGCGTGAACGTGATCACCAACACGGTCCTGAACCGGGTCAACCTGGACGGGCTCCCTTCGCTGATGTCGTTCCTGGCGGGCCTCGGGACCAGCGAGATCCACCTCTGGAATCTCTTCCCCATGGGGGAGACGGACCGGCGGGACCTCCTGGTGGGGATGCCGGAGTTTCTGCGGACCCTGCCGGGTGTCCTGGAGGCGATCGACCCCTCGGGCAAACCCCTGGTCCTCAAGAGCTTTCCCGAGTGCCTGCCGGCGGGGCCGCCGGCCGTCTTCGACGACTGGTTTCCCGTGACGGTGCTGCCGAACCGCTTCTGGCAGGAGTTCGGCCGGAGCGGCTTCGGGACCTGCGTCCACCGGGAGACATGCGGGGCCCGGGAATGCTGGGGGCTCTCCAACGCCTACCTGCGGAAATTCGGGGACGAGCGGGA
>CAZODI010000106.1:0-4614 GCA_964578535.1 uncultured Syntrophaceae bacterium
TCCTGAACGAGAAGACCGGCACCGTCGTCATGGGTGAAAACGTGCGGATCTCCACGGTGGCGGTGGCCCACGGCAACCTGAGCATCCAGATCAAGGAAACCCCGGTCATCTCGCAGCCGCTCCCGTTCGCGCCGCAGCCCGGCCAAGGCTCCCGGCCGATCGTGAACCCGAGGGACGGGACGATCGTCGCACCGGGCGGGCAGACCGTCGTGGCGAAGGACACAACGATCGGTGTAACCGAGGAGAAGAACCAGCTGATGCTGCTGCCGAAGGCCGTCACCATCCAGGAGATGGTCCAGGCCCTTAACGCCATCGGCGTCACGCCGCGGGACCTGATCACCATTCTTCAGGCCATCAAGGCGGCCGGGGCGCTCCAGGCGGAGCTGAAGCTCATCTGATCGATAGAGGGAAACGGGAGGACCATGGACAAGGCAGCGGGGGTACCCATCCGGCTCGCCGGAAATGCGGCGGTGAAATCCGGCACCGCGGCGACGGATGCGGCGGCGGCCGCGCGCGACAAGAAGCTTCGCAAGGCCTGCGCGGACTTTGAGGCCGTCATGGCGTACCAGATGCTTAAAACCATGCGCAACACCGTTCCCGCGCTGAGTCCACTCAGCAGGTTCCCGGGAAAAGACACCTATGATATGATGATGGACCAGAAGGTGGCGGAGGAGCTCTCCCGGCGGGGAAGCGGACTGGGAATCCAGGATCTCCTCTACCGGCAACTCAAGGGAAGATCCTCCCCCTGAGGGATGGGGGAAATTTTTTCCTAAAGTCCCGGCGCCCTTCTGCCGATAAGATAGACAAAATGAAGATCAGGGGCATCCCATGAAGATCAGCGACACGAACATGCAGACCACGCAGGGCATATCATCCTATGCCCGCGGCGAAACCGCCCGGCCCAACGCGGAGAAGCAGGCCGAAGGCGGGGTGGCGGTTCCCCAGGAGCGAATCGATCTTTCCGGAAAGGCCAGAGAGGTTCAGCAGTTGCAGAAGGCGGTCACCGAGGCGCCCGAGATTCGCGAGGACCGGGTGAACGAACTGAAATCGCGCATACAAAACGGTACGTACAACGTCTCAGCGGAGGACATCGCCTCCAAAATCGTCGGCGAGACCCTGACGGACCTGATCCGCTGAGGAAAATTTTTCCCTGAAACAGCCCCCCAACGCCTCCCGAGGTCACAAGTTAAATGGTCTTGGGAGGCGCCTACCTTTCCGGGTGCCGATTGGATCGAGATTTCCATCCCGGCCGCCCCTTTCGTTCTTCCTGGTACGCCCCTTGCAAAAGGATAAATTGACCCCGGCGATCCGGATGATCCGCCGGGAGATGCAAGAAGATGGACAAAGGGGGTCGATGGAGCAATGAACGGTCTTTCCCTTGACGATGCCGGGCAGAAGAAGCGTTTCCTGGAGGTTCTCCCCCTGCTGATCGCCAATCTGCGGGACGAGCTGCGGAGAATCGAGGCCCTCCATGCCTGCCTGCTCCGGGAAAGGGAGATCCTCTGCGGCGGATCCTCCCAGGCCCTGGAGCAGAGCAACAGCGACAAGGAACAGGCTCTCCTGGACCTGGAGGCGACCCGCTCCCTCCGCTCGCCCCTCCTGATGGAGCTGTCCGATCTTTCAGGTGTTCCGTCGGATCGGATGTCCGTCCGGATGCTGGCCTCCCTGGCGCCGCCAATGGCCCGGCGGGAGCTGACGACCCTCGGGCAGGCGCTCCGGAAACTGGCGGAAGCAATCCGGATGCTCAACGACCGCAACCGCGGACTCATTGAAAACTCACGCCAGCACGTGAAGAGCTGGCTCACATTTCTTCTCAGCGCGGCCACCACCGCTCCCTGTTATGCACAATCGGGAGACGTTCCCCAGGCGGGGATCAAAGGGCGGTTCTTCCGCACGGAGGGTTGATCGATGGCCATCAGTTCCCTGCTGAACATTTCCAGAGACGCCATGATGACCTATCAGGGGGCCATCACGACTACCGGCGCCAACATCGCAAACGTCAATAACGCAAACTACAACGTCCAGCGGGCGGTCATCTCGGCAACCAGCGACGGAACCGGCGTCGGCGTCGATGTTACCCGGGTGTATGACCAGTACATCGGGAACCGGATCATCGACGAGACAACAACCGGAGGCTACTGGGATACCCGCAGCGGGATCTTAGGTCAGGTGGAGGTCCTCTTTGACGAGACGGCCGATGCGGGGATCACAACGGACCTGAAGGCCTTCTGGGATTCCTGGTCCGACCTGGCCCGGAACCCGACGGGGCTGGTGGAGCAGAACGCCGTGGTTGCGGCGGCGGACAATCTGGCCTCGAACATTCGGGACAAGTACCAGTCCCTCCAGACCATCCTGGGGGGCGTGAATGAAAGCATCACCGGGACGGTGGACACGATCAATTCGCTGGCGGCCGACATCGCCGAGCTGAACCGGAGCATCGTCTCCGCGGGCCCGGACGGCGTCGGGGTGAATGCACTGATGGACAAACGGGACGCGGCGATCCAGTCGCTGGCAGAGCTCATTCCGATCCAGTCCGTCCGGAGCGACGACGGATCGGTCAGCGTGTTCGTCACCAACGGGCAGATGCTGGTCGGCACGACATCGTCCCGATCGCTCGCCGTCAGCGCCGCTGGGGACATTACGTTCGAGGGCGGTACGACACCGCTGACCGGCCGGATCACCGGCGGCAAACTGGGGGCGCTCCTGGAACTCCGAGACGAGACGCTGCCTGGATACATGAACAGCCTGGATACCCTGGCCGCCGCCGTCATCACCGAGGTGAACACACTGCATGGCAGCGGTGTGGATCAGACCGGCGCGGCGGTCATCGGGAGGCTCTTTTTTAACAGTACCCCCGTCGGATCCTCGGCGGCCTTCACCATGTCGGTGACGAGCGGCATCCTCGGCGATCCAACAACCATCGTGGCCTCCCAGACCGTCGCGGGGGACGGGGCCGTGGCAGGTGCCATCACCTCCCTCCAGCGCCAGGGCATCATTACGAGCGGCACGCAGCAGGTCACGACCAGCGAATACTGGGCCTCCACCGTCGCGAAGGTGGGGAGCGACATCTCGCTCTCCGGACAGAAGGCGGAGCAGTCGACCGCCGTCATGACCCAGCTCGAGAGCCAGCGTGCAAATGTATCCGGTGTATCCCTGGACGAGGAAATGATCTACCTGATCCAGTACCAGCTGGGCTACTCCGCCGCCGGGCAGCTGTGCAGCGCGGCCCAGGAGATGCTCGATACCCTGATGGGCCTGGTGCAATAGGAGGCGTTCCCATGTCACTGCGCATAACCGACGGAATCCGGTACCAGACCATGCTGGCCAACATGAGGACGGCCCAGAAGGGGACGGGGGACCTCGTCGAACAGCTGGGGACGGGAAAACGGATCAACCATCCCTCCGATGATCCCGCGGGTGCACAGAGCCTGATCGAATGGAACTCCGCCCGGAGCGAGATCGCCCAGTACCAGGACCAGATCTCCTCGACGAACCTCTGGCTCGAAACGACCGACTTAGTCCTGGGGCGCGTGGAGACCCTCGTCGAACAGGCCGCCGATCTGGCGGCGGGAAACGTCTCGTCCGATGCCGGGTCGAGGCAGACCGCCGTTGACGCCATCGAGGCGATCCGGACGGAGCTGTTGAGCCTGGCGAACGAAAAATGTGGGGACCGCTATCTCTTCGCCGGGACAAATGCCGATGAAGTCGCCTTCTCGGTAGCAACGGACGCCTTCGGCAACAGGACCTACACCTACGAAGGGAGCGGCGACGGTCTCACCGTCGCCGTCGGCAGGCAGGCAACCCTGGATTACAGCACCACGGGAGACGATGTATTCTACGAAAACGGCAAGAACGTCTTCCGGATCCTGGAGGATCTCTCGACCGCCCTCGCAAGCGGCGATTCCGCCGCCATCGGCCAGGCCGCGGACGATCTCGAGGCGCTTTCGACCCGGGTCCTTGAGGCCCGGTCCATCAACGGCGTCCGGCAGGACCGGCTGGAGTCGGCGAAGGCATACCTGACGAACCTCGACGCAAAGCTGGCCGACCTGGTGGATGAGACCGAGACCGCCGACACGGCGGAGCTGGCCGTCCAGCTCAGCCAGCAGGAACTGGCCCTCGAGGCCTCCTACAAGCTGGCCTCCCGGGTGGGGGATCTCTCCATCCTGGATTTCATGAAATAACCCCTCCTGTTCCATCCCTTCGTTTTTCTTTCTCCACAGATCCTCATCGTCTTTTCCCTTTCCGCTGGAGCACCCCAGGTGTCCGTTTCGGCAGAGTTTTTTTGTATAAAAAATTTTTCTCAAGTTTCGCCTCCCCCGTGTCGATAAGAAGATCAAAAGGAACAAAGAACGGTGAGTCAACCATTCATGATCACGGATAACCGGAAAGGAAAGGGAGAGGAGGTGGCGGCCAGGGAATCCGAATGATTTGACCGCGGCGGGAGCGGGTCCGGAAGGACCCGGGACGAGAGACCAGCCAATCAAGAGAAAGCAGTATAAAAAACCGGCAAGAACGCCGGCAAAAAAATCCAGAAAAGGAGAAAAACCATGTCAGACGCAATTCAGCTTAGCACAGGAATGCGGAGCACCCTGCTCAGCCTTCAGTCAACCAACA
>CAZODI010000107.1:0-1872 GCA_964578535.1 uncultured Syntrophaceae bacterium
CGCCCCCGTGGCAGCCCCCGCGCCGATGCGCTGACTGGAAAAGGAAAGGGGCTTCGGATTGGTACGAAAGGAAAAGAAAAAGGAAGAGGAGCGGATTTGAAATCCGCCCCCTTCAGACGGTATGGCATCGGCGGCCGTCTTATGATATGAGCGGCAACGTTCCTTTCGGGGGAGGGGGACTGCGATGCTCGAACGATGGAAGCGATTCCTGCTGGAACTGTTCACAAACGGCAGGCATGAGACGTATGACGTCGAAGCCACCCGGAAGGTCACGCTCCTGTTCACCGGGACGACGGTTGGAATCGTTTTTCTCCTGGTTCAGGGAACCATCTCGTATTTCAATTCCATCCTCTCTCTCTTTCTCATCGATTATATCCTGGCCTTCATTCTGCTGCTGATCCTGGTTTATGTCCGCCGATCCGGGAATTATCCGTTCGGACTGTATGCGACCATCAGCTTTTACACCCTCCTGTGCTGGTACCTGCTGTTCTATGGAGGCGCGTATGAAACGGGATTTGTCTGGTATTATACCTATCCCCTGATTGCCTGCTTCGGGCTGGGGGCCAGGCACGGAGCGATTGCCACGGTGGCTCTCACGCTTCCGACGCTGATCGTCTTTTCCCTCGATAATCCCCCCGGCGTTGTCGGCGGCTATTCCCTGAATTTCAAGATCCGGTTCATGAGCTCTTTTCTTCTGGTCTCGGCGCTGGCTTATCTCGCTGAGAATCTGAGGGAGCAAAACCAGTTCCGGTTGGAGGAGATGAACGACGAGCTGCAAGGGGTGATCTCCGATCTGAGAACGGCCAAGGGAAAGCTGCGGCAGGCCGGGGAGGATCTGGAAAGGCGCGTCGAGGAGAGGACACGGCAACTGTCCGATGCCAACCGGAAACTGATGCAGGAAATGCAGGAGCGAGCCCAGGTCGAGGAGGCGCTCCGGGTGAGCGAGGAGAAGTACCGTGTCATCGCGGAAAACACGGCGGACATTATCTCATTCCACGATATGAATCTTCGCCATACCTACGTCAGCCCCTCCGTCCTCCGGCTCCGCGGGTACACCTCTGAGGAAGCCGTGGAGCAGACCCTGGATCGGGTCATGACCCCCGAATCCTTCCAGGTCTGCATGGGTGTCTTTGAAGAGGAGGTGGCCCGGGAAGCGGACCGGACTTCCGATCCGGGCAGAATCCGCATCCTGGAGCTCGAACAGTACCGGAAGGACGGCTCGACGGTATGGCTTGAGGTGGGTCTCTGCTTCGTCCGGGACAGGGACGGCCGGCCGGTCGGCGTTCTCGCGGTGTCCCGCGACATCGGCGAGCGAAAGCGGGCGGAGGCTGAGAAGATCCGCCTGGAAGAACAGTTGAGGCAGGCCCAGAGGCTGGAGTCCATCGGAACGCTGGCGGGAGGGATCGCCCATGAATTCAACAACCTGCTGATGGGTATCCAGGGGCAGGCATCGCTGATGTTGTTGGGCATGGAGGACGCTCATCCCCATCACAGGCGGCTGAAGAAGATCGAGCAGCAGGTTGCCAGCGGCGCCGACCTGACGAAACAACTGCTGGGTTTCGCCCGGGAGGGACGGTACGAGGTCAAGCCCACCGACCTGAACGAGATCATCGAGCAGGCATCCTCCATGTTCGGCCGGACGAGAAGGGACATCACCATTCTGAAAAAGCTCGAAAAGAGGCTCTGGACGGTCCATGTGGACCGGGGGCAGATGGACCATATGCTGATGAATCTTTTTGTGAATGCCGGCCAGGCGATGAGCGGGGGAGGGACGCTCACCGTGGAGACGGAGAATCTGTATGCCGGCGGCGGCCACACCGCGCCTGTGGTGGCCGATGCCGGGAGATTCGTGAAGATCTCGATCGGCGACAC
>CAZODI010000107.1:1972-4273 GCA_964578535.1 uncultured Syntrophaceae bacterium
GCGGCGGGCGGCCGGGAGGCCCTGGACGTTTATGCGAAAAATCAGGAAGAGATCGCCCTGGTGATCCTGGACATGGTCATGCCGGGCCTGTCGGGCGGCGAGACCTTCGACCTGCTCCGGGAGATCAATCCGGAGGTCCGCGTCCTTCTCTCCAGCGGGTACAGCATCGAAGGACAGGCGCAGCAGATCCTCAACCGGGGCTGCGACGGCTTTCTCCAGAAACCCTATGATTTCGAATGCCTGTCGAGAGAAGTGGAGAGAATGCTCGGACATCGGCAGAAGCATTGAGTTCGTTGTTCCCGCAGTGCGGTGTGTTCCTTTCTTCAAAACCTTCCGTGCTGTTCTTCCCTCCCTGCCGATGGATGCCGGCCCCGCTCATTCTCTTGACGCAGGAGATCAAATTCCCTATAGTTCATCGGCCTTTCCGGAAATCCGCGACGTCTCCCCGGGCGTCCGGCGGACCCGGAAGGGGATGGAATCTTCCCAAGGAGCCTTCACCATGAACGAGACAAGCACCCCTCCTCCCACCGACTTCATCCGCGACATCATCGACGAGGACAACCGGACCGGCAAGCACGACGGTCGCGTCGCCACGAGATTTCCCCCGGAGCCGAACGGCTACATCCACATCGGCCATGCCAAGAGCGTGTGCCTCAACTTCGGCATCGCCGCCCAGTACGGCGGCACCTGCAACCTGCGGATGGACGACACGGACCCGGAGGGGGAATCCCTCGAGTTCGTCGAGTCGATCAAGGACGACATCCGTTGGCTCGGGTTCGACTGGGAGGACCGCCTGTTCTTCGCCTCCGACTACTTCGAGGCCCTCTACGACTTCGCCTGGCGGCTCATCGAGGACGGCAAGGCCTATGTGTGCGACCTGACTCCGGACGAGATGCGCGAATACCGGGGCTCCTTCACCGAGCCCGGGCGCGAGAGCCCGGGCAGGAACCGCTCCGTCGAGGAAAACCTGGACCTTTTCTCGAGGATGCGGGCGGGGGAGTTCCCCGACGGGACCTACACGCTCCGGGCAAAAATCGACATGGCCTCGCCGAACATCGTCATGCGGGATCCCATCATGTACCGGATCAAGCGGGCACCCCACTACCGGACCGGAGACGAATGGGTGATCTATCCCATGTACGATTTCGCCCACGGCCTCTCCGACGCCCTCGAGGGGATCACCCATTCCATCTGCACGCTGGAGTTCGAGAACAACCGCCCCCTTTACGACTGGTTCGTGGAGCAGCTCATCCCCGGCGACCGGCCGCGGCAGATCGAGTTCGCCCGCCTGAACGTAAGCTATACCGTCCTGTCCAAGCGCCGCCTCATCGAGCTGGTCACACGGGGTTTCGTGAACGGCTGGGACGACCCCCGCATGCCCACCGTGGCGGGAATGCGGAGGAGGGGCTATACGCCGGCGGCGATCCGGAGCTTCGCCGCCGCCATCGGCGTGGCCAAGAACGACAACCTCGTCGACATGGGGCTGCTGGAATCCTGTGTCCGCGACGACCTGAACGAGACGGCTCCCCGGGCGATGGCCGTTCTCCGCCCCCTGAAGGTTGTTCTCGACAACTACCCGGAGGGGCGGACGGAGGATCTCGACGCCGCCAACCACCCCCAGAAGCCCGACATGGGCTCCCGGAAAGTCCCTTTCTCCAGGGTCCTTTACATCGAGCGGGAGGACTTCGAAGAGAACCCCCCGAAGAAGTACAAGCGCCTGGCGCCCGGGAAGGAGGTTCGCCTCCGGAACGCCTACGTGATCCGCTTCGAGAGCCTGGTGAAGGACGAAAAGACCGGCGACATCCTGGAGCTTCACTGCACGTATGATCCGGATACCTTAAGCGGCCCGCCGGCGGACGGCCGCAAGGTCGACGGAGTCATCCACTGGGTGTCGGCGGAGCATGCCGTGCCCGCGGAGGTGAGGCTGTACGACCGGCTGTTCACGGTCGCCGATCCGGCGGGAGAGGATTACCTGGACCACCTCAATCCGGAGTCCCTCCAGGTCCTGACGGGCTGTTTCGTGGAGCGGTCCCTCGGGGAGGCGCCGGCGGGCGGCCGCTGGCAGTTCGAGCGGATCGGCTACTTCTGTGCGGACATGAAGGATTCCCGCCCCGGGAAGCCCGTTTTCAACCGGATCGTGTCCCTTCGCGATACCTGGAGCAAGATCGCCGCCCGGAAATAGGAGGCGGCAAACAGACGGGAGACGGGCGGAAGCCCGGACTCCGGCCTCTACGGAGGGGCGGATTTCAAATCCGCTCCTCTTCCTTTTTTCTTTTCCTTTCGTACCAAGCCGAATCCCCT